>NZ_AGTS01000089.1 GCF_000238595.1 Acidovorax sp. NO-1 | reverse complement strand
CGCGTTTTTTTTGTGGGCGCGCCAGACAGCGCCGGCGAGCCACGGTTGGTCCCAACCTACCCCTGCACGCCCCTGGACATCCAGGCCACCACCATCAGCACCCCGATCATGACCGGCTGGTGCAACATGTAGTAGCTCAAACTCCATTGTCCCAGCGTCGCGAGCGGCCGCAGGCCACCCGGCAGCTTCCATGGAAGCCAATGCTGCCTGCCCCTGGCCATGGCCCACTGGCCAGACGCCAGCCCCCACCACAGCACGCCCAGCCATGGAAACACGGGAACATAGTCCTCTGTGAAAGGCTTGCGAGACACCAGACCCAACCAGTTGAAAGCGCGCCCATTGAACCAGGGTGCAGCCTCGACCGAGGGCCCCGAGAGCAACAGGTGCGCGACAGACGGCAGCGCCAGCGCAACCAGCCCCGCCAGCCACAACCAGCGCCCCCAGCCTGCCGTGCACCGTGCGACAAGCAGCATCACCGCCATGCCATGCAGCACCCCAAAATGGATGAAGCTCTGAGGAAACATCACGAAAGAGCCCGCAGACACCAGCAATGCGCAGCCAGCGATCTGCAACCACCGCCGACCAAAACGAAGCCACCCCTGCCCCTGGTGCAGCGCGATCGCCTGCCCCAGCCCGGCACAGAACAGGAACAGGCTCACGATCACCGTCCGCTGGGACGTCCAGAACGGATCGGCGCGAAAATTCTGGGGCCAGAACCCCAGGTGGCTCAGGTCAAAGCAGAAGTGGAAAATCGTCATCCACACCATGGCCAGCCCGCGCAGGGCATCCACGCCCTCGTAGCGCGGTGAGCGCTGTGACGTGGCAAATGGGTCGGTCAACAAGGAAGGCGCACGGTGCATGGCAATACCGTCAAAAGCTGGGCGCGGGCCAGTACCCGCCAGAGGAGCCGATGGTACGCATTTACACGGTCCTGGCTGGCACCAAAGGCCAAACCGATGAACTCGATACAGAGTGGTTGGGGTGCCAAAGAAAAAAGGCCTTGCAGCGTGTGCTGCAAGGCCTTCAGACATTGGTCGGAGCGGCGGGATTCGAACTCGCGACCCTCTGCTCCCAAAGCAGATGCGCTACCAGGCTGCGCTACGCTCCGACAGCTAGTATTGTAACCCGGCAATCACCCTCATTTTGAAGTTCACAAATGCTTTTTGTGATTTTTTTAAAAGGGAACCACTGCCAGCAAAAAATTCAACGGTTGCTGCTGGAAGGGCCAGGGCCGCGGCCAGCGAGGTGGCGGAATGTGATGCGCCCTTTGGAAAGGTCGTACGGAGACATCTCCAGCGAAACCTTGTCACCCGCCAAAATACGAATGTGGTGCTTGCGCATCTTGCCGCCCGTATAGGCAATGAGCTGGTGACCATTGTCCAGCGTGACGCGAAAGCGCGAGTCAGGCAAGACTTCCGTCACGGAGCCTTGCATTTCAATAAGTTCTTCTTTAGCCATGTTCTGAATCTCTTCCAACAAATATTCTGTGATCGGCGCCTGAACGCTGGATGCACCCACCACGGCACCTACGACGCGGTCGATGGTCGACACGCGGTGCATTGCGGGGCGGTGGGAGTCGCTGCACCCGGGGCGCAGATCAGGCAGAGGGCCGGGGAGACGGCTTCAATGGACAGCATGGGCGCTGTGCAAAGCCTTTCAATTGTACCGCGATGTACTGCGCGTTGCCTATGGCCTTGGTTCAAACCACCGTTACCCGCCCTCTCTGGCGTTGCGAAGGGCGTCAATCACGACCCCGGACCGCCGAGGCAAGGGTACGCACGAGATCCGTCTGTGTGATGACACCTGCGAGGCGCTCTTGCGAATCCACGATCGGGATATGGTGATGTCCGCCCTGGGAGAACAAGGGGACCAGATCCATGGCGTGCTGCGACGTGCGTGCCACCTGAACCGGATGGGTCATGATTTCGCCCACGTCTTTGGGCTGGCTTCCCCGTCCCATCACCAGCGACCGCAAGCGCTGCCCCAGACCTTCGTGCGTGTCCAGATTCGCCAGCCGCATGAAATCCGCGACCGTCACGATGCCGATCACCTGATTCTGCCCGTCCACTACGGGCAGCGCCTTGATTTGCTTGGACCGCATCAATTCCCAGGCTTGTTTCAATGAAACACCGGCCTCCACCGCAAACGGCGGCCGCGACATGATGTCAGCGCAACGCACCTCACCCAAGGTTCGCTGGAACGCGGCACGCCCTGCAAGATGCAAAAGGCCCTCGAGGTCAGCGCGACTGACGTCCAGCACCTGGTTGTAGTGGGCCAGCGCTGCATCCACATCCGAGGCTGTAAAAGCCCCATTCGCCACATCGCCGTCCGCTTCAACGCGCTGGGGGTGCGGATATCTGCGTCCAGTGAGGCTGTTGTACACCACGGCCGTACCCACCAGCACCACAACGTTGAACAGGATGGGAAACGCCGCCAGGTGCCATCCATCCCCCGCGGTCAACACCACATACAGCGCCATGGCCCCGCCCGGCGGATGCAGGCAGCGCAAGGGCACCATCAGGGCAACCGAAAGTCCGACCGCCACGGCACCTGCGAGCGCCATATCGGGAATCGCAGACGAGCAGATGGCTCCAACCAGCGCTGACAAGGTGCTCCCTCCCAGCACCGGCCACGGCTGCGCCAGCGGGCTGGAAGGCATCCCGAAAACCAGCACCGCGCTGGCTCCGAGGGATGCCACCATCCACGGACCTGACCCCGCAGCACCCGCCCACCACCGGCTGAGCACAGCCGTCAAAAGAACGCCGAAGACCGCGCCAGCGATGAAACGTAGCCTTTCACGGCCGTCAATGCCAAGGGGAGCAGGCCAGAAATGCCCCAACCATCTGACTAGGCGCATACGCACTGGAGGCTGGGGTGGGGATGATGTGGAGGGTTGAAAACCGGACATGAAGACAAGATAGAAATAGCGCTGACGTCCTGGGATAGACAGTCTGGGGACAGGCGACGTCCCCGGTGAATAACTTAACGAGCTTTCGCAACCGCAAGTGTCGCCGATGCCTGTCCGCACTCCCACGTCTCGCCCTGATGACGCAGACAACCATCTGCAACCCGCTGCGGGCGATTCCAATTTTTTGCAAGCCTCGACCCGGAGTGGAAACGAGGTTCAATGGATTTTTATGACTTATATTGCATATCACCACTAGAAATGCAGTTGAATTCATAGACACGGAGCAGGTCGAGACACGCAAGGCCACCCTTTGCGCGGGGTGCTCAATGAACAGATGAGGCACTGCTCGAAGCGACGCACCAGATAGGCCGCCAGGCACCGTTGAACCTTGTGAAGACGGGTCCGCCGGTACGGGTAACCCATAGGTATTCACCACAGATTGCTTGGAGTAAATTACTTTAAGCCTAAACAAAGGAGACAGATCCATGACCACCCGCCGCCTCGTTCTCAGCCGCAGCGCCACCCTTGTCGGCGCAGCATCCACAGGGCTGCTGCTGCCCTCCATCGTGCGCGCTCAGAGTGGCAAAGTGCGTGTGGGATTCATGCTGCCCTACACAGGCACCTTTGCCCAGTTGGGGGTGGCGATCGAGAACGGTGTCCGGCTTGCCATCGACCAGCAAGGCGGCAAGCTCGGTGGGCGTGATATTGAATGGTTCAAGGTGGACGATGAATCCGAACCCAGCAAAGGCGTCGAGAACGCCAGCAAGCTGGTCCAGCGTGACAAGGTCGACGTGCTGATAGGCACCGTTCATTCCGGCGTGCAGATGGGCATCCAGAAAGTGGCGCGCGACACCGGCGTGCTCAACCTGATCCCCAATGCGGGCGTTCACGCAGCCACCCGTGCCCTGTGTGCACCCAACGTATTCCGTACGTCGTTCAGCAATTCCCAGCCCACGCTGGCCCTGGGCAAGGCCATGGTGGAAAGGGGCCACAAGAAGGCCGTCTGGATCACCTGGAAGTACGCTGCGGGCGACGAAGCTTTCGAGGGCTTCAAGGACAGCTATACCAAGGCAGGCGGTACGATCGTCAAAGAGCTCGGATTGCCGTTCCCCAATGTGGAGTTCCAGGCGCTGCTCACCGAGATAGCCGCACTCAAGCCCGATGCGGTTGCGTGCTTCTTCGCCGGGGGTGGTGCGGCCAAGTTCATTCGTGACTATGCAGCTGCCGGGCTCAAGGACAAGATTCCGCTGTATGGATCGGGCTTTCTGACCGAAGGGGTGCTGGAGGCTGCAGGCCCGGCGGCCGAAGGCATCATCACCACGATGCACTACAGCGACTCGCTGGACACCCCGCGCAACAAGCAGTTCCGCCTGGAATACGCCAAGGCCTTCCGCAGCCAGCCCGATGTGTACGCCGTGCAAGGCTATGACACCGGTCTGCTGCTGGTGCAGGGTGCCAACGCCGTCAAGGGCGACCTGTCTGCCAAGCCAGCCATCATCAAGGCCATGGAGAGCGCCACCATCGACAGCCCGCGCGGCAAGTGGACGATGAGCAAGGCACACAACCCGGTGCAGGACATCTACCTGCGCCGCGTCGAAAACAAGGAAAACAAGGTGATCGGCATTGCCGCCAAGGCCCTGGCCGACAGCGGTGCCGGCTGCCGCATGGGCTGAGGCGCTCACCCACGGCCCGGGACACGGCGCGTGCTGGACCTCGGGTCCGGCTCGCCCCCAGCTTTGACACAATGCATTGATGGACTGCCGCCAGGGCAGGACTGTCTGCTGTGCGCCCGGACCTTGCGGCCACCTGCCTTCCACCCGATCCTATGTCGCTCAGTACCTACCTGCTCTACTTCGCCGCAGTGGCCCTGCTGGTTCTTTCGCCCGGCCCGACGATGCTCATGTGCATGACCAATTCTCTGCAGTACGGCCCGCGCAAGGCCCTCGCCGCTGCTGCAGGCAGCGTGACGGCAGTGCTGGGCACCATGCTGCTTTCGGCCCTGGGCCTGGGCGCATTGCTGGCGGCATCGGAGACTGCCTTCTGGGTGCTCAAGGCTGCGGGCGCGGCATATCTGATCTGGCTTGGCATCAAGACGTTTCGCGGCCCGACCACGGTGTTTGACAAGATGCCCGCCAGCGGCACACAGGCCAAGGCCGTTGTGCCCGCGCGCAAGCTCTACATCCAGGGTCTGATCGTGGGCGGCAGCAACCCCAAGGCCCTGCTGTTCTTCACGGCGTTTTTCCCCCAGTTTCTGGACCCGACCGCCGCCTTTGCGCCGCAGTTTGCCGTGCTGGCAAGCACCTTTGCAGCTTTTGAATGCACAGTGCTCACGCTTTGTGCACTGGGTGTAGCAAGGCTGGCACCCGTTTTGCGTTCTGGCGCACGCATGCGCTGGTTCAACCGCATCTCGGGCGGCCTGTTCACACTGATGGGCACCCTTTTGCTGGCCACACGCCGCGCCACCTGATCTCCAGTCTGTTTGCCCACCATGGATTTCGCTACCTTTCTGATCCAGCTGCTCAACAGCGTGCAGTACGGGTTGCTGCTGTTCATGCTGGCCGCCGGGCTCACGCTCATATTCGGCATCATGGGCGTGGTGAACCTGGCACACGGAAGCTTTTACATGCTGGGTGCCTACCTTGCGTATTCACTCTCGGGCTACTTTGGCAGCCTCACGCTGGCAATTGTGGGTGGCGCGGCTCTGGCCGTGGTGTTCGGTCTCGCGCTCGAATGGCTGCTGATTCGGCATTTCTATCACCGCGACCACCTCGATCAGGTGCTGCTGACTTTCGGCCTCATCTACATCTTTGAGGAGCTGCGGTCCATCTTGTGGGGTGATGACGTGCACGGTGTCGCCATCCCGGCAGTGCTGGACTGGTCCATACCACTCACCGACACCCTCTCGTACCCGATATACCGCCTGTTCATCTCGGGCGTCTGCATTGCACTGGCGATTGGTTTGTATCTGCTGATCTCCAGAACCCGCCTGGGCATGAAGATTCGCGCTGGAGCTTTCAACCGCGACATGGCCGAATCACTGGGGGTGAACATCAAGCTCATCCACGCCATCGTTTTCGCGCTCGGTGTGGGCCTGGCAGCGGTGGCGGGCATGGTGGCCGCACCCGTCTCCAGCGTCTACCCGAACATGGGTTCGTCGGTGCTCATCATGTGTTTCGTGGTGGTGGTCATCGGCGGCATCGGATCGGTGCGGGGCGCGCTGATCTCCGCCCTGCTTGTGGGGCTGGTCGATACCTTCGGCAAGGTACTGCTCCCCTCCATGGCCGGGATGCTGGTCTACATGCTGATGGCCGCCGTGCTGCTGTGGAAACCCGAAGGCCTTTTCAAACAATGACAGCACACCCCCCGCTTTTTGTTACGCAAACGTTACCCGTTTCTCGACCAGGTTCACCCGCATGAGCACGCCCCGCGCCAATATTGAAGCGCTGCCGCGCAGCGTGCAGTTCGCCCTGGGGCTCGGCCTGGCTGCGCTGCTGTTGTTCCCTGTGGTCGGCACCGACTTCTACGTTCAGATGGTCACGCGCATGATGATCATGGCCATTTTTGCCATGAGCCTGGATCTGCTCCAGGGTGTGACTGGCCTGGTGTCGCTCGGTCACGCCGCCTACTTTGGCGTGGCGGGCTACGCCCTCGCCTTTCTTACCCCTGCGGACATGCCGGTCAGCCTGTGGTGGTCGCTGCCGCTCGCAGTGGCTGTGTCCGGCCTCGTGGCGCTGGTGATCGGGTTCTTTGTGGTGCGCACCCATGGCATCTACTTCATCATGGTCACCATGGCGTTCGCGCAGATGGTCTTCTACCTGTTCTTCGACAACAAGGTGCTGGGGGGATCAGACGGGCTGTACATCAACTTCCGGCCTGATGCGTCCATCCTGGGCTGGCTGCCGTTCGACCTGGAAGGTCGCAAGACGTTTTACTACTTCACCCTGGCGCTGGTCGTGCTGGTCTATGTGCTGCTGCGGCGCCTGTTGTGGAGCCCGCTGGGCCGTGCGCTGGCGGGCATCCGCATCAATGAGCACCGTATGCGCGCGATGGGCTTTGGCACCCGCGGCTACAAGCTCACCGCGTTCACCGTGGCGGGCGCACTGGCGGGCCTGGCTGGATATCTGTGGGGTGCCCAGACAGGCTACGTGAACCCCGAGTTGATGGGCTTTCACATGAGCGCCCACGCCATCATGATGGTCATCCTGGGCGGCATGGGCAACTTTGCGGGCGCCATCGTCGGTGCTTTTGCATTCGAATACCTGTTGCATGTATTCAAGGACATCACCAAGCACTGGCAGTTGCTGATGGGCGGGTTCATTGTGCTGGTGGTGGTGGCGGCGCCCCGCGGCTTGCTGGGCATGCTGGGGCAGCGCCGGGCCACCCAGGCGACGGAGGACGAGCGCCATGGCTGAGGTATTGCTCTCGGCGCGCCAGCTCACCAAACGATTTGGCGGTCTCGCCGCCGTGAATGGCGTGTCGGTCGAGCTGTGGCGCGGCCGGATCCATGCGGTGATCGGCCCGAACGGCGCGGGCAAATCCACGCTGACCAACCTTCTCTCGGGCGACCTTGTGCCCACGTCGGGCCAGGTGCACCTGGGTGCTACCGAAGTCACTGGATGGGCGCCCGAGCGCATCTCGCGCCAGGGTTTGGGCCGCAGCTACCAGAAGACCAACATCTTTCTACCGCTCACCGTGCACGAAAACGTGCGCCTGGCCGCCCAGTCGCGCGATGCACAACAGCCCTGGAACCCGTTGCGCTGGTGGCAGGACACCCGCTCAGACACTATAAAAAACAGAGCTACCAACGCACGCCTGGAAAGCGCTATCGAGCTTTCTGGCTTGAAAAACCGGCGCATGGCCATCGCCGGGGCCATGAGCCATGGCGAACAGCGCCAGCTCGAAATCGCAATGACCCTGGCCACCGAGCCCCAGGTGCTGCTGCTTGACGAACCCCTGGCCGGCATGGGCGTGGCCGAGGCCGAGCGCATGGTCGAGCTGCTTCAGCGCCTCAAGCCCGCCCACGCCATCATGCTGGTAGAGCACGACATGGATGCCGTGTTTGCACTGGCCGACCACCTCACCGTGATGGTCAACGGTGAAGTAATCGCACATGGCTCGCCACCCGAGGTGCGCGCCGATGCCATGGTGCAGGCTGCCTACCTGGGTGAGGACCACTGAGATGAGCACTCCATGGATCGATGCCAAGGGCATCCACACCTTCTACGGCAGCAGCCACATCCTGCACGGCATTGACTTCACGGTGGGCCAGGGCGAGACGATCGGCCTCATGGGCCGCAACGGCATGGGCAAGAGCACCCTGCTCAAGTCGCTGATGGGCCTGGTCAAGCCCCGCTCGGGCAGCGTGGCCGTGGCGGGCCGCGATGTGACGGGCAAGCCGCCCTACGAAGTGGCCCGGCTGGGCATTGCCTACGTGCCCGAGGGCCGGGGTATCTTCGGCAACCTGAGCGTGGTCGAAAACCTGCAGATGGCCGCGCGCGCCGGCACACGCGGCCAGCGCGACTGGACCCACGAGCGTGTACTGGAGACCTTCCCGCGCCTGAAGGAGCGTCTCGGCCACGGTGGCCAGCAGCTCAGCGGGGGCGAGCAACAGATGCTGACCATTGGCCGCGCGCTGATGACCAACCCGGATGTGCTCATCCTCGACGAAGCGACCGAGGGCCTGGCCCCGCTGATCGCCCGCGAGATCTGGCGCATCTGCAGCCTCATCAAGGACAGCGGCATCAGCAGCGTGATCGTGGACAAGAACTGGAAACATGTGACGCAGATCACCGACCGCAATGTCATCCTTGTCAAGGGCCAGGTGGTGTTTGAGGGCAGCTCAGACGCGCTGCATGCCGAGCCCCAGCTGCTGGAGCAGTACCTCGGTGTATGAATCGGCGGCGGCCCTGCGCGCGCCGATAGAATCGTCCGCTTTCGTCTTCGAGGGGTTCGCCCGTGTCTGATCGCCTGGCAGTTCTGCCGCAATACCTTATGCCCAAGCAGGCACTGACCACCCTGGCGGGCAAGTTTGCGTCGGCCCGCCTCGGGGGCCTCACCACGTCGGTGATCCGCAGGTTTGTCGCTCGCTACAACGTCAACATGGCCGAAGCGGCGAATCCCGACATTGCCAGCTACACGTCGTTCAACGACTTCTTCACGCGGGCGCTCAAGCCAGGCGCCCGCCCGCTGGCCCAGGCCGACCTGATCTGCCCTGTGGACGGCGCCATCAGCCAGTTCGGCCCCATTGCCAAGGACCAGGTCTTCCAGGCCAAGGGGCACACCTACTCCACCACCGCCCTGGTGGGTGGCGATGCGGCCGCCGCAGCCCGTTTTGAAAACGGCCATTTCGCCACGCTGTACCTGAGCCCACGCGACTACCACCGCATCCACATGCCTTGCACAGGCGAGCTCACGCGCATGGTGCATGTGCCGGGCGACCTGTTTTCGGTGAACCCCACCACGGCACGCGGCGTGCCCGGACTGTTCGCGCGCAATGAGCGCGTGGTGTGCTTCTTTGAATCGGCCCAAGGGCCGTTTGTGCTGGTACTCGTGGGCGCCACCATCGTAGGCAGCATGGCCACCGTGTGGCATGGGCAGGTGAACCCGCCACGCACCGGCGTGCTGCGGCAGTGGGACTACGCCAAGGGCCAGGTGAGTCTGCAGAAGGGTGAGGAAATGGGCCGCTTCCTGCTCGGCTCCACCGTGGTGATGCTGTTCCCGCAGGGGCCGCTGCAATTCAACCCGCAATGGGCGCCCGCGCGCCCCATCCAGCTGGGTGAAGCCATGGCGCAGCGCGCTGGCGTCTAAAGCTCACGCCTTCAGCGGGGCTGCCCGCCTTCAAAGCCGGTCGGGCGCGCGTGTGAGCTGAAAGGCTGTGGGCGCCACGTGCAGTGCGTCTGGGTGCACGGGGGAATCGTGGCCCACCAGGTACACCATCAGTGCATTGCGGCGCACCACCACATGGCTCACGGTTTCGCGCTGGTGATTCCATTGCACAAAAGCGCCGGGCTTGAACAGGGGCATGTAGTAATAAGCGGTGGGGTCCATGGGGTGCGGCTCCTCCCGCTACAACGGGCCTCTGCGTGATGCGGGCCCAGACGGCGGTCCATGGCGGACCGACCAAGCCATACTAGCACCGATCCCTCCCGCCGCGGGGTGCCCATTTCAAACTGATTGCGCTTCCGCAAAGGCCATCGCAGCCTCCAACATGCGGCGCAGGTGTGGCTGCACGCCCGCTGCCACCTCGGGCAGGTAGTCAAACGGCAGGGCCTCCTGCATGTAGCTGCACTGCGTCATCTCCAGCTGCACCGCGTGTATGTTCTGCGCGGGGTTCCCATACTGGCGCGTGATGTGCCCGCCCTTGAAGCGGCCATTGAGCACGGCGGTGTAGCCCCGGGCCTCTTTGGCGATGGCCAGCAGTTCCTGCGCCAGCGCCGGGTCGCAGCTCTCGCCGTTGGCCGTGCCCAGGTTCAGGTCGGGCAGCTTGCCTTCAAAGAAGCGCGGCAGCACCGAGCGGATGGAGTGCGCATCCCACAGCACCGCCACACCATGCTGCGCACGGATGCTGTCCAGCTCTGCACGCAGTTGCGCGTGGTACGGCGCCCAGACGGCATCGCGGCGCGCGGCCACCTCGCCATCATCGGGCACATCGCCCCGGGCATAGATGGGCGTGTCGTCAAACGTATCGACCGGGCACAGGCCGGTGACGCTTTGGCCAGGGTAGAGGCTGGCCCCATCGGGCGGGCGGTTCAGATCGACCACATACCGCGAGTACGTGGCCACGAGGATGGACGCGCCCATGTCCTTGGCAAACGCATAGAGGCGCTCCATGTGCCAGTCGGTGTCAGGTACCTGGCGTGCCTCGTCGGTGAAGCGCGCGGCCAGCGCATGCGGCACATAGGTACCCGCATGGGGCATGGACACCAGCAGCGGCGCGGTACCGGGGTAAAAGACAAAAGGAGGTGGAGAGGTATCGGTCATCACAAGCTCACGGATATGAATTCAATCGGATGCAATGGTGGCCGAGCGCGCCGCTACAAACGCATGGGCCGCCGCATCGTGCAGCGTGTGTCGGCCGCCCGTGATGCGCCGCTGCCCCGCCACCCACACGCTGTCGATGGCCGAGGTGCGGTGGCTGCCAAACACATGGGCCGACAGCATGCTATGCGCAGGCAAATCGCGCAGCGCCACGTGCCGCGCATCCAGCGCCACCAGGTCGGCCTGCTGGCCCGACCACCCAGGCCCTGCCCAGCCCACCCATGGCGCGGCCTGCGGCCTGCGCCCCGCCCTGCACGGCCTGCAAGGTCATGGCGGTGGCCACCTCGGGTTGCGCTGCGGCGGCCAGCACATTGCGCTGGCGCAGCGACAGGCGCTGGCCGTACTCGAGCATCAGCAATTCCTCTGCCGCATTCACGCAGGCATGGCTGTCCGAGCCCACACCCCAGCGCCCGCCGTGCTGCAGCCACAGCGGCATGTCGAAGATGCCGTCACCCAGGTTGGCCTCGGTAGTGGGGCAGATGCCCGCCACGGCGCCCGTGCGCGCTGCGTCCTGGTACTCCTGCGGGGTCATGTGCGTGGCGTGCACCAGGCACCAGCGCTCGTCCACGGGTGCGTGCTCCAGCAGCCACTGCACCGGGCGCTGGCCGCTCCAGGCCACACAATCCTGAACCTCCTGCGTCTGCTCGGCAATGTGGATGTGGATGGGCGCCTGCGCGTTGAGCGCCGTGAGGCCCTGCACGGCAGCCGCCAGGCTGCCGGGCGGCACCGCGCGCAATGAGTGCGGTGCGAGGCCCAAAACGGCCCCTTGCGCTTGAGCAGCGGGCGCAAGGCGCTCCAATAATGAGAGCACGTTGTCGGTGCTGCGAATGAAGCGTGCCTGGTCCGCACGCGGTGGCTTGGCGCCAAAGCCGCTCGTCTGGTACAGCACCGGCAGCAGCGTGATGCCAATGCCCGCACGTTGCGCTGCACGCAGCAGTGCGAGCGACAGCGTGGCGTCATCGGCATATGGCGTGCCATCCTGGTCATGGTGCACGTAGTGGAACTCGCACACGCTGGTGTAGCCCGCCTCCAGCATCTCCACGTACAGCCAGGTGGCAATGGCCTCCAGCGATTCGGGCGTGATGCGCGCCGCAAAGCGGTACATCAGGTTGCGCCAGCTCCAGAAGCTGTCCTGGCTTTCCCCCCGGTACTCGGTCAGGCCCGCAAACGCGCGCTGGAAGGCGTGCGAGTGCAGGTTGGGCATGCCGGGCAGCACGGGGCCCGGGGCCATGGCGGCACCATTTGGCTGGGCGTTGGGCGTGACGCCAGTGATGCACCCTGCCCCATCCCAGGTGATCAGCACATTGCGCGCCCAGCCCGTGGGCAGCAAAGCATCTGTGGCGAACAGCTGTTGCGTCATGGCATGACTCCGTGAATGCGCCCTTGCCGCACGATGGTGCAGGCAGGCTTTTGGCCCAGCCAGTAGGCCAGTTCGGCCGCCTCGCCCACCGGCCACAGCACAAAGTTGGCGGGCCTGCCGGATGCGAGGAGGCCGTGGGTGCTTTGCAGGCCCAGCGCGCGCGCAGCGTGGGTGGTAATGCCTGCCAGCGCCTCGGGCACCGTCAGGCGGAACAGCGTGCAGGCCATGTTGGCCATGAGCAGCAGGCTGAGTGCGGGCGAGGTGCCGGGGTTGTGGTCGGTGGATACCGCCATGGGCACACCGGCCTCGCGCAGCTGCGCAATGGGGGGCAGGTGCGTGTCACGCAACGTGTAGTAGGCGCCGGGCAGCAGCACGGCCACGGTGCCTGAAGCCTTCATCGCAGCGATGCCGTCGGCCGACAGGTGCTCGATGTGGTCGCACGACAGCGCGCCATAGCGCGCGGCCAGCGCCGATCCACCCATGTCGGACAGCTGCTCCGCATGCAGTTTGACGGGGATGCCCAGCTTTTGTGCAGCCTGGAACACCTGCTCAGTCTCCGCCAGCGTGAAGGCAATGCGTTCGCAGAACACATCCACCGCATCGACCAGGCCTTCGGCCGCCAGCGCAGGCAGCATCTCGTTGCAGACAAGGTCGGTGTAGTCCTGGCTGCGCCCAGCGTATTCGGGCGGCAGCGCATGCGCGCCGAGGAAGGTGGTGCGCACCGCCATGCCAAAGGCCTCGCCCAGGCGGCGGGCCACGCGCAGCTGCTTGCGCTCATGTTCCAGCGCCAGGCCGTAACCTGACTTGATCTCGATGGCGCACACGCCCTCGTCCAGCAGGGCCTGCAGGCGCGGCACGGCCAGCGCGAAGAGTTCGTCTTCACTGGCCTCGCGCGTTGCGCGCACCGACGACACAATGCCCCCGCCCGCCTTGGCCACCTCTTCATACGTGGCGCCTGCGAGCCGCATCGCAAATTCGTTGGCGCGTTGCCCGCCATAGACCAGGTGCGTGTGGCAGTCCACCAGGCCGGGGGTGACCAGGGCACCGCGGCCATCGTGGCGCGGCAGGCCGGAATATGCGGCTGGCAGGGAGGAGTCGGGCCCTGTCCATTGCACGGCTCCGCCCTGCACCACGATGCAGGCGGCATCGCCAGCGGCCAGGGGCTGGTCAGGCACCGAGAGTTCGGGCACGAGCCGCACGTCGTACCAGAGGCCGTCGGCGCTGGGGGCTGTGAATGTTGTCATAATCGCTACATAATTGATAGCTGTTAGCGCTTTACAGATAAGCGCTAGAGGCCAATTTCATTCGAATATTCAGGGTGCCCCACGCTCCAGTGCAACAAAGGCCAGCACGGGGTCTGCGCGGCCCGGATCGCGCACAGGCTGCAGGCGTTGCGGCGCGGCGCCCATCCACCAGGCGCCCTGCCCCGCAGTCAACACGCGCGCGGCCGCCTCCGCTTGCACCACCTTCCACTGCCCCTGGAGCACCATGCACAACCCGGCCCACGCCGGCGGCGGCTCATTGCGCAGCACCTGCAGTGTGCCCTTGCAGACACCACGGCGCAGCATGAGGTTGAAATCGGTAGACGTGCCACCCAACATGGCGCAGTCCACGACCTCATCGCCCGAGAAGGCAAACGGCTGCCAGCGCTCGGCCAGCGTGTGCTGCCAGCCGCTGCTGGCCAGATGCACACCATCGCCGTCGAGCAACATGATCTGCCGGTCAACGCCCGCAAACGCCGAGAACGGCCCCGGCGCCGCAATGGTGGCAACGCTCACACGCCAGTCAAAGCTGTCCATGCCTCCGGCTGCAGCAGACGCGGGCGGCCAGCTGGCCAGTTCGCGGGTACTGCCTCCGCCGTTTCTCCACGGCGTGGCGGGCACAGTGGCGAGGTCGAAAAACGCCAGGGTCATACCAGCACGGGAAAGAGCGGGTGATTCATTTCGGCCCCCGCCGGCAGCTCGTCGGCCAGGCCTGGAAACTCCGGCGAAGTCTTCCACTGCCGGGGCGCGTGGCGAATATCGTCGCCCATAAAACGCACCGAGAACACGCGTCGGCGGTTCGGCCCCTCCACCCCGCCCGCCGCGTGCAGCGTGAGCATGTGGAAACACACCACGTCACCGGGCTCGATCTCCCAGCCCACGATGGGGAAGGCGTCGCGGTCGGCCTCGACGTTGGGCAGGTCCTGCAGGCTGCCTTCGGGGAACCACTTGGCCTGGTTGTCCATGAAGGTGCGCGGCATGAGCCATGGGCCCTTGTGTGAACCCGCCACAAACTCCAGCGTCGCGGCGCGCGAGACCGGGTCCACCGGTATCCACATGCTCACGTTCTGCATGCCGTCGATGTTGTAGTAAGGCTGGTCCTGGTGCCAGGGCGTCTTCTGGCGCGTGCCCGGCTCTTTGACCAGCACATGGTCGTGGTACAGCCGCACGGTGCGGGACTGCATGAGCCGCTGCGCGGCCAGGGCCAGCGGCGTCTCTTGCACAAAGCGGCCAAACTGCGGGATGTCCTGCCAGTTGCAGAAGTCCTCGAAAAATCGGCCGGGGTCGTCCGGGCGGCTGGCTACCTTGGCGCGCGGGCTGGGCGCGGCCAGGTTGGCGTCGATGCCTGCGCGCAGCAGCGCCACTTCATCGGGTGTGAGCAGCTGTTTGATGCAGAGTGCGCCATCGCGGTCAAAGCGGGCGATATCGTCCGCCGTCAGGCGCTGCGCAACCCTTTGCTGCAGGGCTTCTGGTGTGGGAAGCGTCGTCATGGTGGGCTCCACTCAACAAGGTCTCTTCAATACAGGTCAGCGCTGATCACTTCACCATCGGCAGCTTCAGCCCCTGCTTCTTGGCAGTTTCCACGGCCAGTTCATAGCCCGCGTCTGCATGGCGCATCACGCCGCTGCCGCAGTCGTTAACCAGCACATTGGCAAGGCGTTGAGCCGCAGCATCGGTGCCGTCAGCCACGATGACCATGCCCGAGTGCTGCGAGTAGCCCATGCCCACGCCGCCGCCGTGGTGCAGGCTGACCCAGGTGGCGCCGCCTGCGGTGTTGAGCAGCGCGTTGAGCAGCGGCCAGTCGCTCACGGCGTCGGTGCCGTCCTTCATGCCTTCGGTCTCACGGTTGGGGCTGGCCACGCTGCCGGTGTCCAGGTGGTCACGGCCGATCACGATGGGGGCCTTGAGTTCGCCGTTTTTCACCATCTCGTTGAAGGCCAGGCCCGCAATGTGGCGCTCGCCCAAGCCCAGCCAGCAGATGCGCGCGGGCAGGCCCTGGAAGGCAATCCGTTCGCCTGCCATGTCGAGCCAGCGGTGCACATGCTTGTTCTCGGGGAACAGCTCCTTGATCTTGGCGTCGGTCTTGCGGATGTCCTCCGGGTCGCCCGAGAGCGCCACCCAGCGGAACGGGCCCTTGCCTTCGCAGAACAGCGGGCGGATGTAGGCGGGAACAAAGCCGGGGAAGTCGAACGCGTCCTTCACGCCTTCGTCGAACGCCACCTGGCGGATGTTGTTGCCGTAGTCCACCACCGGGATGCCCATGTGCTGGAAGTCGAGCATGGCCTGCACATGCACGGCGCACGATTTGGCGGCGGCCTTTTTCAGCACCTCGTGCTGGGTCACGTCCTGCTGCGCGGCACGCCACTGGGCCACCGTCCAGCCTGCGGGCAGGTAGCCGTTGACGAGGTCATGGGCCGAGGTCTGGTCGGTCACCAGGTCGGGCTTGAGGCCACCAGCTTTCGCACGACGCACCAGCTCAGGCAGGATTTCTGCGGCATTGCCCAGCAGCGCAATCGACACGGCCTCTTTGGCAGCCGTGTGCTGCTGGATCAGCTCGAAAGCATGGTCGATGTCGCGCGCCTGTTTGTCCACATAGCGCGTGCGCAGGCGGAAGTCGATGCTGCTTTGCTGGCATTCGATGTTGAGCGACACCGCGCCCGCAAAGGTAGCGGCCAGCGGCTGCGCGCCGCCCATGCCGCCCAGGCCTGCGGTCAGTATCCACTTGCCTTCCAGCGAGCCGCCGTAGTGTTTGCGCCCGGCTTCTGCAAAGGTTTCATACGTGCCCTGCACGATGCCTTGCGTGCCGATGTAGATCCAGCTGCCCGCCGTCATCTGGCCGTACATGAACAGGCCCTTCTGGTCCAGTTCGCTGAAGTGCTCCCAATTGGCCCACTTCGGCACCAGGTTGCTGTTGGCCAGCAGCACGCGCGGCGCGTTGGCGTGGGTCTTGAACACGCCCACGGGCTTGCCGGACTGGATGAGCAGGGTCTCGTCGTCGTTCAGGTCCTTGAGCGAGGCGAGGATCTGGTCAAAACACTCCCAGTTGCGCGCGGCACGGCCAATGCCGCCGTACACCACCAGGTCCTGCGGGCGCTCGGCCACTTCGGCGTCCAGGTTGTTCTGGATCATGCGGTAGGCCGCTTCGGTGAGCCAGCTCTTGCAGGTGAGTTCTGTGCCGCGCGGCGCGCGGATCACGCGGCTGGCGTCGTGGCGGGGGTCGGTGTTGGAGGCGGCGGCGATGATGGCGTCGTTGGCGTTCATGGTGGGCTCCTGTGAATAGTGGGTGTGCGTGGAAAAAATCAGGCGAAGCTGGGCAGACACTGCGTGAGCGCGGCAGGCCAGGGGGACTGCTGGGCCCATGCGCGCATGGCTTCGATGTCGGTGGCAAGGTAGCGGTCTTGCTCCAGGTAGGCCACACGCTCGCGGATGGCGGCGAACTGTGCTTCGACGAGCGGAGAGGATTTCAAGCTGCGGTCGAACTCCATGCCCTGCGCAGCGGCCATGGCCTCGATGCCCACCATCACGGCCGCGTTGCGCACCATGTCGCCCAGTCGGCGTGCGCCGTAGGTGGCCATGGAGACATGGTCCTCCTGGTTGGCCGATGTGGGCAGACTGGTCACGCTGCTGGGGTTGGCCAGGCACTGGTTCTCGGCTGCCAGCGCGGCGGCGGTGACCTGGGCGATCATGAAGCCGGAGTTCACGCCACTGTCGCGGATCAGGAAAGCCGGCAGGCCTGACAAGCCTGGATCCAGCAGCAGCGACAGACGGCGCTCGGAGATGGCGCCGATCTCGGCCACGGCGAGCGCAATGATGTCGGCCACAAAGGCGACCGGCTCGGCGTGGAAGTTGCCGCCGGAGATCACGTCGCCGTTGTCGAACACCAGGGGGTTGTCCGACGCGGCGTTCGCCTCGATGGTGAGCACGCGCGCGGCGTGGTGCAGGTTGTCCAGGCACGCGCCCATCACCTGCGGCACGCAGCGAATGGAGTACGGGTCTTGCACGCGGCCGCAGTTGGGGTGCGATGGGTCGATGGCGCTGCCGTCGAGCAAGGCGCGCACAGCGGCAGCCACGGCAATCTGCCCGGCCTGGCCGCGCGCTTCGTGGATGCGCGCATCAAAGGGCTTGACCGAGCCCTTGATGGCTTCGAGTGACAGGCAGCCCGCGACCAGCGCTGCAGCGAACACGCTCTCCGCGCCGAACAGCCCGGCCAGCGCGAGTGAGGTGGACACCTGCGTGCCGTTGAGCAGCGCCAGCCCTTCCTTGGGACCCAGCACAAACGGCTGCAAACCGATGGAGCGCATGGCCTCCGCCCCCGACACCACCTTGCCATCCACCTTGGCCTGCCCTTCCCCGATCAGCACACAGGCCAGGTGGGCGAGCGGCGCCAGGTCACCCGATGCGCCGACGGAACCCTTGGCCGGAATAACAGGAAGCACATTGGCGTTGGCCATGGCCAGCAGCGCATCCACGATCTCGGGCCGGATGCCCGAATGGCCACGCGCCAGGCTGATGGCCTTGGTCGCAAGGATGAGGCGCACCACATCGTCCGCAAGCGCATCGCCCGTGCCCACGCTGTGCGACAGCACCAGGTTGCGCTGCAGCTCGGCCAGGCGCTCGTGCGCAATCTTGGTGCTGGCGAGCTTGCCAAAGCCGGTGTTGATGCCATAGACGACCTGGTCTTCATCAACGATACGCTGCACCGTGGCCAGCGACGCCTGCATGAGGGCCCGCGCGGACGGGTCCAGCGACAATTGCACGGGCGCGGCATAGATGCTGCGCAGCGAGGCCAACGACACATGGCCGGGGAGCAGGGTCAGGGAGGAAGTGGTGGCTTTTGTCATGGCGTTGATCCTGTATATACAAGTAGGTACAAGCGAAAAAATTCTGAGCTTTTGGCGAAAAACTTTCAACCGGCGACGGGGTTGCCGTCGGCTCGGAAACGGCTGCCCAAGCGGTAGCGGGTAGCGGGGTGCAGGCAGCGCACCACGGTGATGGGTACGCCGCGCGACCAGGTGCGGCGGGTGAGCAGCAGGCAGGGCTCCTGCGGCGACATCTCCAGCAGCGTGGCCTGCTCCGCGGTGGGCATGACGGCATCGACCACATGCTCGATCTGGTCGAAGGGCACGTTGCGCACCAGGTACTCGGAGGGTTGCAGCAGCGTGAAGTCCTGCGCGGCGAACTGAGGCACCTGGCGCGGGTTCACGTGACGGTCTTCGAGCTGCACAGGCAGGCCGTCTTCGCGGTGGATGCACAGCGAGTGGAACACCGACTCGCCGGTGCGCAGGTCCAGCGCGGCGGCCACTTCGAGCGTTGCCGAGATGCGCTCTACCGCCAGCACGTCGCAGCGGTAGTCGTGCCCGCGCTGGCGGATCTCGCTCGCGAGGTTGGCGATCTGCAGCAGCGTGGACTGCGGCTTGTCTTCGGCCACAAAGCTGCCCACGCCCGCCACGCGCACGATGCGGCCCTGCTCTACCAGCTCGCGCAGCGCGCGGTTCACCGTCATGCGCGAGATGCCGAACTGGGTGACCAGCTCGTTCTCGGACGGCAGGCGGTCGCCCGCGCGCCAGATGCCTTCCTGGATCTTGCGCGCAATGTGGTCCTTGACCTGCTCGTACAGCGCCATGGCCTGCGCGGGCGCAGCCACAGCCGCCACGGCCTTGGCAGTCGTGGCGCGGCGCGGTGCAGCGGCGGTGGTGCGGCGGGATGGACGGGCGCTCATGGGCTGGTGCGGGGCTGGTGCAAGGTCAGATCAGTGCAGATCCGCCGCCATGGATTCGGCGCGGATCTCTTCGGTGAGGCGCGCCTTGAGGTCCATGAACTCGGGGCTGGTCTTGATCGTGTAATGGCGCGGGTGCGGCAAGTCCACCGCCAGCTCGGTCTTGATGCGGCCCGGCCGGGCGCTGAACACGGCCACGCGGTTGGCCATGAAGATGGCTTCGTCGATGTCGTGGGTGACGAAGAGCACCGTCTTGCGCTCGGCCTCCCAGATGCCCAGCAGCAGCTCTTGCATGAGCACGCGGGTCTGGTTGTCGAGCGCGCCGAAGGGCTCGTCCATCAGCAAAATCTTGGGGTCGTTGGCCAGCGCGCGGGCAATGGCGGTGCGCTGCTGCATGCCGCCCGACAGCTGCTTGGGAAAGTGCTGCTCAAAGCCGCGCAGCCCCACCTTGGCGATGAAGTACGCAGCGCGTTCCTTCTGCTGCACCTCGGGCATGCCCTTCTCGCGCAGACCGAAGCGGATGTTCTGCTCGATGGTGAGCCAGGGGAACAGCGTGTAGCTCTGGAACACCATCCCGCGGTCGGCACCGGGGCCTTCCACAGGCACCCCATCCAGCAGCACGCGGCCGCTGGTGGCGTGGTCCAGCCCGGCCACGATGCGCAGCAACGTGGACTTGCCGCAGCCCGAGGGGCCGAGGATGGTGACGAAATCGTTGTCGCGCACCTCGAAATCCACGGGCAGCAGGGCCTGCGTGCGCTGGCCCTTGCTTCCTTCAAAGGTGCGCGACACGGCTTGAATCGATACGCTGCTCATCGCACAAAACTCCAGGCAAACAGACGGTGGTTGAGCGCCTTGAAGGCGAAGTCTGACACCAGCCCGATGAGGCCGATGACGATGATGCCGAAGATGATCTGGCCGGTGTTGAGCAGCGCCTGGCTGTCGGTGATCATGTGGCCGATGCCCGACGAGGCGCCAATCAGCTCGGCCACGATGATGTACGTCCAGGCCCAGCCCAGCACCAGGCGCAGTGTTTCCGCAATGTCGGGCGCAGCGCCGGGGATCAGTACGCGGCGCACGATGCCGGTGGGTGTGGCGCCCAGCGTGTAGGCGGCTTCCACGAGGTCGCGGCGGGCGTTGCCCACGGTGACGGCCACCATCAGGATGATCTGGAACACCGACCCGATAAAGATGACCAGCAGCTTCTGCAGCTCGCCCAGGCCCGCCCACAGAATCAACAGCGGAATGAAGGCCGACGCCGGCAGGTAGCGGCAGAAGGACACAAACGGCTCCAGGAAGGCCTCAACCCCCTTGTGCGCCCCCATGGCAATGCCCAGCGGCACCGCCACGATGGCGGCCATGGTGAACCCTCCCACCACGCGCCACACCGTCATGCCGATGTCGTGCAGAAAGCCGAATTCGGTGAAAAGAAGCCAGCCTTCCTGGACCATGGTGACCGGGCTGGCCAGGAACGTGGGCGACACGAACCCGCCCAGCGTAAACACGGCCCAAGCGGCCACGAACAGCACAAAGAACGCCACGCCGAGCACCCATTTCGTGCGCGTGCTCACAGGTTCCAGCGGCCGCAGCCGGCGCCGCGGTAGCGGCACCGACTCGACCAACGGGGACTGAGCCCCCAGGGTGCGGTTCATACGAAGGATCCTCGAAATGGCGGGTTGGTGGGTGTCGGGCTCCGGCGGTCAGCCGGTCACTTGATGAAGCTGTCGTCGTACATGGCGGTGTAGTTCTCGGGCAGCTTGCGGATCACGCCAGCTTCCAGCAGGATCGCCGCGGCGTCTTTCATGAACTGCTGCAGTTCGCCCGCAAAGAATTTCTGATTGGCGGCCTTGTCTTGCCAGCGCAGGAAGCTCGATGACTTGGCGAACGCCTCACCCGTCTGCTTGACCGCAGCGCCCATGATCTCGTTGGACTTGGCGGTGTCGGCGCTGATCATTTCGAGGGCCTGGAAGTACGAATCCGCCAGGGCCTTTGCCGCCTTGGGATTGGCCTTGAGCCAATCGGGTGCGCAGCCTACGGTGTCCATGATGTGCGGGAACTCCAGCGTGGTGGCCAGAATTTTGCCGGCGCCGGGGTTGGCACGCACGGTGGAGAGGTAGGGTTCGTACGTGACGGCGGCATCGTTCTGCCCGGCCACAAACGACTGGGCGGCAGGCTGTGGCGCCAGCGTCAGCGTCTTCACATCTTTCACGGTCATGCCATTTTTGGACAGCAGCCACGCCAGCGTGAAATACGAAGCGGTGCCGGGGGCATCCACCGCCACCGTCTTGCCCTTGAGGTCTGCAAACGTCTTGATGTCGTTGCGCACGGCAATACCGTCGGCGCCGTAGGACTTGTCGAGCTGGAAGATCTGGACGATGGGGACACCGTTGGTGTTCCATGCCACGTGTGTCTCGACCGTGGTGGCAGCGCACTGGATGGCTTTGGATGCCAGCGCAAGGTGGCGGTCCTTCTGCGGGATCATCTTGATCTCCACATCCAGGCCGTTCTTCTTGAAGATGCCCGCCTTGTCGGCCAGCGTGAGTGGCGCAAAGCCTGTCCAGCCGGACATGCCCAGCACGATCTTGGTGTCCTGCGCCTGCGCCGGTGTGGCCAGGGCCACCATGCATGCTGTTGCCGCTGCCAGCGACGTCCATTTCGCAACCGATCGAGTCATCATCTGCTCCTGTGTATGAAGAAAGTACGTTGGCCCACCCATCCGGGGACGCGCCCGCGTCCGGTTGCGATGATGACAGGCGGAGCATACCTGTATATACAGGGTAAACACCAGACCTGCATCCCCTTTGGTGGTGGTTCCCATCTTCAGCAAGATCGGGGCCAGCGGCTCCAAAACGCAGCTGTGCGAGAGGGTTCAGAGGTCGAAAATACTATACAAACAATAGCTGTCAGCGCTTTACAGCAAAGCGCTGGAAGGCAATTTGACCAACATTCTGAATAACCGATGGATTCTGGCCAACCCACCGCAACGTTGCGCTCCATCCCCGCCGCCGCAACTGTCCGGGCCTATCTGCGCACCAACCGGGTGCTACGCCGCGCTCAGCGTGCGCCGTCAAGGGCTGGTTGCTGTACCGCCTCCGAGCACGGCAGGCGCGCAGTAACACACAAGCCCGGCTCCGCATTGCGCACCAGCAAAGTGCCGCCGTGGGCTTGTGCAACCAGGCGACACAGGTACAGACCCAGCCCCACCCCGCCCGTGGTGCGCTGGCGCGATGTATCAGGGCGGTAGAACGCCTCCGCCAGATGCACCAGATGCTCGGGGGGTACGCCAGGGCCGTGGTCCCGCACCTCGATTTCAACCACGCCTTGACTCACCCGCAGTTCAATCTGTGGCGCAGCGGCCGTCGGGTCGCTGTGGCGCAGGCTGTTGTCCAGCAGATTGCGCATCAGCAGTCGCACGCGGGATCGGTCGAGCATGCAGGCGGGCAATGGCGCTGGTACCCGCAATGCGACCGCCGCGGCCCCGGGGTGACGCACCTGCAGCTCTGCCACCACCTCACGCGCCAGTTCGGTCAGATCGGTGGGCTCGCGGTAGAGCGCGGCATGGCGCCCTGCAAGGCGCTCGCTTTCCAGCAGGTCGGTGATAAGCCGGGCCATTTCTCCCAGGTCGCGCATCAGGGCCGAACGCTGGGCCTGCACATCAGCCGACTCGGGCAGCAGTTCGGCGTTGAGGCGCGCGCGTGTGAGAGGGCTGCGCAGCTCGTGGCTCATGGCCAGCAACAGCGCGCGCTTGGCATCCAGCATCTGGTGAATGTCCTCGCCCATGGTGTTGATGGTGCGCGCCAGCTGGCCAAGCTCATCGGGCCTGTGCCCATGGCGCACCGGAATCGGCTCGCCAAAATCCCCATTGCCGAAACGCCGCGCGCCGCGCCGGATGTCATCCAGCGGACGCAGCAGGTGGCGCACGTACACAAAGGCCAGCGCCGTGAGCAAGAGCAGGACTGTGAGCGTGCCCCAGGCGATGCGCGGGCGCTTGTCCCATGAGAGCGCATTGAGCCCGAACTCGATGCGGTGGCCATCGGCCGTGGTGCGCTCCAGCAGTCGATAGCCGGTGTCATCGCGGCTCCAGTGGTCCTGGCGCTGGACCTTGTCGCTCATCCAGTGCGGGCGCGGCTGGCCGGGGTGCGAATCCCATTGGATCTGCGGCCCCTCAATGCGCAGTGTGACGGGCAGCCGATCGGCAATGGCGCGGGCGCGCTCGATGCTGGGCGGGCTGCCGATCTCGGCGGTGAGGCGGTCCACATAGTCCATGAGCAGCGGGCGCGCAGCCTCTTTCCACCCCAGTGCCACCACCTTCTGCATTCCACCCATGAAGGCCACAGCCACCGTCACGGCCAGTGCCATGAACACCAGCACCAGGCGGATGCGCAGCGAATATCCGACAGCGTCGCGCGCCCGCCGGTGCCAGGGGCAGTGCGCATCGCCGCCGGGCGCGGAACCCGAGGACTTCATGGCAAGGCTGCTGCAGAGGGCCCGCCTGCCGCACTGGCAGCCCTGCGCAACGCCAGGGAATAGCCCGCGTTGCGCAGGGTCTTGATGCAGTCCAGCGGCTCGAGCTTTTTGCGCAGGCGGCTGACCACGATGTCCACCGCACGCGTGTACAGCTCGGCATCGTGCCCACGCAGCTGGTTAAGGATGTCATCACGGCTGAACACCCTGCCCGGCTCCCGGGCCAGAAGGTGCAGCAAATCGAACTCGGTACCGGTCAGGTCGAGTACTGCGCCCAGGCGCGTCACACTGCGGCGGGCTGCATCAATGCTCAAGCCATCGAACTCCAGGAGCGCGTCACCCGCACTGGCTGGCCAGCTGGCCCGGCGTCGGCGCAGCACGGTCTGCAACCGGGCCACCAGTTCACGCGGCTCAAACGGCTTGGGCAGGTAGTCATCGGCCCCCAGCTCCAGCCCCACCACGCGGTCCATCACTTCGCCCCGCGCCGTCAGCATCACGACGGGCAGATCGCCCTGTCTGCGTATCGTGCGGCACAGTTCAAACCCGTCCATTTCAGGCAGCATGACATCCAGGATGGCGGCATCAAATCCGCCTGCCGCCAGCTGGGCGAGACCGTCACTCGGTTTAAGGGCATGGACCAATTCCAGCTCGAAACGTCGGAAATAGAGGGCCAGTGGCGGCCCCAGCTGGGCGTCGTCGTCAATAAGCAGGATGCGGTGCATGCGCAATTTTCACACCATCAGATGCCTGCTCCATGCGCCTGGATCCCGCTCCCGCGTGCCCACCCAACACTCGGTGGCGCACGATCAATCGGCGCAGCCGGCCCTGCACCGCAGGATGAAGCGCGTCAAAGTGGTCGGCAGCGGCCAGTAGTGCGGGCAACGCCTGTGCAGCGACCTGCGGCTGCTGCGCGATCAGGCCCAGTGCATGCTCCCGGTCAAAACGCGGCCCCCACACCAGCGACATCAGCTCATCGTGGGGATCAGTTGCCCCGGCCAGCAGCGCAGAACCATGTTGGCGCACGCCCTGCGCGAGGCGATACAGGGGCTCCTGTGAAGGTGACATTGCGCGCATCCGCTTTCAGCCGCGCGCCATCCAGCCCTTGCGCCGCTGCAGAAGCTCTCGCACCTTCTGTTGCTGCTCAGGGTTCAGGCTGTCGTAGAAATCGGCCAGCGCGTTGATGAATTCAGGACTATTGGCCTGGACGGCGCGGGTCTTCTCCTCAATCAAGGTCTGCGCCCGTGCGCGATCAAAAGTTGCGCCCGCCATGATCGCCTGGATCTCTGTGCGTGGGTCTGCCACTTCGCCGATGAAGGCAGCGCGCTGGGCCTCCAGCTTGTCTGCGAGCGCTTGGAGCTTGATGTTTTGCGTTTCATTGAGGTCGAGCTTGCTGCTGACGCGGCTCAAGACCTTGCCACGCATCTCCGCCATCTTTTCGGCGCCCATCGGGCCACGGTGATGGTGGCTGCTGGAACACGCGGTCAGGCTGCCAAGGGCGATGGAGGCACCAAAAATGCCGATCAGGGTTTTGTGGATCCAGGGTTTCATGTTGCAGTCCTTTTCATGGATGCTGTGGAACATGAACCTGATGGTGCCAAGACGCACCACAGATGAGGTCTCGGTGCGGTATCGGTTTATTTCGTTTTGTTTCTTCCAGGCACAAGATCACAACACATGCCAAAGGCGCAGCAACCGAATCAGCGAACTACGGCAGATAAAACCAACAGACGTTTTGCCAGGTCGGTCGACTCGGTTCGCATCCGGGCAAGGGGGATGGTGCCCACGCTCCAGCCACCGTACCAGATGTTGAAAGCGCTCACTCCCTGTATGCCGCCACCGCTGCCGTACGCTTCGATTGCACCGTCGATCTGCGCGTGCACGGTGGGAACGCCCACGAGCAGTTTTCCATCAAAAACTCTGGCCAGATATTGCTGCGCGCCTTCCGGTCGGATATGTAAGGTCAATACCGACATAACCCCGCTATTTGGCAAATGGATTTGTCAAAGGCCGGGCCATCAGCCCATCGCCTGCACGTCCTTATGGTCCAGATCGGTAAACTGAAGTTCCCGCTCCAGCCCGTGGCTGTCATTGCGCCATGCCCGCAGGTCATCAGTTTGCTGGCGTTGCGACGCAATTCCTGCGGGCTGGCCCATCTGTAGAAATGGCGCCCCATTGCCTTCTTCGAGATGGTGAGAAATAGGCGGCTGGTAGGAAAACATGTGCAGTCCTCTTAAGGCCAACGTCGAATAATTCGTTCATTGGGGCATGGTGCGAGTCGGTGCGCTGTCGGAACCACGACCACAAGTTTGCAGGAGCCGACCTACACAATTGCGGCAATAGCAAACCTAATTTGCATAAACCCTTGTCGCATTGAACTCATGCCGCCTTCTTCAGTAAGGGGAATTCGACCGAACCGCCCAGAGCATCTCCCTCCCCTGCCAGGAGTCCGATGCACTCCAATGCAGTCGGCGGTTTACACGGCTTTGCGTACACCCGCAACGCAATATCCTCCGCTGCGGGGGAGAAGTACAACCAGAGGTTGTCGTGCTGCTTGTCATAGCAAGAAAAAAGTGCCCTTCCAGAACCGGGAGGACACATCAGGAATTTCGACATGAACATCTGCTGGATTCGCAGGGCTGGCTCAAAGGCCTCATCGTCGTTGCCAAGCGCCAATTTGTACCAACTGCTCATACGGCCCTTTCATCTGGCGGTGCCAGCTATACAGATGATTCATCGTATTTTTGGAACGCCGCTGGCTCAAGTCTTATGAGTCGCATCAATTTGTAGGACGATTTCCTACCCGTCAAGGCCGCAACGTGCACCGGAACAGCAATATCCGAGCACAGCAGCAACGGCATCCGGTTGCAAAGCCATCGACGCGACCCAAATTGCCGTGGCTCAATCCCTGTACTGGCACCGGCAACCCTCCCGGAACGCTGGTCCTGAGATTGGGGTAATGAAACGCTGGCTGTTAGTTGCCAATGAAAAAAGCGTTAGCTGCTGGGCAGCGAGCTCCGGTCTGGCACAGGTTTTTTACGCCACGTTCGTTACAACGAGACTGACTTCCTCGAATTCGAACCCAGCAGCGCGCAGCATCTGATGACACTGCTCGGCATCAATCTGGACTTCAAGCCGAGCAAACCAGAGAAAACGGAGAACAGAGAGGCGTCGGCGGGGGCAAAAACGCCGCCCTCGCAGGGTGGCGCTCTCAAGACGATGCCAGGACACCGTCCCAACACTGGGCGAAAGGGCGAAAAAAAACCAACCGAGAAAGGTTGGTTTTTCAAATAGTGGTGGAGCTGGCGGGAATTGAACCCGCGTCCGCAAGCCTTCTTCGGGCAGATCTACATGTTTAGCGATCTGATTTGAGTCTCACCGCCTGTGTCGCGCAGTCGCACGCTACACAGGCCGCCAGCACCCTATTTTCTCGCTCCAACCCAAGGTACCCGGATCAGAGCCAGCCCATGTAATTATCCTTGCAGCCGGGAGGCACTGATTGCTCAGAACCCCCTTGCCCAGCCCATCGGCCAACTGTTGCAAGGCTCACTGGCAATTAAGCAGCGAGTGCGAAACGTTCGTCGTTTGCAGTTAGTTTGTTAAATCGAGATTTACGAGCGTGACTCAAGCTCGACATGCACCACACCGATTCCGAACCCACGTCGAAACCAGGACAGCCCCAGGCCCTGTATTTTAGGCGCTCCCCAGTAATTGCAAGAGCTCTCCAGGAGATTTAATTTCAGCGTGGGCACCCCAGCGCTTCAGGTCGGTTTTGGCCCCCAGGTAACCATACGCTGCCGCCACAGTGCCCATGCCGGCCGCGTGTCCTGCAACGATGTCGCGCTCATCGTCACCTACATAAATGCACTGGGCAGGCTCTAGCTTCAAGCGTGCTGCCGCTTCAAGCAGAGGGGCGGGATGGGGTTTTGCATGGGGTGTGGTATCGCCGCTAATAACCGTTCCGGCTGTCGCGAACAATGGAATGGAGCGGGTGAGCGGATCGGTGAAGCGGGCAGACTTGTTGGTCACCACCCCCCAAGCGAGATTGCGGCGAAGGATCTCTGCGACCAGCTCATGCACCCCATCAAAGACGCTGGTGCGCTCGGTCATGCATAACTCGTAGTTCATAAAGAACTCTTCGCGCAACGCCACAAACTCAGGATGGTCAGGTTTCATGCCGAATGCCTCGCCCAGCATGCCACGAGCGCCGACACCCGCCATTGGACGGTAGCGCTCCAGGGGCAAGGAAGGCAAACCCCTGTCGGTGCGCATCTTGTCGGCGGCAGCACCCAGATCTGGGGCACTGTCAATCAGGGTTCCATCCAGATCAAACAATACAGCGCGAACGGCGGAAAACATGGTGTTCATCAAGCGCCACGGCAGGTGGAAAACAGATAGTTGACGCCGGTGTCTCCACTGAGCCAGTAGCGCTGCGTGATGGGGTTGTATTCCAGGCCCCGTGTTTGCTGGACATGCAGGCCAGCACTGCGGCAATGTGCAGCAAGTTCGCTGGGGCGAATCATCTTGGCGTACTCATGGGTTCCACGCGGCAACATGTTCAGAACGTACTCGGCCCCCACGATCGCAAGCAAAAATGCCTTGGCATTGCGATGGATGGTGGAAAAAAACACCCAACCTCCTGGCTTTACAAGTTCAGAGCACGCACGAACGACCGACTCCGGATCGGGAACGTGCTCCAGCATCTCCATGCATGTCACGGCGTCAAAACTGGCCGGCTGCTCCTTGGCGAGCGCCTCGACACTGATTTCGCGGTACTCGACATTAGCGGTCTGGGCCTCCAGCGCATGTAGCTGGGCTACTCGAAGGGCCTTGGACGCGAGATCGATGCCCAGCACATCCGCTCCCTTGCGAGCCATGGAATCGGCCAGTATTCCGCCTCCGCAGCCCACATCAAGCACACGCTTACCCGCCAAAGAGCACTGAGAGTTGATCCAGTCAAGTCTTAACGGATTGATTTGATGCAGCGGGCGAAACTCGCTTTCGGGATCCCACCAACGGTGCGCCAGCTCTGAAAACTTGGCCAGCTCGGCCGGATCTGCATTGAGGGTGTCAGTCATTCTTCCGATTCTCCATCACGGGACCCTATCGAACAGACGCAGACGCAAAAAAGCCCCGTTACCGGGGCTTTTTTGTGAAGCAATCCGAGGATTACTTGGAAGCGCGGGTACCGACCACTTCGATTTCCACGCGACGGTTCTTCGCACGGCCTTCGGCGGTCTTATTGTCAGCCACAGGTTGCTTTTCGCCCTTGCCTTCGGTGTAGACGCGGTTCTTTTCGATACCCTTGGACACCAGGTAAGCCTTCACAGCTTCGGAACGACGCACCGACAGCTTCTGGTTGTAAGCATCAGAACCCACGGAGTCAGTGTGACCCACGGCGATGATCACTTCCAGGTTGATGTCCTTGACCTTGGAAACCAGGTCATCCAGCTTGGCTTTGCCTTCGGGCTTCAGAACAGACTTGTCGAAGTCAAAGAATGCGTCAGCAGCGTAGGTCACCTTGGTGGCCACAGCGGGCGCTGGTGCAGCTGCGGGCGCAGGAGCAGCAGCCGGAGCTGGAGCAGCAGCGGGTGCAGGAGCGGCAGCAGGAGCTGGTGCAGCGACGATAGCGCCATCACAGCCAGGAGCAGCCGTTGCAGGCGTCCAGTTGGCATTGCGCCAGCAGTATTCATTGGTGCCGTTCTTCCAGACCAGTTGGCCAGAAGCATCTCTCCAGTTGTCAACGGTTTGTGCGCCAGCGGCGGTTGCGAGCGCTGCAGAGGCAAACAACATCGCCACTTTGTTCAGTTTCTTCATGGTTCTCCTCTTGGGGAAAAAGCCGCAGCCGCGCTGCGAATCAGGACGCTTGGGGTGACCATCACCCGAAACGTTCAAACGATTGTGCCATACGTAACAGACCAAAAGCGGCGCAGGGCGCTCCGGCTCCGTAGGACAAATTCGGAATTGCGTCGATATGTTGCGCGGTCGCTACACGGTCTTCGCTCTAAAATGACTGTCCTTCGCCGCCACCGCAGTCCCCCATGACCCAGTTTGCCAAAGAAACCCTGCCGATCAGCCTTGAAGAGGAGATGCGGCGCAGTTACCTCGATTACGCAATGAGCGTGATCGTAGGCCGGGCCCTGCCCGACGCGCGCGACGGTTTGAAGCCGGTGCACCGCCGGGTGCTGTTCGCGATGCACGAGCTCAACAACGACTGGAACCGGCCATACAAGAAATCGGCTCGTATCGTGGGCGACGTGATCGGTAAATACCACCCTCACGGTGACTCGGCCGTATATGACACCATTGTTCGCATGGCCCAGGATTTCTCGCTGCGGCACATGCTGGTGGATGGCCAGGGTAATTTTGGCTCTGTGGATGGTGACAATGCAGCGGCCATGCGATATACGGAAATCCGCCTGGCCAAAATCGCCCACGAAATGCTGGGGGATATTGACAAGGAAACCGTTGATTTCGGCCCCAACTACGACGGGAGTGAAAAAGAACCGCTGGTATTGCCCAGCAAACTCCCGAATCTGCTGGTCAATGGTTCCGCCGGTATCGCCGTGGGCATGGCCACCAATATTCCGCCGCACAACCTCAACGAAGTCGTCGACGGCTGCCTGCACATGCTGCGCAACCCTGAGGCCACGGTCGATGAGCTGATGGAAATCATTCCAGCGCCCGACTTCCCTACGGCTGGCATCATCTACGGCATCAATGGCGTGAAGGACGGCTACCGCACCGGCCGCGGCAAGGTGGTGATGCGCGCCAAGTGCCATTTCGAGGACATCGACCGGGGTCAGCGCCAGGCGATCATCGTGGACGAGCTGCCCTACCAGGTCAACAAGAAGACCCTGCAGGAGCGCATGGCCGAGCTGGTGCACGAGAAGAAGATCGAAGGCATCAGCCACATCCAGGACGAGTCTGACAAGTCGGGTATGCGCCTGGTGATCGAGCTCAAGCGTGGCGAAGTGCCCGAGGTGGTGCTCAACAACCTGTACAAGCAGACGCAGCTGCAAGACACCTTTGGCATGAACATGGTGGCGCTGATAGACGGCCAGCCACGCCTGTGCAATCTGCGCGACCTGATCAGCGTCTTTTTGCAGCACCGCCGCGAGGTGGTGACACGCCGCACGGTGTTCGAGCTGCGCAAGGCACGCGACCGCGGCCACGTGCTCGAAGGCCTGGCCGTGGCCCTGGCCAACATTGACGACTTCATTGCCATCATCCGCAACGCTCCCACCCCGCCCGTGGCCAAGGCCGAGCTGATGACCCGCGCCTGGGACAGCAAGCTGGTGCGCGAGATGCTCACCCGCACGCGTGCCGACGGTGGCGTGATCAACGCCGACGACTATCGCCCCGACGGTCTGGAAAAGGAATTCGGCATGGGCCAGGACGGCCTGTACCGCCTGTCTGAAACCCAGGCGCAAGAAATCCTGCAAATGCGCCTGCAGCGCCTGACCGGCCTGGAGCAGGACAAGATCGTCGCCGAGTACAAGGAGGTCATGGCGGTCATCGAAGACCTGCTGGACATCCTGGCAAAGCCCGAGCGCGTCTCCACCATCATTGGCGACGAACTCACCTCCATCAAGCAGGAATTCGGCCAGCACAAGCTCGGCGCGCGCCGCTCGATCGTCGAATACAGCGCTCAAGATCTCTCCACCGAGGACCTGATCACGCCCACCGACATGGTGGTGACGCTCAGCCACACCGGCTACATCAAGAGCCAGCCCCTGTCCGAATACCGTGCCCAAAAGCGTGGCGGACGCGGCAAGCAGGCCACGGCGACCAAGGAAGACGACTGGATCGACCAGCTCTTCATCGCCAACACGCACGACTACATCCTGTGCTTTTCCAATCGCGGCCGGCTGTACTGGCTCAAGGTTTGGGAAGTGCCGGCCGGCTCGCGCGGATCGCGTGGGCGCCCCATCGTCAACATGTTCCCGTTGCAAGACGGCGAGAAGATCAACGTGGTGCTGCCGCTGACCGGCGACATGCGCACCTTCCCGGCCGACCACTACGTGTTCATGGCCACTAGCATGGGCACCGTGAAGAAGACGGCGCTGGACGAGTTCAGCAACCCGCGCAAGGGCGGCATCATTGCCGTCAACTTGGATGATGGCGATTACCTGATCGGCGCAGCGCTCACGGACGGCAAGCACGACGTAATGCTGTTCAGCGATGGGGGCAAGGCCGTGCGCTTCGACGAAAACGACGTGCGCCCGCTGGGCCGTGCAGCGCGTGGTGTGCGCGGCATGATGCTGGAGGACGGCCAGAGCGTGATCGCGATGCTGGTCGCCGAAGATGAAACGCAAAGCGTGCTCACAGCCACAGAAAACGGCTACGGCAAGCGCACCAGCATCACTGAATACACCCGCCACGGCCGTGGCACCAAGGGGATGATTGCCATCCAGCAGAGCGAGCGCAACGGCAAGGTAGTCGCGGCCACCCTGGTGCATGCCGACGACGAGATCATGCTGATCACCGACAAGGGCGTGCTGGTTCGCACCCGCGTCTCCGAGATCCGTGAACTCGGCCGTGCCACGCAGGGTGTCACGCTGATCGCGCTGGACGAGGGATCCCAGCTGAGCGGCTTGCAGCGCATTGTCGAAAACGATGCCAATGCGGCTGAGGCGGACGGCGAAGACACCAGCGATGGTGGCGTACCGCCTGCGGCAGATGCCACGGACACCCCCGACGCCTGAGCCAGATCCGCGTGTTGCAGCACCGAACGCGCAACACCATGAAATGCTATTAAAAGTGGAGCTGTTAGCGCTTACCCAGTAAGCGCTGGCAGCCTTTTTTGCGAAGAATATGAAGCGCCCATACAACTTCTCGGCCGGCCCGGCCGCCATTCCTACCGAAGTCCTGGAGCAGGCCGCCGCCGAGATGCTGGACTGGCATGGCAGCGGCATGGGCGTGATGGAAATGAGCCATCGGGGCAAAGAGTTCCTGTCGATCTACGAACAGGCGGAAGCCGATCTGCGCGAGCTTCTGGCCGTGCCAGCCAACTTCAAGATCCTGTTCATGCAAGGCGGCGGCCTTGCCGAGAACGCGATCGTTCCGCTCAACCTCTCACGCGCCGGCGCGGTCGATTTTGTCGTGACCGGCAGCTGGAGCCAGAAGTCGCAGAAGGAAGCACGCAAATACGCATCCGAAGTGAACATCGTGGCTTCTTCCGAAGACACGGGCTTCACCACCGTGCCCGATCCGGCGTCGTGGACGGTCAGCCGGGGCGCGAGTTACCTGCACATCTGCAGCAACGAGACCATCAACGGGACCGAGTTCCACGAGCTCCCCGACCTGAAGGCCCTGGGCAGTGATGCCCCTCTGGTGATTGATTTTTCCTCCCACGTTGCGTCCCGGCCTGTGGACTGGTCGCGTGTCGGCCTGGCCTTCGGGGGCGCGCAGAAGAACCTCGGGCCCGCCGGACTCACGCTGGTGATCGTGCGCGACGACCTGCTGGGGCATGCCCTGCCCGCCTGTCCGAGCGCTTTCGACTACAAGACGGTGGCGGACAACCAGTCGATGTACAACACGCCGCCCACATGGGGCATCTATGTTGCGGGGCTGACGTTCCAATGGCTCAAGCGTCAGACCGAAGGCGCCCTCAGCGGGGTGGCCGCCATGGAGCAACGCAACATCGCCAAGGCCGCGCTGCTGTACAACGCCATCGACCAGTCCCAGTTGTACGTCAACAAAGTGGCGGCCAACTACCGCTCGCGCATGAACATCCCGTTCTTTTTGCGTGACGAAAGTCGCAACGATGCGTTTCTGGCGGGCGCCAAGGAGCGCGGCCTTCTTCAGCTCAAGGGCCACAAGTCCGTGGGCGGGATGCGTGCCAGCATCTACAACGCCATGCCGCTGGAGGGCGTGCAGGCACTGGTGGACTACATGCGAGAATTTGAACAAAAACACGCCTGACAAGGCGTGCGCGCCAGTGGCTCACCCACCCAACAACAGCCCCGCACAGATCTCCCATTCATGAACAATCCGCAAGCCTCACCCGACCTCGCCAGCCTGCGCGTGCAGATCGACAGCATCGACCAGCAACTGCTCACGCTGCTGAACCAGAGGGCGCTGGTGGCCGAACAGGTGGGTGAAGTCAAAAAGCGCGAGGGCACGCCCTTTTTCCGCCCCGACCGTGTAGCCCAGGTCATTGACAAGATCACCCACGCGAATCCCGGCCCGCTCAAGGGTGCACACGTGGCCGCCATCTGGCGCGAGATCATGTCCGCCTGCCTGGCGCTTGAATCGCCCCAGCGCGTGGCCGTGCTGGGCCCCGAGGGCACGTTCTGCGAACAGGCTGCGATCGAGTTCTTTGGCGGCGCGGCCGACCTGATGTACTGCGCCAACTTCGACGAGGTGTTCCACGCCACAGCCGCTGGCAGCGCGCAATACGGGGTGGTGGGCGTGGAAAACTCCACCGAAGGCGTGGTCACCCGCTCGCTCGACCTCTTCCTGCACACCCCCACGCACGTGGTGGGCGAAGTCAGCCTGCTCGTGCGCCACAACCTGCTGCGCACCAGCAATTCGCTCGATGGCATCGAGGCCGTGCTGGCGCACCCGCAGGCCTTGGCCCAGTGCCAGGCGTGGCTGTCCAAGCACCTGCCGCACGCCGAGCGCCGTCCGGTGTCTAGCAACGCCGAGGGGGCGCGCCTGGCCACCACCAATCCGGCCTGGGCCGCCCTGTCCAGCGAGCGTGCCGCGCAGCAGTTCGGCCTGCACATCGTGGCCCACGCGATCCAGGATGATGCATACAACCGCACGCGCTTTGCCATCATCTGCCTGCCGCACACGCTGCAGACGCCGCCGCCTTCGGGCAAGGACTGCACCAGTCTCGTGGTGTCGGTGCCCAACCGCCCTGGTGCCGTGCACGATCTGCTCGTGCCGCTCAAAACCCATGGCGTGTCCATGACGCGCTTTGAGTCGCGCCCCGCGCGCACCGGGCAGTGGGAGTACTACTTCTACATCGACCTCGACGGCCATCCCGCGCAACCCCACGTGGCCCGGGCCCTGGAAGAACTGCGCAGTCTTTGCGCGTTCTACAAGGTCCTGGGCACCTACCCGGTTGGGTCGTAAGGAGCCGCCGCCATGTTTGAACAATTGGGACTGATCGGCTGCGGGCTCATGGGCGGCTCCTTCGCCCTCGCCATGAAAAAGGCCGGCCTGGTCAAACGCGTGGTGGGCTACAGCAAGTCGCCGTCCACCACCGACCGCGCGCGCCAGCTGGGGGTGATCGATGTCGAGGCGCCGTCCGCCCTGCTGGCCGTGGCGGGCGCTGACATTGTGCTGGTGGCCGTGCCGGTGGCTGCAACCGAGGCCACGCTCAAGGCCATCAAGCACCTGGTTACGCCCCAGATGCTGATCATGGATGTGGGCTCCACCAAGGCCGACGTGGTTCAGGCGGCCCGCCGCGCACTGCGCGACCAGGTGGGCTCTTTTGTGCCCGCGCACCCGATCACAGGGCGCGAGGTCTCGGGCGTGGAACATGCCGAGGCCGACCTTTACAGTGGGCGCCAGGTCATCCTCACGCCCACCGAGCGCACCTTCACCGCTCAGCTGCAAAAGGCCCAGGACATCTGGACCGCGCTGGGCAGCCGCGTGACCAGCATGTCGCCCGAGTCGCACGATGCCGCCTTTGCGGCCGTCAGCCACCTGCCCCATTTGCTGGCGTTTGCCATGATGAACAGCATCACTGGCCAAGCCCATGGGGACGACTTCCTGTCGCTGGCGGGCCCGGGGTTTCGGGACTTCACGCGCATCGCGGCCAGCGACCCCAAGGTGTGGCGCGACATCCTGCTGTCCAACCGCGAGGAGCTGATCGCACAGTCCAAACTGTTCCAGCAGGCGCTGCGCACCATCGAGCAGGCCATGGAAAAAGGCGATGCCCAGGCGCTGGAAGACATGCTGACGCTGGCCAGCGAGACCCGGGCGCATTGGCGCATGGGGGCAAAGCGGAAATGACCCGCTGAGTCGCTTTCGGCGCCTTCCCCCAAGGGGGAGGCACCCGGTGGCCTGGCAGAGCCAGCGCCACGGGTGCACTGGGATTGGGCTACGCCAGTTGCTTAGGCTCTGGCAAAAAAGCTCTTTGAGCTGCAATGGACACACCACCACGATGTACAGCACCGCATTCCTCGATCTGCCGCCCTTGCAAGCCGCCGCAGGTGAAGTCCACCTGCCAGGCTCCAAGAGCATCTCCAACCGGGTGCTGCTGCTCGCCGCGCTGAGCAATGGCACGACCACCGTGAACGACCTGCTGGCGTCAGACGACACACGCGTGATGCTGGACGCGCTGCGCCAGATCGGCTGCACGGTGGATGAAGCAGGCAACACCGTGCGCATCACCGGCCTGGGTGGCCGCCTGCCCCAGTCACCCGCCAAGCTCTTCATGGGCAATGCCGGCACCGCCATGCGCCCCCTCACGGCCGCGCTGGCGCTGCTGGGTGGTGAATTTGAGCTGTCGGGCGTTCCGCGCATGCACGAACGCCCTATTGGCGACCTGGTGGATGCACTGCGCCAGCTTGGCTGCCAGATCGACTACCTGGGCAACGACGGCTACCCGCCGTTGCGCATCGCCCACGCCAATGGCGTCCCGGCGCTGGCACTGGCTGCTCCCATCCGCGTGCGCGGCGATGTGTCTAGCCAGTTCCTCACCGCCCTGCTCATGGCGTTGCCACTGGCGGCAGGCACGCAAAGCATCGTGATCGAGGTGGTGGGGGAGCTGATCTCCAAGCCGTACATCGCCATCACCCTCCAGCTTCTGGCACGCTTCGGCATCGTGGTCGAGCACCAGGACTGGCAGCGGTTCACGATTGCAGCGGGCAGCCGCTACCAGTCGCCCGGCACCATCCATGTTGAGGCGGATGCCTCATCTGCTAGTTATTTCATAGCGCTTGGCGCAATCACATCAAGCGCTGGCGGCCAAAATGGCATCAAGATTCATGGCGTGGGCCTCGATTCGATCCAGGGCGACATCCGTTTTGTCGAGGCGGCCCGCGCCATGGGTGCGGTGGTCACCGGTGGTCCCAACTGGCTGCACATCCAGCGGGGTGAACCGGGCCAGGGCTGGCCACTCAAGGCCATCGACCTGGACTGCAACCACACCCCCGATGCCGCGATGACACTGGCCGTGATGGCGCTGTATGCCGAGGGCACTACCACGCTGCGCAACATTGCCAGCTGGCGCGTGAAGGAAACCGACCGCATCGCCGCCATGGCCACCGAGCTGCGCAAGCTCGGAGCCACGGTGGAAGAAGGGGCGGATTTCATCCGCGTCACGCCACCCGCCCAAGCCCAAGACTGGAAAGCGGCCAGCATCCACACCTACGACGACCACCGCGTGGCCATGTGCTTCTCGCTGGCGGCGTTCAACCCGGCGGGCATGCCCGTGCGCATCGAAGACCCCAAGTGCGTGGCCAAGACCTTTCCCGATTACTTCGAGACGCTGTTCTCCGTGTCGCACGCGGCCACCGACCGGGTGCCGGTGATCTGCATTGACGGCCCCACGGCCTCGGGCAAGGGCACGGTGGCCGCCGCCGTGGCACAACGGCTGGGTTATCGTTTTCTGGACTCGGGCGCCATGTACCGCATCACCGCACTGGCCGCCCTTCGTGCCGGCCTGCAAATCGACGCAGGGCACGAGGCCCGCATTGCCCAAATGGCCGAAACCCTGCCCGTGCGCTTCGAGGCCGGCCGGGTGTGGCTGGGAAGCGACGACGTCACGGAGGCCATCCGCACCGAAGAGGCCGGCATGAACGCCTCGCGCGTGTCCGCCCTGCCCGCCGTGCGGCAGGCGTTGGTGGCGCTGCAGCACAGCTTCCGGCGCCTGCCGGGGCTGGTGGCTGACGGTCGTGACATGGGCACCGTGATCTTCCCCGAGGCCCCTTTGAAGGTCTACCTGACGGCCAGCGCCGCCTGCCGCGCAGAGCGGCGTTATAAACAGTTGATTTCAAAGGGTTTTTCGGCTAGTATCGACGACCTTCGCGCGGACCTTGAAGCGCGTGACCTGCGAGATAGCTCTCGCCCGGTTGCACCCCTCAAGCCCGCGCAGGACGCTCTGGTCCTGGACAACTCCCATTTGACGATTGATGAAGCCGTCGAACAGGTGCTGACCTGGTGGCAAGAGCGCCAGCCCTTTTCTGCAGCTGCGGCAAAGGGCTGACACCGTGGAGCCCTCGGGCTCCAGGCAGGTCTGCAAGGCCCTGCCACAGGCCCACGCCACCCCTCTCGCGCGCCAGCGCACCGGTGGTGTGGATCGATAACCTAACCCGCGGCCCAGCCGCAAAAAACCACCGCAAACAGCTATAAAAACGACAGCAATGGTGCTGCCGGAATCCTGTTTGTGGCAAGGAAACACATGTCCGAATCTTTTGCCGCCCTTTTTGAAGAATCCTTGACGCGCACGGAAATGCGCCCAGGCGAAGTCATCACCGCTGAAGTCGTGCGCGTCGAGCACAACTTCGTGGTCGTGAACGCTGGCCTCAAGTCCGAAGCCTACGTGCCGCTGGAAGAGTTCAAGAACGACAAGGGCGAAGTCGAAGTCCAAGTGGGTGACTTCGTGTCGGTGGCCATTGGCTCCATCGAAAACGGCTACGGCGACACCATCCTGTCGCGCGACACCGCCAAGCGTCTGGCTTCGTGGATGAGCCTGGAAAAGGCCCTGGAATCCGGCGAATTCGTCACTGGCACGACCAGCGGCAAGGTCAAGGGCGGTCTGACCGTTCTGGTCAACGGCATCCGCGCATTCCTGCCCGGTTCGCTGATCGATACCCGTCCGATCAAGGATCTGACGCCGTACGAAAACAAGACCATGGAGTTCAAGGTCATCAAGCTGGACCGCAAGCGCAACAACGTGGTGCTGAGCCGCCGCGCTGTGGTGGAAGCCTCCATGGGCGAAGAGCGCGCCAAGCTGATGGAAACCCTGAAGGAAGGCTCCATCGTTCAGGGCGTGGTCAAGAACATCACCGAATACGGTGCGTTCGTGGACCTGGGCGGCATCGACGGCCTGCTGCACATCACCGACATGGCATGGCGCCGCGTGCGTCACCCTTCCGAAGTGGTGACCGCTGGCCAGGAAATCACGGCCAAGATCCTGAAGTTCGATACCGAGAAGAACCGTGTCTCGCTGGGTCTGAAGCAGATGGGCGACGACCCATGGATGGGCGTGAACCGCCGCTACCCCCAAGGCACCCGCCTGTTCGGCAAGATCACGAACATTGCCGACTACGGCGCGTTCGTCGAACTCGAACCCGGCATCGAAGGCCTGGTGCACGTGTCTGAAATGGACTGGACCAACAAGAACATCGCTCCCGCCAAGCTGGTTTCGCTGGGCGACGAAGTCGAAGTCATGGTCCTCGAAATCGACGAAGACAAGCGCCGCATCAGCCTGGGCATGAAGCAGTGCAAGGCCAACCCATGGCAAGAATTCGCACAGGACACGAAGCGCGGCGACCGCGTGAAGGGTCCTATCAAGTCGATCACCGACTTCGGCGTGTTCGTGGGCCTGGCTGCCGGCATCGACGGCCTGGTGCACCTGTCTGACCTCTCGTGGAACGAAGCTGGCGAAGCCGCAGTTCGTAACTACAAGAAGGGCCAGGAAGTCGAAGCCATCGTGTTGGCTGTGGACGTGGACCGCGAACGCATCTCCCTGGGCATCAAGCAGCTCGACGGCGACCCATTCACGACCTTCGTGACGGTTAACGACAAGGGCCAGACGGTGACCGGCAAGGTCAAGACCGTGGACGCCCGTGGCGCTGAAATCGACCTCGGCGAAGACATCGTGGGTTACCTGCGCGCTTCGGAAATCTCCCGCGACCGCGTGGAAGATGCCCGCAACGTGCTCAAGGAAGGCGACGAAGTCACGGCCGTGGTGGTGAACGTGGATCGCAAGACCCGCAACATCCAGCTGTCGATCAAGCAAAAGGACATGGCTGACGAACAAGGCGCCATGGCCAACCTGAGCCAGCAATCGAGCCGCGAAAGCGCCGGTACGACCAGCCTGGGCGCCCTGCTGCGCGCCAAGCTGGACAACTCGGAAAAGTAAAGCGCTGACCCGTCAAGAAGTCTCTGCGCGATGACTCGTGCAAAGGCTCCTCATACGGTCAGACAGCGGGCGCTTCGGCGCCCGCTCTTTTTTTGAAAGACCTGCCCAGCGCAGCCCGCCCATGCCCCAAGATTCCATGACCCGCTCAGACCTCGTCGAAGAACTGGCCGCCCGCTTTGGCCAGCTCACCCACCGCGATGCCGAATACGCCGTCAAGACCATTCTGGACGCCGTGGGTGAGGCCCTGGTGCGCGGGCACCGCATCGAAATCCGGGGCTTTGGCAGTTTCTCGGTCAACCACCGACCGCCCCGCATGGGCCGCAACCCGCGCAGCGGTGAAGCGGTTGCCATTCCGGAAAAGCGTGTGCCCCATTTCAAGCCCGGCAAGGCCCTGCGGGAAGCCGTGGACAAGCGCACCGCTGAAATGGAAGAAAGCTCCGCGCCATCCGGGAACACACTCATTCAAAAATAATAGCTGCTGGCGCTTTATGGATAAGCGCTGGAGCCATTTTTTACCTTTATTTTTGCGTGAGACTACCGGGCCGCGCTTCAGGCCCCAAGCTCTTAGAATCGCCCCACCACTGGGGAGACCGATGAAATACCTCCTGTGGCTGCTCAAGGCAGCCATTTTTTTTACGCTGTTTGCCTTCGCGCTGAACAACCAGCAGGACGCTACCGTGCACTTCTTTTTTGGCACGCAATGGCGCGCACCACTGGTGCTGGTGGTGCTGACCGCCTTCTCTGCAGGCCTGGTCGTGGGCGTGCTGGGCATGGTGCCGCGCTGGTGGCGGCACCGCGCCGCTGCACGGCGTGCCCATGCAGCGGCGCCAGCGCCCACGCCAGGCGCATCTCCCGCAGCAGCCAGCCCCACGCCCCCCGCCCCGCCACCACCGCCAGACCTGCCTTCCGTCCATGGAATTTGACCTGACCTGGATCCTGCTGGGTCTGCCCCTGGCCTTTGTGCTGGGCTGGCTGGCTTCGCGCTTTGACGTGCGCCAGCTGCGCGCCGAAAACCGCCGTGCGCCCAAGGCCTATTTCAAAGGCCTGAACTTCCTGCTCAACGAGCAGCAGGACCAGGCCATCGACGCCTTCATCGAGGCCGTGCAGAACGACCCCGACACGTCGGAGCTGCACTTTGCCCTGGGCAACCTCTTCCGCCGTCGGGGCGAATACGACCGCGCCGTGCGCGTGCACGAGCACCTGCTCTCGCGCGGCGACCTCTCCCGCACCGACCGTGAACGCGCCCAGCACGCGCTGGCGCTCGACTTTCTCAAGGCCGGCCTGCTCGACCGCGCGGAAGAAGCCCTGCACCGCCTGGAAGGCACGCCCTTCGAGGCACAGGCCCGCCTGGCGCTGCTGGCCATTTATGAACGCTCACGCGACTGGCCCCACGCAGCCACCATCGCCCGCAAGATGCACGATGCCGACCAGGGCGACTTCAGCACCCGCCAGGCCCACTACCTGTGCGAGCAGGCGCTGGCGCTGAGCGCCCAGGGCGACCTGCCCGGCGCACAGGCCTTGCTGGAGCAGGCCGTGGCAGCCGCCCCGGAAGCCGCACGCGCACGCATTGAGCTGGCGCGCCTGCAGCGCCTCATGGGCCAACCGGCGGCAGTGCTGGCCACACTCAAGGCCCTGGGCGAGCGCAACCCCGCCGCACTGCCACTGGCCGCCCCGCTGATGGTCGAGGCCGCCATGGCCGCCGGGCGCACCGAAGAGGTCCACGCCCTGCTCAAGGCCCACTATGCGCAGGCCCCTTCGCTGGATGTGCTGGAGAGCATCGTGGCCATGGAAGCCGCCGACGAGGCTACCCGCCCCTCCGCCCGGCAGCGTTACGTGGAGCACCTGGACAAGGAACGCTCGCTGGTCGCCGCGGCGAAATGGCTGGCCACCGAGAAGCTGGAGCACGAAGAATTTCACCCGCAGATCCAGCGCGCGCTGGAGCACGCGGTCAAGCCCCTGACGCGCTACCGCTGCGCGGCCTGCGGGTTCGAGGCCCGCCAGCATTTCTGGCAATGCCCCGGTTGCCAGACCTGGGACAGCTATCCGGCACGCCGCGTGGAAGAGCTCTGAGCCCCTGAAACAACTGGCAACATGGCCTTGCCAGCCGTGGATAAGATGGCGCCGCGGCAACTCGATGCCGCGACAAAAACCATCACACCACACTCTCGGGGGAGCTTTATCGTGTTCAAGAAAATCCTGCTCATCATCACCATGCTGTACGCCGCTGCCGCTTTCGCAGCGGTGGACGTGAACAAAGCCACTGCGGCCGAACTGGACGGCATCAAGGGCATTGGCCCAGGCATCTCCACCCGTATCCTGGACGAACGCAAGAACGGCAATTTTAAGGACTGGAGTGACTTCATCGCCCGCGTAGGCGGCGTGGGCGAGAAAACGGCGGCCAAGTTCTCTGCCGAAGGTCTCACGGTCAATGGCAAGAAATTCAGCCAGACCGCCGCAGCCCGGTCCGATGCAAAAAATGCAAAGGGCGACAAGGTGGAAAAAGCCACCGGGAAAAAAGCCGACAAGGATGCCAAGACCGCCACTGCCGCTGCGACCACGCCGGCAAGCGCACCGGCCGCTGCGGCCAGTGCTACCAAAAAATAAGCACGTACCGCAGGCCCACAGCCCGCTTCGGCGGGCTTTTTA
>NZ_AGTS01000090.1 GCF_000238595.1 Acidovorax sp. NO-1 | reverse complement strand
GTCGGACCCCAACGACGCGGCGATCGTGCGCACCATATTGGCGCTGGCGATGAGCCTGGACCTGCAGGTGGTGGCCGAGGGGGTGGAGACGACGGGGCAGCTGAGTTTCCTGAGGCTGCATGGGTGTGAGGGGTTTCAGGGGTATCTGTTTGGGCGGCCGGTCCCCATCGATGTGTTTGTGCGTGAGCACCGGCTGGTGCCGGAAGGCGTGGCGCCTGGCGCCACCAGCGAAAGCGGCGGACCATGAGCGCGCCTGCCATTCTGTGGGTGGACAGCGATGCGCTGCACGCGACGGCCGCGCGGCGGCTTCTGGAAGAACGCCAGCCGGGCTGGCAGGTGGTGAACAGCCCCAACCCGGATGCGGCACGCGCCCCGCTGGCATCGCATGCCTGGGACGCCGTGGTGCTGTGCCTGCAGCCCTCGGTTCAGGACCTTCCGGGCGTGCTGGCGCTGTGTGCGGGCCGCCCGGTGCTGATGTGCATCGACGGCCACCAGGAGGCACTGGCCGCGCGGGCCTTTCGCTGCGGACTGGGCGACTACATCGTGCGGGAGGCCGATGGGGTGGCCCATCTGGGCGAACTGCTGCACCGCCTGGCCGTGCTCCTGCAGCGAACGCAGGGCCAGGGCCAGCCTGTGCGCATGGTGGATGCCCGCATCTGGCAGGAGGCGCTGACGCTGCTGCAGGAGCAACGCTCCGCGTTGCAGGTCACCCTGGCCAGCATGAGCCAGGGCATCTTCAAGACCGGGCCGGACGGCAGCATCATCGTCTACAACCAGCGGGTGCTCGAGCTGCTGAACCTGCCCGAATCGCTGATGGCCAAGCGCCCCACGCTGGCGGACCTGACCCGCATCCAGTCCGAGCGCGGCGACTTCGGCGAGGGCCACAGCCTGGTGGACCAGCGCGGTTATGGGTATGTGGCCGGAGGGGCCGTGGCCCCCGCGCCAGACGTTTACTGGCGCACCACACGCGATGGCCGCACGTTTGAAGTGCGCACCACGGAGCTGCCCGACGGCAGCCTGGTGCGCACCTTTGCCGACGTGAGCTACTACGTGCGCGTGGAAAACGAGTTGCGCGAGAGCGAGGCGCGATTTCGCTCGCTGAGCGATCTTTCGTCCGACTGGTACTGGGAGCACGACGCAGAAGGCCGCTTTGTGCAGCTGGCGGGCGACCTCAGCGTCAACGGCATACCGCTGACCAGCGTGATGGGGCACACGCGCTGGGAGATCGGCGCCCTCAACATGACCGAGGCCGACTGGGCCGCGCACCGGGCCGTGCTGCAGGCCCATCAGCCCTTTCGTGACCTGGAGATACAACGCCAGCGGCCCGATGGCAGCATGCACTGGATATCGGTCAGTGGCGTGCCGGTGTTTGACGCGCAGGGCGCCCTGCGCGGCTACCGCGGCGTGGGGCGCGACATCACCGAACGCAAGCGCGTGGAAAGCCAGATCGAGCGGCTGGCGTTTTACGACGCACTGACCGGCCTGCCCAACCGCCGCCTGCTGGTGGACCGGCTGCAGTGCGCCACCGCAGCGGTGGCGCGCTCCGGCGCGCAGGGGGCGCTGTTTTTCATTGATCTGGACAATTTCAAGGACCTCAACGACACGCTGGGCCACGACACCGGTGACCAGCTGCTGGTGCAGGCAGCCCAGCGGCTGGCCGCCTGTGTGCGCGATGTGGATACGGTGGCCCGCTTTGGCGGCGACGAGTTCGTGGTGCTGGTGGAAGGACTCAGCGCCGATGTCACCCAGGCCAGCAGCGAGGCTGCAGTGGTGGCACGCCACATCGCCCAGGCGCTGGGCAAGCCCTACGCCCTGGGCGACACCAGCCACCACAGCACCCCGAGCATCGGCATTGCCCTGTTTGGCGACAAGGCGAGCAGCGTGGACGAACTGCTCAAGCATGCCGACCTGGCGATGTACGAGGCCAAAGCCGCCGGCCGCAACACCCAGCGGTTTTTCGACCCCGACATGCAGGCGGCCGTCAGCAGCCGCGCGGCGCTGGAGGCCGAATTGCGCCGCAGCCTGCACGACAACGAACTCATGCTGCACTACCAGCCGGTGGTGGATGGTGAAGGGCGGCTGCTGGGCGCAGAGGCGCTGGTGCGCTGGAATCACCCGCAGCGCGGCGTCGTCATGCCTGCCGAGTTCATCGGGCTGGCCGAGCAGACCGGGCTGATCCTTCCCATCGGGCAGTGGGTGCTGGAGGCCGCCTGCGCCCAGCTGGTGGCCTGGTCGCGCAGCGCGCTCACACGCAGGTTCTTCCTGTCGGTGAACGTGAGCGTGCGGCAGTTCCGGCAGCCCGATTTTGTGGAACAGGTGCTGGGCGCCTTGCAGGCCAGCGGCGCCAACCCCGAGCAGCTCAAGCTGGAGCTGACCGAGAGCTTGCTGCTCACCGATGTGGAAGACGTGATCTCGCGCATGGAGCACCTGCGCCGCTACGGCGTGGGCTTTTCGCTGGATGACTTTGGCACCGGCTATTCGAGCCTGAGCTACCTCAAGCGCCTGCCGCTCGACCAGCTCAAGATCGACAAGAGCTTTGTGCGCGACCTGCAAAGCGATCCGAATGATGCCGCCATCGTGCGCACCATTTTGGCGCTGGCGCAGAGCCTGGACCTGGCCGTGGTGGCCGAGGGCGTGGAAACCGCGTTCCAGCTCGAGTTTCTGCAGCGCCACGGCTGCCAGGCTTTCCAGGGCTATCTGTTTGGCCGCCCCATGGCGCCTGAACTGCTGGAGCGCGCGCTTCGGCCGTTGCCCTGAAACCTGAAATACCCGCAAGTCATCTGGCCGCGCCCTGGTGCGCGGCACAATGCCACCCATGAAAAAACAGGTGTTGGTTGCCGGCGGCGGCATTGGGGGCTTGGCCGCTGCGCTGGGCGCATCGCGCGCGGGGTGGGATGTGCGGCTGTACGAGCGCGCTGCCGCTTTCAGTGAAGTAGGGGCGGGTGTGCAGATCGGCCCCAACGTGGTGCGCCGCCTGCAGGCATGGGGCCTGCAGCAGCCCCTGCAGGCGGTGGCCGCGTTTCCCAGCCGCCTGCAGGTGCGCAATGCAGTCAGTGGCCAGGAACTGGCCGTGCTGCCGCTTGGATCGACCGCCGTGGAGCGTTACGGCGCAGCCTACGCCACCATCCACCGGGCCGATCTGCACGGGCTGCTGCTGTCGGCCCTGACCAAATACACCGACACGCAACTGCACCTGGAGCATGCGATAGACAGCTTTGCCGATGCCGATGGCGTGGTCACCGTGCGCACCAGCCGCGGCAAGGAGCTGGAGGGCGACGCACTCATCGGGGCTGACGGGCTGTGGAGCCGCACCCGCACCCAGCTTCTGGGTGCCGTGCCACCCCGCGTGACGGGCCACCTGGCCTACCGGGCGCTGGTTCCGCAGCATGCGCTGCCCGATGCGCTGCGCACCGCCCAGGTCACGGCGTGGCTGGGCCCGCGCCTGCATGCCGTGCAATACCCGGTGCGCCGGGGGGAGCTGCAGAACATCGTCGTGATCGTGCAAGGCCCCGCGCCGCAGGACCTGGAAAACTGGGACCATGCCGCCAACGCGGCGGGCCTGGACCACGCCCTGCAAGGCACCTGCACGGCCCTGCAGGATGTGGTGCGCAGCGTCGGCACGGCCGGGGCGCCCGGCTGGCGCCTGTGGCCGCTGTGTGACCGCCCGCCGGTGCAGGGCGCCCACGAGATGGCGCAGGGCCTGGTGGCCCTGTTGGGCGATGCCGCGCACCCCATGCGCCCCTACCTGGCGCAGGGCGCGGGCATGGCCATTGAAGACGCTGCCGAACTGCAGCGTGCGCTGTCGATGCACGACCTGGACGTGCCGCTGCGCCTGAGGCGCTACGCACTCAACCGCTGGCAGCGCAATGCACGCGTGCAGGCACGCTCCACCCGCAACGGCCGCATCTTTCATGCCACCGGGCTGGTGCGCTGGGGGCGGGACGTGTCGTTGCGGCTGCTGGGCGAACGCTTGCTGGATGTTCCCTGGCTGTACCGGGGCGATGGCTCGAGTGCCAGTTCGCTGTAGTGCAAATTGCTACATAAAACATAGCTGCTTGCGCTTTCTTTATAAGCGCTGGAGCCTGTTTTTGATGATATTTTCACTACTGTCCGGTAAATCTCCCGGCAAATTAGCTCAGACATAGGCCGGGCGCGGGTTCCCAGAGGATTCTCGATTCCGGCGATTTGAAACGCGATCCACGCCCGTGGCGTACCGTGGCCTCATTTTTGGGGTCTACACCATGAACACTGGGCGCACGGTTTTCGCACAATTGCTGGGGGTCGTGCCGTTTAGCCACTTTGAACACCTTGTTGACAAATACCAAGCCAACCGATGGACGCGCGACTTCACCGCATGGAGTCACTTCATCTGCATGGCCTACGCGCAGTTCACCCGCAGAGAGGGTTTGCGTGACCTGATCGCGTGCTTGAATTCTCAGAGCAGCAAGCTCTATCACCTGGGCCTGCGCCAGCGGGTGTCACGCTCCACCTTGGCCGATGCCAACGAGCGGCGCGACTCGGCATTGTTTGAAGCACTGGGGCATCGTCTGACAGAGATGGCGCTGGCTTTGTACCAAGACCATGACATTGGGTTGGGCCTTAAGGAGCCGTTGTATGCCATGGACTCCACCACCATTGATTTGTGCCTGAGCCTGTTTCCTTGGGCTGACTTTCGATCTACTAAAGCAGGCCACTACTGTCCGGTAAATCTCCCGGCAAATTAGCTCAGACATAGGCCGGGCGCGGGTTCCCAGAGGATTCTCGATTCCGGCGATTTGAAACGCGATCCACGCCCGTGGCGTACCGTGGCCTCATTTTTGGGGTCTACACCATGAACACTGGGCGCACGGTTTTCGCACAATTGCTGGGGGTCGTGCCGTTTAGCCACTTTGAACACCTTGTTGACAAATACCAAGCCAACCGATGGACGCGCGACTTCACCGCATGGAGTCACTTCATCTGCATGGCCTACGCGCAGCTCACCCGCAGAGAGGGTTTGCGTGACCTGATCGCGTGCCTGAACTCTCAGAGCAGCAAGCTCTATCACCTGGGCCTGCGCCAGCGGGTGTCACGCTCCACCTTGGCCGATGCCAACGAGCGGCGCGACTCGGCATTGTTTGAAGCACTGGGGCATCGTCTGACAGAGATGGCGCTGGCTTTGTACCAAGACCATGACATTGGGTTGGGCCTTAAGGAGCCGTTGTATGCCATGGACTCCACCACCATTGATTTGTGCCTGAGCCTGTTTCCCTGGGCTGACTTTCGATCCACCAAGGCAGGCATCAAAGCCCACACCGTAATCGACTTGCGTGGCGCGATTCCGGTCATGCTTACCATCACCACGGGCAAGGTCAGTGATGTGAGCCTGCTGGACAATTTGGCTCTGCCAAAGGGCTCCATCGTAGTGCTGGATCGGGGCTATGTGGACTTTGCCCGGCTGTACCTGCTGGTGCAGCAGGAATGCAGTTTTGTGGTGCGCGCCAAAGGCAACTTGAGTTTTCATTGCACTGAAGCGCACCCCACCGACGCCAAGGCAGGAGTCTGGTCAGACCAGACGATTGTGCTGACCGGCGAGCGCTCCAAGAAGGGCTACCCACAGCCTTTGCGTCGGGTACGCTTTTATGACGCCGTGAGCTGCCTGGAGTTGGTGTTTCTGAGCAATCGCCTGGACTTATCGGCCCTGACCATCGCCACGATCTACAAGCAGCGTTGGCAGGTTGAGTTGTTCTTCAAGTGGCTCAAGCAGAACTTGAACGTCAAACACTTCTTCGGCAACTCACTGAACGCGGTGCGCTCGCAAATCTGGATTGCGGTGTGTACCTATCTCATGGCCTTGATCGCACACAAGCCGTTTCATGCGCGGATTTCATTGCGCAACTTCCTGCATCTGGCGGAGGTCAACATGTTCGAGAAGGTCACCCTGGCACAGATGGTGACCAACGCACTCACCGGAGATGAGATTGAGCAAGGACAGCATCAGACGGAGCTATTCTGATGCATCAAGGAAATTTACCGGACAGTAGTGTGATATTTTCTCAGGCCAGCGCCGTCAGCGTGCGGGCGCGGGCAGGCACCGGAACGCCAGGGCCCCGGCGGCCAGCATGCCGGCAATGGTCAGCATCACCGCCACATACGGATCGGCCCCCTGCGCGGCCGCGATGGAAGCGGCCACACCGGTGACCCACTGCATCAGCGCCACGCCCAGGAAAAGCGCCATGGTGAACACCGCCATCGCGCGCCCGGTGACGGCGGGGGCGTAGGCCGACCGCACGTCCGAATACTGCAGCACCATGTAGCCCGACAGCATGCCCACGGCAATGGAGCCTGCCACGTCCAGCCACTCGGCATGCAGCAGGCCGATGGCGCCAAAGAGCGTTGCCAGCAGCACCGTGAAGCCGGTGATCCAGCGGCGCCGGGCGCCCGGCCCCGGGTCGAGCCGCCCGAACAGCGCCGGGGTGAACAGCGACACCAGCGACGACAGCATGGCGACATTGCCGCTGGCCACCAGCGAGTAGCCGTGCCGCTCGATCAGCAGCGGGCCCAGCCACAGGCCCCGCATGGTGAGGAACGACGCATATGTCGTCAGCGCGAGCAGCATGATGCCGGCGGTGTGCGGCAGCAGGAACAGCGCGCCAAAGCCGCGCACCGCCTGCAGCACCGATTCGCGCGGGGGCGCACCGTGGGTGGGCTGCGCTGGCTCGTGCACTTTCCAGAAGATCAGCAGCCACGCCAGCGTGGCCAGCGCTGCCAGCACCGCAAACCCCATGCGCCACGACGACTGCTGCACCAGCCACGCCAGCGGCGTGCCCGTGAACAGCATGCCCAGCCCGCCCACACCCATCGCCACGCCCGAGACCATGGCAAACCGGCGGGCCGGAAAGTAGCGCGCAATGAACACGGTGCACACCAGAAAGGCGGGCGCGCAGCCCACGCCGATGAGCACCTGCCCCAGCAGCACCCCGCCATAACCCGGTGCCAGCGCCGACAGCACAGCGCCTGCAATTGCCAGCGGAAACGCCACCAGCAGCGTGCGCCGCACGCCATACAGGTCAATGCCGATTCCCATGAAGAGCTGCATGGTGCCGAAGGCAAAAGCAAACGCCCCGGCAAACACGCCCAGCGCCTGGGCCGACAGGCCGAACTCTGCCCGCAGGCCCGTGGCCATGATGGCCGTGACCGTGCGAAAAGCCTGGCTCAGCGCAAAGCCCGACACAAGTGCCAGCAACATCCACCAGGCGTTGCGCGGGGAGATCAGCGGGGCGGGCGTTTGCGAAGCGGTCATCGGCATGCAGCCGAGGCTACCAGCCCTGCGCCAGATCGGCTGTCGCCCACAGGGCCCGCGACATCGCCCCGCCGACGTCCCTTGCTGCACAGGTGCCACGCAGGTGGTGTCCCACAGACCCCCAAGGCACCGTCCTATTGACGTGGCAAGATCGGCGTGGAATCGTGTGCACACCGGCCGTTGTTGTGTCTGCAAGCGACCGGCCTGCCATTCAAGGAGGTTTCCATGTTGCTTCGCCATCCCTTTCACGGCTTCTGGGCCGTGCTGTTGTTGTTTTTCGGGCTGATAACCTCCGCCACGGCCCAGCCGCGCGACGAAGGCAGCTACCAGATCCTCGGCGCGCGCTATGGCACGCTGGAGAGCAATGTGGACGTGACGGACCGGCTGCGGCAGCTTGCCCGCAGCGACCAGACCTTCCGCGTCACCAACGAAGTCTTTGGCGCCGACCCGGACCGTGGCCGCACCAAGGCGTTGCGCATTTACGCCCGCGGGCGGGACGGCGCGACGCGGACGTTCGAGTACCGTGAGGGCGCCACCGTGGACGGTTCCCAGTTCATCGGCTGGCGTGGCGGAAGATGGGGCCAGGGCGGTCGCAACCAGGGCTGGCAGGGTTATGAGGGCCGAAACAACCGTGGCCGCGATGACGGTGAGCTCAGCATCCTGCAAGCCGTCTATGGCACGCCCGAGCGCCATGTCGACGTGACGCAGCGCCTGCGCGAACTGGCCCGCAATGACCGCGCCATCCACCTCACCAACGACACCTTTGGCGTGGACCCCCATCCCTACAAAACCAAGACCCTGCGCATTTATGTGCGTGACCGCGACGGTCAGACCCAGCTGCTGGAATACGCCGAGGGCAAAACCATCGACGGCGGCCGCTTCAGCGGCTGGACCGGCGGCAACTGGGGCCGTGAAGGCTGGAACGGTGGCTGGAACGGCGTGGTGAACCCGGGCGCCTACCCGCAGGGCGGTGGCTACCGGGATCCACAACGCAATGCCCTGGTGGTGCTGAACGCCGCCTACGGCGCCGAGGGCCGCATGGTTGATGTGACGGGGCAGCTGCGCTCTATCGTGCGCGATGACCGCCTGGAGGTGCGCGTTACCAACGACCTGTGCCGCTGCGACCCTGCGCCCCGGGTGACCAAGACGCTTTGGGTGACCTACTCGCTGGGCGGCCGCCAGCAGCAGGCCAGCGTGCGCGAGGGCGACGATCTCGTCCTTCCCTGACGCAGCACGGCCGGTGCACTTGCATTGGCCGGATGATCTTCTGCAATGAACCGATCAGGCAGGGCTGCTCACCGCGGTGAGCAGCCCTTTTTTTGCGCTACAGGTCCGTGCGCAGCTTCCAGATCTCGGGGAACAGCACTACATCCAGCATCTTGCGCAGGTAGCTCACACCGCCCGTGCCACCTGTGCCGCGCTTGAAGCCGATCACCCGCTCCACCGTGGTCACGTGGCGAAAGCGCCAGAGGCGAAACGCGTCCTCCAGGTCGGTCAGCTCCTCGCCCAGCTGGTACAGGTCCCAGTGTTTTTCGGGGTTGCGGTACACGGTGAGCCAGGCCTGCTCCACCGCGTCGTTTTCCACATAGGGCTCTCTCCAGTCGCGCTCGGTGTGGCTGGCCGGCATGGGCAGGCCACGTCGGGCCAGCAGGCGCAGGGCCTCGTCGTACAGCGAAGGGGCCTCGTACGCCGCCTGCACCAGCGCCAGCAGGTCGGCGCGGTGCTCGTGGGGCCGGAGCATGGCGCGGTTCTTGTTGCCCATCGAAAACTCGATGCAGCGGTACTGGTAGCTCTGGAAGCCGCTGGACTGGCCCAGGTACGGCCGCATGGCGCTGTACTCGGGCGGTGTCATGGTGGCCAGCACGTCCCAGGCGTGCACCAGCTGCTCCATGATCTTGCTGACCCGTGCCAGCATCTTGAACGCGGGCGGCAGCTCGTCGCGCGCAATGTGGCCAATGGCCGCACGCAGCTCGTGCAGCATGAGCTTCATCCACAGCTCGCTGGTCTGGTGCTGCACGATGAACAGCATCTCGTCGTGCGCGGGCGAGAGCGGCTTTTGCGCGGTGAGGATGGCGTCGAGCTGCAGGTAGTCGCCGTAGCTCATCGACTTGCTGAAGTCGAGCTGGGCGCGCTCTTCGCGCACGATGGACTCGGGCAGGGCGGCGGCCGGCGTGTCGCTGGCGGGGACGGTGGTTTGGGAAAAGGGGCACATGGTGGGTCTCCTGCGTTCGCGCCGTTTCACACGGAGCGCTCGATCAATCAGAGCCGTTCGGGCTGAGCCTGTCGAAGCCTTGCGCGGCACTTCGACGGGCTCAGCGTGAACGGGTTGAGGTGTTTTTGGATGCCGACAGGCCTCAGGTCACCGCGTGGGTCTGGTTGAACTCGGGCTTTTGCCACTCGCCGCTTTCCAGCACCTGGCGCAGATGCTCCACCGCGTTCCACACGTCTTCAAAGCCAATGTACAACGGCGTGAAGCCAAAACGCAGGATGTCTTTGTGCGGGCCCTTGCCGCCATCGCCCTTGCCTGCAGCAGAAGCCGCACCGGACCCGGCGCGGTAGTCCCCAATCACACCGCGCGCGATCAGCGCCTGCACGATGGCGTAGGCGCCGCTGCCCTGGCCATTGACGCCCGCGCCTTCGTCGCGCGTCAGGCACACCTGCGAGCCGCGCTGTGCATGCGCACGCGGCGTGGCCAGGCCCAGGCCGTGGCCGTGGCCTGCGCAGCGCTCCTCCACCAGCTGGATGAACAGGTCGGTGAGCGCCAGGGATTTGGTGCGCAGTGCCGCCATGCCGCCCAGTGATTCGGCAGCCGTGAACACGTCCAGCCCGCACTGAAGCGCCGACAGGCTGATGATGGGCTGCGTGCCGCACAGGTAGCGTGTGATGCCCGGGGCGGGTTTGTAGTCGGGGGTGAACGCAAAAGGTGCGGCGTGACCCCACCAGCCGGACAGCGGTTGCCAGAAGCGGTTCGCGTGGCGCGGGTGTACCCACACAAAGGCAGGTGCGCCGGGGCCGCCGTTGAGGTATTTGTAGCCGCAGCCAATCGAAAAATCAGCGCCTGCGCCGTTCAAGTCCACCGGCACGGCGCCCGCGCTGTGCGCCAAATCCCATACGCACAAAATGCCCTGCGCGTGCGCGGCGGCGGTGATGGCGGCCATGTCGTGCATGGCGCCGGTGCGGTAGTTCACGTGGGTGAGCATCAGCACGGCCACGTCGGAGGTCAGCGCTGTGGTGATCTCATCGGGCTCTACCAGCACCAGCTCCAGCCCGCGTTCCTTGCACAGGCCCTCGGCAATATAGAGGTCGGTAGGGAAGTTGCTGCGCTCGCTCACGATGCGCTTGCGGGCGGGGCTGTCTTCGCGCGCAATGTTCAGCGCCGCGCTCAGCACCTTGTAGAGGTTGATGGAGGTGCTGTCGGTACACACCACTTCATCGTTGCCCGCGCCGATCAGCGGGGCCAGCTGGTTGCCCAGGCGCTGGGGCAGGTCAAACCAGCTGGCGGTGTTCCAGGACTTGATGAGGTCCGTGCCCCATTCGCGCGCCACCACGTCGGCCACACGGGCAGCGGCCGCCTTGGGCAACACGCCCAGCGAATTGCCGTCGAGGTAGATCACGCCCGCGGGCAGGCTGAAGTGTTCGCGCAGCGGGGCGAGTGGGTCTTGCGCATCCAGGGCGCGGCAGTCTTGCAGGGTTGTCGTCATGGCGGTGAATATTGGTTACTACTGTTTTGATAGCTTCTAGCGCTTATGGGGTAAGCGCTAGATGCCAAAAAGGCTTGATATTCGACTTGTCTCAGGGGTCTCTCCGTCCGTTCGGGCTGAGCTTGTCGAAGCCAGTGCGCTGCTCGTAAACAGCCCTTCGACAGGCTCAGGGCGAACGGGGTTGGTCTGAGGCATGTACCCAATCAGCCAATAAAGGCTTGAAATTTTTTCGTCAGAGCGCTCTGAGCACGGCGCGCACCGGCGATGCGTCGGCGGTGGTCAGCTTGAGCGGCAGCGCGATCAGTTCGTAGTCGCCCTCGGGCACGGCGTCGAGCACCAGGTTCTCCAGCACGCGCAGGCCGCGGCGGCGGATGACCTGGTGGCTGGGAAGCTGCTTGCTGTCGGCCGGGTCGATGCTGGCGGTGTCGATGCCCACCAGCAGCACGCCGTGGTCGGCAAGGCGCACGATGGTGTCGGGGGCAAAGGCGGTGAGCTGGCCGTCCCAGTGCTCGGGGGCTGTGGCGTAGGTGCGCACCAGCACGCGCGGGGGCAGGGCGCTGTTCAAAGCATGGGCGATGTGCCGCCACTCGATCAACGGGCCGCAGCCGATGGCGTGGATCACGCGGCAGGGCCCTAGGAATGCGTCCAGCGATACATCGCCAATGGTGGCGCCGCTTTCGTCATAGTGCAGCGGCGCGTCGGCATGCGCGCCCACATGCGGCGACAGGGTGATCGCGCTCACGTTCACCGGACAGCCGGGGCCGATGGTGGCGCACCACTGCTGGCTGTAGGCCGTGTCGCCGGGGAACACGGGGCTGCCCGCGTGGACGGGCGGCGAGATGTCCCAGAGCCGGCGGGCGGTGGAGGGGGAAGGCGTTGGCATGGGACAAAGTTTGCATGTCCCGGAAAACCCGTGGTGTCGGTTATTTCCAACAGCCCGGCGGTTTTTGTTGAGGCCTCAACAATCGGCGCCGTACACGGACCCGGCCGCCAGCGCGTTCAGCGCGTGGGTCAGGTTGATGCGGGCCTGGGCTTCGTGGCGCTCTTGAAAAAACTCTGTGCCGTAGATGCGCGGCCGCGCCAGAAACCCCTGCAGCACCGCACTGCGCCCCGTCACATAACGCGGCCAGCGCACAAAGAAGTATTCGCGGCGGACGTTGCGCTCGAACTGGCGGTACACCGCATCGCTCTGGCCGAGGATGGCCAGGTCGATATCGACCACCCACTGCGCATCGCCTGTGAGCGGGCCGGGGGAGTGGCGGGTGTCCAGAATGTGCTGGTGCACGGTTTGCGCCAGCGTGGCGGGTAGACCCTGGCCCAGGATGAAGCGGCTTGCCCAGTCGGCGCTGCGCTCTTCGTTGTGTTTGCTCCACGGCCAGTAAATGGCATCGTGATACCACAGGGCCAGCGCAACAGCGTGGGGGTTGTCGAGTGTGGCGGGTTGCTGATCCTGCACCACGTGCCAATGCCGCAGGCAGGCCCAGAGGTGGGTGGTATCGTGGTAGGCGCGCGGCCAGCGTGCCCAGCTGAGCACAAGCCGTCGCCCCTCTTTACGCCACGCCGGTGTATCCCGGCCGAGTGCTTGGCCCAGCAATGCCCAGTGTGCCAACAGTTCAGCGCTGTGGGCGGGCTGGCGACGCCAAGGCATGGAGAGCCAAAAAATCAGGCTATGCGGCCGAGCAGAAGGTACTCCATGAGTGCCTTCTGCACGTGCATCCTGTTTTCTGCCTCATCCCACACCACGGACTGCGGTCCATCGATCACATCCGCCTCGACTTCCTCGCCCCGGTGCGCGGGAAGGCAGTGCATGAACAGCGCATCAGGCTTGGCGGCGGCCATCATCTCGGCATCCACGCACCAGTCGGCAAACGCCTTCTTGCGCTCTTCGTTCTCGGCCTCGTAGCCCATGCTGGTCCAGACGTCGGTGGTGACCAGGTCGGCGCCCTGGCAGGCTTCGAGCGGGTTGCTAAAAAATTGATAGCTACTGGCGCTTGTCCCACCAGCGCCAACGGCCAATTTCTCATCAATTTCATAACCACGGGGGGTGCTCACATGCACCTTGAACCCTAGCAATGCAGCGGCCTGCAGCCAGGTGTTGGCCATGTTGTTGCCGTCGCCCACCCAGGCCACCACCTTGCCCTTTATGGAACCTCGGTGCTCGATGTACGTGAAGATGTCCGCCAGGATCTGGCAGGGGTGGTATTCGTTCGTCAGGCCGTTGATCACGGGCACGCGCGAGTTGGCGGCAAAACGCTCGATCTTGGCCTGCTCGTAGGTGCGGATCATCACCAGGTCCACCATGCGGCTGATGACCTTGGCGCTGTCCTCGATGGGCTCGGCGCGGCCCAGCTGGCTGTCACCGGTGGTCAGGTGCACCACGCTGCCACCGAGCTGGTACATGCCGGCCTCAAAGCTGACGCGCGTGCGTGTGCTGGCTTTTTCGAAAATCATGGCCAGGGTGCGGTCCACCAGCGGGTGGTGCTTTTCGTAGGCCTTGAACTTCTTCTTGATGAGCGCGGCGCGCTCGAACAGGTAGGTGTATTCGTCAGCGTTGAGGTCGTTGAACTGCAGGTAGTGTTTCATGGGCGTGTGTCTCGGTGCCGGCCGGTTACTCGGCCAGGATGGCTTTGACCAGCGGGGTCAGCTTGGCCACGATCTCGTCGGCCTCGGCGGTGGTCAGGATCAGCGGTGGAACCAGGCGGATCACGGTGTCGGCCGTGACCGACAGCAGCAGGCCTGCCTCGGCCGCACGGCCAATCAGCGCGCCACAGGGTTTGTTCAGTTCGATGCCCAGCATCAGGCCCTGGCCGCGAATCTCCTTCACGCCGGGCAGGCTGCCCAGCTCGCGCTGCAGCGCTGCCCGCAGGTGGTCGCCCACCTGGGCGGCGTTTTGCAGCAGGCCGTCTTCTTCCATGATGCGGATGGTTTCCACACCGGACCGCATGGCCAGCGGGTTGCCGCCAAAGGTGGTGCCGTGGTTGCCCGGCTGCAGCACGTTGGCCGCCTTGGGGCCCGCCACCACTGCGCCAATCGGCACGCCCGAGCCCAGGCCTTTGGCCAGGGGCATGACGTCGGGCACGATGCCGGCCCACTGGTGGGCAAACCACTTGCCGGTGCGGCCCACGCCGCACTGCACTTCGTCGATCATCATCAGCCAGTCGCGCTCGTCGCACAGCTTGCGCAGCTGCTGCAGGTATTCCGCACGCATCGGGTTGATGCCGCCTTCGCCCTGGATGGTTTCAAAGAACACGGCCACCACGTTGGGGTTGCCTTCGGTGGCTTTTTTGATGGCGTCGATATCATTCATCGGCACGCGAATGAAGCCTTCGACCAAGGGGCCGAAGCCGCTGTGGATCTTGGGGTTGCCCGTGGCGGACATGGTGGCAATCGAGCGGCCGTGGAAGGCGCGTTCGTACACCACGATCTCCGGCTTGGCGATGCCCTTGTCCACGCCAAACTTGCGTGCGATCTTGAGCGCAGCCTCGTTGGCCTCCAGGCCCGAGTTGCAGAAGAACACGTTGGTCATGCCCGACAGCTGCACCAGCTTGGCGGCCAGTTGCTCTTGCAGGGGCACGTGGTAGTAGTTGGAGGTGTGGATGAGCTTGGTGATCTGGTCCTGCAGTGCAGGCACCAGCTTGGCGTGGTTGTGCCCCAGCGTGTTCACGGCGATGCCACCCAGGCCGTCCAGGTATTCCTTGCCGTTCACATCCCACACGCGGCAGCCTTGCCCACGGGCCAGCGCAATGGGTACGCGACCATAGGTGTTCATCACGTGGGGCGAAGCTGCCGGGATGGAAGCGGTCATTCGGAAATCTCCAGACGGTACGGTGGCAAAAAAGCGAAGCACGATTCTAGAGGGCGCAAGGGAAGGGGCTGTTGACGATTGCGCATCACTGCAATGCGGGCGCTAATCCCATCGCGCGGTGGTTGTGCAGCCCGCTGAAGGGATTAGGGAGCCAGCTCTTATATAAGAGTTAGAATGTTGCGCTGCGGTGCAGCATGCAGCGATCCTGTGTCTGGCGCTTTGAGAACGTGGCTGCACGTTCTTGTTACCACTCCAATCCCCGATGGTTTCCCCCACCTCCAAAGAAGTCTTCATCCAGGGCATCACCCACGACGGGAAAACCTTTCGCCCCAGCGACTGGGCCGAGCGGCTGGCCGGGGTGATGAGCAGCTTCCGGCCGGGCGGGGCAAGGCCTGGCAGCCATCTGAGCTATTCGCCCTGGTGCATTCCCACCACGCTCAATGGGGTGAAGTGTGTGGTGGTGAACCGCGATCTGCGCGACCACGAGCCCATGGCCTGGGATTTTGTGCTGAACTTTGCCCGGGACAACAACCTGCAGGTGGCCGAGGCCTGCCTGCTGCCGGACACCCCCCCGCTTCCAAAGCCCTGATACCGCGGCGCAGCAGGCTTGGGGCCTGCGTTGCCGGGGGCTACAGGCCGCGCTGCTCAGTAGCGCACGATGAGCGCCACCGCCGACAAGAACGCGGCCACCGGCGGCTCAACGCCGGGCAGTTCGATCAGCAATTCGCGTTTGAAGGTGATGGCCGAAGGCTCGCGGATGCAGCCCAGGGGCCTTCGCGTGCCGCTTTCCGTGACCGGGAAGTTCCTTTTGATCCAGCCCGAGGAGGTACCGACCTCGGCCTGTATGGGCTGCGTCATCAGGATGCGCGGCAACCGTTGCCCCGCGCTATTGCCCAGCACATCCACCTGCGCGTGGACGGTCTCGTCGGCTGTTTCGAGTGTGTAGCGGATGTTGCCGAGGTGCCCGCGGTTCAGATACAGGTGCCGCACCCTCCAGGCGCTGCCGTTCAGGTGCATCTGAATGTCGCCTTTGGCAGCATCTTCGGCGCTGTAGACGCGCAATCGGGTATTTTTGGCCTGCGAGAACCACGCGTAGCTGAACCGACCCAGCACCTGGCTGCGGGTGTCATCCAGAAACTCGCAGGTGAAGCCGTCCAGTGCGGACTTCTGACGCAGGATCATGGGCAGGGGGTCGGAAGTGATGCCCCCGCAATGTAGCGTCGGGGCTGTGCCGGGCATCTGAAACGAAAAATGTCCGTCGTCAAGCCTTTGATGCAGACTTGTAGCGGCGCAAAAAGTCTTATGGGTCAATAGGTTAGATCAGATACTGGCCGCCGTGTGCTCTTGCCTCCTTTTGAGCTAGGTGCCACATGGGCGCCTTGCGGTGGCAAACGCAGGGGCATCGCAGCGGGCAAGATCGCATCGTCATCGTAGTTCCGGCCTGCCGACATCCACGTCCACAAGCGAAAGCGCAGCCCGTGGGCTGCGCTTTCGTCGGGTCCGAGGGCCGGGTCATCAGGGCTGTTTCGGCGGTGCGGTCTTGGCCGTCGTTCGTTTTCTGAATCCTCGATCCCCTGCCATGAACGCCTCCAGCATGTGAGGAATCAGTGTGGCCGCGTCCACCGCCTCGCCATACGCCTGCGCGTGCAGTGCGGCGTAGCGGTCGAGGTCGTTCTTGAGGCCGACCGGGCAGGCGAAGGTCAGCTTCGTGACCTCTTGGCGGGGCAGCGGCCCCAGGCGCAGCTTCCTGGCAGTGCTCATCGTATTGCCCCCCGGTTGAAGAACAAAGGCTGGTACGGGCGCAGCACCAGATCGCGGTTCACGATGATCCGCACCGGCAGGCCTGGCCGCTCGGTCAGCGTCGGCTGGATGTTCATGTTGCGTCGGGTGATCTCCTGTCCGATCTGGTTGATGCTGTCCTGTGCGCTGTCGCGCCCGGCAATCACGATGCGGTTGCCATCCTGCCGGTTCTCCGGCGCAGCCAGCTCGGCACCGACGCCCAGGAGCGTCGTCAGCACCGCGCCCGCAAAGATACGACCCCAATGCCAGTCCACACCATCCTCCAGCCCGGCGTAGCCGGCAGGATCGGTGCCCACGAGGTTGTCGAGCGTCAGCGAGGACGTGTCAGGCAGGATGATCCGTTTCCACACGACTTGAACCCGGCTCTGCCCGTAGCTCACCTGGCTGTTGTAGCGGCCCAGGATGCGAGCCCCCTGCGGGATCAGCAGGAATTTGCCTGTGGCCGAGTCATAGACCGGCTCCGTCACCGTGGCGATCACATCGCCCGGCAGGTCGGACTTGATGCCCGTCATCAGCGCGCCCGCGATCACCGTTCCGGCCATCACCTGGTACGGCGAGGACGGCATTTGCAGATTCCCGGAATTCCAGGTTTCCGTAGAGCCGCCTTTCAGGAACGCCTCTTTCTGGTCCTGCCGGTTCTGCGCGGCAGTCGGGTCCGTGGGCTGGGCCGCCGTCGAGGCCGGTCCAGCGGCGAGCGGATCGAAGGCCGCCAAGGCGGATGCCGGGCCTGCCGTGGCGGCCTGCACGGGCGCAGCGGCTTTCTGTCCGCCCGAGCGGAAGAACACCGACGAACCCGCAGCCGCATCGGCCTCCTTGCGCAGAGCGTCGGCCGGGTCGTGGCCCGGCGGTGCATAGGCTGGCGTCACCGGCTGCTGTGATTGCACGATGGCCGGCCCGAGATCGCCCGGCAGCGGAGGCCCCAGCTCCGGCACCTTCGCAGGCAGTTTCGAGTAGTCGGCGGGCAAGCCGTCCAGCCCTTCGGACTTCGAGACGCGATCCACGTTGTAAAGCTCGGTCTGCTCGCCCGCGCCGCGCCGGTGCGGCTGCAATGACCAGATCGTGGCGCCAAGCACAGCGGCCGACAGGCCGCCGGCAAGGATGGCCAGCGTGCGCCGGTTCAGACGCGTGATCGGGCGCGGCTGCGCGCGCAGCGCCACCGCCTCGGGCGCGACCTTGCCCGCCGAGGGCGCGGCAAGGCCGGAGGTGTCGTCCTGGCTCATGATCAGTTCCTCCGCGTCACGCCCACTACGCCATCCGTGCGCTCGATCCGCACCACGTCGCCCTTGTCACCGCCCAGGCGCAGTTCGGCCGCGCCGAACAGCCGATCCACGATGTAGTACGGCGAGCGAAAACGGTAGTTCACCAGCTGCCCGTCGCCTTGTGCGCCGATCACGAACAGCGGCGGCAGTTCGCCTTGGGCGATGCCAGCGGGGAACTGGATATAGACCTTCTCGCCATCGTCGAAGGCCCGCAGTGGTTTCCACGGCGGATTGCTGCCCGACACCGCGTAGCGGAAGCGGATCTTCTCCAGCGACAAGCCGGTATCGACGGGCGCGGCGGCACTGGCCGCCTGCGCCTGGCGCTGGAGCGCCAGCATCTTGTCCTTCGGATACTCCCAGGACACAGACGCCATCCACGCCTTCTCTGTCGAGGTCAGCTCCAGCAGGTAGGTGCGCCGGCTGGTCGTGATGACCAGATTGGTCTTGAGGCCGGAGCGGATCGGCTTGACCATCACGTTGACGCGTAGCGCATCGCCGCTGCCGCTGGACGTATCCCCCACGATCCAGCGCACCGTGTCACCCGCCGCCATTGTGACCAGTTCCTCGCCCGGTTGCAGCGACACTACCGTCACGCGGCCCACGGCCGCATAGACTTGGTACAGCGCGCCGTCGCTGTAGGGCCAGACCTGGATCGCGTTCACGTAGCCCTCGCGCGTCGGCGCGACGCGCGCCTCGGCATTGGCGCGCGAGACGCGCACCTTCTCGTCAGCCGGCTCCGGCACGGCCGGGGCCGCATCCACCTTGGACAACGGCTTCAACTGCGCCGGCAGGGCCAGCGGCTCGGGCACCGTGACCACCTCTACCGGCGCGGGCGGCTCCGGCAGCGGCTGCGCCTGCACAGGCTCATCGAGAGCGATCACCGGCGGCGGCTTGCCCTGTGTGGCGCAGCCCACGAACAGGACAGCCGATGCCAGCAGGATCACCGGCAATACGGATTTACGGAAAACTGCATTCATGGCTTTGCTCCTTCGTTTCCTTCCAGTTCGCGGCTCCACGACAACCCGTTGACGTAGATGCCCAGGGGGTTCTTGCGCAGGCGCTGTTCGGTGCGCGGCGTCTGTTGCACGATGGACATCACGGCATTCCACCGTTCGGTGCGGTCCAGCGCGCCGTTGACGAAGCGCGTCTCCGTCCAGCGCACGTTGAACGACGTGTCGCTCGCGCGGGTCACGCTCGTGATCTGCACCGTCACCGACTCCTTGCCGATGCGCGCGAACGGGTCATTGACCCGCGCGTACTCGTTGAGCACCACGGCGCCCTTGTCCGTGGCGTAGTCGTAGGCATCCAGCCAGCTCTGCCGCACGACGATGGGGTCTATGGACAGCGAGCGCACCAGGCCAATGAAGCGGCCCAGGTGGTACGCGATCTGCGCATCGCTGGGCCGGTACGGCGTGGCGGCTTCGCCGACGGCGCGCACCTGGCCCGCGTTGTCCACCTCGATGACGTAGGGCGTAACGATGGACTGTGCCGAGCGCCACAGCAGCCCGCCGGCCATCAGCAGCGCCAGCAGCAGGCAACCGAAGGCCATCAGCCGCCAGTTCCTGGCCTGCACACGCGGCGAGCCGATGCGCTCGTCCCAGACCTGGCCGGCGGCTTGGTACGGCGTGGCAGGCTGCGGCGTGTCGGCATAGCGCACCTGCGGTCGTTTGAATCGCATGGGAGTTCTCCTTGAAGATCAAGAATCGGAATCACGCAGGCTCGGGCCTTGCCCCGAACCGCCGCCATCGCCCCCGCGCAGCGTGTGCGCGGCGGTCGTCGCAGCGTGGGTGAGCTGCTGCCTGCGGTGCAGGCGCTTGGCCCAGGCGGGTTGCTCCTGCTTGTTCATGTCGGCAGCGCCAGCGGGTGCAGCCCCGCCAGCGGTGCCCGTGTCGGCGCTAGTACCGTCCCATCCGGCACTGAAGGCGGTGGTCATCTTTTGTGCAGCGGCGGAAGCGCCGGACGCGACGCGCCGCCCGGCGGCCTGCGCTCCAGACTTGGCGACGTTGCCCATGCCGACCATTGCGCCCCTGACCCCGCCACCCGCAGCGGCGGAGCCGGCCTGGAATGCCGACTTGGCGCCGCTGGCCGCCGCCGTGGCTGCACGTGCGCCACTGCCGGCCAACGTGGCGGCCGCCGGCGCCATGCGCGCCCCAGCAGCTACCGCTCTGCCCGCGCTCATGGCGGCAGCGCCCACGGCGACACCTGCACCCGCCGCGCCCAGTGCCGCGCCGGCCATTGCACCCGCGCCCAACTGCGGCGCCCCCGACACCAGCCCCGTGGCGATCCCTGGCCCGAAGATGCCCAGCGCCAGCAGCGCGAGCGAGGCCAGCATCACGACCAGCGCATGGTCGATGGACGGCTCGGCGGGGTGCACCGTGAACTCGGCGAACAGCCCCGTGCCAATGCCTACGATCACCGCCAGCACCAGGACCTTGATGCCCGAGGCCACCACGTTGCCCAGCACCTTCTCGGCCAGGAACGCGGTCTTGTTCCAGAGCGCGAACGGCACCAGCACGAAGCCCGCCAGCGTGGTCAGCTTGAACTCGATCAGTGTCACGAAGAGCTGCACCGCCAGCACGAAGAAGCACAGGATGACGATCAGCCAGGCGATGAACAGCACCACGATAGGCGCGATATGGGCGAACACCTCGGGGAAGCCGGCCATCTCGCCGATCTGCGTGAGGATCGGCGCTGCGGCATCGATGCCCGTCTTCGCCAACCGCCCCGGTTGCAGAAAGCTGCCCATGCTCAGGCCGGAGCCGCTGGCTTGTAGACCCAGGCCAGCGAAGGACCGGAACACGATCCCCGCCAGCGTGTTGAAGTTGCCGATGATGTAGGCGAAGGCGCCCACGTAGAGCACCTTGCGGATCAGCTTGGCGATCACGTCCTCGCCCTGACCCGTGGCATGCCCCATCGCCCAGAACAGGCCCGCGATGGTCATGTCGATGACGATCAGCGTGGCGGTCAGGAACGCCACCTCGCCGTGCAGCAACCCGAAACCCGAGTCGATGTAGCGCGAGAACGTGTCGAGGAAGCGGTCGATGACCGTCACGTCGTTCATGGCGGCGCGTCAGTTGCCGTAGAAGTTCACGGTCTGGGGCGTGTACGGCGTGCCGCTACCCAGGAAGCGCCGCGTCACTTCGCGCCCGCGCTCGGTAGCAGCCGCCTGCCGCGCCAGTTCCAGCGAGGCGGCGCGGTCCTGCGTGATCTGAAGGCGCTGCGACTGGATCGATTGCTTGGCCTGCAAGGCCAGCAACTGGTTCATGGCCTGCATCGCCTGCAGCGCGCCAACCGCCGACTGGCTCTGGCCCACCAGATCGGCCAGCACGCTTTCGTCTTCGCCCAGGTTCTGCGAAGCCTGGGCCTGCATCTGCATGGTGGTCTGCAGGCCGTTGAGGGTGTTCTTCCAGCGCTCCTGCGTATCGCGGTACATCTGGTCGCCACTCACGGTGGCTGCGTACTGCTCGGGGTACAGGCGCGCGAACTCCCGATCGAGGTTCGCCACGTCGTAGGCCAGGCCCCTGGCCTGGGCGATCAGCCTTTGGGTGGTCGCCAGATTGCTGCGCAGCTGGCTGACCACGTTGAACGGCAGGCTCGCCAGGTTGCGCGCCTGGTTGATGAGCATCTGCGCCTCGTTCTGCAACTGCCGGACTTGGTTGTTGATCTGCTCCAGCGTGCGCACAGCGGTCAGCGTGTTTTGGACATAGTTGGTGGGATCAAACACGATCCGGCCACCGCCGAGGAAGGCATGGGCAGGCTGCACAGCGCCGAAGGCCAGCGTGCAAGCCATGGCCAGGGCAGCGAGTTTGGGGGCATGAAGCTTCATGGCAGGTTCTCCTGTAGGGGATCAGTGAAACGAGAGGGAACTGGCGCGAGGCCGGGGAACGAGGACAGCAGGTCGGCCGCCCAATCAAGGCCGCGATGGCGCAGCCATGCACCGGCGAAGCCGGACACGCCAGCCTGCGGCAGCACGCGGCCAAGAACCTCATCGATGGCGCGCTGGTCCTGCGGCATGGACGCACCCGCGAAGGCGAGCATGGCCGGCCCCAAGTCGAGGTCGAACAGCCGGTTGCCAAGACGGGATTGGTAGTAGTAGTCGCGCTTGGGCTGCGCGGTGGAGATGATTTCGATCTGCCGCCTGTTGAGGCCGAAGCCTTCGTAGATCGTGCGGATCTGCGGCTCGGCCGCCTGCGGGTTCGGCAGGAAGATGCGGCTGGCGCAGCTCTCGATAATGGCTGGCGCGATGGCCGAGTCCTTCACGTCCGCGAGCGACTGCGTGGCGAAGATGATGGAGACGTTCTTCTTGCGCAGCGTCTTGAGCCACTGGCGGATGCGAGCGGCGAACACCGGGTCATCGAGGAACAGCCAGGACTCGTCGAGGATCAGCAGCGTTGGCGCCCCATCCAGCCGTTCCTCGAAGCGCGCGAACAGGTAGCGCAGCACGGCCATCACTGCGGCACGGCTGCCCATCAGTTCCTCCATCTCGAAAGCCTGCACGTCGGCACTGCCCAGCCGGTCGAGGTCGGCGTCCAGCAGCTTGCCGTGGGCGCCGCCGAGCACGTAGGGCGCGAGTGCCTGGCGCAGCGCATTCGATTGCAGCAGCACCGACAGGCCGGTCATCGTGCGCTGCTCAAGGGGCGCTCCGGCCAGACTGCCGAGGGCAGACCAGACCGCTTCGCGTTCGGGCGGTCCGACCGCCACGCCTTCGTGTACCAGCCGCCCTTCGATCCACTCGGCAGCCCACGTGCGCCAGCCTTCGCGGTCGATCCGGGCCAGCGGTTGGAACGCGATGCCGCCATCCGGCCCCAGGTCGTAATGCTCGCCACCCAGGCCCAAGATGGTGGCGCGGATCGAGCGGCCCATGTCGAAGGCGAAGATGCGCGAGCCGGGGTAACGGCGGAATTGCAAGGCCATCGCCGCCAGCAGCACCGACTTGCCCATGCCGATCGGCCCCACGACCAACGTGTTGCCCACGTCGCCGATGTGCGTGACCAGGCGAAAAGGCGTCGATCCGTCGGTGCGGGTAACGATCAGGGGCGGGCCGTCCAGATGGCGGTTGCGTTCCTGGCCCGCCCACACGGCGGACACCGGCATCATGTGCGCCAGGTTCAGCGTCGAGACAATGGGCTGGCGGACATTGGCGTAGGCGTTGCCAGGGATCGAGGACAGCCACGCATCCACGGCATTGAGCGTTTCGGGAATGGTCACGAAGCCCCGGCCCTGGATGACGCGCTCCACCATGCGCAGCTTCTCGTTGGCCAAGGCCGGGTCGGCATCGAGCACCGTCACCGTGGCGGTGAGGTAGCCGAAGGCGACTTGATCGCCGCCCAGCTCCTGCAAGGCGGTATCGGCGTCGGCCGCCTTGTTGCTGGCGTCAGTGTCGACCAGCGGGCTTTCCTGCTGGAAGATGGTTTCACGCAGCAGCGCCACCACGTTCTTGCGCTTGGCAAACCATTGGCGGCGCAGGCGGACAAGTTCTTTTTCCGCATCGGCTTTGTCCAAGCAGAGAAAGCGCGTACTCCAGCGGTAGCCAAAGCCGAGGCGGTTGAGGTCGTCCAGAATCCCCGGCCAGGTCGCGGTCGGGAACCCCCGCACCGTGGCCACGCGCAGGTGCTGGTCGCCCAGCATCGGCGCCAGGCCGCCGATGAGCGCGGAATCGGTCAGCAGCGCGTCGATATGGAACGGCACCTCGGGCACGCCCACGCGGTAGCGCCGCGTCGAGATGGTCGAATGCATGTAGGTCAGCGTCTGGCCGTCATCCAGCCATGCGATCTCCGGCATCACGTCATCGAGCAGGTCGAAGATGCGATCAGTTTCAGCAGTGAAGGCGGCAAGGCGTTCGCGCCAGTCCACGCCCTCGGCCGGACGGTTCTCGTACAGCAGACCGGCGGCACGGGCACGCGATTCCTCGGGTGGCAGATACACCAGTGTCAGGTGGTAGCTGCTCTCGTAGTGGTTGCCCGAGTCTTCGAAGGCGGCGCGGCGCTCCTCGTCCACCAGCCAGGACAGCGGCTCGGGGAACTCGGAATGCGGATAGTCAGCAGCAGGCCGCCGCTCGGCCTCTACGAACAGCGCCCAGCCAGAGCCCAACCGCCGCAGCGCGTTATTGAGCCGCGCCGAGGTGGCGATCAGTTCGCCCTGCGTGGCGCTGTCGAGGTCGGGGCCACGAAAGCGCGCCGTGCGCTGGAAACTGCCGTCCTTGTTCAGCACGACGCCCGGTGCCACCAGTCCGGCCCATGGCAGCCAGTCGGCCAGCAAGGCGGGCCGCTGACGGTATTCGGCAAGGTTCAGCATCGCGGCATACCCTCACACATCCAGCAGCGGCCGGTGCTTGATGTGCCGCGCGAATACCGGCATGAACTGCGGATCGGCCTTCGCGCCCCAGACCGCCAGCGCGTGACCGGCGATCCAGAGCACCAGCCCCGGAACCCACAGTTGCAGACCCAGGCCCACGGCAGCGGCCAGCGTGCCATTAGTAATCGCCACGGTGCGCGGCGCACCACCCAGCAGGATTGGCTCGGTCAGCGAGCGATGCAGCGGAACCTCAAAGCCAGCCGCGAAAGTGTCAGGCGCAGTCATACGAGCGCCCCGCCCGAAAAGCTGAAGAACGACAGAAAGAAGCTCGATGCCGCGAACGCGATGGACAGGCCGAAGACGATCTGGATCAGCTTGCGGAAACCGCCCGAGGTGTCGCCGAAGGCCAGCGCCAGGCCCGTGGCGATGATGATGATGACCGCGACGATGCGCGCCACCGGTCCCTGGATGGATTCGAGGATGGATTGCAGCGGTCCTTCCCAAGGCATCGAGGAACCGGCGGCTTGCGCCGTACCGGCCAGGAGCAGCAACAGCGCGGCGAGGAACAGCCCATGCACGGCAGTGCGGGCCAGACTGCGCAGCCGCGTAAGGCGCAAAGCCGGATTCACGGAAATACGGAAAGCAGGAACGGTCATCTGCGTCATGGCAGTTCTCCAGGTTGGTCAGGGGACAGGGAAGGCGCAGCCGTATCGGCGGCTGCAGGGGAAACCGGCGCCAGTTCGGGAAACGGCGCTTCCAGCGCGTTCGCCAGTTGGTAGCCCGCGCCATCGAAGCCGACGACACGGGCGATGCTCTCGATGCGACGCTTGCGGCCGCGTCCGGCAATGTGAATCACGACGTTGACCGCCTCGGCGATCAGCGCGCGGGGCGGGTTCACCGCCACTTCGAGGATCAGTTGCTCCAGCCGCAGCAGCGCGGCTAGCGGGGAACCGGCATGGACGGTGGCGATGCCGCCCGGATGGCCCGTGCCCCAGACCTTGATGAGGTCCAGCGCCTCGGGGCCGCGCACCTCGCCGACCACGACGCGATCCGGGCGCAGGCGCATGGACGAACGCACCAGCTCCTGCATCGACACCACGCCCTGGCGCGTGCGCAGAGGCACGTGGTCGCGGGCCGCGCATTGCAGCTCGATGGTGTCTTCGAGGACCAGCACGCGGTCGCCCGTGGCGGCGATCTCGGCCAGCAGCGCATTGGCGAGCGTGGTCTTGCCCGTGCTGGTGCCACCCGCGATCAGAATGTTCTGCCGCTCACGCACCGCTCGCACCAGAAAATCCGCTTGCCCGCTGGTCATCATCCCGTCGATGACGTACTGCGTCAGCGGGATCACACCCACGGCGCGCTTGCGTAGGGCGAAGGCCGGGCCCGGCGCAGCGGGCGGCAGGATGCCCTCGAACCGCTCGCCCGTTTCAGGCAGCTCGGCGGTCAATAGCGGCTGGCCGCGATGCACTTCCGCGCCGACGTGCGCGGCCACCAAGCGGATGATGCGTTCGCCATCGGCTTCGGACAGTTCTACTCCCATCGGCCTGCGGCCCGACGACAGGCGATCGATCCATAACGTGCGGTCGGGGTTGAGCATGATTTCCACCACGTCCGGGTCTTCCAGCGCGGCGGCGATCAGCGGCCCCATCGCCGTGCGGAGCATCTGGACGCGGCGGTCGAGCGACGTGGAATTGAAGGACGGAGGGACGGCGCTCATGAGGCGCGCTCCTGCGCTTCATCCATGCGCGCCGGGTCGGGATGCAGTTCCTCCACCACGTCGCGCACCAGGCTGCGCCCGCGCAGCAGGTGGCGGCCCAACTGTTCGACGAACTGCTCGAAGCGCGCTTTGCCCTGGGCACGGGCCGCATCCTGGTGCGCCTCGGGCACTGGCGTGCTCACCGTGAGGAAGTAGCGGATGAACAGCGCCAGCGTTTCGATCTGGATGTTCTGGTCGCGCTCCATGCGTTCGGCCTGGCGCGACAGCCGATCCAGCCGCTTGGCGATGGCCGCTTCGCGCTGGTCGCCCGCGTCCGGCGACAGCCAGGACGCCAGGGCAGCCGCGACGATGGACGACTTGGACACGCCTTTTTTTGCGGCCAGCTCGTCAAGGCGCTTGGCGTGCTCGGGCTGGATGAAGAGGTTCAAACGGTGCTGGGTCATAGCTCGATTCCGTCGTCAGGGTCCAGGGTTGCCAGCCGGGCCGTGCGCTGCAGGGCCGGGTCGAAATGGCGTGGAAGGGGAATCGGTTCGTCGTCGTCATCGAGCAGCGCGAAATCGGCTGCGGACGCGGTCAGCTCGTGGTCGTAGGCGACGGTTTCAGAAAGTTCTGGCTGGCGGCGTGGGCCGCCATCGTCGGCGCTACCCATGTCCGCTACAGCTTCAGTGACAGGCACCACCGGAACGGCAGGAATCGCCAGTCCGCTCCAGTCATTGGAACGCGCAGGCGGCACATCGGCGTAGCGCCCGACCCCGAGGACGGGCGGCGGCAGCGCGCGGCGCTTGAAATTGCCGTCCGCGTAGTAGCGCAGCTTCTTCGCCTTGATCGGCGCCACGCTGGACACCATCACCACCGCCTCGTCGGGCGGAAGCTGCATCACCTCGCCGGGCGTCAGCAGTGGGCGCGCGGTTTCCTGGCGCGACACCATGAGGTGGCCCAGCCAAGGAGCGAGCCGATGGCCGGCGTAGTTGCGCTGCGCGCGCAGCTCGGTGGCTGTGCCCAGCGTCTCGGAAATGCGTTTGGCCGTGCGTTCGTCGTTCGTCGCAAAGGTCACGCGGACGTGGCAGTTGTCGAGAATCGAATGGTTCTGACCGTAGGCTTTGTCGATCTGATTGAGCGACTGCGCGATGAGGAAACTGCGGATGCCGTAACCCGCCATGAAGGCTAGTGCCGTCTCGAAGAAGTCCAGGCGCCCCAGGGCCGGGAACTCGTCGAGCATCAGCAGCAGTTTGTGGCGGCGCTTGATGCCGTCGGAGCCGTCCAGCGACTCGGTGAGGCGTCGCCCGATCTGGTTGAGGATCAGACGGATCAGCGGCTTGGTGCGGCTGATGTCCGATGGCGGCACCACAAGGTACAGCGACACGGGATGCTTCGCTGCGATCAGGTCGGCGATGCGCCAGTCGCAGCGCGAGGTGACTTCGGCCACCGTGGGGTCGCGGTACAGGCCGAGGAACGACATGGCAGTGGACAACACGCCCGAGCGCTCGTTGTCGCTCTTGTTGAGGACTTCGCGTGCGGCGGATGCCACCACGGGATGCGGCCCATCGCCCAAGTGCGACGTGGTCATCATCCGGTGCAAGGTCAGTTCGAACGGGCTGGCCGGATCACTGAGGAAGTTGGCGACGCCGCGTAGCGTCTTGTCCTCGCCCGCATAGAGCACATGCAGGATAGCGCCGACCAGCAGCGCATGGCTAGTCTTCTCCCAGTGGTTGCGCTTCTCCAGTGCACCCTCGGGGTCTACTAGGATGTCGGCGATGTTCTGCACATCGCGGACTTCATGCGCGCCGCGCCGCACCTCCAGCAGCGGGTTGTAGGCCGCTGACTTCGCATCCGTGGGGTTGAACAGCAGGCAGTGCGAGAAGCGCGAGCGCCAGCCAGCGGTGATGCTCCAGTTTTCGCCCTTGATGTCGTGGATGACGGCCGACGCGGGCCAGGACAGCAGGGTAGGCACGACCAGACCGACGCCCTTGCCGGAGCGCGTGGGTGCGAAGGTCAGGACGTGTTCTGGGCCTTCGTGGCGCAGGTACTGCCGGCGATGCAAACCGAGGAACACGCCAGCAGGCTGGTCGAGGCCCGCCTTGCGAATGTCCTCCATGTTGGCCCAACGCGCAGAACCGTAGGTCGTGACCAGCCGAGACTGCCGCGAGCGCCACACCGACATGCCGATGGCCACCAGCACGGCGACGAGGCCGCTGCCACCGGCGATTGCACCGCCCGTGTCGAAGACGCGCGGCGCGTAAGCATCGAAGAAAAACCACCACTCGAACAACCGCCAGGGGTGATAGACCGGCGTGCCGAAGAAATCGAACCAGGGCGAGCCCAGACGTAGCTGATAGCCGAGGGCCACTGCTGTCCATTGTGTGGCGCTCCACATCCCAGCGATCACAATGCCAAAGACCACAGCAATCTGACCGAATAGAACGTTCGTCCCATGCATAACCTAGCTTCCTTCCTGCGCTCTGCTTCCTCGTGCGCAAGCGGCACACAAACCTGCCGCATATGCGAGGATCAACCCTGTCCACAGAGCTGGTCAAAGACCGTTATCGGAAGAAAAGTCGAGCCAAGAACAAGAATTAGCGCAGGGGCGCAGGACGTAAAAACGCCGCAAGCGTGGGCGCATTGCGGCGTGTCGAGCAAGAACGTGAAAGATCCGTGGCAAGCCAGCCAAGATCTGAATCTAAGCAGCTAGAACTTGGGTGCCTCCTTGGATGGCGTATAGGGCACCTTGCCATCACCGAAGAACCGGCGATTCGTCGCCTCGGCCACGCGATTGCACAACTCGTCGCCCAGCTTGGCTCGCTCCAACCTGCATTGCTGTCGCAGCGTTTTGAGGCGTTCGGGGTTGGCGGCCAACGATTCGACAGTTTCCGTTGCTGTCGATTCGGATTTTCCGCAGCTGACAAGAGCTATGGCTAGCGCTGCAAGCAGCATGAACTCACGCATCATGCACCTCCTTTAATGTTGACGATCTCGCTACCTGTCGAGCCAATGAATTGCAATCGCTCAATGAAACGAGCCAGCGCCTGGGTCGGCTCGGTGTCCTTGCGCAACAAATAGGTAGTCAGCATGGGTGGCTTGCCCGCCAACGAGCGGGCAACGACGTTTGGTTCACGGGCGGAGGCAATGCGCGCGGCATCGGCAAGGCCCAACGCCAGGCCAGCAGAAACCAATGTCATCATCACGTCGAACGTAGCCACCCGCTGCGCGATCAGCAGGTCCATTGCCTGCTGACGCAGAATGCGATCCACCTGACGAGCGTGTCCCTCGCAGATTGCAGGGTCGCCCAAAACCAAAGGGTAGCGCAGCACTTCCTCCAGCGGAATACGCTTGTAGACCAACACGGGATGGCGCGCAGGCACCGCCACCATCAATTGATCATCCCAGGCTGACTCCGCGAAGATACCGTCGCCCGCGTCTTCGGTCATCGAAAAACCAGCGTCGTACAGATCGTCATGCAGCCCCCTGACCTGTTGAGCTAAAGGTACCTCGAACAGTTTGATTTCCACCTCGGGGTCTTCCTCGCGGCTGCGTGCCAACAAAGTCGATAAGCGCGACGGTGTGATGCCATCAGACAGGGCGATGCGCAACTGACCATCGAAGCCATTGACCGCCGCCTTCACGGCATCGCGCGCCTGTTCAAGCGCGATGAAAACACGCGACACATGATCCGTGAACAGTTTGCCGGCATGAGTCAACCTGGTACTGCGTGTCGTGCGTGCGAAAAGTTGCACGCCCAACTCCTCTTCCAGTTCCTTGATCGCACGCGACAAGGGCGATTGCTCAATGTGCAGCCGCTGTGCCGCTCTCGCAAAGTGCAGTTCTTCAGCGACAGCAAGGAAACAGCGCAGATGCCGAAGCTCCATTGCCTTTTCTCCTCCGTTCATCGGTGCGCCATTGACAGCTTGGCAAAACCTGTCGGATTGGCGTGTTACTTCGTCGTGCTTTCGTCCTCTGTTTCCGTACCCAACGGCGCATTGCCGATCACTTGGTTGATCGTTGTGTAGGGCGCATTCAAACAGCCCTCGTCTATGAAGTCAGCGATGCCGCCCTCGTTGCATGCCTGCGCCAACTGGTAGGGATCGCCTGCGCTTCGTATACGGGATTCGACCTGCGGCTCTTCCTGCTGTTTCAGTTCGTGTGGCTGCATCTGTACCACGCGCCGACATCGGCCGCCTTCGCGATAGAGCGGCACATTCAAGCGCGAACCAATCGACCACTGCGGCTTGCAACAACAGCGCCGTTCTGCGCGTATGTAGGCGAGATCAACGGCGATTTACAAACCTGTGCCGCCCGGTCCAACCTCTGATCTATATCAAATGCTCAATCCACATGAAGATGCATATTAATGCACGTTAATCAGCAGATGAATGCATTATTTTGCAATATTGTAAGAAGGCGTGTGTGTAAGCCCGCCGTTGTCATCCAACCACAGGAGAGAAAAGTATGAGCGAGACATTGGATACATTGACCGAAGATTCCGAGGCAGTGCGCGCCGACAACTTCGTCGAGGTCAGGCTAGACGAAAGCATTCCCAACAACGTGGATCTGTCGTCCGACAAGCAGTTGCTGCGCGCCCTGGAGACTTGGCACCCGCAGTACCTCGAGTGGTGGAAGGACATGGGGCCCGACGGGTTCCAGGATGCCGACGTGTATCTGCGCACCGCCGTGGGCGTTGATCCGTCCGGCTGGGCCAAGTTTGGCCACGTGAAGATGCCCGAGTACCGCTGGGGCATTCTGCTGGCGCCCAAGGTCGAGGGGCGCACCATTCCCTGCGGCGAACACAAGGGCGAGCCCGTCTGGCAGGAAGTGCCGGGCAAGTACCGCGCCCTGCTCAAGCGCCTGATCGTCGTGCAGGGCGACACCGAGCCCGCATCGGTGGAGCAGCAGCGCTACCTGGGCAAGACGGCGCCCAGCCTCTACGACATGCGCAACCTGTTCCAGGTCAACGTCGAGGAAGGCCGCCACCTGTGGGCCATGGTCTATCTGCTGGTCAAATACTTTGGCAAGGACGGCCGCGAGGAGGCGCAGGCGCTGCTGGAGCGCCGCAGCGGCCAGCAGGACAATCCGCGCATCCTGGGCGCCTTCAACGAGCGCACGCCCGACTGGCTGTCGTTCTTCATGTTCACCTATTTCACCGACCGCGACGGCAAGATGCAGCTCGCCGCGCTGGCCGAAAGCGGGTTCGACCCGCTGTCGCGCTCGTGCCGCTTCATGCTGACCGAGGAGGCGCACCATCTGTTCGTGGGCGAAACCGGCGTGCAGCGCACCATCGAGGCCACCTGCGCCGCCATGGTCCGGGCGGGCATTACCGACCCCTATGACGTGGAGCGCGTGCGCGCGCTGGGCGTGGTGGACCTGCCGCTGCTGCAGCGCAAGGCCAACTTCCACATGAGCGTGACGCGGGACCTGTTCGGCAGCGAGATTTCGAGCAACGGCGCCGAGGCGTTCAGCGCCGGGCTCAAGGGCCGCTTCAACGAGGCCAGGCTCACGGGCGACGACCACCAGCTGCAAGACGCCTTCTACCCCGTCACCCAGGTGGTCGATGGCGCGCTGGTCGTGAACCAGGTGCCCGCGCTGCGCGCGATCAACTGCCGCCTGCTGGACGACTACATCGCCGACTGTCAGGGCGGCATCGACCGCTGGAACAAGACCATCGAGAAGGCAGGCATCGCGTTCAAGCTGAGCCAGCCGCACAAGGGCTTCAACCGCCGCATCGGCGAATTCGCGGGCTACCGCATCGACCCGCAGGGCGAAATCGTCAGCGACGAGCACTGGCAGGCCAACGCCGCCGAGTGGCTGCCCAACGCCGAGGACATGGACTTCATCGTGTCGTTGATGCAGCCCTGCACCGAGCCGGGCCGGTTCGCCAGCTGGATTGCGCCGCCGCGCGTGGGCATCAACAACCAGACGGGCGATTTCGAGTATGTGAAGATCGCATGATGAAAGCCGCGCCTTCCTATCCAGGAGGGCGCAGGCGTGTCGTTTTCACTTCGCCGCCAGCGCACACACCATCGTTTGGTGCGATTTGCGGTGCGCTCACACCCGCTCCAGCACCACGGCAATACCCTGCCCCACGCCGATGCACATGGTGCACAGCGCGTACCGGCCCGCGTGTTCGTGCAGGCGGTTGACGGCGGTGGTGGCCAGGCGCGCGCCGCTGGCGCCCAGGGGGTGGCCCAGCGCGATGGCGCCGCCCCAGGCGTTCACGCGGGCGTCGTCGTCCGCGAGGCCCAGCGCGCGCAGCACGGCCAGGCCCTGGGCGGCGAAGGCCTCGTTGAGCTCGATCACGTCCATGTGGTCGATGGTCAGGCCCGTCTGCGCCAGCACCTTCTGCGTGGCGGGCGTGGGGCCGAAGCCCATGATGCGCGGCGCCACGCCGGCGACGGCCATGCCGACCACGCGGGCGCGGGGCTTGAGGCCGTATTGGGCGGCGCTGGCCTCGTCGGCCAGCAGCAGCGCGCAGGCGCCGTCATTCACGCCCGAGGCGTTGCCGGCCGTCACCGTGCCATCGGGCCGCACCACGCCCTTGAGCCTGGCCAGCGCTTCGAGGCTGGTTTCGCGCGGGTGTTCGTCCTGGCTGACCACGATGGCATCGCCCTTCTTCTGCGGGATGGTCACGGGCACGATCTCGCGCGCGAGGTGGCCGGCCTTTTGCGCGGCCACGGCGTTGAGCTGGCTGCGCAGGGCCATGCGGTCCTGCGCCTCGCGTTCGATGTGGAAGTCGGTCGCCACGTTCTCGGCGGTTTCGGGCATCGAATCGACGCCGTACTTTTCCTTCATCAGCTTGTTGATGAAGCGCCAGCCGATGGTCGTGTCGTACACCGCGTTGCTGCGGCTGAAGGCGCTTTCCGCCTTGGGCATCACGAAGGGCGCGCGGCTCATGCTCTCCACGCCGCCCGCGATCACCAGGCCCGCCTCGCCCGCCTTGATGGCGCGCGCCGCCGTGCCCACGGCGTCCAGGCCCGAGCCGCACAGGCGGTTGAGGGTGGCGCCGGGCACGTCCACGGGCAGGCCCGCCAGCAGGCTGGCCATGTGGGCCACGTTGCGGTTGTCCTCGCCGGCCTGGTTGGCGCAGCCGTAGAGCACGTCGGTCACGGCGGCCCAGTCCACGCCCGGGTTGCGCTCCATCAGCGCTCTGAGGGGAATAGCGCCCAGATCGTCGGTGCGCACGCTGCTGAGCGCGCCGCCGTAGCGGCCGAAGGGGGTGCGGATCGCGTCGCAGATGAAGGCGTGGCGTGCGGTCATGTGTTGTCTTCTCCTTGTTCGTTGGTGGGTGGATCAGGCAGGCATACAACCGGCAGCTTGAACATGCTGGTGGCTTCCAGATCCAGTACCTGCCGCCCCTCCTGGTTGAAGAGCTGCCAGCGCCATTCGATGATGCCCAATTCCTTGCGGCTTTCAGAGCGTCGCGCGGCGATGACGTGCGCCTCCAGGCGTAGCTCGTCACCTGGCTGCACGGGGTACGGCCAACGCACGTACTTCAAACCTGGCGACGCGAAGGATTCCGAGCCTTGCAGCGCCACATCGACGATGAGGCGCATGGCGATGCTGCAGGTATGCCAGCCGCTGGTGATCAAGCCGCCGAAGCTTCCGCCTTGCGCTGCCTGCGCATCTGTATGGAACCACTGCGGGTCGTAGGCCTTGGCGAAGGCCACCGACTCCTCTGGCGTCACCCGGTACGGGCCGGCATGAATCACCTGCCCAGGATGGAATTCGGCGAACTTCATGCACCGAAACGGGGCGCCCTGCGCTCTTCGAAGGCCGCCAGGCCCTCGCGCGCATCGCTGCCCGCGAAATCGATCATCTCCAGCGCCAGCGAATGCTCGAACGCCGGCCAAGCCGCGCGCAGCCAGTGGTTCAATGAGCGCTTGGTGTGTGCCAGGGCGGCAGGGCTGCCGGCAGCCAGTTCCTGGGCGATGCGCCGCGCCGTCTGCAGCAGTTCCGCATCGGGCACGGCCAAGCTGACTAAACCGATGTGCTCGGCCTCCACGCCGGTCAGGGGGGCGCAGGTTAGCAGGTGGTATTTGGCCTTGGCCATGCCGCACAGCAGAGGCCAGATCACCGCCGCATGGTCGCCCGCCGCCACACCGATCTTGGTGTGGCCGTCGATGATCTTGGCTGTGTGCGCCGCCACCGACACGTCAGCCAGCAAGGCCACCGCCGCACCCGCGCCTACCGCCGCGCCATTGACGGCGGAGACAATGGGCAGGTCGCAATCCAGCATGGACTGCACCAGTTGCCGCCCCTCGCGCATCACGCGGGCGCGGTGCTGCGCGGAGTCGAGCATTTGCCGCACCAGCTCGGCATGCCCGCCAGCGCAGAAGCCCTTGCCTTCGCTGCGCACCAGGATGCTGCGCACGCCGGGCTCGGCGGCCAGGCGCGACCAGATCGTCGCGATGGCCCCATGCCCGGCGACGCCTGTGGTCGGCATGCTGCCCGGCTGGCCCAAGATGACCTCGGCTACCCCGTCATCACCCACTTCGACACGGAAATCGTTGGTATCTACCGGAATCGTCTTTGGCATCAGTCGTCCTTCAATTCAATCCCCAAGCGCGCCGGCGCAGCCCTGGGCTCGCACGGTAGCGCTCGCCGCGATAGTGCCCATCAAGATGGTCGAGCACGGCCACCACCGCGCCCGCACACCAGCCCTCCAGCCAGTGGAAGGGGCCATCCGGGTAGTTCGCGCCCAGTTTCATGGCCGTGTCCGCGCCACCCTCACTGCACACGCCCTGCAGCACCGCGTCGCAGGCTTCATTGATCAGCATGACGATGGTGCGAGCGACGAGCAGGCCAGCCACGTCGCCAAACAGCACCGGCTCCCAGCCCCCGAACTGCAGCATCGCCTGCACCTCGTCCCGCCATGCAGGCGTAGCGGCGGGCGCGGCCGTCCAGGCCAGGGCACCGCCGTTCGCGTTTCCATCCAAGTTCGGCAGGACGAGATCGCAGACCGCGAGGTTGGCGGCCTGCTTCTCAAAGGCCAGTTGCGCCGCCGTGCGTCCGTCCGTCACGCGCAACTGCCCGTGCGGGGTTTCGATACCGCTCCAACCGCTGTCGGGGCAGCGCTCCACGCTTGCCCCCATGGCCGCGAGTCGGGCGGCCATCCGCTCAACGAAACCGCCCCGGCCGTGCAGGATGATTCCCTTCTCGGGGGGCATCCAGGCAGCCACTGGACCGGGCTGTACGGGAGAGGGGACGGTGTGGTGGTCGGCGTTGTGCCGGTAGAAGCCCTCGCCGGACTTGCGCCCCAGCAGGCCGCCATCGACCAGTTCCTGCTGCACCAGGCTCGGGCCGAAGCGCCGGTCCGAGTAGTTAGCCGAAAACATGCTGCGTGTTACCGCGAGGTTGGTGTCGTGGCCGATGAGGTCCATCAGCTCGCATGGTCCCATGCGAAAGCCCACCGCGCGCAGGCAACGGTCGATGTCGGCGGGGCAGGACGCGCGCTCGGTGAGCACGTTCAGTGCCTCGGCATAGAACGGCCGGGCGATGCGATTGACGATGAAGCCTGGCGTGGAGCGTGCATGCACCGGCGTCTTGCCCCAACGTACACCTAGCCGCTCCACGGCGGCAGCCACTTGCGCATGGGTCTTGAGCCCACTGATAACCTCTACCAATTGCATGGCCGGCACCGGGTTGAAGAAATGCATGCCCACAAGGCGCTCGGGCCGCTGCATGCCGTTGGCCAGCGCAGTAATCGAGATCGACGACGTGTTGGACGCCAGGATGCAATCGCTGGCCACGATAGCCTCCAGGCTGGCGAACAGGTCGCGCTTGACGGCGGCGTCCTCGACGATGGCCTCGATGACGATACTGCAGCCGCTGGCCTGAGCCAGGTCCTGCGCGGGCCGGATACGGCCCAGCGTCTGTTGGGCCTGTGCTTCAGTCATGCGCCCGCGTTCGGCGAGTTTCGTCAACTGCTGGCGAAGCTTACGCAACGCATCCTCGGCCGCGCCTTCGCGCTTGTCGAACAGTAGCACCGTGTCGCCCGCCTGCGCAGCGATCTGGGCAATACCCGCCCCCATCAGACCGGCGCCGATCACGCAGACCTGGGCGCCAACGGGAATGTCGAATGGACTCATGGTGCAGCCTTCCGAATCCAGGCCGCCGGGCGCTTGTTGAGGAATGCATCGAAGCCTTCTCTGGCCTCATCGGTCATGCGCACGCGCGCAATGGTCTGCGCGGTCAACTCGCGCACCGCCCCGTCCACTGGTCCGACGTGAAGCTGGGCATAGAGGGCTTTCACCTCGGCTAGAGCCGTGGGGCCGTTTTGCAGCAGGCTGTCGATGATCTCGCACACGGTGGTATCCAATACGTCGCGGGAGCAGACTTGGTGCACCAGTCCGAGGGCATGCGCCTCGTGCGCATCGAAGCGCGTGGCCGTCAACGCCAGCTGCAAGGCCGCGCGCTTGCCCACGGCGTTGACGAGGTAAGGGCCGATGACGGACGGGAGAATTCCGAACTTCACCTCGCTGACCGCAAAGCGCGCGTCCTCGGAGGCCACGGCAAAGTCGCAGGCCGCCACCAGCCCCACTCCGCCGCCCAGCGCCAGGCCGTGGACGCAGGCCACGGTGGGCTTGGGACAGTGGGCGACGGTCGCGAGCATGCCCGCGAAGCGCCGCGCATCTTCCACGTTTTCTTCGCGCGACGCGACACTCGCGCGCTGCATCCATTGGAGATCGGCCCCTGCCGAGAACGCCTTGCCCTGTCCCTTGAGCAGGATTGCCCGCACCTGGGTATCGGAGGACAGCTTGGCGAATGCCTCGCCCAATTCCTGGATCATCTGCTCGCCGAAGGCATTGAATACCTCCGGCCGTGCCATTTCGACGCTGGCAACGCCATCAGCATCCAGCGTCACATTCACTGTAGTCATGTGTTAGTCATCCATTGCGCTGTGCGCTACCGTGAGTCCGCCAACGGATCACCCGCCTTGCCACCTCCCCTCAGCGCCTGGTGGTGCGAGAGAAGGGGAAGGGCGTGCGGCGTCTCAGCAGTTGCTTATTAGTACGTCTCAAGGTGTAGGCGACCTTCGGCCTTCATGGCACTGCCGATTGCGTCCCAGTCGAGGCACGCATCCATTGCGATGTCGCGCAATGTCAGCACCACGCCTTCTTCCATGCTCTTGAGTCCGCAGACGTAGAAGTGGCTCAGCCCGTCCTTGAGCAGGGCAGCCAGGTCGGCGGAGCGCTCGCGCATCAGATCCTGCACGTAGCTCTTGGGCTTGCCGGGGGCGCGAGAGAACGCGAGGTTGATGTCGATGAAATCCTTGGGCAACTTCTGCAGGGGGCCGAAGTAGGGCAGCTCCTGCGGGGTACGCGCGCCGAAGAACAGCATGAGTTTGCCGCTCTCGAACTTGCCGCTGTTGCGCAGGCGCCGGCGCCACTCGGTCATGGCGCGCATGGGGGCGCTGCCGGTTCCGGTACAAATCATCACGATGTGTGAGCGGGGGTGGTTAGGCATCAGGAAGCTGCTGCCGAAAGGCCCTACCACCTTGATCTTGTCGCCCACCTTGAGATCGCAGATATAGTTGGACGCGATCCCGCGCACCGGCTGCCCTTGGTGATCCACAGTGACCCGTTTCACGGTCAAGGATAGGTTGTTGTAGCCCGCGCGCTCGCCGTTGCGCGCGCTGGCGATCGAGTACTGGCGTGGCTGGTGGGGCCGGCCCAGCGCGTCCTCTCCCGGCGGGATGATGCCGATGGACTGACCCTCCAGCACCGGGAAGGGCACCGTTCCGAAATCCAGCACGATGTGGTGGGTTTCGCTGTCGAAGCCATGCTCGGTGCAGTTGAAGTTACCCACCACTGTGGCCTGCATTGGGCCCTTGGGGGTGTACAGGTTGGTGTAGGCATGTGCCGCCGACCAAGGCGGGACATGCGCCCCGTACCGCCCCGAGCGGAAGGGTTCCGTCCCCGGCTCGGCCGTTTTTGCCGGTGCGGGTGTCGCGACAGTGCAGATGCTCGCGGCATCTTCGGTCGCGTCGGCTTCCTCTAACTGCTCAGGGGTCAGTTCCTGTGGCAGTTCATCCCAAGTCAACTGCTCCTCGATGGAATACGCACGTACGATGGGTACGATGCGCCAGTTGTCGATCGAGCCGGTCGGGCAGGGGGAAATGCAGTCCAGGCAGCCGTTGCAGACATCGGCCTTGATGACGTAGTTGCGGTCGTCGTGCGTGATGGCGCCGACGGGGCAGGTCGCTTCGCAAGTATTGCAGCGGATGCAGATCTCGGGGTCGATCAGGTGCTGTTTGAGTGTCGTGACAGCTTCGGCGGTTTCCATCGTGTTCGTCCTTTTCTCATGGGCCGGGGGTTCCCGGCCCTTGTCTCCCACCACCGTGGTTATCAACCAAACCGGACGTATTCGTAATTCACGGGCTGGCGGTTGATGCCCATGACGGGCGGTGCGATCCAGTTGGCGAACTGGCCGGGCTCGACCACGCGGCCCATCAGCGAGGCGACGAAGGCGCGGTCCTCGTCCGAGGGCAGCCACTCATTCTTGCGGGCGTTCCATTCGCTCTCGCTGACCACGCGGCCGTCGGGCGACAGGCGGATGCCGGCGAGCGCGCCGATGGCGCGGTTGAACGCCTTGTGCGGCACCTGGAGCCGGAAGGGGATGTTGGCTTTCTCGATCACCTTGTTCCAGCGGCCCACGCCCGCGACGGAGTCCTTGATGTAGTCGTCGCGCAGCACCTCGTTGAGGGCATTGAGCATGGGCACTTCCTTCTCGACGAGCTGGCCGTTGACCACCTCCAGCACCTTGTAGGTCTGGCCCTTGAGCTGGTGGTCGTCCGTGCGCTTGCCTTCCTCGTAGCGCCCCTTGAGGCCCGAGCTGTAGAACGTGGCCGCGTTGCTGGACTGGTCGGCGCCGAACAGGTCGATGGTCACCGAGTAGTGGAAGTTCAGGTAGCGCTGGATGGTCTCCAGGTCGATGGCGCCCGCGGCGCGCACCTTCGCGGGGTCGTCGGTCTTGAGTTCGTTCATCACCTGGCAGGTGCGCTGCACCACGCGGCTGACGCCCGATTCGCCCACGAACATGTGGTGCGCCTCCTCGGTCAGCATGAACTTGGTGGTGCGCGCCAGCGGGTCGAACGCGCTCTCGGCCAGCGCGGCCAGCTGGAACTTGCCGTCGCGGTCGGTGAAGTAGGTGAACATGAAGAAGGACAGCCAGTCCGGCGTCTTCTCGTTGAAGGCGCCCAGGATGCGGGGGTTGTTGGCATCGCCGCTCTGGCGTTCCAGCAGGGCCTCGGCTTCCTCGCGGCCATCGCGGCCAAAGTGCTTGTGCAGCAGATAAACCATGGCCCACAGGTGGCGGCCCTCCTCGACGTTGACCTGGAACAGGTTGCGCAGGTCGTACATGCTGGGCGCGGTCAGGCCCAGGTGGCGCTGCTGCTCCACGCTGGCGGGCTCGGTGTCGCCCTGCGTCACGATGATGCGGCGCAGGTTGGCGCGGTGCTCGCCGGGCACGTCCTGCCAGGCCTTCTCGCCCTTGTGGTCGCCGAAGTGGATCTCGCGGTTGGCGTCGCCGGGGTTCAAGAAGATGCCCCAGCGGTAGTCGCGCATCTTCACGTGGCCGAACTGGGCCCAGCCCTGCGGATCGACGCTCACCGCCGTGCGCAGGTACACGTCGTAATTGGTCGAGCCCTCCGGGCCCACGTCGTCCCACCAGTTGATGAAGTTGGGCTGCCAGCCTTCCAGTGCGCGCTGCAGGGTGCGGTCCTCGGACAGGTTGACGTTGTTCGGAATCTTCTCGCTGTAGTTGATGCTGCTCATGTCGTGGTCTCCTTACACCCGGTTCAGATCGAATTGCGACTTCTCGCCCTTGCCATACACCTTCAACGCGCCCTTGTCGCCCACGGCGTTGGGGCGCTGGAAGATCCAGTTCTGCCAGGCCGACAGGCGCCCGAACACGCGGGTGACCATGTTCTCCTTGCTGGCGAAGCGCAGGTTGGCTTCCAGGCCGGTCAGGGCGTCGGGCGACATGGCGGCGCGCTCCTCGATGGCGATGCGGACCTCGTCCTCCCAGTCGATGTCGTCGGGCGCGGCGGTGACGAGGCCCAGGCGCAGCGCTTCGTCGGCATCCAGCGGGCGGCCCGCGGCGGCGCGCGCGGCCTCCAGCGGGGCTGCCTCGTCGTAGAAGCGGCGCTGCAGGCGGCTTTGGTCGGTGACCAGGGGCAGCAGGCCGAAGTTGAATTCATCCAGCACGATGTGCGGCGCCTTGGCGGCGTCGTCGGGCAGCGCCAGCATGTAGGCGCGGTCGGCGGCGAAGGCCAGCTCGGCCAGCATGCCCGCGAAGCAGGAGCCGGGCTCGATCAGCGCGAACAGCGTGCGCGAGGACACGTCCAGGCGCGCGAACGTGCGGCGCAGCAGGCCCAGCGTGGCGCGCACCAGCCAGTGCGCGCGGTGCTCCAGCAGCACCTGGTCGGCGCGCAGCACGGCGCCGGCATCGCCCTCGGTCTTGAGCAGCCAGGTGCCCACGTCGAGCTCGTTGGTGCGCAGGTTCAGGATGGCGTCGTCGAGCTGGCGGCCCATGGCCAGCGGCCACCAGGCGGCGCCCGCGGCCTCGATGCCCGCGATGTCGGCGGGCTGCGCGCCCTGCGGCGCCTTTACCGTGAGCGTGGCCGTGCGGCGGGCGCGGTCGATCTGCACGGTGACGTGTTCGTACACCAGGCTGTCGGGGCCTTCCTGGCGCTCGATGCGGGGCAGGGCGATGCCCTGGGCTGCCGTGGCGCGCCCGCCGGATTCGCCCAGCCTGGCGGCGCGGCTGTTCACGGTGTCGGCGAACTGCGCGGGCTTGGCGATGGCATCGACCAGGCGCCAGTCCACGGCGCGCTGGCCACGCACGCCCTCGACGCTGGTGCAGAAGATGTCGGCGAGGTCATGGCGCACCTTGCGCTTGTCGGTGACGCGGGTCAGGCCGCCGGTGCCGGGCAGCACGCCCAGCAGCGGCACTTCGGGCAGGGACACGCTGGAGGAGCGGTCGTCCACCAGCACGATCTCGTCGCAGGCCAGGGCCAGCTCGTAGCCGCCGCCGGCGCAGGCGCCGTTCACGGCCGCCAGGAACTTGATGCCCTCGTGTTGGGAGCTGTCCTCGATGCCGTTGCGCGTCTCGTTGGTGAACTTGCAGAAGTTCACCTTCCAGGCGTGGCTGGACAGGCCCAGCATGAAGATGTTGGCGCCCGAGCAGAAGATGCGGTCCTTGCCGCTGGTGACGATGACGGACTTCACCTGCGGGTGCTCGAAGCGCACGCGGTTCAGCGCGTCGTGCAGTTCGATGTCCACACCCAGGTCGTAGCTGTTGAGCTTGAGTTTGTAGCCCGGGCGCAGACCGCCGTCCTCGGCAATGTCGAGCGCGAGGCGGGCGACGGGGCCATCGACGCTCAGCGTCCAGTGGCGGTACTGACTGGGGTCGGTACGGTAATCAACACGTGGGGATGAAGTGGTTTCAGCCATGCTGTCTCCGGTCAAGTGATGGTGCAAAATAGTGCATCTTTTCAAGATGTTCAAGGAGTATCTTGCATTAAATTGCATACGTCAAGTGCTGGCAGCACAAAATTGCATCTGCCTGCGCTTTTTCGCGCACACATCAGAACCAGACCAAGGCTCGACCAGCGTCGAAGATGAAGTGCTTTTAACCTCCAGCGCTTGGCGAGCAAGCGCTGACAGCTATTGTTTTGGAAGCAACTGAGCGAGGACGCGTGCCCACCGGCGCGCGCGCCCTCATGCCGACAGCACGGGCACAACCGCTGCGCAGAGCGCATCGAAGGCCTGTTGCTGCGTCTTGCCGCCTGTGTTCACGCGCAGATCTGCCTTGGAGTAGAAGGCTGCGCGGCCGTCAAGGATCCGGCGCAGGTCCTCCATGGCCTCGTGGCTGGCAGCCATTGGACGCAGATCGCCTTGCGCGGCTACGCGGCCCATATGCTCCTCGGGCGATGCCTGGAGCCATACAGTGGTGCAGTGGGCCAGCAACTCGTTGAACGTGGCGGGGTCGGAGACGATGCCGCCCGGCGTGGCGATGACAACCTCACCGTAGATCTGCACCGCTTCTTCCAATGCGCGCCGTTCGTAGCGGCGGTAGGCATTGGTGCCATACAGGTCATGAATCTCGCGCACGCTGCAACCGGCCACCTTCTCTATCTCGCGGCTGAGTTCGATGAAGGGTAGCTCCAGATGATCGGCCAGCATCCGCCCAAGCGTCGATTTACCCGCGCCCCGCAACCCCACCAGGGCGATGCGCCGTCCCCGCGCCGCATCCACCGCCCCCGTTCCGAGTAGCTCGCCGATCGCGACGCGCACCCTGCGCAGATCGGCTTCGGAGCGATTCTCCAGCAGCTCGCGGATCAGCAACCACTCGGGAGAACTGGTCGAGACATCGCCCACCAGTTCCGCCAGCGGGCACTGGAGTGCACCTGCTACCTGATGCAGCACCAGGATCGAGGCATTGCCGATGCCGTACTCCAGATTGGCAAGGTGCCGCTCTGACACTTCAGCGGCCTGGGCAACGGCCTTGCGCGTCAGCCCCCGGCGCGCACGCAAGCTGCGCACGCGCTCACCCAACGCGGCCAATAAGGCGTCACGCGGCTCCTCTGTATCGAGGGCGGCAACGGCAACCTCCAAGTGACGCCCGTCTCTTTTGTTCATGCCAATTGACCTTTCGAGCCCTGCATTGTCGCACCTAGGGTTAACACCACGTATGCATTATATTGCTTGACAAGCATAGGACATCATTCTATCGTCACGAACAAAGCACGATAGTGCATGTTTCTGGGGTGTGCAAGCACCTTACATCAAATAAGAACCACGATGAGCAAACACACGTTCTACCAACAAGTTGCCGATCTAACCGCACAGATTGCAGGCCGCCCCCTTGACGCAGCGCTGGACCAGTGGCTGAACGCACAACATGGGCCGCACAGCCAAAGCTACGAACAGCTCAAGGCGTCCTGCTTAGAAGGCGTGCGCGATGGCTGGCTGTGTGAGCGCGAGGGCGGGGGCATCCGCTACGGCCGAGTCTTCAAGGCCGACGATGCGCTGCACCGCTTTTCCGTCGATGTAGTGGACATGCAGGACATCGCCGGCCCGCACCACGTGCACCCGGGCGGCGAGATCGATCTGATCATGCCACTAGGCGACGGCGCAGCGACCTTTGACGGACGGCCCGCCGGCTGGTGTGTCTATCCGCCCGGCAGCGCGCACCGGCCCACGGTTGCGGACGGACGTGCCCTGGTTCTCTATCTCCTGCCCGAAGGGCAGATTCAATTCTCGAAAAGCTGATCCATGAACACTCCCCTGCTTCCCAACTATGTCAGCGGCCGCTGGCAGGCCGGCACCGGCGCCGGCGCGGTTCTCAGCGATCCGGTGCTCGGCACGGAACTGGTGCGCGTCGATGCCTCGGGCCTTGACGTGCCCGCCGCCTTCCGGTTCGCACGCGAGCAGGGCAGCGCCGCCCTGCAGGCGCTGACCTACGGCGAGCGCGCCGCGCTGCTGGCCCGGTGCCAGAAGGTGCTCCAGGGCCACCGCGACGCCTACTACGACATCGCGCTGGCGAACTCCGGCACTGTGAAGAACGATTCGGCAGTAGATATCGATGGTGCGATTTTCACCCTGGGCCAGTACGCCCGCTGGGGCGAGGCGCTGGGCGGCGCCCGCGTGCTGCGCGACGGCGATGCGGTGAAGCTGGGCAAGGAGCCCGTCTTCCAGTCGCAGCACCTGCGCACGCCGCGCCCCGGCCTGGCCCTGTTCATCAATGCCTTCAACTTCCCGGCCTGGGGCCTGTGGGAAAAAGCCGCGCCCGCGTTGCTGTCCGGCATGGCCGTGGTGGTCAAGCCCGCCACGGCCACCGCCTGGCTGACGCAGCGCATGGTTCAGGACGTGGTGGACGCGGGCATCCTCCCGCAGGGCGCGCTCTCGGTCATCTGCGGCAGTTCGGCGGGCCTGCTCGACGCGCTGCAACCGTTCGACGTGCTTTCGTTCACGGGCTCCGCCGACACGGCGGCCGTGATCCGCAGCCATGCCGCCGTCACGCGCCATGCGGTGCGCACCAACATCGAGGCCGACAGCCTCAACAGCGCGGTGCTGCTGCCGGACGCGGCACCCGGCACACCGGCCTTCGACCTGCTCGTGCGCGAGGTGGTCAAGGAGATGACCGTCAAGTCGGGCCAGAAGTGCACGGCGATCCGCAGAATCTTCGTGCCCGCCCCGGTGTTCGGGGCGGTGGCCGAGGCGATCTCGGCCAAACTGGCCAAGGTCACGGTAGGCAACCCGCGCAACGAGGGCGTGCGCATGGGCGCGCTGGTCAGCCGTGAACAGCTGCACAACGTCGGGCAGGGCCTGCGGCAGCTGGCGGGCGCTGCCACGATCCTGCACGACGGGCGCAGCCAGCCCCTGGTGGACGCCGACCCCGCCATTGCGGCCTGCCAGCAGCCCGTGCTGCTGGGCACGCTCGACGCCGACGGCGCGCAGGCCGTCCACGACGTGGAGGTCTTCGGCCCCGTCGCCACGCTCGTGGCCTACCGGGACGCCGGCCACGCCCACCAGCTGGTGCAGCGCGGGCTGGGGTCGCTGGCCGCATCGCTGTACAGCGACGATGCCGCCTTGCTCGCCCGCAGCGCGCTGGCCCTTGCGCCGTTCCACGGCCGGCTCCACATCGTCACCCCCGAGGTGGCCCAGGCGCACACGGGCCACGGCAACGTCATGCCCATGTCCGTGCACGGCGGGCCGGGGCGCGCGGGCGGTGGCGAAGAACTGGGTGGCCTGCGCGCGCTCGACTTCTACCACCAGCGCAGCGCCATCCAGGCCAGCCCGCAGGTGCTGCAGGCGCTCGGGCTCTGAACCTCTCGCACACACGCACACGCACACGGAGACACCATGCCCACCCCCACGGACGGCCCCTTCAACTTCGCCGAGCACCTGTTCGCGCTGCACCGCCAGCGCGGCGACCGCCTGGCCTACATCGACGACCGCGGCCCCCTGAGCTACGGGCAGCTGGAGCAGCGGGCGCGCCGCTTGGCCGCCGCCCTGCTGGCGGCCGGCGTGCGCCGCGAGGAACGCATCCTGCTGCTGATGCTGGATTCGCACGACTGGCCCGTGAGCTTCCTTGGCTGCCTTTATGCGGGCGTGGTGCCCGTCGCGGTGAACACCTTGCTGACCGCGGACGACTATGCCTACATGCTGGAGCACAGCCGCGCGCAGGCGGGCATCGTCTCGGGCGCGCTGCAGGGCACCCTGCAGGCCGCTATGCAGAAGTCGGCGCACGAACTGCGCACGGTCATCGTGTCCCAGCCCGAGAGCGAGCTGCCGCAGGGCGCGCTGGAATTCGAGGCTGCGCTGGCCGCCGTGCCACCGCTCGCCGCCCCCGCGCCGACCACGGGCGACGAACCGGGCTTCTGGCTCTACTCCTCCGGCTCCACCGGCCGACCGAAAGGCACTGTCCATACGCAGCGCAACCTGTGGTGGACGGGCGAGCTGTATGGCAAGGGCGTCCTGGGCCTGACCGAAAAGGACGTCTGCTTCTCCGCCGCCAAGCTGTACTTCGCCTATGGCCTGGGCAACGGGCTCACGTTCCCGCTCTCGGTGGGCGCCTGCACGGTGCTGATGGCCGAGCGGCCCACGCCGGACGCCGTCTTCAGGCGCCTCACCGAGCTGCAGTGCCGGCCCACGGTGTTCTTCGGCGCCCCGACCGGCTTCGCCGGCATGCTGGCATCGCCCCGGCTGCCGGAGCGCCAGTCCGTGGCCCTGCGCATGTGCTCCTCTGCCGGGGAGGCGCTGCCCGCCGACATTGCCCACCGGTTCAAGGCGCACTTCGGCGTGGACATCATCGATGGCATCGGTTCCACGGAGATGCTCCACGTATTTCTCTCCAACCGTCCCGACGACATCAAGTACGGCAGCACCGGGAAGCCCGTGGCCGGGTACGAGGTCGAATTGCGCGGAGAGGACGGCCAGCCAGCCTCCGACGGCGAAGTGGGTGACCTGTACATCCGAGGCCCGAGCGCCGCACTGACGTATTGGGCCAACCGGGAGAAATCCCGCGAGACCTTTCAGGGCGCTTGGACGAAGAGCGGCGACAAGTACGTGCGCGACGAGCAGGGCTACTACGTCTATGCCGGTCGCAGCGACGACATGCTGAAGGTGAGCGGCATCTATGTCTCGCCTTTCGAGGTCGAATCCACCCTCATGGAACACCCCTCGGTGCTGGAAGCCGCGGTCATCGGCACGGCGGACGCCGAAGGCCTGACCAAGACCAAGGCCTTCGTCGTGCTCAAGGATGGGCAACTGGTGGACGAAGGGCAGCTCAAGGCCTTCGTCAAAGAACGGCTCGCGCCCTACAAATACCCCCGGCAGATCGAGTTCCTGGCCGAACTGCCCAAGACGGCCACCGGCAAGATCCAGCGCTTTCGCCTGCGCGAACTCGAGGTCCGTCCGTGACTCAGTTTCAGGATCTACGCTGGCGCAGCCGCGAGGTGCGCGTCGAGTACGCCTGGGTGGGGCCCGAATCCGCGCGAGGGCCGCTCATTGTGTTTCTGCACGAAGGGCTGGGCTCGCTGGCGATGTGGAAGCACTTCCCCGACCGGCTGTGTACCACTGCAGGGGCTCGCGGGCTCGTGTTCTCGCGCCCGGGGTACGGCCAGTCCACGCCCCGCCCGCACGACGAGGTGTGGGACGTGGACTTCATGCACCAGCAGGCCTATGAAGTTCTGCCCCGGCTGCTGGACGCCGTCGGCGTACAGCAGCCCGTCTGGCTGTTCGGGCACAGCGACGGCGGTTCCATCGCCCTGTTGCACGCGGGCCGGCATCCGGAACGTGTGGCCGGACTGGTGCTGCTCGCGCCGCATATCTTCGTCGAGGACATCACGGTCCGGAACATCGAGCGCGCCAAGGCGGACTACGAGACCGGCGGCCTGCGGGCGGGCCTGGCGAAGTACCACGGCGACCCCGACTCCGCCTTCTGGGGCTGGAACCGCATCTGGTTGCACCCGCCCTTCCGGCGCTGGAACATCACCGATGAACTCGCGGACATCCGCTGCCCGGTCCTGGCCATCCAGGGCCTGGACGATGCCTACGGCACGCTGGCGCAGATCCGGGGCATCGCCGAAAGCGTCCCAACCACGCAGTTGCTGGAAATCCCGCACTGCGGCCACTCGCCCCACCGGGATCAGCCTGAGCAGGTCATCACAGCGACACACACATTCATTCACCACAGGAGACAAGCATGAAGCACACACTCACTCGCCGCAGCGCCATCGCGCTGAGCACACTGATTCTCGCCGCAGGCGCCCATGCCCAAAGCACGGACAAGCTCAAGGTCGGCCTGATGCTGCCCTACAGCGGCACCTTCACCGCGCTGGGCGTGGCCATCGAGAACGGCTTTCGCATGTACGTGGACGAGCAGGGCGGGAAGCTCGCGGGCCGCGAGATCGAGTTCATCAAGGTGGACGACGAGTCCGACCCCGCCAAGGCCACGGAGAACGTCAATAAGCTGATCCGGCGCGACAAGGTGGACGTGATCGTCGGCACCGTGCACTCGGGCGTGGCAATGGCCATGGCGCGCGCGGCGAAGGAAAGCAACACCCTGCTCATCGTGCCCAACGCGGGCTCCGACGCCGTCACGGGCCCGATGTGCGCCACCAACATCTTCCGCAGCTCGTTCTCGAACTGGCAGTCTTCCTACGGCATGGGCACGGTGGCCGCCACGCAGGAGAAAAAGAAGACCGCGATGACCATCACCTGGAAGTACGCAGCTGGCGAGGAGATGACCAACGCCTTCAAGGAGGGTTTCGAGAAGGAAGGCGGCAAAGTGCTCAAGCAGTTGACGGTGCCCTTCCCCAACGTGGAATTCCAGGCGCTGCTGACCGAGATCGCGGCGGCCAAGCCAGATGCCGTGTTCGCCTTCTTTGCCGGCGGCGGCGCCGTGAAATTCGTCAAGGACTACGCGGCCGCGGGCCTGAACAAGACCACGCCGCTCTACGGCTCGGGCTTCCTTACCGACGGCACGCTGGACGCACAGGGCGAAGCGGCCCAGGGCCTGCTGACCACGCTGCACTATGCGGATAACTTGGATCTGCCCAAGGACAAGAGCTTTCGCGTGGCCTATGCCAAGGCGTTCAAGCTGCAGCCGGATGTCTATGCCGTGCAAGGCTATGACGCCGCGCAGATCCTGCGCGTGGGCCTGGACGCCGTGAAGGGCGACGTATCGAAGAAGGCCGAGTTCGCGGCGGCTGTCGAGAAGGCGAAGTTCGACAGCCCGCGCGGCTCGTTCACCATGTCCAGGTCGCACAACCCGGTGCAGGACATCTATCTGCGCCGGGTGGAAGGCAAGGAGAACAAGGTGATCGGCATCGCCTCCAAGGCGCTTTCCGATCCGGCGCGCGGCTGCAAGCTGTAAGCACCATCCACCGAGCCACTCCACGGCAGGGCGACCCGGCACACCCGGTGCGCTCTTCCACTCTCCAATCAGTCAGGATGAACCAACGTGGATTTCGCCACATTTCTCGTGCAGTGCCTGAACGCGATTCAGTACGGACTGCTGCTCTTTCTGCTGGCCTCCGGGCTCACGCTCATCTTCGGGATCATGGGCGTGATCAACCTGGCGCACGGCAGCTTCTACATGATCGGCGCGTACATGGCTTTCGCTCTGTCACCGCTGTTCGGTGGCAATTTTCTGGTCACCCTCGTTGCTGGAACCTTGTTGGCAGCCGTCCTGGGCTATGTGCTCGAATGGGTGTTCTTCAGCTATCTGTACCAGCGCGAGCATCTGCAGCAGGTGCTGATGACCTATGGCCTGATCCTGGTCTTCGAGGAGCTGCGCTCCATCCTCGTGGGCAACGACGTGCATGGCGTGCCGGTGCCGCCCTGGCTGGGGGGTAGCCTGCCCCTGGGCGACCTTATGCAGTACCCCTGGTACCGTCTGTTCGCATCGGGCGCCTGCATCGTGCTGGCCGTGGCACTGTATCTGGTCGTCAACCGCACGCGGCTGGGCATGATGATCCGTGCCGGGGCCAGCAACCGGGACATGGTGCGTGGGCTGGGCATCAACATCCGTCGCCTGTACCGCACTGTGTTCGCCGCCGGCGTGGCCTTGGCAGCCCTGGCCGGCATGATCGCCGCGCCGATCTCGTCGGTCTATCCCAACATGGGGGCCAGTGTGCTGATCATCTGCTTCGTGGTGGTCGTCATCGGGGGCATCGGCTCCGTCACTGGTGCACTGGTGGCGTCACTGCTGGTGGGCTTCGTGGACACCTTTGGCAAGGTCTTCTTTTCGGAAGCTGCGGGCATTGGCATCTACGTGCTGATGGCCATCGTGCTGATTTGGCGCCCCGAGGGCTTGATGGGCCGGCGCACATGAACACCACTACCTTATCCATGAAAACTGCTCCAACGCCTATCGCTGTCCCGCGCAACAACGGGATCTGGTTACCGCTGGGGATCGCGGTGGCGCTCGCCGCCGCCGGCCCTATGCTGACCGGCTATCTGGGAGACCTTGTGGTCAAGGTCATGATCTTGTCCATCTTTGCCCTCAGCTTGGAACTGCTGGTTGGGATGGCCGGGCTAGTCAGCCTGGGGCACGCGGCCTATTTCGGCGTTGGTGCCTACGTCACCGTCATCGCATCGGGCGACGGGGCGGGCAACCTTGCCGTGCTGGTGGGGCTGTCCATGCTGGCGGCAGGCCTGTATGCGCTGGTCGTGGGAGCGCTCTCGCTGCGCACGCGCGGGGTGTACTTCATCATGGTCACTCTGGCCTTTGCGCAGATGGCCTATTTCATCTTCCACGACACGCCCGTGGGCGGCGGCAGCGATGGCATCTACCTGTATGCGCGTCCCGCCGTGGGACCTCTGGACATGGAGAGCCGCCTCACCGTGTTCTATGTGGCGCTCGCCGCACTGGTGTTCACCTACGTGCTGCTGGCCGTGATTCGCCGCTCCCGCTTCGGTGCCGCGCTGGCGGGCATCCGCGCCAACGAGCAGCGCATGCGCGCCACCGGCTTTCCCACCTTTTGGTACAAGCTGGCCGCCTTTGTCATCGCCGGCTCGCTGGCCGGGCTGGCGGGCTTTCTGGTGGCCGCGCGCGACGGCGTGGTCAACCCGGAAATGCTGTCGTGGCATATCTCCGGCGAGGTGCTGCTGATGGTGATCCTGGGGGGCATCGGGCACCTGCGCGGCGCGGTGCTGGGGGCCATCGTCTTCACCCTTCTCAAGGAACTGTTGTCCACGCACGCCGTAGTGGGCAGCCTGGCCGACCATTGGCAGCTCACCCTTGGGCTGGCGATCATCGCCTTCGTGGCCCTACTGCCCAGGGGCCTGATCGGGCTGGTGCACCGCACCGCACGCACCGCCAAGGAGCCCCGCACATGAGCACGATCCTGCAAGTCCAGGGGCTGACCCGGCGCTTCGGGGGGCTCACGGCCGTGAACACCGTTTCCATCGACCTGCGCATTGGCGAAGTCCACGCTGTCATCGGGACGAACGGGGCCGGCAAGTCCACGCTCATCAACATGCTGTCCGGCGAGATCGCCAGTTCCGAGGGCCGCATCCAGCTCTCCGGCGCGGACGTGACCCGCCAGCCGCAGCCGCGCCGCGCCTTGTCGGGCATCGGCCGCAGCTACCAGCGCACCACCATCTTTCCCGAATTCACAGTGCATGAGAACTGCCGCCTGACCGCCCAGGCCAGAAACCCGCGCCCCTGGGCATTGTGGGAGTCGGCGCGCAAATGCGACGCCAGCGTACAGGCGGCCAATGCTGCGCTGGAGGCCACCGGGCTTGCTCCCGCAGCCAACCGCCTTGCGGGCACCCTGAGCCACGGCGCCAAGCGCCAGCTGGAAGTGGCCATGTGCCTGGCCACCCAGCCGCGCGTGCTGCTGCTGGACGAGCCTCTGGCCGGCATGGGCGCCGAGGAGACCGACCGGATGCTCGCGTTGCTGGAGCGGCTCAAGCCGGGCCACGCCATCTTGCTGGTGGAGCACGACATGGACGCGGTGTTCCGCATCGCCGAGCGCATCACCGTCATGGTCAACGGCGCCGTCATCGCCACCGGCTCGCCGGATGCGATCCGCAACGATCCGCAGGTGCGCACGGCCTACCTGGGCGAGGAGCACTGAATGATCGGCATAGAGGACCTGCACACCTATTACGGCGACAGCCACATCCTGCGCGGCATCGAGGCGCGCATCCCCACGGCCACGTCCGTGGGCCTGCTGGGCCGCAACGGCATGGGCAAGACGACCCTGATCCGCAGCCTGATGGGCTATGTGCGCCCGGCGAGCGGCAGCGTGCGCTGCGACGGCGCCAGCGTGACGGGCTGGGCACCCGAGCGGATGGCCCGGCTGGGCATCGGCTACGTGCCGGAGGGGCGCGGCATCTTCCCGAACCTGTCCGTGCGCGAGAACCTGGTAATGGCCGCGCGCGCTGGCGTCGATGGCCGGCGCGAGTGGACTTTCGAGCGCGTGCTCGCTACCTTCCCGCGCCTGTCGGAGCGCCTGGCCCACGGCGGGCAGCAGTTGTCCGGCGGCGAGCAGCAGATGCTCTCCATCGGCCGCGCGCTGATGACGAACCCGCGCCTGCTCATCCTCGACGAAGCAACCGAGGGGCTGGCACCCCTCATCGTCGCCGAGATCTGGCGCGTGATCGAGGCGATCCGCCAGACAGGCATCGCCACCCTGATCGTGGACCGGGACTGGCGCCGCGTGCTGCACCACACGGAACAGGCGCTGGTGATGGAAAAGGGCCAGATCGTCCTGGCGGGCGATTCCGCCAGCCTCCTGGCAGATCCCCACGCCCTCAGCGAGCGCCTGGGCGTTTGATATGCAACCCCAAGCCCCCGGCAGAGGGGCAACGGCGCATATGCAACGCGCCGAATGCGATCCGCCTATTCGCATCGGCCTAACGAGTTTGGAGAGAGACAAATGCGATCCTTCACATTGCGCCTTCTGGCGGCGCCGGTGTTGCTGTGCTCTTGCATGGCGGTTCAGACTTCCGCTGCGGGCGAAGTCGTCGTAGCCCATGTGGGACCTTTCAGTGGGCCGCTGGGCGTCAACGGGCTGGCCAATCTGGAAGGCTCCAAGGCGTGCATTGCCGAAGCCAATGCGGCCGGCGGCATCAACGGCAACACCCTGCGGCTGGTGCAGCGTGACGACGAATACAAGCCCGAAAAAACCATTGCGCTTATGCGCGAGGTCGCGCGCGGCGAAAAGCCCGTTGCCTTCCTCAACCTGCTGGGGTCGGCCAACGCCAGCGCGCTGCTCAAGGACGGCACACTCGAAAGCCTGAAGATTCCGGTTGTGGGCGTTACCCCTGGAGCTGACGTTCTGCGCTCGCCAGGCAGCCCGTGGATGTTCCACGTTCACGCCAGCGACAATGTCCAGTTGGCGCGCATCGTCCAGCACCTCTCGACGATTGGCATCTCGCGCATCGCCGTTGCCTACCAGGACATTCCCTTTGGCCGAGGCGGGATGGAATTCATCCAGGGCGTCGCCCAGAAGGCAGATGTCGCCATTACCAAGAGCGTTGGCGTACCTTCGGCGGGTGAAGATTTCACGGCTATCGCCAACGACCTGCGCCAGTCGAACGCGCAAGCCTACGTGATGATCCTCGTGCCCAACAGCGGGGCAGCCTTCGCGGCGCAGGTCCGGGGCGCGGGCGATGCCACGCCGATGTATGGCATGTCCTACGTCCCCGTCAAAGGGCTGATCGACAAGGCCGGCGCGGCGCACTCCGTCGGCATCGGCGTAGCCCAGGTCACCCCCAATACGGACTCATCTTCCTCAGCCCTGATCCGGCAGTTCCGCTCGGCCATGGAACGGTATGCCCCGACGGACACCGCGCGCACGCAGCTGCACCTGGTCGGTTACCTGAACTGCCGGGTGTTCATCGAAGGGCTCCGCCACACAGGCAGCGCGCCTACCCCCGACAGTCTGCGCGGCGCGCTGCACAAGCTGCGGGTGGACTTAGGCGGCTACCTGGTGGATTTCGCCGGTGGCAACGTGGGGTCGCGCTATGTCGATATCGGCGTCGTCACGCGGGATGGGCGTCTGCAGTACTAACACTGCGACTTCATGAGCAAGAGAAACTCGATGCAAACACGAACCGAACACCGCCACGCGCCCCACATTGCGCCACCTGCCTATGGCCAGTTGATTGCCGCCGTCATTGGGGCCCTTGTTTCTGTGGCCATCGCTCTAACGGCCCAAGATCTCCTGACGATGTTACTGGGTGGCTGCTGCCTGGTCCTGTTCGTTGTCATGGCTGTCTTCGGCCACCGGCGCGCAGACGCAGGGCCCCTGCAGCATGAGCAGGCTTCGACGGCCTCCGAGGCACACGCTGTGGCCGTCCACTCCCTCTGGAGCGACGTGCGCGAAGTGGTTGAGGGGCTGGGGCTGGACGGGGAAGTTCAGAACCTGGCGCAGCACGCAGGCATCCTCGTACGCCTGGTTGCCAATGCGCTCGATGCCATGGACCGCGCTACGGTGCTGGCCAAATCATCGGGTAACCAAGTCAAGGATGGAGCCGTCGCCGTCGCCGGCATTGAGACAGCGATTGAAGAACTTGCGCAGCACATCGAGCATTCCAGCGCCGTGTTTGCCGAACTCCAGGCCAAAGCAAATCAGATCGGAGACATCGTGGCCACGATCCACCAAATCGCGCGACAGACCGATCTGCTCGCCGTCAACGCCGCCATCGAAGCCAGCCGCGCCGGCGCAACAGGGCGCGGGTTTGCCGTGGTGGCCCACGAAGTCAAGGCACTGGCCGCGCGCACCAACGAAGCGAGCAACCAGGTCAGCACATTGGCCTCTTCGCTCGCGGCCTCATGCAAATCGGCCGGCGAGCGTGTGGGCGATGCCTCGAAGGCTACGGAAATGGGTCGGGCGCGCATCCACGCATCGCGTGAGGCTATGCAAGGCATCCAAACAGGCGCCCAGAAGCGCGTTGCCATCGTGTCTGAGGTCGTCGAGGCGTTGCGTCAACAAGAGGTTCTAGGAAACCAGCTTACCCATGACATCCAGTCTTTGGCTGAAAAAGTGGATGTAGTGAAAAAAGTGCCCTAGGCCCAATGAAACAGACAGCAACGCGGAGGATACCGTTCGGCGGCTGTCTTCATCCCGCCGTTCACATGCCCCTCACGCCCGAGGTGCCAGTCCTCCCGATCTCCGATTTGCCCGTTGATACGCCGCTGCAACGCACCCTGCGCGAGCAGCAGACCCTACTGGACAGCGCGGGCGTGGGCATCGTCTTCGTTCGCCAGCGCGTAGTTGTGCGCTGCAACCCACGCTATGCGGAGCTTTTCGGCTATGACTCCCCGCAGGAACTGATCGGTCAGAGCATGGAAGCCCTGCACCCGAGCAACGAGGCTTTCCGCGCTCTGGGGCGTGCCGCCTACGCGACTCTCTCGCAGGGGCACACCTTCCGCACCGAATGGCGCATGCGTCGGCGCACTGGCGAAGTCTTCTGGAGCAACCTTACTGGCCGTCTCATCAACCCGGATGACACCGCCGAAGGATCGATCTGGACCATCGACGACATCGAGGCCTACAAGCGCGCCCAAGAAGCGCTAGACCGGGCGCACGAGAACCTAGAGCGCCAGGTGCGCGATCGCACGCGCGAGCTGCGCGAAACGGTGGACAACCTGCACCGCGAGATCAGCGACCGCAGGGCCGACCAGGAGCGTATCTACTGGCTCGCGCACTACGACGCGCTCACCGGCCTGCCCAACCGCGCGCTGCTGGCCGAGCGCGCGCGCTCGGCCATCTGCTTGGCGCAGGAGGGCGGCACGCCGCTGGCCGTGATCTTCCTGGACCTGGACCATTTCAAGCAGGTCAACGACTCGCTGGGTCATCGCGTGGGCGATGCGTTGCTGATGGAGGTCGCCCAGCGGCTGCGTGCCACGGTGCGCGACAACGACACCGTCTCGCGCCTGGGCGGTGACGAATTCATCCTGCTGCTGCCCGGGGCCAACGCGCACGGTGCTGCCCGCGTGGCGGGCAAGCTGCAGGAAGCTTTGCGCCAGCCCTACCAGATCGACCACCACGAGCTGACGATGGCGCCCTCCATGGGCATCGCCCTCTTCCCGCAGGACGGCGCGGACTTCGACACGCTCACCCAGTCCGCCGACGTGGCCATGTACCGCGCCAAACTCGACGGGCGCAACACCTTCCGCTTCTTCACGCCCGAGATGCAGGCCCAGTCGATGCGCGCGCTGCAGCTCGAAAACGCCCTGCGCCGCGCACTCGAACGGGAGCAACTGCATCTGCACTACCAGCCGCAGGTGAGCCTGTCCACAGGCTCGGTGCACAGCGTGGAGGCGTTGCTGCGCTGGCTGCACCCGCAGCTGGGCGGCATTTCGCCGGCAGAGTTCATTCCCATTGCTGAAGACAACGGGCAGATCCTGCAGATCGGCGAATGGGTGCTGCGCACCGCACTGGCGCAGCTCAAGGCCTGGCGGTGCAGCGGGTTCCCGGGGCTGACGATGGCGGTCAACCTCTCAGCCATCCAGTTCCGCCAGCCCCAGCTGCCCGAGCTAATCAGCCGCATGCTGGCCGAATTCGGTCTGCCGCCCAACGCGCTGGAGCTGGAGCTGACCGAGGGCGTGGCCGTGGACGACCCCCATACCGCCGTAGCCACAATGGACCAGCTGCACGCTTTGGGCGTGCGCATGTCGATGGACGACTTCGGCACCGGCTACTCGTCACTGAGTCAACTCAAGCGTTTCCAGATCTTCAAGCTCAAGATCGACCAGTCGTTCGTGCGCGACCTGGGCAACGACCCCAACGACCGCGCCATAGTGAGCGCCATCATCCGCATGGCCCATGCTCTGGGCATGCGCACCACCGCCGAGGGCGTGGAAACCGAAGACCAACTCGCTTTCCTACGCGCACAGGGCTGCGATGAGGCCCAAGGATACTACTTCAGCCCACCGCTGCCGACCGCAGGAATGCAAACTTATTTACTGCAGCAACGAGGCTGAACCTCAAGCCAAAACCGCTCCTGACTATTAGTTATGACTGCACCTGAACAAGGGCTTGCGGGAGTAGGGGCGGGGAGTCTTTTACCGAGCGAGGTTGCATCGGCGGCTTCAATTCAAGACTGTGCGATTGGATCCCGCCGCCAACACCTCCAGCTCGAACTGACCCAACTGCTGGCGTAGCACCTTATCCAGCAGAGCTATGGATTGGTGTGTTGCCCGCAGTGCTGGGCCAGGTGCATACCCTGCTGGGGGACAACGGCTTTTACAGCCAGGCCAACGTGAGTGCCTGCAAGCAAGCCGAGATCGAACCGCTGCTGGCGCTCAAGGTGAAAGAGCACCATGAGCCCGTGCTGGAGCGTCTCGCACCTGGCGCCCCTGAGCCTCAAACCATGGATGCTGTGATATAGATGGCGCATTGGCTGGGCACGCAGGCCGGGCGGGCGCTGTACGGCTTGCGCAAGCAGACCGTGGAGCCAGTGTTCGGGATCATCAAGCGCGTAATGGACTGGCGCCAGATGAGTATGCGCGGGCTCCCCCAGGCGCAAGGCGAATGGAGCTTGGTGACCATGGCCTGGAACGTCAAACGCATGCACATGCTACGCGCAGCGACGTGAGAGCAAAAGTTCATCTCGATCACAACAAGACTGGATGTTCAGGCGCTTTGATGTGCCCTCAGGGGGGCCTTGGCAATCGCGCAGATGCCGTCTTGAACAACACCTTGCACTCAGCAATCAATACCGCTCGGGTTCAAATCCGACGGACTCCTAGCAGGCAGCCTGCACCGTACAGATTCTCCTACAGCCTCTGATGCCAACCCCAGCGCCACTATGTGCCTCGTCGCCAGCGGGCGGGTGTGGTGCCAAGCATGCGGCGAAAGGCTTCCGTGAAATGCGCCTGGCTGGAAAAGCCGCACTCGCTTGCGATCTCCGTAATAGATTGCTCCGAGGTGGAGCGAAGCACGTTGGCCGCCACATCGATGCGCCGCTCAAGAACGAAGGCGTGCGGCGATTTGCCGAACGTCGCCTTGAACATCCGGGCAAAGTGATAGGGACTCATGTGAACCTCTTCGGCCAGCCTGGAGATGCGCAGGTCCCCTGACAAGTGCTCCGCGATATAGGTTTGAAGACGGGTCTTGTCCCGTGATCCAAACTGGCCGCTGCTTCGCAATCGCTTTGTACTCGGCCCGCCCAATGTAGTCAGCAGGCCCAGCAATGCGATGGTCAGCCCTTCAGCGTACATCGGGCTATGGGGAGAGCATCTGGATGCCTCATCCCACAGCGCATTGACGACATTCGCCAACGGCGGGGCGAACAGTTCAAGCCGCGTTTGCAGTGCAAAGGGCCGGACGTCCGCGTGGACCAGGCGATTGACCATGCACGGCGGCAACTGGATCATGACGACTTCGCCGGCAATGCCATCCCACCGTGCCCGGTCGAGACACAAACCCGCCTCGGCAAATGCCGCCACACCGGGCGCGGAATAGAACTCCTGCGTGCGTCCGGCGGTCGTCCACCACCGCCTTCCTCTTCCGCTTCGCACCACGGCCACGGCGGCTTCTGGCAGCTCCATAGCGCCCACTTCAGCTTGTCCCGGCAACAGTTCCAGAGTGATGGGAAGCCCCGCCCAGCCGAGCGGCGTTGCCAGAGGCTCGAAGTGTCGCAATGGTTGCCGCGCAGAGTCCGACATGGGTGCTTTCAGCTAGGTTGTGATGCAGTGAACAAGCGCATTCTGATCCACACAGTCTTTGATTTATGCATTTTAATGCATGCAACAACAACCTGGGAAACCCTATGCGCCAGGAGCAATTTTTCGAAAATTGAGCGCAATATCTCGATAGATTGTCCGTATCCGCTCGCCTAGCATCGTGGCTGGGGATCATCGATCAATGCACTTTAATTCATTGACAGCGTTGTCCCCAGAGAAAACACAACGTGACTTAAGGAGACGACAACATGACCACGATCCAAGGCCGCCTCTCGGCCTGCGGACCAGCCCGGCTTTCGGGCGCTTGGGCCGCAACCGCTTTTGCCGCGTCGCTCAGCCTCGCCCTGGTTGCCTGCGGAGGAAGCGGCAAGGACCACGCTGCGGAAACCACACAGTTGACGTGCGATGACTCGATCACGGCCAACTTCAAGCCGGATGCCCACACCACTGTGCTCCTTGTGAAAGCCTTCAAAAAAGGCGACCCCCTCGTCCTGTCCGGCGCGGCCACTGCGCAGACGCCGAAAGCGGCCAATGCCCTTTGCTTGGTCAAGCTTCTTGTCGGCCCCGGCAATCCCGGCCCAGTCAATGCGCCATCAACCTCTCCAGGGATCGGAATCGAAGTATGGCTACCCGCCAAGTCAGCATGGAATGGCCGAGTGCATGCGGTGGGTGGCGGTGGCTGGGCAGGTACGGAAGAGGCAGATACCACGGCAATCTCTTCCGCGACGAACAGCGGGGATATTCGTTTTCCCGCTGACATCGCAGGCCAGGACGGGTCGGTTTCCTCGTCAACCGACACAGGCCATAGCGGTAGCCCACCAAGCTTCCAAGCGTCATTTGCCGTGAACCCTGACGGTTCGATCAACACGACCCTCTGGAACGACTTCGCCTCCAGGGCAATTCACGAGCAGGCGGTCAAGACCAAAGCGCTTGCACAAGCCTACTACGGTACAGCACCCAAATTTTCGTATTGGGACGGTGGCTCAACGGGCGGGCGGCAAGCCCTCAAGCTCGCGCAGGCGCACCCCGGCGATTTCGATGGAATTCTGGCAGGCTACCCTGCAATCAATTGGACCAAGTTCATCACTGCAGAACTCTACCCGCAAATCGTCATTCACCAGGATCTCGGCGGCAACTACATGTCGCTGGAGCAGTTGGATCTGGTCTCAAACGCTGCGATCTCCGCTTGCGACATTGTGGGGGGCAAGCATTTGGGCTTTGTGCTCGACCCGGCCAGTTGCCGCTACGACCCGACAAAGGACGCCAAGGTTCTTTGTGTTGGCAGCGGCGGAACCAATGGAACCTCGGCCTGCGTGACCCAGCCCCAAGCACTGGCAATCAACAAGATCTGGTATGGCATGACCTCGGACGGAAGCGTGCCAGATCCCGCGATCGACAACGGGTTTGGTCCTATTGAAGGTGTGCATCGGTGGTACGGCTTGACACGCGGAACGAGCCTGGCTCTGCTCGCCACGCCCGCTGTATTCCCGATTGCTTCGGAGATGGTTGCATTTGAACTGCAGGACTATCGAATCGCCAGTACCTTGTTCACCAACGCAACCGGCAATGGAGCGGACGCATGGAAAACGCTGAGCTATGCGCAGCTCAATAACGCCTACGACGCCGGTATCGCGCTGCAATCGCAGTTTGGCTTCATCAACACGGACGACCCGGACCTGACTGCATTCAAGGCGCGCGGCGGCAAACTGATCCACTATGCCGGGATGGCGGATCCGCTGATCCCTCCCCAAGGGTCTCGACAGTATTACGAGCGTGTCCTGGCGACCATGGGCGGGCCAGTTCCCGTGCAAGAGTTTTATCGCTACTACGAGTACGCCGGGATGGGCCATGGCCCCATGAATCAAACGTCGAACCATGGCGCTTCACCGCCGATGCCCCACCCTGCGGCGGGGGACCTGCACAAGCTGCTGGTTGAATGGGTAGAGCATGGCCGGGCGCCAGAGGGCATCGTTGCATCATCCGTTCCTGGCGCCCCCGAAGAGATCAGTCTGCCGGTCTGCGCGTACCCACTGAAAACGACTTACACGTCAGGTGATGCCTATCTTGCGGCGAGCTATGTTTGCCGATAATCGACAGTGCAACCGACGTTCGTAGCGGAGCTATGGCCGGGGTCACTCACATTTGCACCGGTTAAGGCGAACTGGAGTGGAGATATGTGCCATTCATCCAGCAAATTGCCCGGCAAACCGATGCCCCCCCGCCATTACCTCCAGCTCGAACGGACCCAACTGCTGGCGTAGCACCCTATCCAGCAGCGCGATGGTCTGGTTCATCAGCGAGTCGTCGGCTTGGCCAACGGGGCGAGAAGGAGGGTGCTGTGCAGCGCTGGTCGGCAAATACGGTGCCATCGCAAAACGGGATCCTCGGTGAATGAGTGCACGCCGAGGGGTAATAGCACCGAGCTGTTCGACGCTCCAGGGCACCACTTCCAACCAAAGCTGCGTGATTCCGTAATTTCTGCGCAACAGCGATTGCCATCGCCTGGGTAGAGCGTGAACCATCTCTACCTCAACACATCAACGTCCGGGCACATGGAACAGTCATCGATTCAGAACAAAAGGGCACGCGGCGCACACCCCGCCACACGCAGAAAGCTCGTGATGGGCGAAGTGATTGGCAGCATGGAGCCTGAGAACATCCACGCTTGGCGAGGCATCCCATATGCAACGGCCCCGGTGGGAGCGCTGCGGTGGAGAGCCCCGCGTGCTGCAGCACCCTGGCAAGGGGTACGCGAAGCGCTCGCCCATGGACCGATGGCACCACAGTACGCGGGACTGCTGGCCCCGCTGCCAAAGCGCATACATGGCCAGATCGTTGGGGACGAAGATTGCTTGCACCTCAACGTCTTCGCCCCTCCTTGGCTGCCTGAGGAGGTGCCCCAGGGCACCGAACGTCGGCCTGTGATGGTGTGGATCCACGGCGGCGGCAACGCAGTAGGCACTTCCGCCAGCTACGACGCGATCCGTAATCTCGCCGCGCGGGATGGACTGGTTGTCGTCACCGTCAACTATCGGCTTGGAGTGCTGGGCTGGTTTCGTCACCCCGATCTCGCTGAAGCCGACGATGCCACGCAAGAGGAGCGATCAGGCAACTTCGGCACCCTGGACCTGATTCTGGCTCTCCAATGGGTACGACAGAACATTGCGGCCTTCGGCGGGGAACCGGATTGCGTCACGATCTTCGGAGAGTCAGCCGGCGGCCAGAACGTGCTGACGCTACTGGCAAGCCCGCTGGCGGCGGGTTTGTTCCACCGAGCCATCGCGCAATCGCCAGTCACCGAAACCTTCAGTGAAACGCAGGCGAGCTACGCCACAAATGCGCCACTGGAAAGCCATCGGACCAGCGCTCGCGAAGTGGAAAACCGGCTACGCAGACGGTTTGGCGGTCCAGCTGCGGGGACGGCCCGGGCCACGGCGGACTGGCTGCGCAGCCTCACACCCAATCAACTGCTCAGCGTATTCCGCCCTGGCACCGCGGGCATCTATCTTGCGCCCCGCCCTGTGCGCGACGGTGTGGTTCTCCCTCGCGAACCTTTGTCCGAGGTCTTCCGCTCCGGTCGATGGAACCGCGTCCCCGTCATTCTGGGCAACAACCGAGACGAGTACAGGACCTTTCTCGCTGACAAGCCAGAGCATGTGCACCTGCTGCCCGGCGGATTGCCGCTGCTACGCGATCGTGCGGCATACCTGACCGAGTCGGGCTTTCTATCTCAGGCATGGCAGGCAATGCACGTTGATGGGTCGGCGGATGCCATGCTGGTCGGTGGACATGCCCAGGTCTGGACGTATCGCTTCGACTGGGATGAGGTACTCGCCCTCCCATTCGTGCGGCCGGACCTGCTGCTCGGCGCAGCGCACGGCATGGAAATGGCTTTCCCCTTCCGGGACATCGCCGGCGAATTGGACGTCTTCAAGATCAATACCCCATTCAACCGCACGGCCCGTTCGGCACTGGCCCATGCGATGGGCGACGCCTGGACGTCCTTTGCGCGCACGGGCCACCCTGCACTGCCTGACGGCACCGCCTGGCTTGCACGCACGCTCGATTCGGGGCGCAGCCTGATCTGGGACAGCCCCGCTGCAGGCGGCTGGCGCATGGCCGAAGTGAGACAGGAAATCGATCAACTCAAGCATGCCCTGCACACAACACCGGAGCTACAGGATGGGACCGCGCGCTGCCGGGTCTATGCGCGGACATTCTTGTGGAATCCTCTGTTCGCAGGTCATGGCGATGAAGCCGAGTATGCGCGCTGGTGCACTGAATTCGGCTGCCATCTGCCTGCCACAGCCTTTCGGCCCAGTGTGGAGGTCTGATCAGGTGCGTCGCCCCAAGGTTTGGCTGGGCGTTTCACCGAAGGCCCGGCGATAGTGCTGCGTAAATTCGCCCAGGTGGGTGAAGCCAAAACGCAAGGCCGTCGCCGCCACACGGGGCGGCGCCCCATTTTTTTCCAACAGCGCGGCGCGGACGCCTTCCAGCCGCCGCGCGCGCAGCCATTGCATGGGCCCCAGCCCGTCGCTGGCCTGGAATGCGGCCTGCAGGGTTCGTCCTGGTACGCCTATGCCTTCCGACAGCCTGATCAGCGACATCGGTTCCTCCAGGCGTTCCAGCAAGAAAGCCTTGGCCTTGCGCAAGCAGGCCGGGTTTGAGCGGACGGACTGTATCGCCGTCGGTCTTGCTGAATGGGGATGCTGTAGCAGCAATGTGGTCAGCAAGAGATCTTGCAACCGCACGTCCAGGTGCCGAAGTGCTGTGCCATCGAATTCCCCACGAAGGGCGCCCGTCAAAAGTCCCAGCGCAGGGGCAAGCGCGCTGACTGTCCACTCCGAATCGGGGTTGTAGAAGCAGATCGGCGCTCGCGGGACGGTTCCGGCAAGCGCCGTCCAGGCGGTTTCCACAGCCTGTCGCTCAATACGCAGGACGAGTTGCTCGTAGCCGACTGCCGCCGTGAAGTGGAAGCGCTCTCCGCCGCCCACGACTGCAAGGTCTCCAGGGCCAGCTCGCCGCAATTCACGGCCATGCCGGTACTCGATGTGGCCGGCCAATGGAAAGCAAAGCAGGTAGTAGTCGAGCAATGCGCCGGGGTCCACAGCCACCGGCGCCTGCCAAGCCAGCCGATTCAACGACAGCGAACCAAATGGCAGGTGGTCCGCCCAGGCATGAAAGCGGGCGCCGTCATCGAGCACGCGCAAGGCATGGGGACTGAAGACCTGACCAAGCCGGGTCTGCGCTTCACCCGCATCACGCGTGTCGAAAAGTCGACCATGGCGGAAGTCGAGACCAGCGAAAAGAAACTGCGGCAAAGCGAAGGATGGCATGGTGTTCGGGGCTTCTGCTCATCGGCGCTGTACGCGACCAGAGTTCATATCCTGATGATCGCCTTGCGCATTTCCGCTCTCGCCGGCGCGCAAGCGATTGCGATGGCAGCCGCGACCCGGAACCATGGTCGTGCCGCAATGCGGCAACCACACATGACAGCCGAAGCAAGGAGACAAGTGCATGAATCTACCCAGGCATCACCGAAAGAAGCGATTTGCGGCGTTGGCCGCCTTCGCTCTCGTCACGACCGCCGCCACAGCCGCCGACACCGAAGAAGCCCGCTGGTGGCTGCATGTCGGCGCCGCTAGAGTCACATTCCACGATCATTCGGCTCTCACATTGGCAGGCCAACCGGTAAGCGGCGCCGGAGCAAAGGCATCGGACAGCACCACGGCGGCGCTTGAGGTCGGATACGCATTGACACCTCACTGGTCGGCCTCGGCCACGTTGGGCGTGCCGCCCACCAGCCGCATCGACGGCACCGGCACTGTCGCGAGCGCTGGCCGCTTCGGCGAGATCAAGTACGGGCCACTGGTGCTGGCGATGCAGTACCGATGGGGTGCGGCCGGAAGCATCCGTCCTTACGCCGGTGCCGGGGCAGTCTATTACCGGGTCCTGGAGTCGCGCGACGGCGCCATCCAGGGACTGGATGCCAGGAGTGGCTGGGGCTCTGCGCTGCAGGCGGGCGTAGAGTTTCCACTCGGCCCGAGGTGGGGGGTGTTCGTCGATGTCAAAAAGATACTCCTCAAGACGACGGCCACCGGCACGCTGCCAGCCGCAGGCGGTCCGCCGGTGCGTGCCCGCAGCACCCTTGACCCCGTGGTGGTGCACGCCGGCCTGCATTTCAGCTTCTGACTCCCGGCACATTGCCCGAATCTGCGCGTCTCAGGCGGCGGTATAACGTGGCACGGCCGATGCCCAACAGCCGTGCCGCCTGGGTAACGCTGCCGCCAGTCTGCTGCAGGGCCTGCTCGATGGCTTGGCGAGTGAGTTGCTGCAGCACACTACCGCTGGTGGCATCGGCGCTGGGCGACGCAGTCAAGAGATGCCCCCCGAAATCGTCAAGGGTCAGGTCTGCATTCATCGAGGCCAACGCCAGCGCCCGCTGGACCGCATGCGCGAGTTCGCGCACGTTGCCAGGCCAACGCCAAGTGCGCAACTGAGCCCGTACGCTGGGCGGTATGCGGCAAGGTTCTGCGCCCAAACGCAGCAGCAGGGTATCCAGGATGGTGTCAAAGTCCTGCCGCTCGCGCAACGGCATCAAGTGCAGCGTATGGCCGGATACCCGGTACATCAGGTCCTCGCGGAACAGGCCTTGGGTCACCAGCGCCGGCAGGCTGCGGTGGGTGGCGCAGACGATCTGCAAATCCACTGGCCGCATCCGCGTGCATCCCAGGCGCACCACTTCGGCGCTATCCAGTACGCGCAGCAGCGAGGCCTGTAGCGGCAGGGGCATATCGCCGATCTCGTCCAGGAACAGCGTGCCACCATGGGCTGCCTCGATCTTGCCCGGCGCGCCGCCACGACGGGCACCGGTGAAGGCCCCCTCCACGTGGCCGAACAACTCGCCGGCCAGCAATTCGGCGGGTATGGCTGCACAGTTAAGGGCAATAAAAGGCCCTCCGGCTCTCGTGCCACCGGCATGCAGGCCACGGGCCACCACCTCCTTACCAGTGCCGGTTTCACCAGTGATCAGCACCGGCAAGCCGGACTCGGCTACACGCAGCGTGCGTTCAAAGGCGCGAGCCAACCGATCGTCGCCCAGAATGGGCTTCGCTGGCAACGGGGTAGCCCGCGCTGGCTGGCGGGTGGCTCGTGCAGACGCCCTGGCGTCCTCCAGAGTCATCGCACGCAGGCGCACACCTTCGGCCAAACGCATCGCAGCGCCATGCCCAGAGCAGCGCAACGCCGACACCCAAGCACCGAAGCGCTCACTGAAGAGTTGCTCGAAATCCAGCACCGCCAGTGGGCCGGGTGACAGGCCCAACAGGTGCCGCGCCGGCCGGTTGGCTGCCAGCAACTCACCGCCATCACCAAACGCCAGCCAGGCGCCGCTGCCTGCGGGCAAGGTAGCACCGCCGCCAGCATCGATCTCCACGTGTACCAGTGCGGGCACACGCTGAAACAGCCGCCGCTCGATGCGATGGGCGCAACGCGCCGCCAGCCACAAAGTGCTGTCCACCAAGCCCGGCATATCGCGGCTGACGTCAATGGACCCGATCACCTCGCCCTGCGGGTCGAACACGGGAGCCGCGCTGCAGTGAAAGATCTGCGTCTCGGTGTGGAAGTGCTCGGGGCCCAGCACGCGCACGGGCTGTGCCTCGCGGATCGCTACAGCCATCGCGGTGGTGCCGATGGCCGATTCGGAGAGGTCTACGCCCGCGCGGAAGGCCTGCCGCAACGGCACGCTGCGCTGGGCGATGGCACCATCCACTGCCAGTGCGTTGCCGTGGCGGTCAGTCAGTAGCACCGCATAGCCTGCATCGGCCACCGAGGCTGCAAGGTCCGTCAGTTCGGGGCGTGCGGCGTCCAACAACTCGGCATGTGCACCCAGCAGATGCGCAATGCGCGCACGTTCCACTGGCTGAAACTCCACCGGCTCGTCCACCGAACGGCCGATCTCGCAGCAGTGCACCCAGGAACGCAGCACGCCTTCATGTACGACACCTTGCGGCGCCCTGCCTTCATCGAAAAAGGCGCGGCGGGCGCTCCAGATGGCTTCTGGGCGATAGCTCGTGATGGCACCGGTGGCAACGGACATAGGCGAGAAAGCGGATGGCAATCGGAAAGTCTGAGGCGCCGTGGATGCAGCGTCAATCGGGGATGTCCTGACGCGCGCGGTGCCTGGGCTGGCACGTCGTCTAGCTTTGAGACGGAATCGTCTCGAATTGAGACGGTGATCCTGCTGGCTTCCCGCGTCTGTTTCGGGCGTTTCCGAGGGAAAGATGCTGCAAGGAGCCAACCGTGCCCGGTCTGGTATGGGGTTTGCGGGAAGCAGGAGACCGACGGCTCGAACCGTCGGCAACCTCAACGTCACCGGAGACATTGCATGACAACCACCATCGCTAGCCAGCCCGCCTGGCATCAGCGCATCTACGTTCATGGTTGGGAAACCGCCCAGGGCGGCACCACCCTGATAAAAGAACCCGCCACTGGCGAGGTGCTGGGCGAGATCGGCCTGGCCGACGCGCGCGACGTGGACCGCGCCGCCCAACGGGCCGCCGCCGTCCAGCCCGCCTGGGCCGCCACCCCCTTCGACCAGCGCGCCGCCGTGCTGCGCCGCGCGGAGCAACTGCTGGCCGAGCGGGCCGACGAGTTCCAACACTGGAACGTGCGTGAAGCCGGTTCCATAGGGCCCAAGGCCGGCTGGGAACTGCAGGCCACGCGCGAGCAATTGTCCATGTGCGCCGCACTGCCCATGCAGCCGGTGGGACAGATCTTTCCTTCCAGCCTGCCGGGGCGCACGAACTACTGGCACCGAGTGCCCATCGGCACAGTGGGCGTGATCTCGCCATGGAACTTCCCATTGCTGCTGGCCATGCGCTCGGTGGCTCCGGCACTGGCGCTTGGTAATGCGGTGCTGCTCAAGCCTGACGTGCAGACAGCGGTGATCGGCGGGGCATTGATCGCCCAGCTGTTCGCGGATGCGGGTCTGCCTGAGGGGGTGCTTCAGGTGTTGCCGGGCGGTCCCGAAACGGGTGACGCGGTGGTGCGGCATGCCCTGGTGAACATGATCTCCTTCACCGGCTCCACCGCCGTTGGCCGTAGCATCGGCCAGGTCTGCGGCGGACTGCTGAAGAAGTGCGTGTTGGAGCTGGGCGGCAACAACGCGCTGGTGGTTCTGGACGACGCCGACCTGGAGGCCGCCAGCTCCAGCGGCGCCTGGGGCGCATTCCTGCACCAGGGTCAGATCTGCATGCAGGCTGGCCGCCACTTGGTGCATCGCAGCGTGGCTGCACGCTACGGCCAACTGCTGGCTGAGCGGGCGAGGCGGCTGCACGTGGGTGACCCGCACGCGGGCCCGGCGCACCTGGGCCCACTGATCAACGACAAGCAGGCGACGCGCGTGGAACGAATCGTGCAGGACGCCATCGACGGAGGTGCCCACGCCCTGGCCGGCGCGCGACGGGAAGGGCTGTACTACTGGCCCACGGTGCTCGAAGGCGTCACGCCGCAGATGCAGGCTTTCACCGAGGAGATCTTCGGCCCGGTGGCCCCGATCACCGTCTTCGACACCGACGACGAGGCAGTGGCGCTGGTCAACAGCTCGCCCTACGGGCTGGCGGCGGCTATCCACACGCGACAGGTGTCACGCGGCCTTGCCCTGGCGCGGCGACTGCATAGCGGCATGGTCCACATCAACGATCAGACGGTGAATAACGAATTCCACGTGCCCTTCGGCGGCATGGGCGCCTCGGGCAACGGCGGACGATTTGGTGGCCCCGTCAACCTCGACGAATTCACTCAGACGCAGTGGGTCAGCGTGATGGAGCAGGGCATCCAGTACCCCTTCTGACCTTCGCAGTAGAACGATTTCCAGGAGACACACCTATGAAACTTCCTCGCAGCATTGCCCTGTCCCAGGGCGACAGACTGAACGCTCTCGAAGCAGCGCTCTACCACGGGCGGCTGGACCGCCGCCGCTTTCTGCATCTCGCGTTGGCCAGCGGCGTCGGGCTCTCTGCCGCCGAGGCCATCGCGCAGCAAGGCGCGGAGGCCGCCGCCTTGCAGCAGGCCAACGCCCGCGCCCTGCAGGCCGAATACGACGTCATCGTGATCGGCTCCGGTAGCGGGGGCGCCGTCGTGGCTGGCCGCCTGGCTGCCGAAAGCGACGCCAGGGTGCTGCTGCTTGAGGCCGGCGGCAGTGACCAAGTGCCAGCGGTGCTCGAACCAGCGCAGTGGCCCACCAACATCGGCAGCGAGCGCGACTGGGGCTACATCGCCCAGCCCAGTCCAGCGGTGAACCAGCGCGCGCTGATCCTGCCCATGGGCAAGGTGCTGGGCGGCGGCTCGTCGATCAACGCCACCGTCTGGGCGCGTGGTCATCGCAATGACTTCGACTTCTGGGCCGCTGAAACTGGCGACGAAGGCTGGCGCTACGAGCGTGTGCTGGAGATTTACCGCCGTATCGAGGATTGGCAGGGCGCGCCCGACGCGGCCAGGCGCGGACGGGGTGGTCGGCTGTGGGTGGAGCCGGCACGCAACCCCAACCCCGTCGCCCCGGCGATGGTGGAGGCGGCCGCAGCCCTGGGCATCCCGCGCTTCGAGGACCAGAATGGCGCCATGATGGAAGGCGCTGGCGGCGTGGCCATTGCCAACCTGCGCATCCGTGACGGTCGACGACGGAACCTGCCCATGGACTACCTGTACCCTGCGATGGGACGGCCCAATCTGACCCTGCTGATCGGCGCCGAAGTGCAGCAGTTGGTGATGGACGGCAGCCGCGTCAAGGGCGTAAGCTTCATGCGCGAGGGGCGCCTGCACACAGTGAATGCCACAAAGCGCGTGGTGCTGTGCGCTGGGGCCATCAACACCCCCAAGATCCTGATGCTGTCGGGCATCGGCGATGAGGCCGAACTCAAGCGTCACGGCATCAAGGTCGCGGCGCGGCTGCCGGGTGTGGGCCGCAACTTCCAGGATCACGTGCTGGTGGCCGGCTGCGTGTGGGAATACAAGAGCGCCCTGCCGCCTGCCAACAACGTGGCCGAAGCCACCTTTTTCTGGAAGAGCGATTCTGCCTTGGCCAGCCCAGACCTGCAGCCCTTCCAGATCGAGGTGCCCTACGCCTCGGAAGTGACGGGGGCCCAGTACAAGCCGCCCGTCGGCGCATGGTCAATCGCGCCAGGCCTTGTGAGCCCCAAGAGCCGCGGCCGCGTCACCTTGGCCTCAGCCAACCCGACCGACAAGGCGCTTGTGGATGGAGGCTTCCTGCGCCACCCCGACGATGTCAAGGCGCTGCTGCGCGGCATCGAACTTTGCAGAGAGATCGGCAACTCGCCAGCGATGAAAGACTTCGTACGGCGGGAGGTGATGCCGGGTCCGCTGAAGCCTCAGGCCATGGCAGACTTCCTGCGCAATGCGGCTGGCACCTACTTCCACGAAAGCTGCACCTGCCCCATGGGACGCGACGAAATGGCCGTGGTAGATGGGCGGCTGTCGGTGCGTGGCGTGCAGGGCCTGTCCATCGCCGATGCCTCGGTCATGCCCCGCGTGAGCACTGGGAACACCATGGCCCCGACGGTGGTTATCGGCGAACGCATGGCGGACATTCTGTTGCGGCCTTCCTGAAGGTCGGCGTCGGCATCGCTCGTAGCCATTTGATGTGAGTTCGCAGCCGCTGGAAGATCATCTCGGCCATCGGCTGCGTTGTGGATGTCCGACTCACCCTGTCCTGACACCGAGGAATTAATTCCCGGTGGAATGGATCTCGCAAGAGGCTGCGCACCAGCATAGGACTACTGCAAAAAGTATTGACTGCCTGGATTTCGTGCTCTTCATCATGCCTATGGCGTCCAAAACCCAGCTTTGGATCGGCAATCGGCTGAGTTCATAACATGCTCTACGCAACTGATCCACACTCTCAGTAGTTTGCACTCTGCCGCATTTCGGTCGGCCAGTGCTATGCTCGGCCCAGCTCCATATGACACCTGACTCAGATGGACTGCCCTTGTTTGCGCCCAATTTCCCAGGATAGCCCGCTCCCGTGCACTGTTGCGGCGATCTGCTGCCCCAGCCGCTGCTCGATTACTGGTTTCCACGGCACCAAGCTGAAACCCAGACCGTCGTCGAGCACGGCGAAGCGTCCACTGGCCAGTTGGATGCTGCGCCGGTAGGTGCCGGCCACGCGCTGGCCGTCGGCTACCGGGCGGTGCTCCAGGCCCGTTTCGGCTGCGATGCCCTCCGCTGCCTTCGCTAGTTCGCGCCCGCGCAGCGTCGCCAGCAGGTTGCGCGCGAGGACAACGCGTTGGCCGCGACGCTCGGCCAGGCCCTGCTCGGCGAGGAAGTCGGCCCGCTGCTGGAGCGCGCTGCGCACTTCGCTGCCGAAGCCCAGTTCACCCAGGCCCTGGCCGCCGCCGATCAGTTGCTGGTCCAGCCAGGTAGCGCCGATCACGCGGGCCTGGCGCTCGATGGGCAGGTGGGATTTCAGGTCCACCGCCACGCCGCCGCCCAGGCGCTGGGCGTCATGCTGGCGGCCCCGATCGGGCAGATCGGGCGGCACCTGCCAGATGCCTTCGGCAATGCGCTCCACGATGCCGGCGCGGCGCAGGGCTTCGAGCCGGCGCACGTGGGCCGCGACCACCTCGGCGGGGTCGCGGCCAGGCGCAGCCTGTGCCAGGGCCAGGTGTTGGTCCGTGCGGTAAAGGCCGTCCACCGCCAGGGCCGCGATGGTGCAGTCGGCGGCACGTACCTCCGTTGTCCCCTTCACCTCCACCACCGCCCCGGCCGGGAATTGCTCCAGTTCCGTGCGCGGCGGCAGCGCCACGTAGTGCGCCTTGCCGTCGGTCCCGTCGATGACCAGATAGCCCTTGTCGTACAGCTCGTCGGCCAGGCCCTTGTCGGCCACACGGCCGACGATGGCGCGGGCCTCCTCGCCGGGCTCAAACACGGCCAGTTCACGCTGCCGACCGCCCATGGCCCACTGCAAGGTGCGGATGATGTCGCCGCGCTCGCCCAGGGCGCGCAGGGTGGGCTCGGCATCGGCGTGGATGGCCCAGGTTCCGGGCTGCTGCTCGGTGACCAGCCCCATGCGCTGCAAGCGCTGCAGGCGGGCGATGATCATCTGCCGCTGGCGCTGCAGCCGGGGCTGGGCCAGGGCCTGCGGCGTCAGCAGGCCGTCCACCGCCTCGCGCTGCAGTGTGCGGTCCAGGCTGGTCCACCGCTCCTGATCGACTTCGCGCGCCATGCCGCGCTGGATCTCCAGTTCGGTGCGCGGCCCCAGCCATTCGGTCGCCAGTTCCGAGGCGCGCATGCGCATGCCTTCGGCGATGTAGTCGCGGGCGATGATGAGGTCTTTGCCGGTGTCGTCCTTGCCGCGCAGCACGACGTGGGTGTGCGGGTTGTCGGTGTTCCAGTGGTCCACGGCCACCCACTCCAGGCGCGTGCCTAGGTCGGCTTCCATGCGGGCCATCAGGTGGCGGGTGTAGGTGCGCAGGTCGTCCAGCTGCCCGGCGTCCTCGGGCGAGACGATCAAGCGGAACTGGTGGCGGTCGTCCTGGCTGCGCTCCTTGAAGGCATCGAGGTCGGCGGCATCGGTGGTTGGCCCGTAGGCACGGCCTCGGCCGCCCTGGCGGTCCACGCCTTCGCGCTCGATGTAACGCAGGTGCGCGGCGGTGGAGCGCGCTCCGGCCTTGGCGAGGTTCACCAGCCGGGCCTTGATCGCCACGCGGCGGGCATTGGGCGCCAGCCTGGCGCCGGCGAAACGCGCCGCCACATGGCCGCGCCCGAGCCGGGCGCCCGGCTGGCGGCCGGCCTTGGATGCTGCCTTGGGGGTGGCCTTCGCGCCCGCCTTGCTGGCTTGGCGCAGAACCTGGGTGATGAAGCGGTCGCCGCGCTGCTTGGGCGTGCCTGGCCGAACGCGGAAACGGTCGTCGTCGCTGCGGCTCATGGGAGGCCCCCATCCAGCGGCAGCGCAGCCCAGCGCGCGAGGCACGCGGCAACAGCAGCGCCGATGCGGTATTGCATACCGGCACGGCACGGTGCCGCTCCCTGGCGCGTGCCGTGCCCAACACACGTGCAGACAAGCTTTGCGGTCAACGAAGTGCCGCGACCTTTTATCTTGCCTTCCGCCTTTGCCCTCCGCTGGCGCTCCGGGCAGCGGCGGCCCTGCGGCGCTGCTGCGTGAGCAGCCAGCGCGCCGGCGAACGCGTGAACCAGCGCGATGAGGGCCGCAAGCCGGGCGCGTTCGAGGCAAGGCGCCTGCACATGGGACGGCTGCGCCGAAGGCAGCGCGAAGTGCGACACGGATGCGCTCGCACTGCACGCGCGACGACACGACGAAGGCCAGCAGCACGACACGCCCGATGGCACGATGAGATGCACGGCGACGTGCAGCGAGTCGGCGGCCATCATGGTCGGGATTCCAGCCAGACCGGATGCGCGACGCCGATCACGGCGCTCGCGTTGACCGGCCCGAAATACCGGCTGTCGAATGACGCCGGATTGGTGACGCTGAGCAGGAATAGTTCGCCAGGCCGCAGGCGGCGGCACTGCTGCCAGGACGGCAGCGGACGCCCCAGCCGATCAGCGGGCAGCACGGCGACCGAAGGCACGCCGTCGATGCGAACGCAGCCCCCAGTGATGCACACCTCCTGCGGTGCGACCGCGCCCACGCGCTTAAGCAGCGGGATGCGCGTCGGCAGGTAGCCGCGCTGCGCAGCGAGTGCGATAGCCGCGGCGGGCAGCGGCACCAGCACGATGCTGCCAACGGACAACGGACGTGGTGGCGAGCTGGCGCGATGGTCGAGTGGATCGACGCGATACCAGCCGACCGCCACGCTGTCGGTCGGGTTGTAGACCAAGCGCGGCAGCGGCTGCACAAAAGCCGCCCAGGCCAGCGCAGCGAGGCCGCATGCGGACAAGCCTGCCAGCACGATGCGAGCGCGCAGGCGCGAGCGAGGATGCGGCACGATACCGGCAGTGGAAACGGCGGTCATGGCAACGTCCTCCCGGCCAGCCAGGCGGCGTGCCGTTCGGCGGTGTATTCGGGCAGCGGCAGGCGCGCAGCGAGCCGGTTGGCGAGCGTGCGCCAGTACGCGGGCGAGACGCCGACAGGCGCGATGCCCAGCACCTCGATGGCGTCGATGCGCTCCAGCACGGCGCGCACGCTCCTGTCGCCTTCGGCGTGCAGCAGCAGGCGCGCGCCCGGCCGCACGCCGGGAATGCGCTGCGCCGCGTCCAGCGGAGTGCAAGCCTGCATCACCATGAGCTGCCAGCGAACGGTGCCGAAGTCATTGGACTGCCAGCGGATGCGGCAGAGCATGGCATTCGGCAGGAACATGGCGACGCTGCGCCAGCGGTCGAGCCGCAGCGTGCGCGCCGGTTCGCCAAAGCGCAAGTAGAGCTTGAAACGGTGCTCAACGTAGGCCAGCGAAACGCGCGTCAGCGGCGGGGATGTGGGCCGCGCCACGAGCACAGCGAGCGACGGCGACGGTGCAGCCGTGGCCGCATCAGCGGCAGGCAAAGCGGATGCAGTCATGGTGTGTTCCCCCTGTGGTGTTCTGGAAACTCCCTGTCCAACAGGCCACGCAGCAGGCCGGCCACCGTCACGCCTTGCGTGAAGGCCGAAACCTTGATGCGCGCCCGCATGGCGGGCGTGATGTCGAGGGTCAGGCGAGCCGTGTAGAGGTCGCCTTTGTTGAACGCATCGGCGTCGCCCTGGCGAATCCACGCCTCGGCGTGCGGATTCGCGGGCGGGCGCATACCGATGCCTACGCGCCTGGCAGCGCGTTTGCTGCTTGGTGGCGGCTTCGCGGTCATGACGGCCACCGCAGCAGTTCATCGACCAGCGCGGTGATTTCGCGCGCAGCAGCGCTGTCCGGCGCCGTCTCGCGTACCAGCCGGCCAGCAGCCACGCTGTCGGCGAAGACGATGCGCTGGCGCACCTCAGCGCGCAGCGCGGGTAGCGGCTGCTCGGCCAGCGCGCCGCGCGCTTCGCGCCCGATCACGGTGCAGCCCACGCGCCGGTTGATGACGAAGGCCGCGCGCAGCGCAGGCCGAAATACCTGCGCCTCGCGGATCAGCGCCACCATCTCGGCACTGGCCCACAGGTCGTAGGGGCTGGGCTGCACCGGGATCAGCACGCGCTCGGCCGCCAGCAGCGCAGAGCGCGCCAAGGCGGCGACGCGCGGCGGCCCATCGATGACAACATGATCGGCCCGCCTGGCGAGTTCTGGCGCTTCCTGGTGCAGGGTTTCGCGCGCAAGGCCCACGGCGCTGAACAGCCTTGGAAGACCTTGCTGGCTGCGGCGCTGCGTCCAGTCCAGCGCGGAGCCCTGCGGGTCGGCGTCCAGCAGGATGACCGACTGCCCGCGCATCGCCAGCTCGCCGGCGATGTGGGTGGCGAGCGTGGTCTTGCCCACGCCGCCTTTCTGATTGAGCAGCGCGACGATCATGGCCTGGCCCTCCCTGCTGGAAAACCGGGTTTTGATCGGCCTGCAAAACCGGCTTTTCGATGGCTGGATGCGCAGGCCCGCGCGTGCCGTTTGGCGGTTGTCCACCAAGGCGCGGCGCTTCTACTACCAGTTAGATGAATTACGTTAGATAAGTTAAGGGGGCCGCAAACCCAATGCTGGCGCGGCTTTGCGGCCGATCCGTACTCCTGATAGCACGAGGGTCGTACTCCCGATAGCACGATACCCCGTACTCCTGATAGCACGAGCCCGTCCACAGACTGCGTACCGTTTATCCCCGTGCCGTGGGCGGCACGGCACGGAAGGTCAGCAGTTCCGCTCCATCGCCTGGCATCCGCTCGATGCCCAGGGCGTAGCCCGGCAACGACTGCCGCGCGACCAGCGCGCGCAGGTCGTAGGCGAAGTCCGAAAAGCGCGTGGCACTGCCCGACTTGCGGTGCAGGTGCCGGAAGTCGAATTGCCACCCGCCCGGCTGCCGCCCGCCGTGCTTGCGCACCAGTCGGTACAGCCATCGCTCGATACCACCTGTGAGCCGGAAATACGCCGGGTCGATGGTCAGCACCAGCGCCGCATCCAGCACGCCACCATAGAACCAGTCTGGCAGGATCAGCTCGATACCCAAGGGCGTGCCCTTGGCATCGGCGAGTTCCTTCCACTCGTTGATCCACGAGAAGCGGTGCAGCCGCCGTCCGGTCGTCTCGCGGATCGACGTGGCCACCGTAGTGGATTGCAGGCGATCCAGCGCGGCCTTGAGGCGCTGGTAGTCGCGCAGCGACGTACCGCGGCCGATAAAGCGCAGGATTTCGTAGGGCGTGGCCTGCATCAGCCGCGACGGGCGCAAGCCCGCGTCGCGCGCCTCCACGATCTGGCTGGCGGCCCAGATCAGGATGTCGGCATCCCAAATCGTGGCGATGCCATGCTCCTGCGTGCCCTCCACGCGGATCGTGATGCCGCCGGCTTGGAAGTCGATCGGCGCCACGCGCCGCGACTTCGCCAGCGAGAAAAACGGAAAGGCCATCAAGTCCTGACTGTCGCGCGGCACCATGTCGCCCGGCAAGGCGCGAAACAGATCGAGCTGCTCGCGCTCCGGCACGGGCCGCTGCCGGGACGGCAGCGCAGGGCTGGACATGGCGAAGGCCATCCGCGCGCCAGCGGTCAGCGCGCACGGCTGTCTGCCGAATGGTGCTCGGCGTATTCGGGATCGGACGTGCTCTCGAAGCTGCGATCCGCAGCCCAGGCATCGAGGTCGGCCACGGCGTACATGACGCGACGGCCGAACTTGCGGAACTTAGGCCCGCCACCCAACACGCGCTGCTTTTCCAGCGTGCGCGGCGATAGCCGCAGGTAGTCTGCGGCTTCGTCGTTGGTCAGGTAGCGCTGCGGCTGCGCAGCGGAAGCGATCGGAGCGGCGGCAGGCCGCAAGGGAGCAGGACGCATGGCAAGAACCTCCATAGCTTTCAAAGCTCCGGCCACACAGCGCAACCGGATGGAGGCAGTCTCAGAAAACGAAGCCCTCTTGCTCAGGGACGTTTTGCGTCCACTGCAAAACGTCCCTTCCCAGGCACATCAATCTGTGCTAGGCGGCGGTAGCCGCCACGCATCAGCGCAGTGCCCCGGCGCACCAAGCGGCGCACGCGGGCGCGCAGCTCGCCGTCGGCGTGCCAGTCGGCCGCCACGGCATCGGCGCCGAACAGCCCTTCGGCCACCTCGCGCAAGGACGCACCCGTGAGGGTGGCGTCGAGCGCCTGCAGCGTGTGCAGTTCCAGCAGCGCCACAGGCGGCGGCCTGGGCCGCGCCATAGGCGCGGGCGTGTCGGGCGTATGCGTCGCACCGCGACTGCGGTAGGCATGGGCGACAGCCATGCCGTCCTCCAGACCGGGCGCCAGCGCAAAGCGCAGGCAGCGGCCCGGACTGCGCGCGATCAGCGCCAGCCCCTTGCCGTCGTGCAGCAGTTGCTTGTGGCCAGGGATGCGCCAGAACGCGAAGGGCTCGGCATCCACCGGTGGATCAGCGTCGGGGTAAAGCTGCACCACGGCATCGGAGCCTGGCAGCCAGGCCGGCTGCGCGTCCCGCGCATCCAGGGCCGGGTCTTCCAGCAGGCGCAAGCCCCAGCGATGTGCAGCATCGGAGCGGCGATGACGGCGCAGCCAGTCGAGTCGGTATTCGGGATGGCGGCGCAGGTACTCCCAGGCCAGCGCGAGGGCATCGAGGCCCAGGATGTAGAGGTACGCCGCAGTCGGATACCACTGCGCAAGATGGTGAGGTTCGGCCAAGACACAAGCTCCTGTCGAATCGCAGGAGCAGCGCCATTACCGCGCACGGATTACTGCATTAAATATCCAATCGTTAGAAACATGGATGAGCCGTAAATTTCGTGTCAAGACGATATGAATCCAGTACATTGCGCTAATCGTCTGAATGCGGTGTCGGCGCCAGAAAAATCTCGTTTCCTGCGAGAACCACCGTGCCAGAAATTGCACTCGCCATCATGGCCGTTCGCGCCTGAATAACACTCATTCGCTGCAACAGTCTGGATTAAGACCTGACAGGTCTGAAGCCAGACGAAAATAGCCTCAATCCGCCCAGCCACGCCGTGGTGCGAACGGCTCAATCGACGATGGAGCCGTTTTCCTGGGCCAGCCGCAGATATTCAGACAGCGGGCGCACCGCCTGGAAATACCGATCCCGCATCACCGGCAGTTTGTTCGGGCCGACGATGGAGGCCAGATCGGACAGCTTGATGTGGCCCAGCTCGGGCATACCGATCCCCACATCCATGACTCCGAAAGCGGTATCGCCATCGGCAGGATCAAGCGCGGCCAGCAGCCAGGTGGCGTGTGCATCGGGCGTGAACAGCCGCACCACAGGCAGCGGGTCGATGGCGCGGCCCGCCGCGCGATCCCTGCCGTTGGCCAGCAACTGCGCACGCTCCTGATCGGTGGTGAGTGGTTCGGTCATGGCTGAATCCCCCTCAACGCGCATGATGCGCTCGCACGCCTCGATCCCCAATACGCAAACGCAAACCATCGTCAAGCGTGTGCGCAAAAGCACGGATGCGCCTTGCATCGAAACCGCCCAAGCGTGAAAGCGCAAAGCCGCATTGGCGGGTTTGAGGAAAACCACGGTTGCAGTTCCGTGCCTCTGTGGGAATCCACACATGCGGAGTTTCGTAAAAGCACAAATGCGGCAAACCACAAGAAGCGAACACTATAGATTGTAGCCCTATAGGGCGCTATCGGCTGTCATCTTGGATTTTGGGGGAGATCCAGGGTTGGTAGCGAAACACACATTGTCGGAGGCATTGAAGACCATCCGCAAGGCACGGGGCCTGAGCCAGGAAGCCTTCTCCAACGTCTCCAGCCGCACCTACATGAGTTCGCTGGAGCGCGACCTCAAGAGTCCTACCTTGAACAAGCTGGCCGAGCTGTGCGACGTGATGGAAGTCCACCCGCTCACGCTGCTGACGCTGGCCTATGCCGGCAAGAAGCCGAAGCAGGCCGAGCAGTTGCTGGCGCAGGTGCGGCAGGAACTGGAGGCGGCGCTGAAGGCAAGCGGTGAAGCGTAGCTACGGCCGGGCCTAGGGTCAGCATGGCTAGAAAACGTTCGACTGCTACCCCATGTATGTCGGCGTCAGGTGTCCACAAATGACCATCCATCTCACAAAGACGGCTTCCGCATTCATTTCCGCATTGACTGCCCTTCAACCACCTCCTGATTCGATATGGCTTATCGGCTCTCGTGCGAACGGGCGTGCAACACAGGAATCGGATACAGACCTGATCGTGTTCGGCTCTGCGGCTCTATTCAACAGCATGAGATCTCAGCTCAAACAGCCAGAGGAAGTGGATTGCCTGGTCGTATTCAACGACGATGACTATCAAGACCCTTGGCAGGAAAAGAGCGGATCGCTCACAAAGCTCCAATGGCAGATGCTGGATGCCGGTTCGGCTCAGTACGTTGGCACCAAGTGGGTTCCAGACGAAGAATCATCACTTGAATGCGGCGCGGATAGCCTCCGCTCCGTTGATCTGGCTGGCGTGGCGCAGGCGAATCATGTGTTTGGTGTGCTCTCGGCGGCCTTCATCGCGCACGCGGGTCTGCGTCACCATGAAGGGTTGAAACCCCTCCTTGCGAAGCTCGGTCAGCACCGTGGCGGTGGGGATGTAGGCGTACCGCTGCGAACGGCTCTCATGCGGGGCATCCGCGAAGATGGACGGGGCCACGCGATGAATCTGGTCATCGGACAGCGGGTAATCGCTGCGCAGTGAGGGGGAATGGGAAGCGAAACGGGATGCGAGTTGCATGGTCTTTCTCCTGACAAGAAAAGGCTGTTGAAGAAAACCGCACACCGGATTCCAAGATTCGGAGCCCAGCCTTTCGGCTGTTCGGTGCGGTCGGCACGACGACCCGGTTGGCCTGTTGCCGTCTTTCCTGAGTTCATCGCCCGCGACGGTCAGGAGCGCGCGAACGGGCGCTGTCAAGGAGGCAAGCGCAGGGTTGGTGCGGCCCGCAGGCGCAGCCGAGGACACGGCCCTGCGCGCCTTGACGGCGCACGGGCGCGGGCTACAGTCGCGGACAAGGTGATGGAGTCAGGGAAGACGGCTGAACAAGGCAACGGCCATCCCTGTGTGCCGACCGCACGGCAAGCGAAGCGCGCAGGCCCGAAGCTGGAAGCCGGGCCGGAGGCGCCAGCCGAGCGGAGCGAGGGAACGATGGAAGCCCGTCAGGGGCGAGACACCGCAGGCGGCTCGATGCGCTACGCGCACGACAGCGCGACCGGCCATGTTTCTTGGCCGGGGACGCACAGCCTTCAAGGCTCGATGCACAAGCTCATGCGCCAGTCATCGAGAAACAGGTTCGACAGCGACTGCCGTGGTCTGGCCGATCCGGCGCAGCCGGGTCGGCGGTGTTCAGGGGCGCCAAGCCTGCGCGGCGGGGATAGCCCGCAGGGCTTTCCCCTGGAGTGCAAGCGAAGCGTGCAGCGCCACAGGCGCGAGGGTGTGAAATGCGGAACTGGGCGTAACGCCCGCATGTTGCACGGCACTGGCCCTGTATGGGCCGGTGCCCGAAGGCATCGAACGCCACCGCGATGCCTTTAACGCCGCCGCCTGAGCCTGGGCGAAGGCGGCGGCGTTCTGATTGGGGGTTGCGAGCTTTCCATTCCGGGTGCGGCCACTGCCGCGCCCGGATTTTTGCGTCTGCCCGCGCCTGGCCGGGATGACCGGGCGCGGGGCAATGGGCGGCGAGGCCAGCCCGCCGCCGGTCTTGCTCTATTCGCGCTTTCGGTGGTGATCGACCATGCCCGCCAGGTAGGCCGCTTCCAATGCCGCCTCAATGCTCCAGACGGCAAGATCATGGAAATCGAGGCGGTCACTCCAGCGCCGTTCGAGCGTTTCGATTCGCAAATGCACGCGGGCAATCTCGGCAATCTCGCGCTTGGCTGCGGATGAAAGAATGGGCTTGGCCATGTCACTGCTCCTTGTCGAGTTCCGCTTGCACTTGCCGGGCGAGCTTGCGAAGGCTCACCTTTCTGCGGGCGATGGCGTGCAATTCATCGTCGGGCAAGCTGCCCAGCATGGCGGTTGCCCGCCGCTCGATTTCTTGCGAGGCCAGCTTGGGCCAGTGCTCATAGTCGGCAACGAAGGCGAGCGCATCGCGGTTGTGGCGCCCGTAGCCGGTGAGATAGGCCCGCAGGCCCTCGAACTTGTCGGCTGCGCGGTTCATGCTGCGACCCTCCCGGCAGGTGTGAGATTCAGGCGGTCTATCGCGGCCGCGTGGTACTTCGCATCAAGCTCGATACCGAGGAAGCGGCGGCCGGTTTGACGTGCTGCAACGCAGGTAGAACCCGAACCGGCGAAGGGGTCAAGCACGATGCCACGCGACGGGCAAAACGTCTTGATAAGCGCGGCCAGCGATTCGACCGGCTTTTGCGTCGGGTGCAGGCGGTTGCCGCTGTATTTCCACGGCAGCACGTCGGGCAAAGGCTCGTCCGGCATGGCGGGTTGCCCCTTGACCAGCAGATACGCCGATTCGTGCTGATAGCGCAAAAAACGGGCTTTGGACTGGTACGGCTTGGCAAAAACGATATGCCCGGCTACACGGAAGCCAGCGGCACGCCAGGCGCTGAAGAACCGATCAACACGGCTCCATCCATAGAACGAGATGCAAAAGGCGTCATCGCGCAGGATGCGGTAAAGCTGCTGGAAGGCGGGGGCCAGCCAGCTATCTTCCTTGTCATTGGCGATGCAGCGGCCCGTCCGGTCTTGGTAGTCCACCAAATAAGGCGGGTCGGTGAGAACGAAATCCACGGTCCGATCGGGCAGCGTGGGCAGTACGGCGAGGCAGTCCCCTAAAACAATGCGGCTCATGTCTTTCTCCTGAACAAAAAGGTTGTTGAAGAAACCGCACACCGGATTCCAAGATTCGGAGCCCAGCCTTTCGGCTGTTCGGTGCGGTCGGCACGAGGAACCCGGTTGGCCCTGTTGCCACCGTCTTTCCTGAGTTCATCGCCCGCGACGGTCAGGAGCGCGCGAACGGGCGCCGTCAAGGAGACAAGCGCAGGGTTGGTGCGGCCCGCAGGCGCAGCCGAGGACACGGCCCTGCGCGCCTTGACGGCACACGGGCGCGGGCTACAGTCGCGAACAAGGTGATGGAGTCAGGGAAGACGGCTGGACATGGCAACGGCCTTCCCCGTGTGCCGAACCGCACAGCAAGCGTGAGCGCGCAGGCCCGAAGCTGGAAGCCGGGCCGAAGGCGTCAGCCGAGCGGAGCGAGGGAACGATGGAAGCCCGTCAGGGGCGAAACCCCGCAGGGGGTTCGATGCGCAGCACGACAGCGCGACCGGCCATCTCCCAGAGGGCCGGGGATGCCCAGGGAGTCCAAGCACACCATGATCACGGCGTCAGCCGACAGCACTGCCACCGCAGGAGCGACGTCGCCCAAGGCGGACTCCATCACGCAGTTTCAGAACAGGCAGATATGCATGCTCACTACCTGCCGCTATCTCCCGAATTTCCTGGCGAGTTCGTCCAGTCTCATAAATCTGCGATCCTGGAGTAGGTTCGGCACTGCTTGACCGATGGCATCAAGGCATCGGCGTAGCTCCGGCGATAGCCACGATGGCTGGTCGCCCAAGATGACGGATAGCAGTTGCAGCGCGTTCTCGGGAAAACGGGCGCATAGGCCAGATTCCTGCAACCGATGAATCACATAGTCGGGGTGCTGAACTGGACGCAACCAATTTCCAATCGTCGCCATCGCTGACGGGAACTCACCACCTGCCGCGACGCACAGACGAGCCAGCGACTCCGCGCTTGCGCCCGATGCCTGATCATTGGACTTCGGCCAGATCCTTTCCCAGAACGGTAAGACCCGGTTCTTCCAGTAATCCTCGCGCTGATCACCTGCACCTTCCAGCGCGCGCACTAAGGCTCTAGCCGATTCGCGCAGGCCATCAGCGGGAAGTGCGCGGATGGCAGTAGCCAGTTGCGCTACTGTGAAAGTGTCTCCGGGATCGAGTGCTGCGAATGTCAGGAACGCCGTGAACTGCTCATTGTGCGTGCCCAGTTGCGCATAGTGATTCACAGTGTCGAGAAAGACCGGCTTGATCGCTTCCATCAACGGGCGATACAGCCGTGGTGACCAAAGGAAGCCTTCCCAAGTTGCCTGTGCTTCGATTTCCGAACGGTTCCAGTCAAGCAGTGGCAAAAGATGCTGCTCCGACCAAACTTTATCCACCCTGAACAATGAGAGAGCATGGGCCGACAGCAATACCCGACCGTGCCTGAACTTGGCGACCTGCGTATCGCAAAGCTCCGTAAAGATGGGCTTGATGAGTTCCGGCAGCCCCTGCCCATCATTCAGTTCTTGGCGATACCACCAATCCAGCAATGCTTGCGTCACGTGGCCGACGGGATGATTGATGGCACGGGAGACCGGATCGTCAGTGTCGCCATCGTCCTCGAAATCCAAGCCCAAGATGCGCTGAGCAAGCGTTAGAAAGTGATCTTCATGACCGTTGAAGGTTTTCGCCACGGCTTGCAGCCACCAACCGATGCCGCGAGACAAGGTTTGCATCAAGTCATCAGGGGCACCGGCGACAACTGGAGCCATGAAGTGCCACGAACGGTCGCGCAGCTTTGCTTCCGCCCAGGCTTGCAGCGCATCGCGCCAGCGTTCGCCCGGCCAATTGTCTTGCTGCGCGAGTTTGCACAAGGCGTAGGCCGTTGCCTGAAACATCTCCGAGCACAGCTTGCGCCAATCGTCTTGCTGCGAGTCTTCCAGAACGGGATGTGCCAACAGATAGTTCAGCACCTCACGCCTCATGCGCGGAATAGGAGTGAATGGCTTCCACGGATCGCGGTCACCGACCCAGCCGCCTCCCATCCAGATGGGAAATTCGTCACTCTCATCCGATGCAAGCTGCCACGGGTTCTGTGCTGAGAGAGTATGGAGCCGTGATTGTCCTGCTTCGCTGAGGGTTGCGCCTGCTTGGACTAACTTCGCAAGCCGCAGCCATACACTGTGATCAACGATGTTGTTCCAAGCATCAGAATCGATATCGTCGCGATACAGATCGCGGGGCGGTCCAGACAGAACGGCCTGTTCCAGCTCGGCCAGCAGCGCTGTGTCCAGTTGCGATGCCAAAGAAACCAGCAGGCGCATGGTTTCGCGCATGGTCTCTTCCGACCAAAGCCACCGCCTACCATCCGCCAACAGCCAGTCGAGAGCTTGCCGAAGTGAAATGACACGCCCCTGTGTTGCGGCAAACAGCGCGAGACGTCGAAATACCGGATACGCCCCGTGCGTCCAGGTCTCAGCCACGATGCGTGCCCGTTCCGGCGACTTCGCCGCGATGGCCAACCACGCATCGCGGGTCAGTTCGATCAGCGCCGTCCAGTCGTGAAAGTCCTTGTTCTGTGAGTGTTCTGAAATCGAAGGTTGATGGATATACGAATGATCGTTTTCACTATCCACACCGCCAAGCTCACGCATCAAATCGAGCGCGTCGCGCAGCAGGGCACTGAAATCGTCCAGCAGTTCCGGCAGTGCCGCCGTCCACTGTTCATTCTTGGGCAGGTCGCGCAGGCCGGAGTGAACGTGGTCTGACGCCAGTACGACTTCCCATTCCACAATGCCCTTGATGCGATCCTGCGCTTCGTCGTCATCGTCCGCATCAGACCAGCGGAATGGCTCGCGCAATGACAAGCAAGGGGTCAATACTTCTCGAAGAGCCAAGCGCACGCTGGCAGTCAACCCATCGCGCTTGAATTGATCGTGCCACTGATACAGACTGAGATCACGCAGCCCGGATCTCACATGCCCGTTGAGCAGCAAGCGCCAGAGCGTTCGCATCGCGGGACGGGGAATGGCGTTCGGTGCATTCGCTCGAATGCGATCCAATTCGGTGGAGTTGCCATCGTTGGCGAGTTTGTCTAGTTCGTCGAGACGATGTTCGATCAACCAGACCAATTGATTGTGCAGGTGGCCGCCGCTCTTGATCAGCCAGATCAACAGCTTCGGGTCGTCGAGGTGACGGAGCAGCCAATGGGCCAGTTGGGACATCACCGCATCCCATCCACTGCTGCGATGCCCGGCATCGACAATCCTCATCCATGGCGCAAGCGGGTATGGAGTGGGCCTATTGATCAAGCTGTAGGCGAGCTTGTCGTCCACAGCAGTTTGGGGCGGCACACTGAATCGTCCCAAGTCAGCATGGCAATAGAGTTCCTCACTCAACGGCTCTAGCCAGTCCAGCGAGGGCACGGGGTCGAGTTCTGCGAACCGCTTTGCGGGCAAACCGCCCGGATCGCTCAACGCCCATAGCATCCGCCCGACGAAATCGTCCTGCTTCGTGCTCACCAGCGGGCGGGCGATGGCGCATTCGACGACGATACGCTCCTTGCCGCGCACACCGTCGCGGTAGGTGTTCGCCCAGGCGCGCAGGGTCTTGTGAAGATAGGCGTGGTGCTGATGCTCGCGGTAGAGGATGGGCGTGACATTCTTTGCCTTCCATTCGCTAGCGCGATCCACCTCCTTCCCTTTGGAATAACTGCCGAATGCGAACATCTCCGGCGGAGATTCCCCCAGTAGACGGTCGGCGGCCAACGCATCCATCATGTAGCGCAACACCGGATCGTTGATGCTGTAGCCAACGAAGCAAACCGTGAAATTTCGGAACAACTCGCTCACAAAGCGCGCGGCCCAGCGTTCTGTCAGGTAGGCCAGCCCAAAGTCTCCGCTGGAAACCACGAGCCGATCCAGATCGCCTGCCGTTGCCGTAACGGGCAACAGGCCGTGCAGATACACCAAGCCATCCCATCGGGTCTTCGGCACTGGGAGTAGGGGTGCCTTGAAGTCTGGAAACGACAGCGATTTCGCAGTCCTGACTTCCTCGAACAAGCGGTCGAAGTTGGTTGTGATGAGTCGTGTGCGGCCCTCGCGGTTCTGTGCCAGCGTCAGCAGGGCTTCGTGTGTGACCATCGCATTCGGAGCCGTAAGGTTTGGCGTCAGAATTTTCGCCAGTTCACTGCGCGCTTTCCATCGGCCACCGACGAAATCCGCTTCCAACAGGCCAATGGCGGTGTCGAACTGCCCGGCCTTGATTGCAGACTGCTGTACCGGATTTGGGGTGACCGAAAGGGCTTGATAGAGCTTGTCCACCAGACCAGAAAAGCCGGGTAGCCGCGCGGGGTAGGAAATGCCCGCGCCGCAGAAGAACACTACACACCCGTCTTCGTGAGCCTGCAAGAGCCTTTCGGGAATATCAGGGCCGTGACGAACAAACTGCATCTCAAGTGACATCCGCTAACAAGTTAATGGATCATGCCATCATCCAACCAAACTGGAATAGACAGACTAGCTCGGGTCGATCTAGACAGCGGGATCGATGCCGATGCACGACCAGATTTCCGAGACACTGTCTGGGAAATTGAGCATCGCTGTCATGCGACGGCAGCAGCGATCACCCGGCAGCGACAGGATCCGTGCCTCAGCTTGCCGCCGAGGGTTGTGTGTTCAGGCCCGGAACATCTGACGGGAAATCCGCCAGACACTGTCTGGCGAATGCTCGGCGGGGCTATCCATTCCGGTCAGGCCGCCACCGCGATACCCGCCACATGCGTGCGCCGCGCGGGCCGCACCACGATCTCAACCCGCTGATCCAGCGCCACCAGCGCCTGCATCAGCCGCTCCAGCGAGATGTTCTGGAGCTTGTAGCGGCGCACCTGGGACACCTTGGGCTGGGTCATGCCGGTGATCGCCGCCGCTTCCACCTGGCTCAGGCCGCGTTGCTCTATCAGGGTGTTGAGCTTGAGGGCGAGCGCGGCCTTGGCCGTCAGTTCCTCGGCATCGTCGAAGCCCAGGTCTGCCAGCACGTTGTCGGTGCCTTCGGGATGGTCGATACGGGTCATCATCTATCTCCCGCTCGCCCCATAGCGGGCGAGCACTGCTTTCAGCCGCTTCTCGATCAACTCCACGTCCGGCTGCGGCGTGGCAATGCCGGACTTGGACTTCTTCTGGAACGCATGCAGCACATGCACTGCGTCGCCGACCTTCACGGTGTAGACGGCCCGGAAGGTATCCCCCCGGTGGTCTTCCACCAACTCGTACACGCCGGAACCCAGCCCCTTCCAGGGCTTGGCCGAATCCGGCGTGCTGCCCAACTGGACGATGAACAAGGCCACGCCCATGTCTTTCTGCACGTCGATGGGAAATTCCTTGAAGTCCTTTTTCGAGGAGCCTTCCCAATACAGCAGCTTGCGTTCAGGGTTCATGATTATATCCGTTCGGGTATATATTGCAAGCGCCCGGATTGTCGTGACAGTGGCACGACAATCCGGGCTGGCGGCTCAAGCGGTCACGGCCTCGGTCGGCGCGTTACGCCGGATGCCCGCGATGGCCTGGCGCCGGTTGGCCACCAACTCGGCCGCCTCGCGCACCGGCTTGTCCTCGGTGTGGACGTAGCGCATGAACATCGCCACGGTCTTGTGAGCCGTCAGGGCCATGCCGACCTTAACCGGAATCCCCGAGTTGGCAATGTCGGTCGCCGAGCGGTGGCGGATGCCATGCGTGCCCACGTGGCTCACACCGGCGCGCTTGAGGATGCGCGTCCAGCCGCCGTAATACTCGCCCGTGGTCATGTGCAGCCCCGGATGGTTCGGCGAGGGGAACACGTGCGGGCAGCCGTCCTGGCGCGGCGCGGTGGACAGCAGCCGGTAGGCTTCCTCACTCAAGGGCTTGGACATGCCGCCGGTCTTGCTGTCGGGCCAGACCACGCGCCGGTTCTCCAGATCCACCCAATCCCATTGCAGAGTGATGATCTCGGAGCGGCGGCCAGCGAACTCGAATTGCAGCCGGATGGCCAGCGGCAGAATCGCATGATCCAGGCCCAGCCCGTCGGTTTCCAGATAGTCGAGATACTGGAACAGCTTGCCCATTTCCTCATCGCTGATGAGGTGGGTGGCCTGGCCGCTGGGGTACATCGGGACGTGGCGGCAAGGGTTGGTGCCGTCTGGCCGGTAGCCCCACACCTCGGCCAGGTTGAACATCTTGCGCATCACGCTGAACGTGCGGTTCGCGTCGGCGGGCTTGTGCGCCATCTTCTTCATCGCCGTGGCCACGTCCGGGCGCTTCACATCCTGCACCTTCATGCGACCCAGCATCGGGACGATGTTGCGGTTGATGCATTTTTGGTAGCCGGCCTGCGTGCTGGGCTTGTTGCGCTGCTTGGAGTGATCCTCCATGAACTTCTCGCACAATTCCTTGACCGTGGGGGCAGCACGCGCGGCAGCTTTGGCCCCGCCGGGGTCGCCGCCTCGACGAACCTCGGCCAGCCACTCCTGCGCTAGCGAGCGGGCCTGCTCGACGGTCAACTCCCCGAACAAGCCCAGGGCAGGCTTGCGGCGCTCGCCAGCGTTCGTGCGGTACTGGAGCATGAACACCTTGCGGCCCGCTGGTGTAATCTTGCACAGGAAGCCGGGCACCAGCGTGTCCCGGAGTTCGACGGCCTGCGCCCGGGGTTGCGCCGTATCGACGGCGGATTTGGTGAGTTTGATTTTGGCCATGATGACTCCTCAAAAGACCCGTTTTGCAAGGGCCACATGGGAGCCATGAGGACACAAGCCGGGTCAGGTTTCAGAAAGCACCGGCATATGATGAACGCGCCTAAGTTATTGATAAACCTGCTATATCGGGCTTTGGCGTAGTCCGGCAAAGTTCGGTGCTGGAGTCATCGTGAAACGAAAAAACCGCCCTAAGGCGGTCTTGTCGTTTTTTTGCTGGCAGCGCACCCGTTACAAACGGCGAACGGCACATGCCGTTCGGGCTGTTTGCCTGCCGGAGCAGGCGGAGAGGTGGGTCAGGCGGCTGCCAGAGCCAGGGCTTTCACCTTGGCAGACAGACGGCTCTTGTCACGAGCTGCCTTGTTCTTGTGGAAGATGCCCTTGTCAGCCACGGTGTCCACCACGGCTTGCATCTTGGCGAACAGTTCGGTCGCCTTGGTCTTGTCGCCAGCCAGAACCGCCTTTTCGACGTTCTTGACAGCGGTACGGTATTTGGAGCGCAGCGAGGTGTTCGCAGCGTTGAGCTTGATGTCCTGACGGACGCGCTTGCGGCCCGACGCCAGGCGCGGGTTCTTCTTCTTGGGTTTAGCGGATGCCATTGTTGAGTTCCTTGAGGTCTGTGGATGATGCCAGCAAAGCCAGCGATTATAGCCCAGCGGGTTTCCGCATCCAATCCCAACCCCCGAAACTGGCGCAGCCCCATCGCCAGCGCACCCGTGGAACTGGCTCTGCCAGGCCACCGGGTGCGTCCCCCTCTGGGGGAAGACGCGAAGCGGCTCAGGGGGAATACACTCCCGGCGGTGTCTCTGTCCAAAGCCGCCTCTACCGTTTCCCTGCTGACCCTGGCCTCCCGCGTGACGGGCCTGGTGCGCGACCTCTTGATGGCCACCCTGTTCGGGGCCAATGCCCTGACGGATGCTTTCAACGTCGCCTTTCGCATCCCCAACCTGTTTCGCCGTCTGTTTGCCGAAGGGGCCTTCAGCCAGGCCTTTGTGCCAGTGCTGGCCACCACCAAGGCGCAGCAGGGTGACGAGGCCACGCGCCAGCTCATCGCGGCCGTGGCCACCGTACTGGCCTGGGTGCTGTTGCTGACCTGCATCCTTGGTGTGCTGGGCGCCCCCGTGCTGGTCTGGGCACTGGCCAGCGGCCTGCGCCACAGTGGCGAGGCCTATGACGCTGCCGTGCTCATGACGCGCTTCATGTTCCCCTACATCGGATTCATGTCCATGGTCGCGCTGTCGGCGGGCATTCTCAATACCTGGAAGCACTTTGCCGTACCGGCTGCCTCGCCGGTGCTGCTTAATCTCTGCATGATCGCCGCCGCCTGGCTGGGGGCACCGCAGCTCCAGGCGCGGGGGATCGAGCCCATTTTTGCCATGGCGGGGGGCGTGATGCTGGGCGGCGTGCTGCAGCTGGCCGTGCAGGTGCCTGCGCTGGCGCGGCTGGGGCTGGTGCCGCGCATCGGCATCACCTGGGGCGCCATCCGTGCCGCCTGGGCAGAGCCCGGCGTGCGGCGCGTGCTGATGCTCATGGGCCCGATCCTGCTGGGGGTGGGGGTGGCGCAGATCTCGCTGATGATCAACACACAGATTGCGTCTTACCTCACGCCCGGCAGCGTGACCTGGCTTTTTTATGCCGACCGGCTCATGGAGTTCCCGACCGCGCTGCTGGGTGTGGCCCTGGGCGTGGTGCTGACCCCGCAGCTCACGGCCGCCAAGGCCGCGGGTGATGCCGAAAAGTACTCGGCCATGCTCGACTGGGGCCTGCGCATTGTGGTGCTGCTGGCCGTGCCCTGTGCGGTGGCGCTGCTCACGTTTTCCACACCGCTGGTGGCCACGCTGTTCCACCACGGCAAGCTGGCAGACAGTGATGTGGGGCAGATTGCCGTGGCGCTGTCGGGCTATGGCGCGGGGCTGCTGGGCATCGTGGCCATCAAGGTGCTGGCGCCGGGTTACTACGCCAGCCAGGATGTACGCACGCCGGTCAAGATCGCCATCGTGGTGCTGGTCATTACCCAGCTGCTCAATATTGCGCTGGTGCCGCTGATTGCCCACGCGGGCCTGGCCCTGTCGATTGGCCTGGGCGCGCTCATCAACGCCCTGTGGCTGCTGGTGGGGCTGCTGCGGCGCGGCAGCTACCAGCCACTGCCGGGATGGGGCAAGTTCGCCCTGCAGGTGGTGGCAGCCAGTGCGCTGCTGGCGGTGTTGCTGGTGTGGAGCTCCCAGCATTTCGACTGGGTGGGGATGAAGGCACAGTCCCTGCAGCGCGCGGGCTTGCTGGCGGCACTGATGGCTGCGGCAGCCTTGCTGTACTTTGGCGCGCTGTGGGCGGCGGGCCTCCAGCTGCGCAAGATGCTGCGGCGCTGATGGGCCTGGAGCGCCACCGCCTGGCAAAGCCCGTAAAAGCCCCGCTAAACCAGAGTATCTGTGGGTTGACGCCGCCGCAGACCAGACTTACAAACCAGCCATGTCCCTGAGCTATTCCGTGCCCACCTCGCTGGAGTACTTTGCATCACTGGTGCAAAGCGACGAGCACTTTCCGCTCCTGGAGGCGGCGGCCAGCCTGGCGCAGGACGAATACCCCGAGCTGGACATGCAGCAGCTGCTGGGCGATATGGACCAGCTGCTGGCCCGCATCAAACGCCGCCTGCCCACCGATGCCCCTGCGCTGCAGCGCCTGCGCACGCTCAACCAGTTCTTCTTTGCCGACCTGGGCTTCGCCGGCAACATCAACAACTACTACGACCCCGAAAACAGCTACCTCAACGCCGTGCTGCGCACGCGCCGGGGCATCCCGATTTCGCTCGCCGTGTTGTGGATGGAGCTGGCCCAAGGCCTGGGCCTGCATGCACGGGGCATTGCGTTCCCGGGGCACTTCATGGTCAAGGTGCTGCTGCCCAAGGGCCAGGTGGTGCTCGACCCGATCTCGGGCCAGTCATTGAGCCGCGAAGAGCTGGCCGAGCGCCTGGAGCCCTACAAGCGCCGCAACGGTCTGGTGGATGACTACGACGTGCCACTGGGCCTGTACCTGCAGGCCGCCACGCCGCGCGACATCATTGCGCGCATGCTGCGCAACCTGAAGGAAGTGCACCGCACGCAGCAGGACTGGCAACGCCTGATTGCCGTGCTGGACCGTCTCATCGTGCTGCTGCCCGAAGCCTGGGGCGAGTGGCGCGACCGGGGGCTCGCCCATGCCGAGCGGGGCAATACCCTTGAAGCGATTGCCGATTTGCAGGCCTATCTGGCCCACGCCGAGGATGGGCTCGACATCGACCTGATTGCCGACCGGCTGAGCGCGCTGCGCAACGCCAACGGCTGAACCTCAGAACGGGCTGCTGCCCTCTGGCAGCGCCGCCTGCAATTGCGCCACCTGCCGGCGCAGCTCGGTGTTCTCTGCCGTCAGCTCTGCCACGCGGGCCCGTAGGGCCTGGAGTACATCGGCGTCGGCTTCCGTGCCCGCGCTGGCATCTGCGGCTGCAGGGTTTTCATCGTGTACTGATTCTTGGCGCGGCTTGCGCTTGTTGAGTTCGCGCACGCGTTTGGCCGCCAGCTTGAGTTCGTCCTTGCCAGCCGCGACGGCCGCCACCTGTTCCTGCGCGGGCAGGGTGGCGACAGCCGCCGCTGCATTGATGGAGATGGTGCCGGATTTCACCGCAGCCACCAGCTCCGGCGCTGCCTGCTTCTGGATCTTTTCAATCAGCACCACCTGGCTGCTGCTCAGGCGTGCGGCCCGGGCAATGGCCTCGCGGCTGTGCAGGGGCTCGGGTGCGGGCAGGGCGGCCGCTGCCTCGGGCGTTTCAGATTTTGCGGCGGCCGGTTCAGTTTGCGCGGGCGCGGCCGCGCGGGCCTTGCGGTCGGCCATGATTTCGCGTTTGCGCAGCGCCAGCACCCCGCGCTGAAAATCCGACACACTGCGCCGCCCCAGGTGCTGGTCGATCATCCACAGGTGCACGTCCTCCAGGGACTGAAAGCGGGGGTTCTGCACCGTCTGGAAGGGCAGGCCGTGTTTTAGGCAAATGCCATACCGGTTGTGCCCGTCCACCAGCACGTCGCCCCAAAGCACCAGCGCATCGCGGCAGCCCTCGGACAGGATGCTGCGTTCCAGCGCTTCGTGCTCGTCGGCGGTCAGGGGGTCGATATAGGCTTTGAGTTCTTCGTTGACGACGATGTTCATGGCGCAAGCAAGGCAATTGCGGGGCGGGCAAGGGGCGCGATTGTAGAGGGCGTTTACAGCGCGGCGCGCCAGGGCGCAGGCAAAAGGCCGTTTGCCCGTGACGGCGGCAGGACGAGCATGCGCGGGTGTCATGGCCATGTCACCGCACCGCGCAACCATGGCGGAGTTTCCGTCTTCCGGTCCCTCGGACTGCACCATGTTTTACAGCACCACCCTCGATACCCAGGACCTGATGCAGCGCATCGCCAACGACCTCATTGACAGCTACGACGAAGAGCTGGAGCTGGAGATCGAAGACCGCGAGGTCGATGACATTGGCGCACCCACACCCGGCGACAGGCTGGCGCGCCAGCAATACTTCAAGGACCTGTTTCGCCTGCAGGGCGAGCTCGTAAAGCTGCAGGACTGGGTGCAGCACAGCCGCCAGAAGGTGGTGATCCTGTTCGAGGGGCGCGACGCGGCGGGCAAGGGCGGCGTCATCAAGCGCATCACGCAGCGCCTGAACCCGCGCGTGGCCCGTGTGGCAGCGCTGCCCGCGCCCAACGACCGCGAGCGCACGCAGTGGTACTTCCAGCGCTATGTGGCGCACCTGCCTGCAGCCGGCGAGATGGTGCTGTTTGACCGCAGCTGGTACAACCGCGCGGGCGTCGAACGGGTGATGGGTTTTTGCACCGACGACGAGTACGAAGAGTTCTTTCGCACCGTGCCCGAGTTTGAAAAGATGCTGGTGCGCTCGGGCATCACGCTCGTGAAATACTGGTTTTCCATCACTGATGAGGAGCAGCACCTGCGCTTTCTGGGCCGCATCCACGACCCGCTCAAGCAGTGGAAACTGAGCCCCATGGACCTGGAAAGCCGCGTGCGCTGGGAGGCCTACACCAAGGCCAAAGAGACGATGCTGGAGCGCACCCACATCCCCGAAGCACCCTGGTGGGTGGTGCAGGCGGTGGACAAGAAAAAGGCGCGCCTGAACTGCATTGCGCACCTGTTGTCGCAGCTGCCCTACCAGGAGGTGCCGCACCCGCCCGTGGTGCTGCCCGACCGCGTGCGCAACCCGGAATACCTGCGCCAGCCCGTGCCTGCCAGCATGTACGTGCCGGAGATTTATTGAGACCTGCACAGCACCGCGGGCTGGGGCGGTTCAGGTGTCTTTCAGCAGGGTGATGGTGGCGATCACGTCCCGCACCTTGAAGGGCTTGATCAGCACGCGCCGCACCTGCAGCGCTTTCATCTTGATGGCGGTGGACGCATCGACCTGAGCGGTGATCACCGCCACAGGCACGCTGGCGCTGATGGCCAGCGCATCGTTGCGCACCTGCTCCAGCAGGTTAATCGCCTCCTGCTGCTGCTCGTCGATGGAGACGATCACTGCCGCAAAATCCTGGTGCACCAGCCGTTGCTGGGCCATTCGCACACTGTTGACCTGCCGCACTGCAGGCAGGTTCAGCTGGCGGGCCGTGGCCACGATGATGCTGCCGGTCAGCGAGCTGGGCTCGATCAGCAGGATGTCCTGATTGCGGCGCTCGCTCATGGGGTCGCGGTTCCCGGCTCGCGGCGCACCAGCTCTTCCACCGCCAGATCGCGCAGCGAGCCGAGGATGGCCAGGTCGATCTCGTCCAGCGTGCGGGGTTTGCTGTCCAGCAGGCACAGCGTGCCCACGTTGTGCCCATCGGGCAGCCTGAGCGGCGCCCCGGCATAGAACCGGATGAATGGCTCCCCCGTCACCAGCGGGTTGCCTGTGAAGCGCTCGTCCTGGTGCGCATCGGGCACCACCATGATGTCGTCCTGCAGGATGGCGTGGCCGCAGAACGAGATGCTTCGCGGGGTCTCGCACGGGCCCATGCCCACCCGTGCCTTGAACCACTGTCGGTCGTCGTCGATCAGCGAGAGCAGTGCCGTAGGCACGTCGAACTCCTGCGCGGCAAATGCGGTCAGGCGGTCAAACCGCTCTTCGGGCGGCGTGTCCAGGATCAGCAACTGGCGCAGTGCCTGCAGGCGGTCCGGCTCGTCGGCGGGGCGGGGGAGTTCTTGCATGGTGGCGACCCGGATGGGTGGTGCGGCAAACGGGCCAATTATCGGCCGGCGTGGCGCGGTGGGCGGGCGCGGCACGGCACGGCGTGCGCTTCCCTCCTCAGCGGCTGCGCGTGCTGCCCTGCGACGGCGTGCCGCCACGTCCGAACTGGTGCCACGCACGGCGCAGCTGGGTGTCCGAGCTGAAGCCTGCCATGAGCGCGGCCTGCGTCACGTTCTGCCCCGCGTGCAGCGCGGCCTCGGCCGTGGCCAGCCGGATGCGGCGCAGGTAGGCCAGCGGGGCGATGCCCGCATGTTCCAGAAACAGCCGCGTGAGGTGCCGGGGCGAGGTGTGGGCCACGGCCGCCATGGCGGGCACGTTCCACTCGGCCTGGGGCTGGCGGCCCACGGCGTCCTGCACGCGGTGCAGCGCAGCGTGCAGGTGGTTGCGGTGGTGCAGAAAGGGTGACAGCTCGGGGTCGTTGGGGCCGCGGCGCAGGGCCACCACCATGGTTTGTGCCACCTGCGCGGCCACCACGGGGCCGCAAATGTCGGAAATGCGGTGCAGCAGCAAATCGATGCCGGTGGTCACACCCGCGCTGCTGTGCACCGGTCCGTCGGCCACAAACACGCGGTTGGCGGTTACGTCGCAGCGCGGGTCCACCGCGGCCAGTTCTTCCAGGTGGTGGTGGTGGGTGGTGGCGCGGCGCCCGGTCAACAGGCCTGCGTGGGCGGCCACGATGGCGCCTGCGCACACGGTCACCAGCTCGAGCTGGCCGGTGGCCAGGCGCAAGCCGCGCAGCCAGTGCAGCAAAGTGCGGGCATCGCTGTGGTCAACGTCAATGCGCTCGCCGGGCAGGCCCACCAGCACCACCCATGACGGGGTCGGCAGGGCTTGCAGGGCTTCAGGCAGCGGCGCCAGCCCGGTCAGCATCACGCCCACCGAGGTCACCGATTGTGGCGTGGGGCTGACAAAGTGCAGCACAAAGCGATCGGGCTGCCCCAGCGCGCGCAGGGTCTGGTTGGCAATGCGCAGCGCCTCGGCCGGGCCCGCCCAGTCCAGCAGCAGGCTGTGCGGCAGCAGTGCAAAGTAGACGTGGATCGGACGGGCGCCGTGCCCCGCGGTGGCGGTGGTGTTGTCCACGGCCCGGGTCATCGCAACCCGGGCGGCACAGCCTGCAGGGCGGCAGCCAGCGCCGCGTGCGAAACAGGGTCTGCCGGGCGGTGGCGCACCGCGGCGCTGGCGGGGTGGTTGCCCAGGTGGTTGCCGTTGCGCCAGTTGTGCGCGGGGCGGATGGGGCGGGGCGCAAAACCGCCGCCGCAGTTGGGGCACACGTTGCCCAGCACGGTATCTGCGCAAGTGGCGCAAAAGGTGCATTCAAAGCTGCAGATGCGGGCCTGCAGTGACGCCGGGGGCAGGGCAGTATTGCAGTGCTCACAGGTGGGGCGCAGTTCCAGCATGGGCAAAACTCCGGCGGGTCAGGCGGCCTGCGCCAGCAGATGCTCGGGCACCAGCCGGGCCAGCGCCTGCTGTGCGGTGGTGACGGTGGCAAACCGGCCGTGGAGCACGGTGGCGGTGCGGGTCTTGATGTCCTGCGCACTCAGTATCTCGCCATCGGGCTGCACCATGTCCCAGGTCAGGGTGGCATCCAGGGCGTAGTCCACCTGCCAGCCCAGGTCGCTGGCATGGCGCGTGGTGGTCTCGCAGCATTGCTCGGTGCGGATGCCGCTGATGATGAGGCGATGGATGCCGTTTTGCGTGAGCCACACATCCAGGCCGGTGCCCACCAGTGCGCTGTGGCGCGACTTGGTGAAGGTGGCGGCGGCTTCGAACAGCGCGAGGCCCTGCAGTGGCCGCACATGGCCCGACATGTGCGCGAAGGCGTTCTCGGGCAGTTCGGGGCCGTCGCTGTGCAGCACGCGCACCACGGGCACACCCCGGGCCGCGCAGCCCTGGATCAGTGCGTTCTGGGCGCGCAGGTAGGCGGGCAGGTCGGTGTCGGTGAAGTACGGGCGGTGGCGAAACGACTCTTGTGCGTCAATCACTATCAGACAGGTGTTCATGGCAGGCTCTCTAGGTGGTGGGGAGAATGGCGCCAATGATGCCGGGGCGATGTGCCGGTGTCCGCACCCCTGCAGACAGGAATCGATCATTTTCAGCCATGAATCCTGGCGGTATGCCGGATGTGCGCGGGTTTGCCTTTGCCGCTGGCGGAAGTGACAGAAATTGAAGCCAAATTGGCCACTGGCGCTTACTCAGTAAGCGCAAGCAGCTATCAATTTAATAGTTTTGACGATGGGGGCCATAAGCTGCTATGGTGGCTAGGGTTTTCCCTATATTCCTGTTGCCACTCGTCCAGCATTCCTTTCGCCCATGCCCCGCCGTTCCCGTCTGTTCTCTTTGTCGTCGCTGACCCGGGCGTACCAGCGCAACCTCAAGGCGTTCGCGCGCGCAACGCGGCCGGTGCGGGCCAAGGCGCCTGCCAAGCTGCGGGGGGCGGCGGCCAAAGCGGTCAAGGTGCCTGCGGTGGCGAGCGCTGCCCGGCCTGCGGGCAGGCCCCCACCCGTCAGCGGTGAATGGCTGGCGGGCCTGGCGCGCGGGCCCGCGGGGGCGCGGCGCTACCAGCTGTATATCCCGCCGGGCCTGGCGCTCAAGGCACGCGAGAAGCTGCCGCTTCTGGTCATGCTGCACGGCTGCGGTCAGACGGGGCGCGACCTGGCCGCGGTGTCGCGCATGAACCGGCTGGCGGCGCGCCAGCGGTTTCTGGTGCTCTACCCCGAGCAGGAGCGCATGGCCAACGCCCACGGCTGCTGGAACTGGTTCGAGCGGCGCAACGGCAAGGCCCAGGCTGAAGCCGCCACGCTGCTTGCCGCCATTGACCGGGTGGCCGCCACACACCCCGTGGATCTGGCGCGCGTGGCCGTGGCGGGCCTGTCGGCCGGTGCCAGCATGGCCGTGCTCATGGCGGCGCGGTACCCCGACCGCTTTTGCGCCGTGGCCATGCATTCGGGGGTGGCTCCCGGCACGGCCGAATCGGCGGCCTCCGCCATGGCCGCCATGCATGGGCGGCGCGACGCGCACCTGCCGGACGTCGTGCCGTCAGAGGCTGCGCCCGCCGCGCTGCCCCCCCTGCTGGTGCTGCATGGGGACGCGGATGGGGTGGTGTCCGTGCGCAACGCTGCCGCCACCGCCCTGCTGTGGGCGGACGCCCTGGGTGCGCGTGCAGGCGCCATTCGCACCTTGCAGCGCGGGCAGCGCCACGCCATGCGGGTGACCGAGTTCAAGAAAAGCGGCCGCACCGTGGTGGCCCTGCGCGAGATCGTGGGGCTGGCCCATGCCTGGAGCGGCGGCGCGGCGAAGCTGGCTTACAGCGATCCTGCGGGGCCGGACGCGTCGGCCCTGGTGTGGGCGTTCGTGGCGCGGCAGTTTGCAAAATTGTGAGTGAAAATGGCCGCCAGCGCTTATCCATCAAGCGCTGGAAGCTATCAAAATTGTAGTTTTTGTCGGTGAAAGGTGTCGCCTGCAGCGATGCGCTGCAACTACACCAGCCGCGCCGCCACCAGCTCTTTTTTCAGGTACGCGTAACACAGCGGCGCCGCCACCAGCCCGGCCGGGCCGAACACGGCTTCGGCCACAAACATCACCGAGAGCAGCTCCCACACGCCCATCTGGGTGCGGCGGCCCACCACCTTGGCGTTGATGACGTATTCGGCCTTGTGGATGAGGATCAGAAACCCCAGGCACGCCACTGCCGCCAGGGGCGACACCGACAGCCCCACGATGGTGATCACCACGTTGCACACCAGGTTGCCCACGATGGGCACCAGCCCTGCAATGAAGGTGAAGGTGATCAGCACCGGCGTGTAAGGCAACTCCAGGTCCCACAAGGGCAGCACAAACAGAAGGAACAGGCCCGTCAGCAGGGTATTGAAGGCGGCAATCCAGAACTGCGCGGCAACAATCTGGCGGAACGCCTCGCCAAACAGCGTGATGCGCAACTTCAGCTGCTGGGCCAGCGGCCCGCCGGCCAGCGCGGCGGGGCGCACCGCGGCCAGCGCGCCAATCAGCAGTCCCACGTAGGCAAACAGCACGCCCGCCAGCCACGCGCGCCCGGCCATGGCCAGCGCGCCCGCCTTGGCGCCCAGGTAATTGGCGATGATGCGCTGGATCTCGGCGGCCCCTTCGGGCAGGTGGGTGGCCATGTCCATGGGCAGCTTCAGCCGCAGCTCCAGCACCGTGCGTGCCATGTAATTGAGCAGCTCCTGGTATTGCTGCGGCGCCGTAACGAGATACCCGCGCGAATGCGTCAACCCTGCAGCCAGCAGCGCCAGCGGCAGCAGCATGACCAGGGCCGCCGCGGCGATCTGCGCAACCCGCAGGCCGGATGCGGAGGGCTGGGCCTGGCGTCGCACCCGGCTCAGGCCCTGGGCAAACCAGCGGGTGAGCGCGCGGGTCAGCAGAAAGCCCAGGCACACGCACAGCAGGCCCGGCAACAGGCCGCGCCACATCACCAGCAGCAAGGTGGCGGCCATCAGCAGATAGCTGGCCACCACAATGCCCCGGGTGGGGGGGCGCGGCGGTAGCGTGGCGGGGGCCGGCTCCGGCGTGTGGTGGATGACGACGGGGGGCGAGGGCGGGGTGTGCGCCATGCGCGGAGCGTTCTGAAGGAAGGCAGTGCGGTCAGGCCACCACGACGGCAGCCCCGTCACCGCGCGGTGCGATCGTGCCAATCGCGTACACCTGCTCGCCCGCTGCACGCAGTGTGGCGGCCGTGGCTTCTGCGCTGGCCGCGTCCACCACCACCACCATGCCGATGCCGTTGTTGAAGGTGCGGTTCATTTCGATGTCATCAATGCCGGCCGTCTTCTGCAGCCAGGCGAACAGCTCGGTCTGGGGCCAGCTGCCCTTCTTGAGGTGGGCTGCGGTGCCGTCAGGCAGCACGCGGGGGATGTTCTCCAGCAGGCCACCGCCGGTGATGTGGGCCAGGGCCTTGATGGGATGCTGGGCCAGCGCGGCCAGCACGTTCTTCACGTACAGGCGGGTCGGCTCCATGATGGCCTGCTTGAAGGGCCTGCCGTCCAGCGTGGCGGGCACGGTGCCAGCGGCTTCGGCACGGTCAATGCACTTGCGCACCAGGCTGAAGCCGTTGGAGTGCACACCGGACGAGGCCAGGCCCAGCACCACGTCGCCAGGGGCCACGTCCTTGCCGGTCAGGATCTTGCTCTTTTCGACCGCACCCACGGCAAAGCCGGCCAGGTCGTATTCGCCTGCGGGGTACATGCCGGGCATTTCGGCGGTTTCGCCGCCGATCAGCGCACAACCAGAGAGCTCGCAGCCCTTGGCGATGCCGCCGACCACGGCCGCAGCCGTGTCCACGTCGAGCTTGCCGCAGGCAAAGTAGTCCAGGAAGAACAGGGGCTCGGCGCCCTGCACCAGCACGTCATTCACGCTCATGGCCACCAGGTCGATGCCCACGGTGTCGTGCATGTTCCATTCAAACGCCAGCTTGAGCTTGGTGCCCACGCCATCGGTGCCGGAGACCAGCACGGGCTCCTTGTAACGCTTGGGCACTTCAAACAGTGCGCCAAAGCCGCCAATGCCCGCCAGCACACCTTCGCGCATGGTCTTCCTGGCCAGCGGCTTGATGCGTTCGACCAGCGCGTCGCCCGCGTCGATGTCAACGCCGGCGTCTTTGTACGAGATGGGAGTGGAGGGGGCAGAGGAGCTCATGGAGGGGGTGCTTTGGTGCTGGTAGGCCCGCCGGGCGGGCTGGAATCCGGGGATTTTAAGGGGCGCGCTTTGGCGAGCTCTCTCAGCCCTGTGTGACAGGGGGCTTTGGGGTGCGGCCTTGCCGTGCGGATTGCACCAGCACACCGGCCAGCGCCAGTGTGGCAAACAGCATTCCGGCGCCAAACGTGGCGCTGGCGCCCAGCCGGTCCCACAGCAGGCCCGCCAGGCCGCTGGCCACCAGCAGCGCCACGCCGCTGACCAGGTTGAACATGCCAAACGCCGTGCCACGCAGGTCGGAAGGCGCGGTGTCGGCCACCATGGTGGCCAGCAGGCCCTGCGTCATGGCCATGTGCAGGCCCCACAGCGCGATGCCCAGCCAGGCGACTGCGCCCTGGTCGCTGACCGCCAGCAGCGCATCGGCGGCGATCAGCACCACCAGCCCCCAGGCCAGCAGCGTGGTGTGGCGGATGCGGTCAGAGAGCTTGCCCAGCGGGTAGGCGCCCAGCGCAAACACCACGTTCATCAGCACCAGCACCAGGGGCGTCCAGGCCAGCGGCAGGCCACCCTGCTGCACGCGCAGCACCAGAAACGCCTCGCTGAAGCGCGCCAGCGTGAACACGGCGCCCAGGGTCACCACGCTCCAGTAGGCGCTGCCCAGGCGGCGCAGGTTCTCGCGGCGAATGGGATTGGTGCGCACGGCGCTGGCGGCGCGCTCGGGCTCACGCACGCCCACCAGCAGCAAGGCCACGCACAGCACGGCCGGAATCACGGCCACCCAGAACACCGCGCGGAAGTCATTGGCCCACAGCAGCATCAGCCCCATGGCCAGCAGCGGGCCCAGGAAGGCGCCCACGGTGTCCAGCGACTGCCGCAGCCCGAACGCTGCACCGCGCATCTCCGGCGGTGCCAGGTCGGCCACCAGCGCATCGCGCGGCGCGCCGCGGATGCCCTTGCCTACGCGGTCGATGAGGCGCGCCGTGACCACCAGGCCCACGGTGGGAGCGATGGCAAACAGCGGCTTGGACAGCGCCCCCAGCCCGTAGCCCAGCACCGCAAGCGGCTTGCGCCGCCCCCACCAGTCGCTCAGCACGCCCGAGAACACCTTGAGCATCAACGCCGTGGCCTCGGCCGCGCCTTCGATGAGGCCCACCGCGAGCATGCTCACGCCCATCGTGGTGACCAGAAACACCGGCAGCAGGCTGTGGATCATCTCGGACGACACGTCCATCAGCAGGCTGACGAAGCCCAGCGCCCAGATGCTGGCGGGCAGGCGCTGGGCAGGGGATGCGGGAGGGGCCATGGTGCAGTGCGCGTGGGGGTGGGCCGGGCGGCGGCCAAAAGAGGCTGGCAGCAGACTAAAATCGCGGCCATTGTCGCCCAGCCCCTGTGAGGGAGCCGGTCGGTGACCACGCGCCGTACGCCACTTTGTCGCCGCGCCTGGCCGCAGTCATCCACGGCCCGGTGCCTTCCCACCCACTTGTGATGCCGCTGCTGACCCTCTTTCTGACCGCCGCTTGCGCACCCACCGCCAGGGCCCGGCCTGTGCTGTGCGGGTGCCGCGCATGACGATGAAGCAACTGGCGCTGGACATCAGCCTGGCCACCGGGCCCACCCTGGAGCGCTTTTTTGCCGGGCCCAACGAGGCCGCGCTGCAACACCTTCGCCTGGCCGCCGGGGCGGGCAGCAGCGAAGCCACGCGGTCCCCGGTGCCCACCTATCTGTGGGGCGAGCCGGGCAGCGGCAAGACCCATTTGCTCCAGGCCGTGCGCCAGGCCCTGCGCGAGCAGGGCTCCAGCGTGGGCTGGCTCGACCCCTCGGTGGCCGAGCCGCCCGATTTTGATGAACGCTGGGCCGCCGTCGTCATGGACGACGTGCACCTGTACAGCACCGCCCAGCAGGCCACGGCCTTCAACTGGTTCGTCAACGCCATCAGCCCCGCCAGCGGCAGCCAGCGCTGGGTGCTGGCTGCGGGCAACCTGCCCCCGGCGGACCTGCCGCTGCGCGACGACCTGCGCAGCCGCCTGGGCTGGGGCCATGTGTTCCAGCTGCAGCTGCTGGGCGAGGCCGAGCGCCGAGCCGTGCTGCGCCAGGAGGCCGACGCGCGCGGCGTGTTCCTGGGCGACGAAGTGATGGACTACATGCTCAACCGCTTCTCGCGCGACCTGGGCAGCCTGATGCAGTTGCTGGACCAGCTCGACGCGTTTGCCTTGCGCACCCAGCGCGCCATCACGATTCCGCTGCTGAAAACCATGCTCGAGTCGGAATGACGCTGCGCACCTCTTATTGCCCTTTGTGACACTGAATGACTACTGAACCCCGCCGCCTGCGGCTTGCGCTGTTTGACCTGGACCACACGCTGCTGCCGCTCGACTCCGACTACGAGTGGGGCGAATTCACCATCCGCATCGGCTGGAACGACCCCGTGGAGTTCGCTCGCCGCAACGACGAGTTCTACGCCCACTACCAGGCCGGCACACTCGATGTGCACGACTACGTGCGCTTTGCCACCGAGGCTGTGCGCCTGCGCGGCCCCGAGGCCGCGGCGAATGCGCACCAGCAGTTCATGCGCGAGGTCATCACCCCGGCCATCAAGCCGCAGGCGCTCGACCTGATTCGCCAGCACCAGGCGGCGGGCGACGAGGTGTTGATCGTCACCGCCACCAACGAGTTCGTGACCACGCCCATCGCCCAGGCGCTGGGCGTGCCGCAGTTGCTGGCTGTGCAGCTGGCGCGTGACGCCAGCGGCTGGTACACCGGCGAGATTGACGGTATCCCGACCATGCGCGAAGGCAAGGTGCGCCGCATGGAACAATGGCTGGCCGGGCGGCAGCTCAGCTGGGCCGACGTGGACAGCACCTTCTACAGCGACTCCATGAATGACGTGCCCCTGCTGGAGAAGGTGAACCACCCCGTGGCCACCAACCCCGACCCGCGCCTGCGCGCACTGGCCCAGGAGCGCGGCTGGCGCATACTGGACCTGTTTGCAGCGCCCGCCAGCCAGACGGCCTCCTGACCCCTGCGCAAGCGCAATCCCCTGACGACTCCCTACCCATGATCAAGAAGTTCCTCGACAAACTGATGGGCAAATCGACGCCCGGCACCGCAGGCGGCAAGCCCCACTTCGGCAAGCGCGAAGAGGTGCCCGCCAGCGTGCACGGCATCAACCCCGAGCTGGTGGACCGGCGCGCCGCCGATGTGGTGGCCACACTCAAGCAGGCGGGCTTTGAGGCCTACATCGTGGGCGGCGCCGTGCGCGACCTGCTGCTCGGCCTGCGCCCCAAGGACTTCGACGTGGCCACCAACGCCACGCCCGAGCAGGTCAAGGGGCTGTTTCGCCGCGCCTTCATCATCGGCAAGCGGTTTCGCATCGTGCACGTGGTGCACGGGCGCGGCCGCGAGCACGAGGTGATCGAGGTATCCACCTTCCGCGCCTACCTCGACAATGCCGCCGCCGGCCAGGTGGCGGGCAACGAGAAGACCAGCAAGGCGCAGCTGTCGGGCATGCAGCATGCTGTGGACGCCAGCGGCCGCGTGCTGCGCGACAACGTATGGGGCCCGCAGGACGAAGACGCCACGCGCCGCGACTTCACTGTGAACGCCATGTACTACGACCCGGTCAGCCAGATCGTGGTGGACTACCACAAGGGTTTGCAGGACGCCAAGAAGAAGACACTGCGCATGATTGGCGACCCCGCCACACGCTACCGCGAAGACCCGGTGCGCATCATCCGTGCCGTGCGGTTTGCGGCCAAGCTCAGCCCGCTGGGCTTCAGCATCGACGCCAAGTCGGCGGCGCCGCTGGTGCAGTCGCAGACCCTGCTGGCCGAGGTCCCGCAAAGCCGCATGTTTGACGAAATGCTCAAGCTGCTGCAGACCGGGCATGCCATCGCCACCATCGACCAGCTGCGCAAGCTGGGCATGTCCAAGGGCATCTATCCGCTGCTCGATGTGGCCGTGGAGCGCGCCGACACCCCGTTTGTCAAAGCCGCCCTGGTGGACACCGACCGCCGCGTGAACGAAGGCAAGCCCGTCGCGCCCAGCTTCCTGCTGGCCTGCGTGTTGTGGGACGACGTGCGCAATGGCTGGCAAGAGCGTCTGAACCAGCGCCAGCACCCGCTGCCCGCGCTGCAGGAGGCCATCGACGAGGTGTTTGACAAGCGCATTGGCGACGTCTCAGGCCGGGGCAAGCTGGCCGCCGACATGCGCGAGATCTGGGTCATGCAGCCGCGTTTTGAAAAGCGCGTGGGCAACACGCCATTTGGCATGGTGATGCAGCCGCGCTTTCGCGCCGGGTTCGACTTCATGCGCCTGCGCGCCGATGTGGGCGAGGTGGATGAGGCGCTGGCCGAATGGTGGCAGGACTTCCAGACCGCCGACGACGAGCGCCGCGACGACCTGATGGATCAGGCCAAGGAAGAGCAGAAAGCGCGCCAGAAAGCGCAGCCCGTGGTCAAACGCGTGCCCCGCGCCGCGCCTGCCGCCGACCCGCGCGGGTTGCCCCGTGCCGAGAGCCACGGCCCTGCCGAGGGCGACTCGGAGTTCCCCTCCGAAGGCGGCGCCCCCAAGAAACGCCGCCGCCGTCGTCGCAAGCCCGGTGGTGCCGGAGGCACCGAAGGCGGTGCAGGCGCAGCCCCTGCTGCGGCCGGCGAGTGAACCTGCCAGGTCCCGAAAAGCACGGCGAACGGCCCGCGCCGGTCTATGTGGGACTGGGCGCCAACCTGGGCGAGCGTGAAACGGCGTTGCGCACTGCGCTGGCGGCCATCGGACGGTTGCCAGGCACGCGCGTGATGCGGGTGTCGCCCCTTTATGGCAGCGCACCGTTGGATGCCGGCGGGCCGGACTACCTCAACGCTGTGGCCGAGCTGGCTACCACGCTGACCCCCCAGGCCCTGCTGGCTGCGTTGCAAGCCATAGAACTTGGCGCCGGGCGCGAGCGCCCCTACCGCAACGCCCCGCGCACGCTGGACCTGGACATTCTGTGGTTTGGCGGCCAGATCATTGACAGCCCGGCACTCACCGTGCCCCATCCCCGCATGGCCGAGCGTGCGTTTGTGCTGCGCCCGCTTGCCGACCTGGCACCAGAACGCGTGGAGGCCGCGTGGCTGCAGGCGGTGGCGTCGCAGGACATCCAGCGGCTGCAAGGGCCGAGCTGGGCGGATAGGGTGGATCGCGTGGATTGACGGTGATTTGCTCCTGAAAAAGGAGCTGCTAGCGCTTGATGGACAAGCGCTGGAGGCTAAAAACA
>NZ_AGTS01000091.1 GCF_000238595.1 Acidovorax sp. NO-1 | reverse complement strand
ACTTGTGATTGACGATGAGCCCAGTGAGTTTCCAGCGGGATTCCCTCTTCAGATGGTGGTCTGTGATCCCGCCATTGGCATCACCTGCCCGCGGGTCAAGAGCCAGGTCACTGCGTGGTTGAGCCACAAAAAACCCATCCCTTTAGATGGGGAGTAGCTGTCGGGAAGCGCATGGTGAAAGCGAGTCAGGTCCCAACTACTACCGCCTGTGTCCATTGACTCGGCAAAGCGTTCGTGCCGCTACGGCGCTCAGACCCATGCACCACTCGCACGCTTCGTCTCAGCCACTTGCGCTCAATTTTCGCTTCATTCATTTGGGTGAGTCCACATGAAAAATCCGCACTATGAGTATCTGCGAAGGCGCATGCGCGAGTACCACCGCACGCACCAGTGGCGCCTGTCGGAGGGCGGTCTGTTCATTCCTCACGCCTACTGGAACATGGGGCCTGACAGCCTGTCGACCTGGGATGACGTTGGATTCATTCTCAATGGACGGCGCGTGATCGTCTGGTGGCAACACCCCAGACGGATTTATGGGGAAGCAATTTCCTCCATGGCATGGAAGGAAGCAGGAGATGGCCCTCGCGATGACTGGCTCTTCGAGGGAGGGACCAAGAACTACAAGATGGTTGGAAAGTCGAAAAGGCGTAAAAAGCTGTTCACCACCACCAGTCGCGCTCCCTCTGAAGCCCAGACGGAGCATTACGCAAAGCTTCAGGCAATTGAAGAACGGCTGACGCGGGATGGGATTGACTTGGAGGTCCGCCCATCCTGGAAATGGGAGCGTCTCAATTGGGCGATGGGCGTCAGCCTTGTGGCGCCGCTTGAAGTCCGGAATGAAAAGGAACTGGCGGAAGTGGCGCGGCTGGCCCGAGCGCTCATCTTGCAGAAAACCAGTTTGACCGACGAGTTCCCCGGCCTTGTTTACGACAAAGCAAGCTGGCTTCGTGAGCAGGCGTTATTGACCCACACCCGTGACGCGAAAGCCTGACGAGGCGCTTGAGGTGTCATGGGAGATACCCACTGTACGAGGCAATTTGAAAGGAATTGATATGACGACTGACCGCGCCAGCTATCCAGGCGTACCGGATGATTTTCCGGTGAGTGCAATTACATCTGCCATTGGTGGAGCTCATCCAAAAATGAGCCTTGTTGACGAAGATGGAAAGTTCTATGCACCGGGCACTGCGCCCTCAGAGGTCACTGCTGCTTTCCACATGTGTGACGATCTGGTCTCGCAGATGGTCCCGTACTGTCAACGAAAGCTGGCGACCTTCGAAGGGGACCAGCAAGCAACCGTGAAGGCTGCATTAAAAGGTCTTGTGGCCAAGCGATGGTGCTCTGATGCGCAGTGCGTCTGGATCATGCGCAGAGTTGTTCGAGAACTGCAGTGGCCTGTGGGCGACAGTGCTTTGGAAATTTGAGCCCATGAGCTTGTCATCGTATGCCGTTAACAGGAAACAGCTAAATACCTTTTTGACTTTCTCGCTCTTGAACTGGCAAAGCCTCAATCTCGCTCATGAAGTCCGCACTGGCGCGGCTCCCCGATGACAACAGGATTGACATGACTTTGTCAAATCCAGCGGGGCTTCGCGCCACCTCCTCAGGGCAAGCTCCATCAAGCTGCGAGTTCGGCGCGGTCAGCCAATCCTGCACCTTATTCCACGAGTGGAAGGCCACGAAAGCAGCGTGATCAAGCGCCATCAATCTCTCATAGTCCGGACTTCCAAATTCGCGGCCTACAGGTGGCGCATCCAGCCAAGCATTGTCCTCACTCGAATCAGGGAGCGAAAAATTCCTCCAGTGTTTCCGGGCTTGGTTTTTCGACATGGCCAATGTTACTTGTGGCGACGTTTTTTGTGCAATGCCAGCAGCTCGCTCATGGTGAATCGCCATTTGGGGGACAAGCGAGCCTGGAGGCTGGGCAAGGCCCGAGGCACAGCAGGGCGATCTCAAAACCATGCCCAGATGCGGCGCAACAATGCGGGAGCTGGTCTGGCAGGACGGAATACGTAACGGGCTGGTTTGTACATGGCCATATCTGTGCGGGATTTCACGATACTGTACAAAACATCAGTATTTTGCACAAGCCCGCCACTGTACCCCCAGGCACGTCGCCAAAGGCATCAGAATCTCCGCGCTAG
>NZ_AGTS01000092.1 GCF_000238595.1 Acidovorax sp. NO-1 | reverse complement strand
CCTTAACGCTTGGGCGGGCGCGCCAGCATTTCGGCGGTGCTGGTTTTGCGGTCGGCGTTGACACGCGCCACATGGGGGCGCTCGGCCATGCGGGCCAGGTACTCGCGCACGGGCAGGTCGGCCAGGTAGTCGCGGCCATAGATGATCTTGGTGGCCGAGCTGACCAGCGGCAGGTGCACGATGGCGGCGCAGTCCGCCATCGTGAACGTGTCGCCGCCTACGTAGGGGCTGAACTTCGCCAGCTGCCCGAAGGCGGCAATGTTTTTCTCCAGCTGGGCTCCCACCTTTTCCTTGGCGGTGTCGCTCACGGTGCCGCCAAAAAACGCCTGCGGATACAGGTTGCGTGCCACCAGCTCCAGATGGAGTTCCAGAAAAGTGATCAGCTCGCGCACCTTCGCGGCCTGGTAGGGGGCGGCGGGGATCAGCGGGTGCTCGGGATGGGCGGCCTCGATGTAGTCGGCCATCACGGACGATTCGCACAGCGGGCCCTGGGGCGTGCGCAGGTAGGGCACCTTGCCCAGCGGGCTGGCGCTGCGGTCGGTTTCGCCCACCCAGGCCAGTTCCTCGGTGAAAGGCAGGCCCTTTTCAAGCAGGGCCAGCTTGACCTTGTTGTAGTAGTTGCTGGCCGAAAAGCCGCACAGTGTGAGCATGGTGTTGTCTCCGTTGGAGGTGATGGGGAATCGAGAGCGCATCGTAGGCGTGGGCGAAAAGGCAGTGCGTCGCGCAGATGACGCCGGTCAAGGTCTGCGTATCCCCGCAGCCTACAATCCGCACCCATGCCCTCCCTGCAAACCATTCGCAGCCTTCGCTGGCTCGCCCGCTCCGTGCTGGCGTGGTTTGTGTTGTCGATGGGCGTGGCGGTGGCGTCGCCACTGGTCAACCCACAGGCCATGGAGCTGATCTGCTCGGGCTCGGGCGCCATCAAGCTCCTGATCAAGACCGACGACGGCGCCAAGGAGCTGCCGAGCCACACGCTCGACTGTCCGCTGTGCGCGCATGTGGGCGCACCGCCTCCTGTCTCTCAGGCGCAGGTGCCTGTGGTCCATCCTCTGGCGCATGCCCTGCGTCCCATCCCCGCCGCGCACATTGCTGCGCGCACCGCCGCGCCACTGCCGCCGCGCGGGCCTCCTGCCTTCTCCTGATTCGCTATTTATTCGATAGCTGTTGGCGCTTGTCCATCAAGCGCTAGCGGCCTATTTGGCTTGAAATTCAGGAGATTGCATGCGCAAAAGTCGCATGGCGCTGGCCGTGGCCAGTGCCTTTCCCTTTGCTTTCTTTGGGGCCGCGCCCGCGTTCGCGCAGGCCCCCGACAGCACCAACGCGTCGGTCAAGGAACTGGGCGTGGTCACCGTCACCGGCGGCCAGCCCACCTCGCTGCCCACGCAGATCCCGACCACCATCGAGGGCGTGACGCGCGAGCAGATCGAGCACTCGATCAACGCCACCGACAGCGAAGACGCCCTCAAGTACCTGCCCAGCTTGCTGGTGCGCAAGCGTTATATCGGCGACTACAACCACGCCGTGTTGTCCACGCGCGCCTCCGGCACGGGCAACCCGGCGCGGTCGATGGTGTTTGCCGACGGCATCTTGCTGAGCAACTACCTGGGCAACGGCCCCACCAACGCGCCGCGCTGGATGCTGGTCACGCCCGAGGAGATCGAGCGCGTGGAGGTGCTCTACGGCCCGTTTTCAGCCGCCTACGCAGGCAACTCGGTGGGCGCGGTGGTGGACTATGTGACCCGCATGCCGACGAAGTTCGAGGCGCACGGCAAGGTCAGTTATCAGCACCAGCCGTTCGATCTCTACGGCACCAGCGCCACCTACGCAGGCAAGCAGGTCAGTGCCTCGGTGGGCAACAAGAACGGCGACTGGTGTTGGTTCCTGAGCTTCAACAAGACGGACAGCGAAGGTCAGCCGCTAACCTTCCCCACCCGCCTCGTGTCCGCAGGCACCGTGGGCAGCGCAGGCACGCCCGTGACCGGCGCGGTGCCGGGCAACAACCGCAGCAACCAGCCTTGGTACCTGCTGGGCACGGCCACGCAGTACCACACGCAGCAAGACCACATCAAGGCCAAGATCGCCTACGACTTTTCGCCCACCGTGCGCGCCGCCTACACCTTTGGCTGGTGGCACAACGAATCCGAAGGGCGGCCTACCAGCTACCTGCGCGATGCCCATGGCAATGCGGTCTACAGCGGCACGGTCAACATCAATGGCCGCTCGTTTGCCCTCACGCCCACCGACTTCAACGTCTCCAACGAAGACCTCACGCATTTCATGCACGGTCTGTCGGTCAAGAGCCGCACGCAGGGCGTGTTTGACTGGGAGGTGGCCGCCAGTCTGTACGACTACCAGACCGACACCCTGCGCGCCGCCACTGTGGCGCTGCCTGCCGCGCTGAACGGCGGGGCAGGGCGCATCGTTAACAGCAAGGGCACGGGCTGGAACACGCTGGCCGCCAAGGGCACCTGGCGGCCCGATGGCGTGTTGGGCACGCACATCGTGGACTTCGGCCTGCAGCGCGACAGCTACCAACTGCGCACCATCGAGAACGCCACGACGAACTGGATCAGCGGTGATGCAGGCGCCCGCAACCAGGCCTTCAACGGCGACACGCAGCTGATCGGCCTGTGGGCGCAAGACACGTGGAAAATCGCGCCACGGTGGAAGGCCGTGCTGGGCGTCCGCGCCGAGCGCTGGAGCGCCAGCAACGGCCAGACTGGCAACGCCACCGCCACCGTGGGCCACCCCGAGCGCAACGAAACCTATGTCTCGCCCAAGGCTGCCGTGGCCTGGCAGGCCAGCGACCTGTGGGTGCTCAAGGCCTCCACCGGCCGCGCCGTGCGCATGCCCACCGTGGCCGAGCTGTACCAGGGCGGCATCAGCGGCAGCGGCACGCTCATCAACAACGACCCGAATCTGAAGCCTGAAAAAAGCTGGACCACCGAGCTGACCGCCGAGCGCGACATGGGCAACGGTTTGCTGCGCCTCACAGCGTTCTTTGAGCGCACGAAAGACGCGTTGTACTCCCAGACCAATGTGCTGGTCACGCCCAATGTGACCAACGTGCAGAACGTGGATGCCATCCGCACGAAAGGTATTGAGCTGGCTTACCAGGCCACCAACGTCCTGGTGCGCGGGCTGGAGCTGGGCAGCAGCCTGACCTGGACGGACTCCAGGATCACGCGCAACGACAAGTTCCCCGCCAGCGTGGGCAAATGGCAGCCGCGCATCCCCAAGTGGCGCGCCAGCGCCGTGGCCACGTACCGGCACGATGACAAGTGGTCGTACACCCTGGGCGCGCGCTACAGCGGCAAGCAATACAGCACGCTCGACAACACCGATCTCAATGGCTTTGCCTACCAGGGCGCCAGCCGCTACTTCACCACCGATGTGCGCGTGCGCTACCAGATCACCAAGCAGGTCAGCGCGGCCGTCGGCATCGACAACCTGAACAACTACAAGTTCTGGAACTTCCACCCCTACCCGCAGCGCAGCTACATGGCAGAGCTGAAGGTAAGTCTTTGAAAGGTAAACATCCCATGCCACGGACTACTATGAAAAACATAGCTGCTTGCGCTTTACTGATAAGCGCTGGAGGCATTTTTGGCTCTGCATCCGCCCACGTCGTGCTCGAATACCAGGTCGCCCCGGCGGGCGCAAGCTACAAGGCCACGTTCAAAGTCGGCCATGGCTGCGGCGGCTCGCCCACGCGGCAGATTGCGGTGGATATTCCGGCGGGCATGCGCGGCGCGCGGCCCATGCCCAAGCCCGGCTGGACGCTGGACGTGCAGCGCGAAAAGCTCGCACAGCCCACCACCAGCCACGGCCGCAGCATCACCGAAGACGTGGTGCGCATCACCTGGACGGCCAAGACCGCAGAGGACATGCTGCCGAACGCGCACTACGACGAGTTCGTGCTGGTGGCCACCACGCCCGCGCAGGCGGGCACGCTGTACTGGCCCGTGCGCCAGGCCTGTGCCGAGGGCCGAAACGACTGGGTGGATGTGCCCGCGGCGGGCCAGAAGCTCTCGGACCTGAAGTCCCCCGCAGCAGCGCTGGAGATTCTGCCCACGGGCGGCGGCGCTGCCCACAATCACTGACAGTCGAGCCCACGGGCCTGTCCTCACTTTCCCTTTTCACTGCAAACCGAGAGATGTTCATCATGAAAAAACTGCTTCACACCGCCGCCATCGTTTCCACCGTTCTGGCTGCCTTGGCCACGGCCCCCGCAGGGGCCCAGACTGCCACCGTCAAGGTGGAGGGCGCCTGGGCCCGCGCCAGCGTGCAGGGCCAGACAGGCACGGGCGCCTTCATGCGCCTCACGGCCCAGGATGGCGCCCGCCTGGTGCGCGCCGAATCGCCCGCTGCAGGCGTGACGGAAGTGCACGAAATGAAGATGGAAGGCGATGTGATGAAGATGCGCGCTGTGCCCGCGCTGGAGCTGCCCGCAGGTAAGACGGTGGAACTCAAGCCCGGCGGCTACCACGTCATGCTGCTGGACCTGAAGGCGCCGCTGGCCAAGGACAGCGCGGTGCCCATCACCCTGGTGTTCCAGGACGCCAAGGGCGCCGAGAGCACGCTCAACCTCAGCGTTCCCGTGGCCACCATGCCCCCGGGCGGCGGCGCAGCGGCGGGCCATGGGCACGGCCACGGCCACAAACAATGAGATGTGGGGCGGGAATCTGCCCCTTCCGGCCGCGACGCATTGGAGTAAGCTGTGACCCCATCACAGACCCACCTCTTGCGGAGCGGCCATGAGCGATACATCGAATTTCGGTTTCGGCAAACTCGTCCCCGGTTTTGACTTTTTGCAGAGCCTGGCCAAAGGGGCGTCCAGCAGCATCCCGCAGTTGCCCAACCTGTCCAACTGGGTGGCCCCCACCATCAGCGTGGAAGAGCTGGAAAAGCGCATCGACGAACTCAAGGCCGTGCAGTTCTGGCTGGAGCAGAACTCGCGCGCGCTGGCAGCCACCATCCAGGCGCTGGAGGTGCAGAAGATGACCCTGGCCACGCTCAAGGGCATGAACTTCAGCATGGGCGATGTGGCCAATGCCTTCAAGCTCAAAACCGCCGACACGGTGATGAGTGGCGTGCAGAAAGCTGCCGACACCGTTACCGGCGCGGCCGAGGCCGTGACCAGCGCCGCCGCCCGCGTCACCGGCCGTTCGGCCGCTGACGAAGAGGAAACCCCGGACGAGGCCGAGACGGACGCCGAGCCCGCCGCCAAATCCAGGCCCAAAGCCAAAGGCAAGACCTCGGCCGCTGCCGAGCCTGCCGTGGTGGACCCGATGCAGTGGTGGGGCGCGCTCACCAGCCAGTTCCAGCAGATCGCTGCCAACGCCATGAAGGATGCCGCCAAGCAGACGGCCATCGACACCACCAAGAACATGGCCACGGGCCTTGCCAAGGAAGCCCTCAAGACGGCCACCGGCATGGCCAGCCAGTTGGCCGCCAAGGGCATGCAGACCATGCAGGGCGGCACCAAGCGCGGCGCAACGTCGGGCGCCGCCAGGAAGAACACCGCAGCGAAGAAACCCGCAGCGCGCAAGACGGCCACCACCAAACCCGCCGCCAAACCCGCACCCAGGAAAGCCAGCAGTAGCCGCACCACGGCGGCTCGCAAGCGAGCGGGCTGACCGCCGCGCACGCAAGGGCGCGCCGCGCCCGGCACGGAGACTCCCACCATGAAACTCTTCCCCACCGGCCACGCCACCCACCCCCAGTGGCGCATGGCCGCTGCGCTGGTGCTGGCGCAGCTGCGCGCCCAGATGGCGCTGCCCGACTATGCTGCGGCACCCACGCTGGGCCTGCTGTACATCACCGACCACTATGCCAACGAGGCGCAGGCGCTGCTCGACTACCTGAGCGCCGAGCTGCCCGAGGTGACCGACTGGAGCGGCACCGTGGGCGTGGGCGTGTCGGCCAACAACGCAGAGTACTTTGACGAGCCCGCCCTGTCGGTGATGCTGCTGGATGTGCCCGCGGACCAGTACCGCGTGTTCTCGGGTGTGGCGCCGCTGCCTACCCATGCGCCGCACCCGGGCAGCGGTTTTGTGGCCCATACCGCCCTGGTGCATGCCGATGGCCGCACCCCCGAACTGGCCGAGCTGCTGACCGAGATGGCGGCACGCACCGACACGGGCTACCTGTTTGGTGGCCTGTCTGCCAGCCGCACCAGCAGTGTGCAGTTTGCGGTGGGCGGCGATGGCAACATGGCCGGGCAGGGCGGCGCCAGTGGCGTGTTTGATGGCGGCCTGTCGGGCGTGGCGTTTGGCGCCGGGGTGGCGCTGGTGTCCCGCGTCACGCAGGGTTGCCAGCCTGTGGGCACCCTGCACACCATCACCGAAGCCCAGGAAAACGTGGTCCTGCAACTGGATGGCGAACCGGCCCTGGATGTGCTGCTTGATACGCTGGAGGTCTCGCTCGACGGCGACCCGCAGCCTGCCTTGCGCAAGGTGCGCGCCACGCTGGCCGGGCTGGTCAGTGCGGGCACGCAGCCGCAGGGCCAGCGTCGCACCGGCCACTTCGGCACCGACACGCGCGTGCGTCACATCGTGGGGCTGGACGGCAGCCGCCGCGGCGTGGCCCTGGCCGACCATGTGGAGCCGGGCATGCACCTGGCGTTCTGCCAGCGCAATGTGGCGGCGGCGCGCGCCGACCTCATGCGCATCTGCGCCGAGATCCGCGAGGAGCTTTCGCCCGAAGAGCTGGAGCCCGCGTCGCTGATGTCGTCCTCTGGTGAAGATCGCGCAGATGGTGCGGCGGCGGCTCACCGCGCACCGGCTGTCAACGCGGCGCCGCAGACCGGGCGGCGTATCTGTGGCGCCATCTACGTGAGCTGCTCCGGCCGTGGTGGCCCGCACTTTGGCGGGCCCAGTGCAGAACTGCAGATCGTGCGCCATGCACTGGGGGACGTGCCGCTGACAGGGTTCTTCGCTGGCGGGGAGATTGCGCACCACCACCTGTACGGCTACACGGGTGTGCTCACGGTGTTCGTGGACAGCGGTAAGCCCTGAGAGCAGGCTCTGGGACTTTCAGGCGCGCGTGGGCATCACATGCACCCGCGCCAGGTCCAGCCGTACGCCCACCGTCTCTCCCACGGCCAGCCCCTGGCGCAGGGCCCCTGACAATGTGAGCATCAGCCGCGCACCCGGCACCGCCGGAAGTATCAGGGTGACCAGCGATATCTCGCCCAGGTGGCGCGCTTCCAGCACCTCGGCCTGCCAGTCACTGGCATGGGGTGCAGCGCCGCCGTCCAGCAGGGTGATGGCGTCGCTGGGGAGGACCCAGCTCACGGCCTGGCCGGGGGCGATGCGGCCTTTGTCGCGCACGGTCAGCACGGGGGCGTCCGCCGCGTTGCCGTGCCCGTCCCATCGCAGGTGGCCCGTGCCCGCCGTGCCTTCGGCAGAGCCCAGCCACAGGCCCTCGAACCGGTTGTGGATGCCCACCAGGTCGGCCACGCGGGCGTTGCGCGGGGCATTGTGGATGGCGGCCGGCGTACCCTGCTGCAGCACGTGCCCTGCGTCCATCACCACCAGGTGGTCGGCCAGCATGCGGGCCTCGTTCAGATCGTGCGTGACCAGCACGATGGGCACCGCCAGCTCTCGCCGCAGATCGGCCAGAAGGCGGTACAGGCCCTCGCGGTTCATCTGGTCCACGGCAGAAAACGGCTCGTCCAGCAGCATCAGCCGGGGCTCGCGTGCCAGCGCCCGGGCCACCGCCACCCGCTGCTGCTGCCCGCCCGAGAGCGCAGCGGGCCGCCGTGCCTGCTGCCCCGCGCTCAGGCCCACATGGTCCAGCCAATGTCGGGCCTGCCGCGCGCGCTGCTCGGCCGGCAGGTGCAGCAGCGACAGCGCCACATTGCCCAAAGCGCTCAGGTGCGGCATGAGTGCGTAGTTCTGAAACACCAGCCCCACATGGCGGCGTTGCGGTGGCACGAAAATGCCCTGTTCCGTGTCGCACCACACCTCCTGGCCCACCACCACGCGGCCCCTCTCGGGCCGCATCAGGCCCGCCAGAATGCGCAGCAGTGAGGTCTTGCCCGCCCCCGATGGCCCCACCAGCGCCAGCAGCTCGCCGGGGCCGCAGCGCAGGCTGCCGCTCAGCGCCATGGGCAGCATCTGCGACACCTCCAGTTCCAGGGCCATCGTCGTACCCTGCATGGACATATCACTCATCGTCGCACCGTCATGCGGGCCGATGCGAAGAACGAGGCCGCCACGGCCAGCAGCGAGAACACCACCAGCAGCAGTGCCATCTGGTTGGCGCCCGCGAGGTCGAACGCCTGCACCCGGTCGTAGATGGCGATGGCGATGGTCTGCGTCTCGCCCGGAATGCTGCCGCCCACCATCAGCACCACGCCAAACTCGCCCAGGGTGTGCACAAAGGTCAGCACCATGGCCGACAACACGCCCGGCCAGGCCAGCGGCAATTCCACACGCCAGAAAGTCTGCCAGGCGCTCAGGCCGCAGACGGCGGCGGCTTCGCCCAGGTCGCGCGGAATGGATTCAAAAGCCCGTTGCACCGGCTGCACCAGGAACGGGATGTTGAAAATCACCGACGCGATGAGCAGCCCGCCAAAGTTGAAGGTGAGTTGCACGCCCAGTGCCTCCGACATCCACTGGCCGAGGGGCGATGCGCCACCCAGCGACACCAGCAGGTAGTAGCCCAGTACTGTGGGAGGCAACACCAGCGGCAGCACCACCAGCGCCTCCACCCACGACTTGCCCCTGAAACGCGTGTAGGCCAGCCAGCGCGCCAGCAGCAGCCCGCCGGGCAACAGCACCAGCAGCGTGAAGGTGGCCAGTTTCAGCGAGAGGGTCAGCGCTTGCCAGTCCATGGGTGGTGCGATGGTGTAGGAGTCAGTCCTGTGGCATCACGAACCCATAGCGTGCCATGACCGCTTGGGCGGCGGGGGTGCCGATGTAGTCGTAAAACGCGCGGGCCGCCGGGGGCGCGCCCTTGGTCAGCACCATGCGCTGCTGCAACGGCTGGTGCCAGTCGGAGGGAATGAGCTGGAAGGTACCCAGCCTGGCCACGGCGGGCGCCAGTGCGAGCGACTGCGCAATGATGCCGCCCTGGGTGGAGCCCGAGGTGGCGAACTGCGCGGTCTGCGAGATGTTCTCGCCCAGCACCAGCTTGGGTTGCAGTGACTCCCACAGTCCTGCATGCTGCAAAGCCTCCCTGGCACGTGCTCCGTAGGGTGCGTGGGCAGGGTTGGCAATGGCGAATTTGCGCAGGCGCCCGTCTTTCAGTGCCGCAGCCAGGTCCTGAAGCTGGCCGTCGGCCCTCAGGGGTGAGCCCGCAGGCACGATGATGCCGATGCGCCCGCGTGCATAGGCGCGGCCCCGGTCCACGGTCTTGCCGGCATCGGCGAGCTCGTATACGAACCCTTCGTCAGCTGACATGAAAAGGTGAAACGGTGCGCCCTGCAGGATCTGGGTCTTGAAGTTGCCAGAGGACCCGAACACCAGCCGCAGCTTGTGGCCCGTCGCTTTTTCAAACTGCGGGGCCAGTTCTTCTAGGGCGAACTTGAGGTCGGACGCCGCAGCGACGGTCACCGGGGCCTGGGCATGCAATGCCGGTGCCAGTGCCATGCCAAGGCACAGGGCTGCACACCAGTTTCTTCGGCGGAGTAAAAACAATCGCATGGCAGATCCTTGAGGCGCTGCTGGTTCAGCCACGGGGGCCCGGGAGGCGATCCACCTGCAAGTGTCAGTCGGACGGCTGTTCTTCAGCCGCCGCCTTTTCCTCGGGCGTCAGGCGCGTAGCCAGAATCTTGTCGATGGTCTTCCCGTCCATGTCCACCACCTCCAGCTTCCAGTCTTCCCACTGTACGGTATCGGTCACCTTGGGCAGGCGGCCTGTCAGCAGCATGATCATGCCGCTGAGCGTGTGGTAGCGGCCGCGCTCTTCTTCGGGCACGGTGTCCAGGTTCAGGCGGTCCTTCAGCTCGGGCACGGGGATGTGGCCGTCCAGGAGCCAGCTGCCGTCTTCGCGTTGCAGCGCCCATGAGGTCTCGGGGTCGCGGGGCTGGAACTCGCCGGTGATGGCTTCGATCAGGTCCTGCAGCGTGACGATGCCCTGCACCTCGCCGTATTCGTCGATGACAAAGGCCATGTGCACGTCCGACAGGCGGAAGTTGTCCAGCAGCTCCATGCCCGTGATGGTTTCGGGCACATACAGCGCCGTCTGCAAGGCCTGTTCGGCGAGGCCACCGCGCGCCTTGTCGCGCAGGGTGCGCGACAGCCACTGGCGGGCGTTGATCACACCCAGGATGTTGTCCATGCCGCCACGCACCACCGGGAATCGCGCGTGGTCGGATTCTTCGATGCATTTGAGGTTGTCTTCGAACGAGGCGTCCACATCCAGGCACACCACATCGCCGCGCGGCACCATCAGCGAGCCGATCTGGCGGTCGTCCAGCCGGAATACGTTGCGCACCATGGTGTGCTCGTGTGACTCGATCACGCCTGCGGTGGTGCCCTCGACCAGCATGGCGTGGATTTCTTCTTCGGTCACCGGACTGCCGCTGGTTTCCTTCACACCCATCAGGCGCAGCAGGGTGCGCGTGGAGGTGGACAGCAGCAGCACAAACGGCTTGGTGGCCAGCGCCAGAAAATTGATGGGCCGCGCCACCAGGCGGGCAAAGGTCTCGGGGTATGACTGGCCGATGCGCTTGGGCACCAGTTCACCCACGACGATGGAAAAGTAGGTGATCAATACCACCACCAGGCCGGTAGCTGCATAGCTGCCAAAGGGCATGGGCACACCCAGCGACTCCAGCCAAAGCGCCAGGGGCCCCGCCAGGGCTGCTTCACCCACGATACCGTTCAGCACGCCAATCGACGTGATGCCGATCTGGATCGTGGAGAGAAAGCGTGTCGGGTCTTCGCCCAGCTTCACAGCGGCAGCGGCGCCGCTATCGCCCTCATCGATCAGCTTCTGCAACCGGGCCTTGCGGGCCGTGACCAGAGCGATCTCTGACATGGCAAACAGGCCGTTGAGGAAGATGAGGGCGAACAGTATTGCTATTTCCATACAAAGGGCGCCTTGCGCGCCCTTGGGTGTTGAGATGCTACGGATTGTACGGAAGGGGACTTTCGTCCACGGTGAACGCCGGTGTCAGGGTCACCACCCGCCGAAAGAGGCCGCAATGCGGGCTGTCGTCAGCCGTCGTCAGCCGCCTTCGGTGGGCAGTCCTGCCGCATCCCACTCGGGCAGGCCGCCGCGCAACCAGTACACCGACTTGAAGCCCTTGGCTGCTGCCACCTTGGCGGCCTTGTAGGATTTCCAGCATTCGGCGCCATTGCACGCAAAGATCACGGGCTTGCCCTTGTCGAGATTGGGCAACTTGTCGAGGGCCTGGAAGTCATCCTGCGCAGCGTTGAAGGCCACATCCTTTAGGCTCTTTTCCACATACGCCGCAAACAGGGCGCCCCGGATGCGCTTGGCCTTGAATTCCTTTTCGGTGCGCGTGTCCACCAGGGCAGCGCCCTGCGCCAGCAGGCCCTGGGCTTCCTTGGCGGTAATGCGGCTTACTCCGGGCAGGCTGGTGGGCGTGAAAAGGCCCAGCTCGGCAACGCGGCGGTATTCGATGGATTCGGGGCGCACGGTGACCAGGGGCAGACCACTGGCGGTGGACGACGTGGCAAACCACTGTGCCAGGCGGCCCCGCGTTTCTGCGGGGATGTCCTTTTTCACGACCACCGAGAAGCCGCCGGGCACGAGCTGCGAAGTGGCCAGCAACCGCAGATTGCCGGACTGCGTGGAAGCCCACTGCGCCCAGTCGTCCTCGCGCACCACGGTGGCGTCGGCCGTGCCCAGCATGAGGGCCGACAGGCCCGCCTGCGGAAACTTCTCGTACTGCACGGCGCGCAGATCCTGAAACGAAATCCCGGCCTCGTTGAGCATGCCGCGCGCCATGTAGGTGTACAGCGAGTCCTGCTGGGGCAGATAGAGCCTGCGGCCCTTCATGGCGGCAACGGCATCCACCTGCTGCAAAGCCACGAGCAGGTATTTTTCGGATTTTTGCGTGGTCCCCACCAGCTCGTAGCCACGGTCGAGTGCCGACGCCGCCACCTGCGCGGGACCAATGAAGATGTCGTAGCCCGCGCTGCGCGTGGCGCGCATCACATCGGCCAGGTCATCGCTGGTCACCAGCGTCACCGACTGCCCGGCGGCCTTGGACAGGCCCGATTCCGCCGCCGTCCGCAAGATGGAGTGCGCCGCCTTGCGCTCGGTGGGTTCCACTGCCACCATCGTGGAGAGCTGGGCCAGTGCAGGGCCACAGATCAGGAGCAAGCTCATCAGCGCAGCGGCACGGGGGCGTATGGGCTTCTTCACGGCGGTCATGGCGTCATTCCTTGTAATGTGCAAACGAACCGTCAAATATGCGCACTCAGCACGACGTGTCTACGAATGTTTCCATGTTTTTGCATGTTTTACGTTCGCTAACGCAATGTTTCACCCCTGGTGCCCAGGTGGTCTACAAAATGCCGTTTGGTCGCGACGCGCCCTGGTGGCTGCGCCGTTCCTGCCGTCCCCCTTTTCATCTTTGGAGACCTTTCCATGAACGATTTCACCAACCTGCCGCGCCGACACATGCTTGCCGGCAGTGCCGCTGCTTTGAGTGCCCTGGGCCTGGCGGGATGGGCCGGGGGCGCGCGGGCCCAGCAGGCGGCTGCCGCCGCCAAGCCCTTGCCGGCCTACGCCAACTGGAAGACCCCCGACGCGCTGATCGTGCACAGCAGCAACACCCTGGAGACGCGCCGCTCCGCATTCGGTACCAGTGTCATCACCCCGTCGAACCAGCTCTACGTGCGCAATAACCTGCCAGCGCCCGATGTCGCTGTCCTGAACGACCGCGACGCCTGGTCGGTGTCGATCGAGGGCGTGAAGAACGCCCGCAGCCTCACCGTGGCCGAGCTCAAGACCCTGGGCGTGGAAACGGTGGCCACCGTGCTGCAGTGTTCTGGCAACGGGCGTGGCTTCTTCCCCAGCAAGCCCAGCGGCACGCCCTGGCAAGTGGGCGCCGCTGGTTGCGTGGTGTGGAGCGGCGTGCCGTTGCGCAACGTGGTGGCAGCTCTTGGCGGGCTGGCAGACGGAGCTGCCTACCTGACCGGCACGGGCGGTGAGAAGCTGCCCGAGGGTGTGGATCCGCTCTCCGTGCTGGTCGAGCGCTCGGTGCCCGTCAAGGCGCTGGATGACGCGCTCCTGGCCTGGGAGATGAATGGCGAGCCGCTGTCACTTGCACACGGCGGCCCGCTGCGGCTGGTGGTGCCCGGCTACCAGGGTGTGAACAACATCAAGTACGTCAAGCGCGTGGCCTTCACCAGCGCACAGTCGCAGGCGCGCATCATGTCGCACGGTTACCGCATGTCGCCACCGGGCTCCAAGGCCAGCCCCGACCAGCCCTCGGTGTGGGAGATGGGTGTGAAGTCCTGGATCAACGGCCCGCTGCCCGACAAGGGCGCGATCAAGCCCGGCCAGGTGCAGGTGCACGGTGTGGCCTTTGGTGGCACGCGCAGCATCAAAAGTGTGGAAGTCTCGGTCGATGGCGGCAAGACCTGGCAGGCTGCCCGGCTCATCGGGCCGGACCTGGGCCCTTTCGCATGGCGGCAGTTTGCATTGCCCGTGCGCCTCGATGCGGGCACCCATGTGCTCACCAGCCGCGCCACCGACACGGCGGGCAATGTGCAGCCCGAGCAGCGCGAGGAAAACCTGGGCGGTTACAACAATGCCAGCTGGCGTGACCACGCCGTGACGGTCACGGTTGCCTGAAATGGTGTGGTTCTTCCGGGCCCGCAGCGCCGGGCTTGCCCTGGGGTTGGCCAGTGCCTGCGCGGCGGGCTGGGCTGCCGACCCGGCCGAACTGGCGCGGGGCAAGGAGCTGTTCACCAAGATCCAGCCCGCCTGCGCCGTGTGCCACACGCTGCAGGCGGCCGGTGCCGAGGGCCAGGTGGGCCCGGTGCTGGATGAGCTGAAACCCGATGCCGGCCGCGTGCTGCGCGCGCTGAAGGCAGGCATCGGCGTCATGCCCTCCTATGCCGAGCGCATGAGCGAGAAGGACATGCAGGCGGTGGCGCAGTTTGTGGCCCACGCCACGGGCGCGGCCAAGTAGGCGCCGCGTTTTATAGCGGTTGCAGCGTTACCTTCGCTGCAACCCGGCGCAAATTCAGGCCGCGGTGCGCGACGGCACCAGCGCCGCCCCGGCTGCGCGCCCTTGCAACCCCTGGAACGCAAAGTCCACCTCGGGCACCCGGCCACTGACGATGTCGGCCAGCGCCTTGCCCGAGCCACAGGCATGTGTCCAGCCCAGTGTGCCGTGGCCGGTGTTGAGGAACAGGTTGCCCACTTTGGTCTTGCCAATCAGTGGCACATTGCTCGGCGTGGCCGGGCGCAGGCCGGTCCAGAACTGGGCCTGGCTCGCGTCGCCCGCGCCGGGAAAGAGTTGCTCCACACGCCGCACGATGGCCTCGCAGCGCACCTGGTTCAGATTGCGGTCGTAGCCGTTGAGTTCGGCCGTACCTGCAATGCGCAGGCGGTCGCCGCCGCGTTCGCTGGTGTAGCGCGAGAACACGAGCTTGAACTCGTCGTCCGTCAGGCTCACCTGGTGCGCCATCGATGCGTCCTTGACCGGCATGGTCACCGAATAGCCCTTGGCCGGGTAGATGGGCAGGCGAATGCCCAGTGGCTGGGCCAGCAGCGGGCTGAACGAACCCATGGCCATCACAAACGCATCGCCGCGCACGCGCTCGAAGCGGCCCTCGGCGTTGGTCACTTCCACATGGTCAATGCGGCCGCCTGCCTCGCGCAGTGCAGTGATGTGGTGGCCCATGCGGAACTGCACGCCCGCTGCCTCGCACAGCTTGGCCAGTTCGCGGGTGAACAGGTTGGCGTCGCCCGATTCGTCCTCTGCCGTGTAGGTGGCGCCCGCCAGCTGCGGGCGGATGTGGGCCAGCGCGGGTTCGAGGCGCACGGCTTCGTCGGCGCTGATCACCTGGCGCTCGCAGCCGAGCTGGCGCATCTGCTCGGCCGGTGCCAGCGCGCCGTCGAATTCCTTCTGGTTGGTATAAAAGTGCAGGATGCCCTGCGTGCGCTGGTCGTACTGGATGCCGGTGGCGGCGCGCAGCTGCTGCAGCGTGTCGCGGCTGTAGGTGCCCAGGCGCACGATCTGCTCGATGTTGTGGCGGGTGCGTGCCGGAGTGCAATTGCGCAGGAACGACAGGCCCCACAGCCACTGGCGCATGTCGGCGCGGATGCGGAACAGCAGAGGCGCATCTTCCTGGCCGAGCCACTGCAGCACCTTCAGCGGGGCACTGGGGTTGGCCCAGGGCTCGGCATGGCTCACCGAGATCTGGCCACCGTTGGCAAAGCTGGTCTCGGCGCCGGGCGTGCCCTGGCGGTCGATGACCGTGACCTCATGGCCGAGCTGCTGCAGGTAGTAAGCCGATGTCACGCCGAGCAAGCCGGCGCCCAAAACGATCACGCGCATTTTTGAAGCCTTTTAAGGGTTCAGCGCTTGATGGACATGCGTTGGCAGCTATTATTTAAATAGCAACAGCTGGCGCGCGTCTGCCAAGCTGCCGCTCCCCCTGTCCTTGGTACCTGAGAGATTCACCGCGCAGCCCACATGGCGCGCGGTTTGCTCCTTCGGTGCGCCACCACGCCAAGTGGGGTGGGGCGGCTCTCCAGACGGCTTTGATGAATGGTTGCAGTACGGAACCTGAGCGTGTATGGGAGTTTGCGCCTTCGGTGCAGTGGCGGGCCTCCAGCCCGTCCTGCTCTCCTGCGAGGCCGATTCTAGGGGTGAAGCCATTGCTTCAACCCGCCTTGCCGCGCTAATGCACCGCAATCGTTGCTGATGCAGGCGACGACCCGCCCGCACGCACCCGGGGGGCGGGTGGTGCGTTGGCGCGGTGGTGGTTCAAGCGTGCTCACTGGCGGTAGGGGTTGTCCGGGCGGCGGTCGTGGCGGTTGGGCACGCCGTCACGGTCGCGATCGCCGCGGTGGGCCATGCCATCACGGTCCCGGTCGCGGTGGTCGCGGTGGTCGCGGTCATAGCGGTTCGGGACGCCATCACCATCGCGATCCCAGCGGCTGGGGCGCAGCTCCCAGCGGCCACCGTGCTCGACCCAGCGGGCCTCACGGTAGTGGTAGCCGGGCCGCGCCTTGATCCAGTGGCCCTGGTTCCAGACATGGCGGTGGCCGCGCCATTCCCAGTGGCCAGGCACCCACACCATATTGCGGCGGGGGCGCGGCATGACTTCGTAGCGTGCGGGCGGAGGCGCATGCTGCACCACCACAGGCGCCGGGCTCTGGTAGTGGCGGGCTTGTCCCGACTGGATGACAACGGTGGCGCTGGTCTGTGCCTGCGCCACCCCTGCGGCACCCAGCGAGAGCAGTGCGATGGAAAGGGCGGCGATTGCGTTGCGGGCCATGATGATCTCCTTGAGAAAGGCTCCCTGCGGAACCGGAGACTTCATCGTGCAGGCCCATCGTCAAGCCGCTGTAGGCAGATTGCGAAGTCTTGTGAAGTTGTGTTTCTCTGCGCGAGCCGTGCGCCCTGGCCCCTCAATGCCATGCCACCAGCGCGGCAATGGCGAGCAGCGCGGCCCAGGCCGGGTGCCGGCCGCGCGTGGCGCCGAGCACCAGCAACGCGCTGGCCAGCAGCGCGACCACGGCAACCTGCGCCAGCCACGGGCGCAGATCGACATCGGCGGGTGCGTTGGCCAGGCGCCACAGCAGGGCACTCAGGGCCCAGCCCAGGATGGAGGCCAGATGCCATGTGGCCCAGAGAATGCGCACCTGCCATTCCCGCAGCACGGGGTGCCCGGCCGTGGGCACCATGCCCCGTGTGCGCAGCGTGCGAAACACCATGACCTCGCCCAGCACCGAGTGCGCCACGCCCACCAGGGCCAGGCCCCCGGCCGCCATCATCAACAGCATGTTCATGCAGGGTTTGCTTTTTGTGAAGGATTCAGACGACCGGTCTGGTAGCGGCTTCGTCGCCATCCACTGCCAGAAAGTCTGCGCGGCGGGTGTGCACCCGGGCGCCCAGGCCGGTGAGCAGGTGCATGAGGCCCATCCACATGCGCTCGAACGAGGGCATCTCGCCCGGCACCTGCAACAGGTGCTGCCCCAGTGCGCGCTGGTGCCGTGCGGGCGTGATGGGGGGCGGCGTCTTGGCGCCGAAGTCGAAAACGGGCCGGGTGAAGGGCTCGATCTGCCAGGCCTGCATGTCGGCCAGCGCGGGGGCAAGTTCGGCGGTGTAGGTTTGCAGGGCGAGGTCGGCTTTCACGAGGCCCAGCGCCTGGTAGGCCTGCAGCACCAGCGCATCGCGTTGCGGGTCGGTGGGGGCGCGCAGCAGCGCTGACCACGCTTTGGCCACCTGGGTGCGAAAGTGTGCCGACAGTTCGCGCGTGCAGCCAAAGTCCAGCACGCCCACCGTGCCGTCCGGTGCGAACAGGAAGTTGCCGGGGTGCGGGTCGGCATGCACCCGGCCCAGCACAAAAATGCAGTGCATGAACCAGTCCCACAGGTGTTGCCCGGCCCGGTCGCGCTCGGCCTGCGCGGGCTGCGTCGCCAGCCAGGCGAGCAGGGGTTGGCCCGGCAAAAACTGCTGTGTGAGCACCTGCGCCCGGGTGTGCGAAAGGATGGGCTCGGCCAGCACCACGCCCGGCCGCGCGGCGTGCCGGGCAAACCACTGCAGTTGTTCGGCCTCCTGCAGGTAGTCCACCTCGCGCAGCAGCGTGGCCTCGATCTCGTCCATGACGCTGGCCACCACGGCGTCTGCGGGCATGGGCATGCCGGTGTGCGCCAGGGCGCGCAGGGCGGTGCGCATGAGCTGCATGTCGCTGGTGATGGTGGCGGCGATGCCGGGGTATTGCACTTTCACGGCGACGGTGCCATGCCCCGCAAGCTGCGCGCGGTGCACCTGCCCCAGGCTGGCAGCGGCAAAGGCGGTGGGCTCGAAGTGGTCAAACAGCGCCTCAGGCTCCTGCCCGAACGCCTGGCGGAACACGCGGCCCACCAGCGCGCGGTTGAGCGGCGGGGCCTGGTGGTGGGCACGTGCGAGTTCTTGCCGAACGCCGCCGGGCAGCAGGTCGGGGTGCATGCTGAGCAGTTGCGACACCTTGAGCGCCGACCCGCGCAGCTGCCCCAGCGCGCCAAACAGGATGCGGCCCAGCGTGGCTTCGTGGTCGGCCTGCGCCTGGGCCGATGGTGTGCGGGCGCGGTGCCCCAGCTGGGCCACGCCGATGCGGGCGGCGGCCAGGCCCGTGATGGCACCGCGGGCGATGCGGCTGGTGCGCGGCGGCTCAGCGCTGGCCATGGCGGGGCGCGGCGGCCAGGCGCTGCAGCATGCTGCGAACGATCAGCCGATGAAATGGCGTGATGACTGCCATGTACGCGTGGCCCAGTGTGTTGTGGATGTGCACCACCGTGCTGAGGACCACGCTCGCAGTGCCGCCGGGCGGGGCCGGGTGCTTGGTCAGGGACACCTGCACATCAAGATGCCGGTCGTCCTGCCCCATGACCACTTCGGCATCGCTCAGGTGGCGGATCACGAAGATACCCACCCGGTCACCCACGCGGTAGCTGCGCGCATCGGATGGCGCGCCTCCGCTGGCCGGGCGATGCATGTCCTGCAGCTGCCCCACGCCCTTGAGCCCTACCAGCCGCACCAGCCTGTTGCGCACCGCCAGCAGGTGCTCCGTCCAACGTGGTGTGCGGGCCAGCACGTCCAGCCAGGTGTGCAGCGCGCTGGTGGCGGGGCGCGGATCGGCCACCGCATAGGCATCAAAAAAATGCGCGCCGGGCAAGGTGGCGTGGATGGCGGTGCCCGCCGGCACTTGCACCACGCGTATGGGGTGGGTGGTGGTCATGCGGCTTTCCTCCTGCGGGGGGCGGTGGGTGGGGCGGGTGTTTGAGTGGGGGCCGGGGCGGGCGCCGCGCT
>NZ_AGTS01000093.1 GCF_000238595.1 Acidovorax sp. NO-1 | reverse complement strand
TTTTTTATGCATATTTTGGGGTGAAGATGCTTTCAGCCTGCCGCTGCGCTCGCCCTGGCCGGTGGCCGTAGCTGGCTGAACACCAGCGCCGCCACAATCAGCGCCGCGCCGGAGAACCCCGCCCAGCCCAGCCGTTCGCCCAGCAAGGCCCAGGCGGTCAGGGCGGCGAACACCGGCTCCAGCCCGAACACGATGGCGCTGCGCATGGCATCCACACGCTGCTGGCCCCAGGCCTGCAGCGTCACCACCACCACGCTGGCCAGCAGGCCCAGGTACAGCAGGGCCAACAAGGCATCGGTGGGCAGGCGGGCGGCGGCGCGCACCCAGTCCATGCCGCCGCCCTGCACCAGCAGCATGGCAGTGGAGGCCAGTGCCATCACCGTGGCCTGCGCGGCGGCCATGCGCGTGGCCCGCAGCGGCTGTGCGGCCGTGCGGCGCGCGCATTCCTCCAGCGCCAGGATGTACAGCGCGTAGAACACGGTGCTGGCCAGCGTCAGCGTATCGCCCAGGTTCCAGGGCTCGTTCTCGTGGAACATCAGTGCCATGCCCGCCAGTGCCATCACGCAGGCAGCCCACAGCCGCCAGCCATAGCGCCGACCCAGGAAGGCCATGGCGATCAGCGGCACCACCAGCACGTTGAGCCCGGTGACAAACGCATTGCGGTTGCTGCTGGTGCGTGCCAGGCCCTCGATCTGCAGCCAGAACGCGAGGAACAGCAGCAGGCCCAAAGCGCAGCCCCACAGCCGCTCGTGCCGCCGCATGCCCACCCACAGCGGTGCCAGCACCACCAGCGCAATCACAAAGCGCAGCCAGATGATCTGCAGTGCATCGAGGTGCGCCGAGAGCAGTTTCATCGCCGGAAAGGTGGTGCCCCACACCACGGTGACGGCCAGCAGGGCCATCAGGCCCCAGCGTTCAGTACGCATCGGAAGAATTCCCCAAATCCAAAAAGAAAAAGGGCCGCCGGTTGCCCGGCGGCCTCTGCCTTGCAGAGTGTGCGCAGCGCGGCCCGGTCAGTGGCTGACCTGGCCCAGGAACGCGCGGATGCGGTCGTTGGCCGGGTTGCCAAAGAACTCCTGCGGCGGCGCGTCGTGCGCGATGCGGCCCTGGTCGAAGAACATCACGCGGTCGGCGACCTCGCGCGCAAAGCCCATCTCGTGGGTGACCACGATCATGGTCATGCCACCACGCGCCAGGCCCCGCATCACGTCCAGCACTTCCTTGACCATCTCGGGGTCGAGTGCCGATGTGGGCTCGTCAAACAGCATCACCTTCGGCGCCATGGCCAGTGCGCGTGCAATGGCCACCCGCTGCTGCTGCCCGCCCGACAGCTGCCACGGGTACTTGTGCGCGTGGTCCTGCATGCCCACGCGGCGCAGCAGCTGCATGGCTTCATCATTGGCCTGCGTGCGCGGCGTGTGACGGATGCGGCGGGGTGCCAGCGTCACGTTGTCCAGCACGCTCATGTGGCCGAACAGGTTGAACTGCTGGAACACCATGCCCACTTCGCAGCGCTGGCGCTGCAGCGTGGCAAGGTCGTCGCACACCTCCACGCCATCGATGGTGATGCGCCCGCTGTCGTGCGGCTCCAGGCGGTTGATGGCGCGCAGCAGCGTGCTCTTGCCCGAGCCCGAGGCGCCGATGATCACCGTCACCTCGCCGGTGTGGAACACTGTGGAGACGTCCTTGAGCACCTGGTGCGCGCCAAACGACTTGCACACCCGCTCGGCCACGATGTAGGGCTTGGGCTGGTTGGTTGCCATCATAGGTTGCGACCCTCCACGTCAAAGCGGTACTCGACGGCGTTGGAGATCTGCGTGACCAGCGTGGTCAGCAGCAGGTAGGTGATGGCCACGGTGGTCAGCGTGGCAATGGGCTGGAAGGTGGCCGACTGGATCCGGTTGCCCACGTTGGTGAGCTCCACCACGCCGATGGCATAGGCCAGCGACGAATCCTTGAGCAGCGCCACAAAGTTGCTCACCAGCGGCGGCAGCGAAATCTTGAACGCCTGCGGAAACACCACGTCCAGAAACACGTGCATGCGGCCCAGGCCCAGCGCCTTGGCCGCCTCGGTCTGCCCGCGCGGCACGGCCAGCAGGCCGGCGCGCAGCGCCTCGGCGTTGTAGGCACCCACGTTCAGCCCCAGCGCCACCACTGCAGCGGCAAAGTCGGGCAGGTTCAGCCCCGGCACCAGCACCGGCAGGGCAAAGTACACAAACAGGATCTGCACCAAGAGCGGCGTGCCGCGGATGGCCCAGATGTAGATGCTGGCCACCCAGCGCAACACCGCCCAGCGGGCGGTGCGGGCCAGGGCCGCTGCCGTGCCCAGCACCAGCCCCACAGTGCCGCTGACCAGCGTGAGCCATAGCGTGGTGCGCGCACCTTCAGAGAACGCCTGGGCGTTGGGGCCAATCGGGTCCGGGAAGAACGACAGCACATGGCCCAGCAGCGAGAGGGCCAGCACCATCAGCACCAGCGCAGCGACCAGCGTGGCATTGCTGCGCTGTTGTCGGGACCAGCCTTGTGGCCAAAGAGCGAGAAGCATGGATCAGACGACCGGGAGGTCTTGGTTGGAAAGCGGGGTCAGCAGCCGCAGCGTGGCGCCTGCCGCCAAAACACCAAAGGGTGCGCAGCAGGCCCCTGGCCCGCTGCGCACCCCGGATGGTGTCGTGGTGTCAGTTGCAGCGTACGTCTTCGTTGAAGTACTTCTTGGAAACCGTGGTGTAGCTGCCATCGGCCAGCACTTCGGCAAATGCCTTGTTCCAGGCTTCTGCCAGGCCCGTGTTGCCCTTGGCCATCGCCGGGGCAATGCGCTCGACGAACAGCATGTCGCCCAGCTTGAAGCCGGCCTTGGTGTTCTTGGCGGCGGCTTCCTTGGCCACGAACTTGTCGCTCACCCAGGCGTCCACGCGCTTGGAAATCAGGGCGCGCTGGGCGTCGGTGTCCTGCGGAAAGTTCTTCACTTCCTTCACACCGCTGACCTTCTTGACCTGCTCCAGGTAGCTGGTGCCGGTTTGCACAGCCACCACCTTGCCGGTCAGGTCCTTGGCGTTGCGGATTTTTTCATCCATGGCCACGATGATGCCGCCCGAGCAGTAGTGGGGGTTGGCGAACGTGACGGCCTTGGAGCGCTCGTCGGTCACGCCGTGCGAGGCGATCACGGCATCCCAGCGGCTCTGGCCCAGGCCGGTCAGCAGGGCGTCAAAACCCAGCGTCTTCCATTCGAGCTTCAGGCCCATCTTCTTGACCACCAGCTCGGCCACTTCCACCTCGAAACCCGTCAGCTTGGTGCCTTCGAAGTAGTTGAACGGGGCAAACTGGCCTTCGGTGGCCACAATGATCTTGCCGTCCTTCTTGATCTCGTCCAGCGTGCGGGCCTGGACGGCGAGGGCAGCGCACAGCGCCACGGCGGTGACAACGGCAGACTTGAAAAACTTCATGACAGGTTCCTGTGGGGGTGGTTCAGGTACAAAAAATCCGGCATGCGGGTAGGCAAGCCGGAGCGGGTGAATGCAGGCATCGCCAACAGCGATGGGCCTCGTCATCAAACGGAAAAGTGCCGAAATTATAGGGCGCACGCCCGGTTGTGGGCCATGCAGGGGAACCCCGATGACGCAGGCCACCGCCCGCTGTAGGCGGCCCTACCGCAGGAATGCGTCATATCCGGTCTTCAGGATCAGCGTGCTGACCACCAGGATGAAAATCCACCGCACAAAACCCGTGCCGTGCTTGAGGGCCAGGTGCGTGCCCAGCAGGCTGCCCACCACATTGGCGATGGCCAGGGTCACGGCAAAGTGCCACCACACATGGCCCTTGGCCGCAAACAGCGCGATGGCAGCAATATTGGTAGCGCAGTTGAGCAGCTTGGCCGAGGCCGAGGCGTTCAGGAAGTCATAGCCCAGCAGCCGCACGAACAGAAACACGAAGAAGCTGCCGGTGCCCGGGCCGAAGAAGCCGTCGTAGAAGCCGATGAGCACGCCGATCAGGCAGGCCACCCCCACTTCGGCCCTGCCTGCAAAGCGGGGAGTGTGGTGCCGTCCCAACTCTTTCTTTGCCAGCGTGTAGACCAGCACCCCCAGCAGCACCAGGGGCAGCAGCTTGCGCAGGAAGTCGGCTGACATCACCGTGACGGCCCAGGCCCCTGCAAACGAGCCCGCAAAGCCTGCCGCCGCCGCAGGCAGCATGGCCGACCAGCGCACCTGCACCTTGCGGCTGTACTGCCAGGTGGCCATGGCCGTGCCCCACACCGAGGCCGCTTTGTTGGTGCCCAGCAGCGTGGCAGGCGGCGCGCCAGGGAACGCCGCAAACAGTGCGGGCACCATAACCAGCCCGCCACCACCCACGATCGCATCGACAAAGCCCGCCAGCAGCGAGGCCAGGGTAATAAAAATCCATTCCATCGCAGGATTTTCGCAGCTTGCCTGCTATGAATTCAGGACTTGCCCGAGCCTCGTCACACGGGGGTGCAGCGTACGACGGGCAAGAAAAAGGCGCTGGGATCGCCAGCGCCTGGAAAAAAAACGCACCTCAAGGGGTGCTTGAAATTTGGTTATTGGTAGAAAGGATGTCTCCTCGGGCCCCTCGCTTGGCACACCGAAGCGCGCTTTCGAGTGCCGCCACTGTAACGGCTGCACTCCGCTGGTGTATTGGGGGTTTCCCGCCCCCGTTGTGCCCCGTGCCCGGGCCAGCGGGCTGAAGGCTGCGCCGTTCTGGTGCCACCCGCTGGTGCCGCATCCGGCACCCCAAAGGTGCCTGGCTTACCGCACCTGGCGCGCCTGCAGGATCCACTCCGCCGCCTTTTCCGCAATCATCAGCGTGGGCGAGTTGGTGTTGCCGCTGGTGATGGTGGGCATGGCACCGGCGTCCACCACCCGCAGGCCCGCAATGCCGCGCACGCGCAGTTGCGAGTCCAGCACCGCCATCGGGTCATCGTCCCGCCCCATCTTCGTCGTGCCCACGGGGTGGAAGATCGTGGTGGCAATGTCACCGGCCAGGCGCGCCAGGTCTTCGTCGCTTTCAAACTGCACGCCGGGCTTCCACTCCTGGGGCTGGTATTTGGCCAGCGCTGGCTGGGCCACGATGCGGCGCGTGACGCGCAGGCTGTCGGCGGCCACCTGGCGGTCTTCGGCGGTGCTCAGGTAGTTGGGCGCGATGGCGGGCGCGGCCCTGAAGTCGGCGCTCTTGATGTTCACCGTGCCCCGGCTGGTGGGGTTGAGGTTGCACACACTGGCCGTGAACGCCGGAAAGCTGTGCAGCGGGTCGCCGAAGGCGTCGAGCGACAGCGGCTGCACGTGGTATTCGATGTTCGGCCAGGGCTGGTCGGGGCTGCTGCGGGTGAACGCGCCGAGCTGCGACGGGGCCATGCTCATCGGTCCGGTGCGTCTGGCGGCGTATTCGAGCCCGATCCGCGCCTTGCCCCAGAGCGAGCTGGCCATGGTGTTGAGGGTGGGCACGCCGCCCACCTTGAAGACCGCGCGGATCTGCAGATGGTCCTGCAGGTTGGCGCCCACGCCGGGCAGGTCGTGCACCACGTCGATGCCGTGCTGGCGCAGCAGCGCGGCCGGGCCGATGCCGGACAGCTGCAGCAGCTGCGGCGAATTGATGGCCCCCGCGCTCAGGATGACCTCGCCCGTGGCGTGGGCCGTGACCATCTCCTTGCCGTTCCACACCAACACGCCGGTGCAGCGCTTTGTGCCGTCGGGCTGCGTGGCGACGATGAGTTTGGTTGCGTGGGAACGGGTCCACATCGTGAAGTTGGGGCGGCCGTAGCAGGTGGGGCGCAAAAACGCCTTGGCTGTGTTCCAGCGCCAGCCGCTCTTCTGGTTGACCTCGAAGTAGCCCACGCCTTCGTTGGTGCCGCGGTTGAAGTCGTCCGTGGCCGGGATGCCGGCCTGCTGCGCGGCCTGGGCAAAGGCGTCCAGCACGTCCCAGCGCAGGCGCTGTTTCTCCACGCGCCACTCGCCGGTGCTGCCGGTGGACCTGTTGCCGTGCAGGCGCTGGAAGTTTTCGTCGGCGGTGCCGAGCTGGTCCAGGCGCCAGTGGTCCTCGTGGCGGCGAAAGTACTGCAGGGCGCTGTCCCAGCGCCAGCTGGCGTCGCCCGTCAGTTCGGCCCACTGGTCGTAGTCGCGCGCCTGGCCGCGCATGTAGATCATGCCGTTGATGCTGCTGCAGCCGCCCAGCGTCTTGCCGCGCGGGTAGCGCAGGGTGCGGCCGTTCAGGCCGGCGTCGGGCTCGGTGTTGTAGAGCCAGTCGGTGCGCGGGTTGCCGATGCAGTACAGGTAGCCCACGGGGATGTGGATCCAGTGGTAGTCGTCCTTGCGGCCCGCCTCGATCAGCAGCACGCGGTGGCGGCTGTCGGCGCTCAGGCGGTTGGCGAGCAGGGCGCCGGCCGTGCCCCCGCCAATGATGATGGTGTCAAACGTGGAGTCGCTCATGGGCTGCAAGGCAAAGGTGTAACGGTGGCCCATTGTGCGGATAGCGCATGCCCTGTCGATAGGGGGCAAGGCGTTTGCTATATATTTAATAGCTGTTGGCGCTTGATGGTATTGCGTCAGACACTGATTTGATAATAATTACACGCCACGGGCCCCCGTCTGTGGTTGGCGGCCCTTTGTCTGACGGTCGGCAGCCGCCGGGCTCCGCTACCATGCACGCTCACTTTTGTTTCTGGCGGCATCTTGTGCCGCCCTGTCCATGACCGATCACGCGCCCCGCATTGTTCACACCGAGACCCCCCAGGGGCCGTGTGCGCAGCTGCGTGGGCGGTGGGGGGCGGCCGAGCTGGGCGTGGCGGCCCAGTGGGCGGCCGTGTCAGGCCAGTTGAGCAGCCATCCGGCGGCGCCCGCCCTGGGGTGGGACTTGCGCGAGCTGCAGTGGCTGGACCACGTGGGCGCGCAGCTGCTGTGGAACCACTGGCAGCACGCCTGGCCGCAGCAGCTGGCCTGCACCGAGGGTCAGCGGGCCATCCTGTCCCGCGTGGCAGAGTTCACCGCCCCGGCCCCACCGCCCGAGCCCTGGCGCCTGGGCGAGCAGATCGACCACCTGGGTGTGATGGTGCTGCACGGCGTGGACCACGGGCGCCACCTGCTCCAGATGGTGGGCCAGCTGGCGCTGGACATCGGGCGGCTGGCGCGCGCACCGCGCCGCGGGCCGTGGCGCGATGTGTCGGGCCATCTGTACCGCATGGGCGCCACGTCGCTGCCCATCACCGCGCTGGTGGGGTTCCTCATCGGCGTGGTGCTGGCCTACTTGATGAGCCTGCAGCTGCGCCAGTTTGGCGCCGAATCGTTCATCGTCAACATCCTGGGCATCTCGCTGATCCGCGAGCTGGGCCCGATGCTGGCGGCCATCCTGGTGGCGGGGCGTTCGGGCTCGTCGATCACGGCCCAGATCGGCGTGATGCGCGTGACCGAAGAGCTCGATGCCATGCGCGTCATGGGCATCCCCCACGGGTTTCGCCTGGTGATGCCACGCACCCTGGCGCTGGCCATCGCCATGCCCCTCATCAGCGTGTGGACCACGCTGGCGGCGCTTGCGGGCGGCATGCTGGCGGCCGATCTGGTGATGGACATCTCGCCCGCGTATTTTGTGCAGGCGCTGCCCGCCGCCGTGCAGGTGGGCAACCTGGGCCTGGCCATGGCCAAGTCGGTGGTGTTTGGCGCGCTGATCGCGCTCATCGGCTGCCACTGGGGGCTGCGCGTCAAGCCCAACACCCAGAGCCTGGGCGAAGGCACCACGGCATCGGTGGTGTCCTCCATCACCATGGTGATCATCGTGGACGCGGTGTTTGCGGTGGCTTTCAAAAACATTGGCATATGACCAGGAAGCCCCCCCTGAGCCGCTTCGCGTCATCCCCCCAAGGGGGGACGCCACCCGTGGCCTGGCAAAGCCAGCTCCACGGTGGCACTGGCATTGGGACGCGCCAGTTTCAACGGGAGCGAGGCCATGACTGAGCGCATCGCCAAGCCCGCGCACATCTTCGTCGCGCCAGACGAGCCGCCCATCGTGGACGTGCAGGGCCTGTGGACGCAGTTTGGCAAGGGCGATGAAATTTTCACCGTGCACCAGGACCTGAACTTCAGCGTGCAGCGCGGAGAGATGCTGTCGCTGGTGGGCGGCTCGGGTACGGGCAAGACGGTGCTGCTGCGGCAGATCCTGGGCCTGGCCAAGCCAGCGCGCGGCAGCGTCACGGTGCTGGGGCGCCCGGCGGCCGATATGGGGCGCGAGGGCGCGGCCAGCCGCGTGGGCATGCTGTTCCAGCACGGCGCGCTGTTCTCGGCCTTCAACGTGCTCGACAACGTGGCCTTTGCGCTGCGCGAGCAGGGCACGCTGCCGGCCGAACTGGTGCGCGATGCCGCTCTGGTCAAGCTGCAGATGGTGGGCCTCAAGCCCGAGCATGCCACGCGCATGCCGGCAGACCTGTCGGGCGGCATGGTCAAGCGCGTGGCGCTGGCGCGGGCGCTGATCATGGACCCGCCGCTATTGCTGCTGGATGAACCCACGGCCGGGCTCGACCCGAGCAGCGCGGACGACTTTTGCGCCCTGCTGCGCGAGTTGCGCGCATCGCTGGGCCTGACCGTGATCATGGTCACGCACGACCTGGATACGCTGTTTGCGCTCTCCACCCGCGTGGCCGTGCTGGCCGACAAGAAGGTCATCGTCACCGGCCCGCCGCACGAGGTGGCGCGTTTCAAGCACCCGTTCATCGAGCACTTTTTTCTGGGTGAACGTGGCCAGCGTGCCATGGCCCCGTTGCAATCCGTGGAGCAGACCGTGGCACCACCCGCCGCCCTGCCCACGCCTGACAAGGAAGGCACCTGATGGAAAACAAATCCCACGCCCTGGCCGCAGGCATCTTTGTGCTGGTGGTGGCCGCGCTGCTGGCCGGTCTGGCCGTCTGGCTCACGCGCGACAACGCTAACTACGAGCAGTACGAGCTGTCCACCAAGGACGGCGTGACCGGCCTGCAGCCCCAGGCCGCCGTGCGCTACAAGGGCGTCTCGGTGGGCAAGGTGACGCGCATCGGTTTTGACCCCCAGGTCGAAGGCAATGTGCTGATACGCATTGCGGTGAACGAGCAGGCGCCCATCGGCCCCAAGACCTTTGCCGTGCTGGGCTACCAGGGCGTCACCGGGCTGGCGCATGTGCAGCTCGATGACGCCGAGCAGCCCTACCCCGAACTGCCGCCCGGCCCCAGCGGCCTGCCGCGCCTGCCGCTCAAGCCCTCGCCGTTTGGCCAGCTGGCCGAGCAGGGCCCCGCCATCCTCACGCAGGTGGAAGAAGCCACGCGCCGCATCAACCAGGTGCTGGGCGACGGCAACCAGCAGAAGCTGACCGAGGCACTGACCCAGATCGGGCAGGCCGCAGGCAGCGTCAGCGCCCTGAGCCAGCGGCTGGATGCCACCGTGGCGCAGCGGCTGGACCCGGCGCTGGCGGCGCTCCCGCCCCTGGCCAGTGAAGCCCGCAAGACCCTGCTGACGGTGCAGCAGGCCGGCAACAGCGTGTCGGCCCTCGCGGCCGATGTCAGCAAGACCACCCAGCGCCTGGGCGCCGAGGGCGGCCCCATCGACCAGATCACCGTCGGCACGCAGGCGCTGGCCCGCGCGGCCGACCAGTTCGGCACCACCACACTGCCGCGACTGAACCGCGCGGCCGACGACACCTCGCGCGCCGCCCGCCAGCTCAGCCGCACAGCGGGCGGGGTGTCTGACAACCCGCAGCTGTTCATCTACGGCTCCGGCCGCATCCCGCCCGGCCCCGGCGAGCCGGGCTTTGCTGCACCGTGAGGAATGTTGTGATGCAAAATACTATGAAAAACATAGCTGTTCGCGCTTATCCATCAAGCGCCAGAGCCACTTTTGGTTCAATTTTTGTGGTGCTGGCACTGGTGCTGGCAGGCTGCTCGGCGCTGCCCAGCCCGCCCTCGCGGCCCGTGCAGTACGACCTGGGCCCGAGCCCCGTGGCCGATGCGCCCGCCGAGCGCCTGGCCCCGCTGCCACCCCTGGCGCTGGCCGACCTGGACGCCCCCGGCCTGCCCGACGGCAGCAACGCCGTGCTCTACCGCCTGGCCTATGCCGACGCGCAGCAGCTGCGCCCCTACAGCCTGGCGCGCTGGAGCCAGCCGCCTGCGCAGCTGGTGCAGCAGCGCCTGCGCGAACAGCTGGGCCAGCGGCGCGCCATCCTCAAGGCCGAAGATGCGGCCGCCCAGGCCCGCGATTCCGCCCAGGGCGGGCGCTTGCCCACGTTGCTGCGGGTGGAGCTGGAGGAGTTCAGTCACATCTTCTCCAGCGCCACTGAAAGTGCCGGGGTGGTGCGCCTGCGCGCCACGCTGTTCGATGTGACGCGGGCCGGCGAGTCGCTGCGCGGGCATCAGGTGTTCACCGTGCGTGCAGCCGCACGCAGCGCCGATGCCGCCGGTGGCGTGGCGGCGCTGGCTGATGCGTCGAACCAGGCCGCGCTGCAGGTGGCGCAATGGGTGGAGCAGCTCGGGCGTTAGTCCCGTGCTTGGGCCTTGAACGGGCCACCGTGCGGAGCGCCCGGCTGCGCCGCCCTGCCACCCGGCTCGACGATTCCCGTCACCACCCGCGCATAGCGCGCAAAGCTCCAGTACGCCCAGGCCCAGTCCATCAGCACCACCAGACGGTTGCGAAAGCCGATCAGGAAGTACACGTGCGCAAACAGCCAGAAAAGCCAGGCGAAATAGCCCGAGAACCGCACCGGCCCCGCGGGTGATGTGAGGTCCACCACGGCCGAATTGCGCCCGATGGTGGCCAGGTTGCCATAGTCGCGGTAGCGGAACGGCTCGGTGGGCTGGCCCGCCAGGCGGCGCAGGATGTTGGCGGCCGCAGCGCGCCCCATCTGCTTGGCAGCGGGCGATACACCGGGGACGGGCGTGGGCGCTTGCCCGGGCGCGTGGCTGTGCGCGGCGGCCAGGTCGCCGATGACGCTGATCTCGGCGTGGCCGGGCAGCGTCAGGTCCGGCGCCACCAGCACGCGGCCCGCCCGGTCGGTGGTGCACCCGGTGGCAGCGCCCAGCTGGCGGCCCAGCGCCGAGGCGGCCACACCGGCAGCCCAGACCATGCATTTGCTTTTAATTTGATAGCTGCTGGCGCTTGATGGGATTGCGCTGGAAGGCGATTCGACAAAAAGTCCATCGCCGTCAATGGCCGTGACGCGGGCGTTCAGGCGCACCTCCACGCCCAGCTTTTCGAGCTGCTCCCGGGCGCGCTCGCTCAGCGCCTCGGGCATGGCCTGCAGCACGCGTGCCCCGCCTTCGAGCAGGATGATGCGGGCAGCGGCCGGGTCGATGTGGCGAAACTCGCCGGGCAGCGTGTGCCGCGCAATCTCGGCCAGCGTGCCGGCCATCTCCACGCCGGTGGGCCCGCCACCCACCACCACAAAGTTGAGCCAGTCGGCGCGGCGGGCCGGGTCGGACTCTTTCTCGGCCGCCTCGAACGCCAGCAGGATGCGGCGGCGGATCTCGAACGCGTCGTCCAGCGTCTTGAGGCCCGGTGCGTGCGGCGCCCAGTCATCCCGGCCAAAGTAGCTGTGCGTGGCGCCCGCCGCCACGATGAGGTGGTCGTAGGGCAGGTGCGGCCCGTCCTGCAGGTGCACGGTGCGGGCCGCAACGTCGATGTGCGTCACCTCGCCCAGCAAGGTGGTGGCGTTGGGCTGGCGGCGAAACAGGTGGCGGATGGGCGCCGCAATCGCGGGGGCCGACAGGCCCGCCGTGGCCACCTGGTAGAGCAGCGGCTGGAAAAGGTGGTGGTTCGTCCTGTCCACCAGGGTGATGTCCACCGGCGCGCTGCGCAGCGCCCGGGCGGCCTCCAGCCCGCCAAAGCCACAGCCGATGATGACGACGCGCGGGCGCCGGGAGGGAGGTGCAGAAAGGGTCATGCCGCCATTATTGGAGCGCCACGCGCCCCGCTGCGTCGGACGGGAGCGCCGCGCAGGGGCTACAGGAAACCCAGGTCCACCGGGTAGTCGGGCCGGCCCGCGGCAGCGCCGAACTGCCGGATGTTGGGCAGCACGCCGGCCATTTCGCTGTCGGCCACGCCAAACCATTTGGCCAGGGTGGCCGCGTACTGGTCGACGGAAGTGGACGGCAGCAGGCGCCCCTGGCCCACATGCCACTGGTCTTCGGGCGCGGCGGTGTTGGTGATGCTCACCGGAGGCGGCGTGCCGTAGAACGCAGCGCCCTTGACGGCGCCGCCCACCATGAAATGGTGGCTGCCCCAGCCGTGGTCCGATCCGTCTCCGTTGGAGCTGAGCGTGCGGCCAAAGTCGGACGCGGTGAACGCCGTCACCTTGTCGGCCACGCCCAGCTCTACCGTGGCGTTGTAGAAGGCCGTCAGCGCATCGCTGACGCGCTGCATCAGCACCGGCTGTTGCGCAATCAGGTTGTCGTGCAGGTCGAACCCGCCCAGCGACACCATGAACACCTGGCGTTTGCTGCCGAGGGCGCCGCGTGCGCCAATGAGGCGCGCCACCATCCGGAGCTGGTCGGCCAGCGGGTTGCTGGCGGGGAATGTGGTGCTGAGCGTGCTGCCCGCCAGTGCGCTGGTGATCTGGCTCTCGGACGTGACAGCGCGGGTGGTGACCCGGGTGTATTCGTTTTCCAGCGTGTGCGCGCTGGGCTGCTGGATCAGGGCCGACAGCGCGCCGCGCACGGCGCTGGAGCCATACACATTGTTCTTCACGCCGTTGATGGCCACGGCCCCGTTGGTGCTGACCTGGTACTGCAGGGCCGAGTCGCCCGAGAGGAACACCGCATTGCCCGTGACCGCGATGCAGGTGAACAGCGAGTTGCCGTTGGACGAGAGTGCCAGGTCGCCCATGTTGCCGCCCCAGCCCACGGTGGAGCCCTCGGGCGAGGACGATTGCCACACCGACTGCTGGTCGTTGTGCGAGAACAGCTTGGGCGGAACCGGGTAGGCGCGGCGGTCGGGGCTGTTGTACTGCGCGCGGGTCAGCGGCACCACCAGCGGCCCCACGTTCAGCTGCACGGCCGCCTTGCCGCTGTTGAACAGGCCCGTCAGCCCGGTCATGGCCGGGTGCAGCGCGTACTGGCGGCCGCCCTGCAGCGGGGTGGTGGGCCGTAGCAGGGTGGAGGCCAGCGACGCCTTGGGCAGCGCGATGCTGCCCCGGATGGTGCTGTAGCGGTTGTAGCTGGGGTCATCGTAGGTGACGACGGTGTTGGCGTAGTCGTTGCCGCCGTAGAGGAACACGCAGACCAGGGCCTTGTAGTCGTCGGCGGCAAAGGCAGCGGCTTCGCCCATGGCCGCCAGGTTCAGCGCAAAGGGCAGGGCCGTGCCTGCCAGGCCCAGCTGGGTGGAGCGCCGCAGAAAGGCGCGGCGGCTGTGAAGTTCGGGTTGCAGCAGGTGCATGGCGTGGCTTCTCGGGTGCGGGGTGTTTATTTCTGGATCAGGTATTCGGCCGAGGCCATCACCAGCAAGACGGCGGCGGCCACGCGGTCGCGCCGGGCGTTGTCCGGGCTGGCGGCCGTGATGTTGGTGGTCTTGAGCGCATCGGTGATGAGCTTGACGGTGGCCGCCGAGAGCTGGCCCGCGCACAGCAGCAGGTTCAGGCGTGCAACGAGCGCGTCGGCATCGCCGACGAGGGCCAGTTCGTTCACGTAGCTGGCCTTGATGTCGAACCCGTTGTTGGAGGTGCTGGCGTTGTTGGGCAGCTCGGGCGCGTTCACATAGATGCCGTTGCGAATGACGCCCTGCATGTAGTTGAGGTAGCCGCCCACACTGCTTTCGTTGACCAGCTGGAACTCTGGCGCCACGGCGCCGCTGGCGGCCAGCGCGGTGGAGGGCGGCACATAGCCGGGACGGAAGAAATTGAACACCGAGGGCGAGCGCAGCGGGCTCTGGCCGAGGCGCGAGCCCGGGTCGCTCAGGTTGCCGATCTTCCAGCTGCCCTGGGCCGAGCTCAGCCCGAAGGTGCGGCCCCACTGCACAAACCGCAGCATGGGCTCGCGCAGCTTGCCAAACGCGGGCTGCGTGAGGCCGGCGGGTGAGCGCGCCTCGTCATCGAGCAGGATGGCCCGGATGACGGCGCGCATGTCGCCGCGCACGCCCGCACCGTTGTTGTTGAACGCCGCCGCCACGCGCGCGATGTAGCCGGGCGAGGGGTTGCTGGTCACCAGCCGCTGGATGAGCTGCCTGCCGATGAACGGGCCCACGTTGGGGTGGTTGAACAGCGTGTCCAGCGCCGTCTTGAGCGCCGCTGCGCCCGGCGTGCCCGCGGCAATGGTGGTGCCCAGGAACGTGGCGGCCAGCGTGGAGTGGCGCGCTTCGTTCAGCGCCATCGGAAGCCGGGTGAAAGCCGTGCTGGGCACGGTGCGGCTGCTGCCCGGCACGGTGGTCGGGCTGTTGCGCGACTGGTCGTAGTCGTAGCCTGTGAACACCCGGGCGAGGTGGGTCACATCGCTTTGCGTGTAGCTGTCGATGGGTTTGCCCGCGCTGTCCCGCTGGGCCGTGCCATCGGGGTTGAACATGACCAGGCCGATCGACATGAGCTGCATCACCTCGCGCGCAAAGTTCTCGTCGGGCTGGCGGCCGGTGGCGGGGTTCTCCTTCTGGTTCCCCCGGGTGTTGAGGTAGTACCCCATGGCCGGGTTCAGCGTCACGTCCTGCAGCAGCGTGCGGTAGTTGCCAAACGCGTTCGCAACGAGCTGGTCCCAATACCAGGCGATGGCATGGCTGCGCCAGCTCAGGTCCAGACCGGAGAGGGACACCACGAAAATTTCAGACAGCGCCAGCGCCACCCGCTTGCGCAGCGCATCGGGCGACTGCATGAGCTGGTACCAGATCATGTAGTCGCCGGGGTAGCTGTTGTCGTAGTAGGCCGTGCTGCTGCTCACCTCGCCATAACCGCGCTGGTTCAGCCATTCCCAGCCGCCCAGAGAGGGTGGCGCGCTGAACTGTCGCTGAAGCCATTCGGCATAGCTGGTGGCGCGCAGCTCGGAGATCTCGCGGGGCGATGCGGAGAACTGCGCCTGCAGCAGGAAGCGGGCGGCTTCACGGTCATTCAACGGCGCCGGGTGGCTGCCAATGGTGGTGGGCGGGATGTCCGGGCCCGTTGGTGTGCCGTTGCCATTGCCATCGCCATCGCTGCTGCCTCCACCGCCGCATGCGGCCAACGCGGCCGAGGCAGCGAGGCCGGCCAGCAAAGGTTTCGCGTCGATTTGGGGAGAGGCCGCAGGGGTGGCGTGGGGCGCGCTGGTTGGGGCCTCGCTCGCAATGCGGGTTGCGAGAGGCTCCTCGTAGGAGGTTTGCATGGGCGTTCAGTGGGTGAGAAACACGCCGTGGGGGTGGCGCAGGACCGACTTCACCACAGGCCCCGATGGCGGTGGAAAGACAAGCGTTACCAAACGAAACGTCCCCTGCGAGACGGCTGCAGGTCGCTTCCGGAAACTGCGGGGGAAATGCAACACTTTGTGCGAAATGCGATCGACGCAACAGTGCCCGAGCCCGTGTGCACCAAGGGCGTGCGCCGAAGCGCTACAGCCCCGGGCGGCGCAATCCGTCAACGCCGTAGGCCTGTGCTGACGCGTGCTGCGTGGCCCGGACTACGGGCCGCACGACGATTCATTTCTACAGTCCATTCCATCGCATCCAGCAAGTGTTCCACGCATTCCGAGTGGATGGCGGAAGCGAAATTTTTTCGAGGATGACACCATGAATGAAGACACCGTGAAGGGCAACTGGAAGCAGTTCAAGGGCAAGATGGTCGAACAGTGGGGCAAGCTCACCAACGACGACTTCGACGTCATCGACGGCAAGCGCGAGCAGTTTCTGGGCAAGCTGCAGGAACGTCAGGGCCTGGCCCGCGACGCGGCTGAAAAGCAGCTCAAGGAATGGCAAGACCGCCACCCCGACTTCCGCTTCAACGACTGACCGCCAAAGCGCTGTCGGGATGCAGTGAAAAGCCACAGGGCCCGTCGCTGCATCCCCCTGAACTCCAGCATTGAATGACTACCAAGACCTGACAACCACACTCCGAGGAGAAAACCATGAAATTCGCACGCACCCTGATCGCCTCCGTCGCCGCCGGCCTGCTGGCCACCTCGGCCATCGCCATGACCAAGGAAGAGCACAAGACGGCCAAGGACAACATCGAAGCCACCTACAAGGCCGACAAGAACAACTGTGATGCCCTGACGGCCAACGCCAAGGACATCTGCCAGAAGGAAGCCAAGGGCAAGGAAAAGGTGGCCAAGGCCGAGCTGGAAGCCCAGTACAAGCCCAGCGCCAAGAACACCCAGAAAGTTGCCGAAGCACGCGCTGAAGCCGCCTACGACGTCGCCAAGGAAAAGTGCGACGACCTGAAGGGCAATGAGAAGGACGTGTGCGAAAAGGACGCCAAGGCTGCCCATGTGAAGGCCAAGGAAGACGCCAAGGTTGCCGCAGCGCAGGCCAAGCCCGCAGACAGCGCCGCCGAAAAGAACGCCGCTGTGGCTGAAGCCCGCAAGGACGCCAACGCCGAGAAGAATGACGCCAACTACAAGGCTGCCAAGGAGCGTTGCGATGCGCTGTCTGGCGATGCCAAGTCCAAGTGCGTGGACGACATGAAGCGCATGTACAACAAGAGCTGATCGCGCTGCGGCCCCGGTTGGATGGCGTCCCGAGGACGCTATCTTCAACTCCCCTGGCCCTGCCATGCTCCTCCAGAGCCCCGCCCTGTGCGGGGCTTTTTTGATGGTGGCGCATCCCTGACTTGCGTCAATACCCTCAGGCACTCGGCGCCCTAAGCTGGCGCCCTGTTTTTCACCGCTCAAAGGGAACTCTATGGCACAACTCGCCTGGTCGGACGCGCTGGACCTGAATCTGCCGCTGATGGACGACACGCACCGCGAGTTTGTGGACCTTCTGGCGCTGGTCGACGCGGCAGACGATACACAGCTGGCGCACGCCTGGCAGGCGCTGGTGGAGCACACCCACCACCACTTTGCGCAGGAAGACGCGTGGATGGCGTCCACCCGGTTTGCCTCGGGCAACTGCCACAGCATGCAGCACCAGGTGGTGCTGCAGGTCATGCGCGAAGGTGCGGCACGCGCTGCGCAGGGCGATCTGCAAGTGCTGCGAGTGATGGCCAGCGAGTTGGCCCTGTGGTTCCCGCAGCACGCCCAGAGCATGGATGCCGCCCTGGCGCTGCACCTGCGCCGCGTGGGGTTCGACCCTGTTTCGGGCGTGGTGCATGCGCCGCACGCCCTGCCCGCCGAGCCGATCCAGGGCTGCGGCGGGTCCACCTGCTCCGATGCCCGGGAAGAGCCCCGGCCCAGCTTGGCCACCGCCTGAGGGCCATCACCACTGGCTCTGGCCGGTGCCCCGAGGTTTTACCTGTGCAGGGTTGGCGCGGCTATGGCATGCTGCCAGGTCTCTAGGCAGCGTGGACGGCATTGCCGCTTGGCTCCATGGCAGAAACCGGTTTTCAATGGGTTCCGAACGACGAATCCGCGCGTCTGCAGGCGTTGCAGCGCTACGGCATTCTCGACACGCCGATGGAGCCCGCCTACGACGATCTGGCCCGCATCGCCGCGCACATCTGCCAGGCCCCGGTGGCGCTGATCAGCCTGCTCGACAGCCACCGCCAGTGGTTCAAGGCCTCGGTCGGGCTGGCGGTGGAGGAAACCCCGCTCGACCAGTCGGTGTGCCGGTATGCCGTGCGCCAGCCTGGCGTGTTCATCGTTCCCGATCTGGCGCAGGATGCGCGGTTTGCCCACTTTCACATCGTGACCCAGGAGAACCCGCTGCGGTTCTACGCCGGCGCTCCGCTGGTCACGCCCGATGGGTTTGCGCTGGGCACCCTGTGCGTGCTCGACCACCAGCCGCGCGCGCTTTCGCCGCAGTCAGAGGACATGCTGGGCGCTTTGGCGCGGCAGGTGATCCGGCTGCTGGAGCTCAAACGCGCCAACGATCTCCAGGCCCAGATGCTGGCCGATCTGGAAGAGGCACGCCACCAGATGTCGGTGCTGGCCCATACGGACGTGCTCACGGGCCTGGCCAACCGCCGCTCGTTCACCGAACGCCTGCGGCAGGAGCTGGCGCTGCTGCAGCGCGACTGCGAACCCGCCTGCCTGCTCATGATGGACATCGACCACTTCAAGCAGGTCAACGACCTCTACGGCCACCATGTGGGCGACCGGGCGCTGCAGCTTTTGCGGCACTGTGCCGCGAGGTTTTCCGCGCGGGCGATGTGGTGAGCCGCTGGGGCGGGGAGGAGTTTCTGGCCATGCTGCCCGCCACGCGTGTCGAGCAGGCCCGGGCCGTGGCGCAGCGGGTGCACGCGGCACTGGCCGACCGCGCCCTGCCGGGTGTGGAGCCACCGCGGGTGATGACGGTGAGCATGGGGCTGTCGAACTTCGACCCGCTGCGCCCGCTGGACCAGACCCTGCGCGCGCTGGACGACGCGCTCTACACCGCCAAACACGAAGGCCGCAACCGCACGGTGGTGGTGTAGGCGGGCTGCCACCTTTTAGCAATGTTTCTTTTTTGATAGCTGTTGGCGCTTGACTGGTAAGCGCTGAGGCCACTTTTTGCATTAAATCGGCAACGTTTCAGTGCCCCGGGCCGCGTGGCAGCACCAGGGCGGCCATGCACCAGCACAGCTCCCGCAGCGCCCGGCGCAGGGCGGGCGAATCCGGTGCTGTGGCGGGGCGGCATTCATTGCGCGGGCAGAACGCCGCCTCCAGCACCTGCTGCTTGGCGCAGCCCAGCGCCACCCGGTCGCGGGCCCGCAGGGCGGCCAGCAGCTGGTCGCGGTGGCGCTGCACACGCGCCGCCTCGGTAGGCGTGAGGCCGGGCAGGGGTGTGATGGGGCCTGCACTGTTGTGGGCCAGGTGCGCGGCCCATGGCGTGGGCGTGGTGGTCTGCGGGCTCATGCGGCAACCGCCTGCGCCGTGGCGGCGCGTGGGCTCTTCGACAGCCCATACCAGTTCACCTTGCGCGTCAGCACCATCACGGCGGCCAGCACCAGGAACAGCGCCATCGAGCCCACCACCAGCGCCGTCTGCTCCAGCTGCAGCAGCACGTACAGCAGGCCATACAGCACCGCGATGCCCGCCCCCAGCGGCACCCCGCGCCTGAGTCCACCCAGCATGTGGCTGGCGTAGTAGGCCAGCAGCAGCACGCAGGCGCTGGCGGCCACTGCGTACGAGATGCTGAACGGCAGGTGTTCCGACAGGCTCACCAGCAGCAGGAAGAAGCTGCACAGCGCGCTGCCCACCAGCAGGTACTGCACGGGGTGCACGCGCAGCTTCTGCATCAGCTCGAACAGGCCCACGGCCACAAAGGTGAGGGCGATGAAAAGCACGCCGTATTTGGTGGCCCGGTCGCTCAGGGTGTAGGGGTTCACGGGGTCTACAAACGCCACGCTGAAGCTGTCGGCACAGTCGCGTGGCGTGGTACCGCCGGGGGCATATTCGCCCTGGGTGCTGGCATCGTCGTACCCCCCAGTGCAGATACGGCTGCCGTTCGCGATGGCTGCCTGCGCTGTGGTGGCCAGTGACGAGAGGTGCCACCGCGCGGAAAAACCTTCGGGGCTGACCTCGCGCTCGGAGGGCAGAAACCGCCCGGCAAACGACGGGTGGGGCCAGCTGCTGGTCATCAGCACCTCGGTGTTGCCGCCCAGCGGCACGATGGACAGCCGCTCGGTGCCCACCAGCTCCAGGTCGAGGGTGGCAGTCAGGCCATCGGCCTTGCCGCGCACCGACTCTGGCAACGCTGCATGCAGGCCGCGGCTGTACGTGGGGTGAAACGTGCCGGGCTTCAGCGGCAAGGCCTGATCGCCCAGCACAAGCTGCGCCGTGCGAATGCCCCGGGCGTCGCCCACGGCCATCATCAAGAGGGGTGCGCCGCAGTGCATGCGCGAATTTTTCAGGGTACTGCGGGGCAGCAGGCTGGCCAGGGAACCCCACTGCGCCGTGATGTGCGACTTGAGCTTGTAGGTGTTGACCTTGTGCAGGCCTCGCGCCCGTTCTTCCATCGCGGCGCCGGTGGTCAGCTTGAGCTGCTCGGGCATGGCGGTCAGGATGAACTCGCGGCGTTTTTCAACCATGCGGCGCTCATCGCCCTTGCCGACTTCCTCATCCCAGCTTTCCACGCAGGCGCTGTGGATCATGGGGCCCATCAGGGTCTGCGGCCCGGCCAGGCTGTCGGCCACGCTCTGCGCGGTGAGGCTGCGGTAGCGCTGCCGGTCCCGCACCACGTCTTCGACCAGCCCCAGGCCAAAGAGCAGCAACACGGTGATGGCGGCCAGCGCGGCCAGTTTGGTGAACAGGGGGTGTTTGAGCAAAAGATCCTCCACAGGTGATGTTGTGGAGGCAGTGTGGTGGCGCGTTGTGAGGGCGCCATGAAGTTTGTGAGGGCAGTGTGAAGTTGATAGCTTCCACGGCTCTAAATCCCCCACATTTGTGACCAAATGTTAGGATTCCCTTCGGAACTATCAACATGAACGTCAGCACAAGGAGACTCAATGCTCAAGCCCCTCGTTTTTCTTAGTTGGTTGATGCTTTCTGCATTGGCTCACGCGTTTGTCCCCCAGTCTGGAACCTGGGTTGTATCCAGTGAACTGAACGGGGCCCCTGGTCGAGGGTTGGCGATCGACGTGCAGGGAAGCACTCTGGTGATGCAGATGTACGGCTATGAGAGCAACGGAAACCCCACCTTCTACATGGCCGCTGGTACTTTGGTTAACAACACGATCACCACAAAGCTTGGCCGATATTCGGGTGGCCGCTATCTGGGTAGCGGCCCCCGCAGTGGGGTGGAGAACGGGAGTCCAGGCAACGTTTCGATGCGCTTCACGAGCGGGTTGACAGGATTCATCACACTACCGGGTGAAGGCGAGGTCGCTATCAAGCGTTTTGAGTTCGGCTTGACGAAAGCGCCTTCTGACCTTCTGGGTCTATGGCTTTATATTGCAGAGGATGGTGGCGACGGCACTGGTGACTTTGTTACTTTGAGTCGCAGTGTTGGGAATACGAGTGGAGGCACGGGTTTTGTTGTTGATCCTGCCAGGCAGCTTGGCTGCGAGTTTCGAGCGGTAGATGATGGTCCGTACAACATGTATTGCGGAACGATTTCTGGTTCCACAGTGCACTGGATAGCGAAGATTAAGGTTTCGGGTAACGAAGGCGAGGGAGTTACTCTTGATACCGGGGAGGCCGTTTACATCCGGAAAGTGAGAGATGCTCAAGGTCGCTATTTGGGACTTCTAAAGTAGCTCAACTGAATGCTCCTAGCGTCAGAAGGCCGTGAGCGTCCTGATGAGTTGTTAATTGGATTTTCTACGCATGCGCAGACATTAGTGCATGGCAACATCCAATTTCAGACGGACGCTGAGCCCTCTAGTTGTATTGTGGATGTCCATGGCGCCACCGTGAAGAACTAGCACCCTTTTTACTATTGCCAGCCCCAAGCCAGAGCCGGACCTTGAACCATCAGGCCTGGATGTAGTGAAAAATCGTTCTCCAAGACGGGGTACAAGGTAGTCGGGCACTCCCGGGCCGTGGTCTTGCACGGTCACACTGTGGCCCATCAACTTGATTTCTACCGTACCGCCATCGGGCGAGAAGTCGATGGCGTTCTCGATGAGATTGCTGATGGCCAGAACAATCAGTTCCGCTTCCCACTGGCCATACCCACCAGTTCCCGAAATGTGTAGCGTTATATCCCGCTGTCGGGCTCGCACACTGCAGTGTTGAACCGCTTGCTCGCTACATATGCGCAGCGAAACAAGCTGATCGGCCGCTTCGGCGTGCTGGCGCTGCTCCAGCTTGGACAGCTCCAGCAGCCGGTCGATGATGCGCTGCAGGCGCTCGCTTTGCTGCACCACCTGGGTTGCAAACCCGGCGCGGTCGGTGGCGGGCAGCTCGTCCTGCAGCAGCTCGCCCGCGCCCCGGATGGCGGCCACGGGGCTTTTGAGTTCGTGCGTGAGGGCGCGCACATAGCCCTCGATGTAGTCGCGCCCCTCCAGCCGCGCGCGCATGCGGTCCATGGCGCGGGCCAGGTCGCCCAGTTCGCCCGGCACCTCGGGCACGGCCAGGGCCGTGGTGGGTGGTGTACCGGGGTCGTGGTGCTCGCCATCCGCCGGGCCCTGCACGCTCAAGGCATAGTCGCGCAGGCGGCGCACATTCCACACCATCCACAGTGTCACGGCCACGCCCACGGCGGCCGAGAGCGCCAGTAGCAAAAGGCCGCCCATGAACACCTTGCGCTCGGCACGGTCGATGAAACGCTGCACGGTGCGGGTGGGTTTGGCCACCGTCAGCACGCCTGCAATCTGTTCTTTCACGTAGATGGGCGCCGCCACATGCATCACGCCGCTGGTGTCGTCGCCTTCCACCTCGCGCGTGGAGCGCGCGCCGTACTCGCCGCGCAGCGTGCGCGCCACGTCGCGCCACTGCGAGTAGTCGGCGCCGATGGCGCGGTTCTCCGAGTCGAACAACACACGCCCCGTGGTGTCAGTCACATAGATGCGGTAGTCCAGTGACTGCTTGGAGAATCCCCAGATCGCTGCATCGATGGGCCGCGTGGCGTAGCGGCGCACATGCTGCGCAAACGGACTGGTGCTGCTGTTGTCAGCCCCCGCGGCCAACCGCCCGGCGGCCAGGTCTTCGCTGGCCAGCTCGGCCAGGATGTTGGCCGTGTCCACCATCATGTCCTCCATCACCTCGCGCACGCTGGGCTTGATCTCGGCCATGAACACGCGCAGCACAAAAAACGCGGCGATGCCGTTGATAAGGAAGAAGGCAAACAGCAGGCGGATGCCGAGGCGCATTGGCTAACCTCGCGTTGCGTGCGCGCGCTTTGAAACCGGCGCTGCGCAGGCCAGTGCCACCGTGGAACCGGCTTTGCCGGGCCACGGGTGGCGTCCCCCCGCGGGGGAAGGCGCGCAGCGACTCAGGGGGGCATCACACATCGAGGCAGTAACCCATGCCCCGGTGCGTGCTGATGTATTCACGCGCCGGGTCCACCTCGCGCAGTTTGGCGCGCAGGGTTTTGATGTGCGTGTCCACCGTGCGGTCGGTGCTTTCGCTGTCGTCGCCCCAGGCAGCGGCCAGCAGGGCGTCGCGTGAGTGGATGCGGCCTGCGCCACGCAGGAGGTGGGACAGCAAGTGGTATTCGCGCCGGGTCAGCGGCAGGGCCTGGCCGCGCAGGCTGATGCGCTGCCCGGCCTCGTCGTCGTGAAAGAGCGGGGTGGCGGGCGTGGCCGCGTGGCCGTTGCCCGCGCGGCGCAGCAGCGCCTTCACGCGTGCCGCCAGCTCGCGCGGGCTGAAGGGTTTGGTGAGGTAGTCATCGGCGCCCAGCTCCAGGCCCAGCACGCGGTCGATCTCTTCGCCATGGGCGCTGAGCATCAGCACGGGCAGCGCAGCGGTGGGCGCGGCGTTGCGCACATCGCGCAGCAGATCCAGCCCGCTGCCATCGGGCAGGCCCACGTCCAGCACCAGCAGGTCAAAACGTGCGCGCTGCAGTTGCTGGCGCGCGTCGTGTACCAGCAGGCTGTGCGTCACGGCCAGGCCGTCGCGCTGCAGCGCGTAGGCCACTGTGCGGGCGATGGCGGGGTCGTCTTCGAGCAGAAGGAGTTTGGCGGACATGCCTCAATCATCCCCGGTGCTGCGCACTCCGCGCAGACCACGCCACTGGCGCGGCGCAGGCAAGGGCCGCCGCGCAGTGGGGGCGTCGTCCCCCCTCGGGGGATGGCGCCGCAGGCGACTCAGGGGGTGGCTCATTTTCAGCGCGCGATCAGGATGGGGAACAGCTTGCCCAGCCCATCCGCCATCACCTCTACCGCCAGCGCGGCCAGGATCAGGCCCATGAGCCGGGTCATCACGTTGATGCCGGTCTTGCCCAGCACGCGCGCAATCGGGTCGGCCAGGGCAAAACACACGGCGGTGGCCAGCGCGATGACCACGCCGTAGCCCACCAGCGCCAGCGTCTGCCACACGCCCTGTGCGCGGTCAGCGTAGATCACCACGGTGGACATGCTGGCCGGGCCGGTGAGCAGCGGGATGGTGAGCGGCACCACGGCAATGCTGCTGCCTGCGGCGGCTTTCTCTGCCCCTTCTTCAAACTCGTTGGTGCTGGGCTTGGCCTCGGCGGGCTGGGCGTTGAGCATGTTCATCGCGCTGATGAGCAGCAGCATGCCGCCGCCCACCTGAAAGCTTTGCAGCGAGATGTTGAAAAAATCCAGGATCTGCAGGCCCAGCAGCGCACAGGCCGCAATCACGCAGAACACGCTGAAGCTGGCCACCTGGATGGTGCGGCGCCGCTGCGGGTACGAAAAGCCCTGCGTGTAGTGGATGAAAAACGGCACGATGGCCAGCGGGTTCACGATGGCCAGCAGGGTGATGAGAGGTTTGAGATCCATATCAGTTTTCCGTTGTGCAGCTTGTCGCCCACAGATTTTCAACTTGGCGCTGTCGAAGCCAGTGCCCCGCGCAAGGGCCGCCGAAGCCGCGTATGCGGCGCTTTGCTTGTGTGCGCTGGGGGCGTCCCCCTCCCGCTTTGCGTAGCGAAGCGAGAGAGGGGGAAGGCGCGAAGCGACTCAGGGGGTGTCTCATCTACCTGCCTCCAGAGACTTCGAGGAACGACATGGTGGTGTAGGGCGACGCATCCGACATCAGCCACACGATGGCCTCGGCCACCTCTTCAGCCGTGCCGCCGCGCTGCATCGGCACCTGGTGGGCCAGGTCGCGCACGCGGTCGGGCAGGCCGCCGCTGGCGTGGATGTCGGTCTCGATCAGGCCCGGGCGCACGGCGTTCACGCGGATGCCTTCGGCGGCCACCTCGCGCGCCAGGCCCATGGTGAAGGTGTCGATGGCGCCCTTGGCCGCTGCGTAGTCCACATACTGGTGGGCCGCGCCCAGCCGCGCGGCGGCGCTGGAGACGTTGACGATGGTGCCACCCTGGCCGCCATGTTTTGTGCTCATGCGGCGCACGGCCTCGCGGGCGCAGACAAAGCTGCCGATCACGTTGACATCGAACATGCGGCGCAGGCGCGCCACGCTCATTGCGTCCACCCGCTGGGTGGTGTCCACCACGCCCGCGTTGTTCACCAGGGCGGTGATGCGCCCGAGTTGTGTATCCACGGTGGCAAACATGGCCAGCACCTGGGCCTCGTCGGCCACATCGGCCTGCACGGCCAGCGCGGTGCCGCCAGCGGTGCGGATCTGCTGCACCACGGCATCGGCAGCGGCCTCGTTGCCCTGGTAGTTCACGGCCACCGCCCAGCCCTGGCGCGCGGCCAGTTGGGCGGTGGCGGCGCCAATGCCTCGGCTGGCGCCGGTGATTAACACGATCTTGTCCATGAAAGCGTGGTCTCCTGCAAGAATGGCGCATTGGAACAGGTTCTTTGCGCTGCGCGGCGGTCGGGTGCGCGGCGCAACGCATCGTTGGCTTTTAACTCAAGGAGATTGCAGCATGGGACAGTTTGTCGATCTGACGTCCGGTGACGGATTTGTGTTTCCGGCCTGGGTGGCGCGGCCGGATGTCGCCCCCCGTGGCGCGGTGGTCGTGCTGCAGGAGATCTTCGGGGTCAATTCGCACATCCGTGCGATCGCCGACCGCTTTGCCGCCCGCGGCTACCTGGCGGTGGCGCCCTCGACCTTCCACCGGGTGAAACCGGGGGTCGAACTGGGCTATACCGCTGACGACATGCAGGCGGGCATGGGCCTGAAGGCTGCGGTGGAGGCGCTGCCCGCGCCGGGCGTGATGCCCGACATCCAGGCCGCCATCGACCACGCCGCAGAGCAAAGCGGCCGCAAGGTGGGCATTGTGGGATTCTGCTGGGGCGGCCTGCTGACCTGGCGCGCGGCCTGCGAACTGCAGGGGCTGTCGGCTGCCGTGCCCTACTACGGCGGCGGCGTGACCACCCCCGAAGAAATCGCCCGCCAGCCCCGCGTGCCCGTGCTGGCGCATTTTGGCGAGCGTGACCACTGGATCCCGCTCGACGGCGTGCAGGCGTTTTCGCGCGCCCACCCCGGGGTGGAAGTGCACGTCTATGCGGCAGACCACGGCTTCAACTGCGACCAGCGCGGCAGCTACGACGAGACCGCGGCCATGGCGGCGCGGGACCGCACGCTGGCCTTCTTCGACAAACATCTGGCTTGATGGCTCCCCCTGAGTCGCCTACGGCGCCTTCCCCCTGCGGGGGACGCCCCCAGTGCGGCGGGGCGTCCCTTGCACGGGGCAATGGCGTGAATGTGCCCCGTGGAGGCTTCAGGGGAGTGCGATGGATTGATCGTGTGGGGAGGTTGCCATGGCGGGTCTGACGTGCGTGCGGGGTTTTATGTCTTTTAGGCTTTCAGCGCTTATGCAGCAAGCGCTGGCAGCTATTATTTTGATAGTTATTGCCGGTCCGGCGGCGCCGGTGCGCGCCGCCGACTACACCGGCCCGCTGTTCGACGCCCACCTGCACTACAACGAGGAGGCGTGGGACGGCAAGGCGGGCCCGCATCCGCCTGCGGATGTGCTGGCGCGCATGAAGGCCAGCGGCGTGCGCGCCATCGTGGCCAATTCGCGGCCCAACACCGGCTCGCTCACCCTCGCGGGCCTGCGCGAGACGCGCGAGGCGGGTGTCACCGTGGTGCCCTTTGTGCGGCTGTACCGCAACCGGGCCGACTACACCGGCTGGTTTGCCGACGAAACGATTTACGACATGGTGCTGGCCGAACTGGCGCGCGGCACGGGCGCGGGCCCTTACCGCGGCATTGGCGAATTCCACCTGTACGACAGCGCCAACGCCAACGGCCCGGTGGCCCAAAAGCTGATGGCGCTGGCCGAGCAGCGCGATCTGGTGGTGCTGGCGCATGTGGACGATGCGGCGATCGATCTGCTGATGGCCCACACGCCCTCCAAGGGGCAGAAGGTGCGACTGATCTGGGCGCATACCGGCATCGGCGGCGCGCCGGTGGAGCGGGTGGATGCGCTGCTGGCGCGCTACCCCGGCCTGGTGGGCGAGCTCTCGTACCGCCCGGGCCTGGTGTGCGACGACAACCAGCTGTGCCCCGCCTGGCGCGCGCTGCTGCTCAAGTACCCCACGCGGTTTGTGATCGGATCGGACACCTGGGTCAACCAGCGCTGGCAGTATTACGAGAGCCTGATGCAGGGCTACCGCCAGTGGCTGGGCGGCCTGCCCGCCGACGTGGCGCGCAAGGTGGCGTGGGACAACGGGGCCGGGCTGTTCGGCACACCAGCGCCGGCGCGCTGATCGCTATTCGCTGATCGTTGGGTCAGAGGCTGCGCAGCTGCGCCTGCAGGTCCAGCGCGTTCTCGGTAGCGGCTCCGCTGGCCGTGTTGTCGAAGATGCACCACACGCTGGCGGCCTCTAGCGGGGACTCCTGCGTGGCCGCTTTCAGGCGCGTGGCCAGCGCATCGATCAGGCCCGCGTCATAGGCCGAGTAGTAGGTGCGCGGCGAGCCGTGCAGCCGGCAGTACACCAGAGCGGGCCACCCGCCCGGTGCGCGCCCGGCATCGTGCAGCACCGGGTCGGCCAGCACGCGTGCGGCCTGCCAGTGCGCCAGCAGCGCGTCGGCCTCGGGGGTGAACCAGCTCGCATGGCGCGGCTCCACGGCCAGGCCGACACCGCCCGGCAGCAGGCGCCGCAGGCTCGCAAAGAAGATGTTGGCCACTGGCGCATCCAGCACCAGGCTGGGCGGCAGCTGCACCAGCAGGCAGCCCAGGCGGTCGCCCAGGCCGCTGGCCTGGTCCACAAACGTCTGCAGCAGCGCGTTGGCATCCTGCAGCCGCGCGTCGTGCGTGATGCTGCGCGGCAGCTTGACGCAAAACCGGAACCCTGCTGGCGTGGCCGCAGCCCAGCGCTGGTACGTCGCGCGCTGGTGCGGCCGGTAGAACGATGAATTGATCTCCACGGCCGTCAGCTGCCGCGCATAGCGCGCCAGGTGCGGTTCAGCCGGGCTGTCTGCACGGGCGGTAAACGGGTGCGGGCTGGCGCGCGGCAGGCTCCAGCCCGCGGTGCCGACGAACAGCGGGGCGCCTGCATGGGCGAAGGCCAGGCGAAGGTGGGCGGCAGGATCGGCGGCAGGCGCGGGCATCAATGCACTCCGTGGTGTGTGCAGATGCGATGCTGCCCCCGGCGGTGCGGGGCAGGGGTAGGAATTACCGCCGGGTTCGTGAGAGGTATTGCTTGCGCCAGAACAGCGCCACCAGCCCCAGTGCGATGAACCCCATCGCGCCCAGCGCCCACCAGAAGCCGTCGGCCTTGTGGATCAGCGGCAGGAACTCGAAGTTCATGCCGAAGATGCCCGCAATCAGGTTCAGCGGCAGGAACACGGCAGTGAGCGCGGTGAGCGTGCGCATGATGTCGTTGGTGCGGTTGCTTTGCACGCTGAAGTGCATCTGCACGGCGGTTTCGGTGCTTTGCTCAAGCCGCCGCACGTGGTGCACCACGCGCTCGATGTGCTCCAGCACGTCGCGGCTGCGCACCTTGAGCAGGTCCAGCTCGCGCAGGCCGGTGGGGGTCTCGGGCAGGGGCCAGGTTTCCAGCGCGTCGATCCAGTCCTGCACGGCGGTGCGCTGGTCTTCGCAGATCTCGTCGAGCATGTGCAGCGACAGGCGTGCTTCGAGCAGCGAAGTCCAGTTCACGTAGCGCGCACGGGGTTTGAGCAGCTCGTTCTGCCAGTGGTCGAGCTGGCGCGTGAGCTCGCGGCGCAGGTCCAGGTAGCCGTCCACCATCTGGTTGACCACGCGCAGCATCAGGTCGGCCGGGCTGGTGGGCACGCGCGCGCCGGGCATGGGGCTGGCGCGGCCTTCACTGGTGCTGGCAGGCAGTGAGGCCAGCAAGCGGGCCGCGTAGGCGTCGCGCACCGCACAGTCGGCCGGGTGCACGGTCAGCAGCAACTGGTCGAACACCGCAAAACCCACCGGGCTGGTGTCGATGCGCCGCAGCACGGGCGGGCCCGAGCGTTTGGGCGGGCTGCTGCCGGTGGGTGCAGCCGGTGCGTCCGGGGGCCGGGGCGGCTCGGCGGCGTCGCCATTCAGGGTGGCCAGGCGGCGGAACACCAGCAGGTCGTACTGCGAGGTGTAGTCGTAGTGCGAGGGCAGCTGCGCGTTGAGCAGGTCGGACACGTGCAGGTCCACCAGCTGCAGCCCCACCAGCGCCTGCAGGCGGGCCTGGATCTCGGCCAGCCGCGCCTGGAAGGCCGGGCGCGCGCAGGCGATCCAGACAAAGCCCTGCGTGGGCATCTGCGTGGGCAGCGCGGCCAGCTCGTGCACGCCGCCGCTGTGGATGTGGAAGATGCGCATGCAACCCCGGTTTTGAATAAAAAGTGCCTCCAGCGCTTGTCCATCAAGCGCTAGCAGCTCTTATTTTCGGAGCAATCGTGCCACGTCGCGTGCGAAGTAGGTCAGCACGCCGTCGGCGCCTGCGCGCTTGAAGGCCAGCAGGCTTTCCATCATCACGGCGTCGTGGTCGAGCCAGCCGTTGGCGGCGGCGGCCTTGATCATGGCGTACTCGCCGCTCACCTGGTAGGCGAAGGTGGGCACCTTGAACTCGTCCTTCACGCGGCGCACGATGTCCAGGTAGGGCATGCCGGGCTTGACCATCACCATGTCGGCGCCTTCGGCGATGTCGATGGCCACCTCGCGCAGGGCCTCGTCGCTGTTGCCGGGGTCCATCTGGTAGACGTTCTTGTCGGCCTTGCCCAGGGCGCCGCGGGTGCCCACCGCATCGCGGAAGGGGCCGTAGAAGGCGCTGGCGTACTTGGCGCTGTAGGCCATGATGCGCGTGTGGATGTGGCCCTGCACTTCCAGCGCCTCGCGGATCGCGCCAATGCGGCCGTCCATCATGTCGCTGGGGGCGACGATGTCCACGCCCGCCTCGGCATGCGTGAGCGCCTGGCCGGTGAGGATCTCCACCGTCTCGTCATTGATGATGTAGCCGGTGTCGTCGAGCACGCCGTCCTGGCCGTGGCTGGTGTAGGGGTCCAGCGCCACGTCGGTCATCACGCCAAGCTGCGGGAATTCCTTCTTGAGGGCGCGCACCACGCGCGGTATCAGGCCGTCGGGGTTCAGGGCCTCCTTGCCGTCGGGCGTCTTGAGCGAGGGGTCAATCGCCGGGAACAGCGCCAGCACCGGGATACCCAGGCGCGCGCAGTCTTCGGCCACGGGCAGCAGCAGGTCCAGGCTCAGCCGGTCCACGCCGGGCATGGAAGTCACGGCCTCGCTGCGGTTCGTGCCCTCGTGCACGAACACGGGGTAGATCAGGTCGTCGGCGGTGACCACGTTTTCGCGCACCAGGCGGCGGGTGAAGGCATCGCGGCGCAGGCGGCGGGGGCGGTTCTGGGGGAAGGGGGCAGGGCTTTGGAGATGCATGCCGAAGATTATCCCCCTGTGCCGCCGTGCGGCGTACCCCGGCGGGCGCACGCGTCAGCGCCCGGAAATGTCCCTTGTACCCGCCCAGCCCCGGTGCTAAATTGGCGCCGGGCAGCTTGCTGCCCCCCGCTTTTCCTCCCTGAGCGGGGGCCTGGATTGCAGCGATGCACAACAGGCTTTAAGGGCCCGGCGCAATTGCCGGGCTTTTTTTTGGAATCGCCGAAACGCCCCCGCATGCGCACTTAAACTGCCCGCATGCTCTGGGTCAAAGCCTTTCACATCGTCTTCGTGGCCAGCTGGTTTGCCGGCCTGTTCTATCTGCCGCGCATCTTCGTCAATCTGGCGATGGTGGCGCCCGGCTCGGCCGCCGAGCGCGACCGCCTGCTGCTGATGGCGCGCAAGTTGCTGCGCTTTACCACCTTGCTGGCCGTACCCGCACTGGCGCTGGGCCTGTGGCTGTGGCTGGGTTACGGCATTGGCCGTGGCCCGGGCAATGGCTGGATGCATGCCAAGCTGGCGGTGGTGGTGCTGGTGATCGGGTACCACCACGCCTGCAGCGTGGTGCTGCGCAAGCTGGCCGACGGCACCAGCCGCAGGAGCCATGTGTGGTTCCGCTGGTTCAACGAAGTGCCCGTGCTGCTGCTGCTGGTGGCGGTGGTGCTGGTGGTCGTCAAGCCCTTCTGACGCAGCCGCACACGGCGCATGCACAAGACCTCCGCCTGGCCCCTGGCGCTGATCTACACGGCGCTGATCGTCTTTGCCAGCCTGTTCCCGTTTGACGGCTGGCGCGCCCAGGGGATCAACCCGCTGGTGTTTTTGCTGGCACCGCTGCCGCCACCGTACTGGACGGGTTTTGACGTCACCACCAACATGGTGGGGTATGCGCCGCTCGGGTTTTTGCTGGTGCTGGCCATGCTGCGCTCGGGCTGGACGCGGGGCGTGGTGCCGCTGGCCACGCTGGCGGGCGTGCTGCTGTCGCTGGCCATGGAGTTCCTGCAGATTTACCTGCCCCGCCGTGTGCCCTCCAACCTGGACCTGCTGCTCAACGCTGCGGGCGCGCTGGCGGGCGGGTTGAGTGCGGCGTTGCTGGAGCGCCTGGGCGCCATCGACCGGTGGAGCGATTTCAAGGGCCGCTGGTTTGTGGCCGACGCGAGCGGTGCCATCGTGCTGCTGGCGTTGTGGCCGGTGGCGCTGCTGTTTCCGGCGGCTGTGCCGTTCGGACTGGGGCAGGTGCTGGAGCGGCTGGAGACGGCGTTGACCGAGCTGCTGGCCGACACACCGTTTCTGGCCTGGCTGCCGGTGCGCGAGGCGGCGCTCGACCCGCTGTCACCCACTGCAGAGCTGCTGTGCGTCACCCTGGGCCTGCTGGCGCCGTGCCTGCTGGGCTACTGCGTGATCCGTTCGGCGGGGCGGCGGGCCGTGTTTGCGCTGGCGGTGGTGGCGGTGGGGGTCACGCTCACGGCGTTGTCGGCGGCCTTGAGCTGGGGGCCCGTGCACGCCTGGGAATGGATGGGCCAGCCGGCACGCGTCGGCATGTGGGGCGCCATGGCGCTGGCGGCGCTGTTGCTTGGGCTGCCGCGGCGCGCGTGCGCGGCCTTGCTGCTGCTCACGCTGGCCTGGCACCTGGCCTTGCTCAACCAGGCGCCCACCAGCGCCTACTTTGCGCAGACGCTGCAGATCTGGGAGCAGGGCCGGTTCATCCGCTTTTACGGACTGGGCCAGTGGCTCGGATGGCTGTGGCCCTACGCTGCGCTGCTGTATGTGCTGCTGCGCGTGTCGCGCCGCGAAAGGCACTGAACCCGGGCGGGTTGCACCGGCAGGGGCCACGCACCCCGAAAAACTAAAATGTCCGGATGAGCGACACCACATCCGCACCGGCCGCAGTGCCCGGCTACTACCAGCGCCACATTTTTTTCTGCCTGAACGAGCGCACCAACGGCGAAGACAGCTGTGCCCGCCACAACGCCCAGGCGGGTTTCGATCGCTGCAAGGCGCAGGTCAAGGCCGCAGGCCTGGCGGGCGCTGGCAAGGTGCGGGTGAACAAGGCGGGCTGCCTGGACCGCTGCGCAGCGGGGCCGGTGGCCGTGGTCTACCCCGAGGGCACCTGGTACACCTATGTGGATGCCGCCGACATCGACGAGATTGTCGAATCGCACCTCAAGAACGGCCAGGTGGTGGAGCGCCTGGTCACGCCAGCGGAACTTGGCCGCTGAACGCGCCTCCATCCTCCGTTCCGCAAATTTTTGGTGTTTTTGGCCGTTGGCGCTTATCCATCAAGCGCGAGCAGCTATTGATTTGGTAGTAAACCCGTGAATGCACAGACCGAACGCCTGACCCTGTCCGGCCCCGCAGGCGCCATCGAAGCGGTGCGTGACGCCCCCCTGCTGGCCGATGGCGCGGCGTCCCGGGGGGTGGCGGTCATTGCCCATCCCCATCCGCTGTTTGGCGGCACGCTGGACAACAAGGTGGTGCAGACGCTGGCGCGTGCGTTTGTGCAGTGCGGCTGGACGGCCGTGCGCTTCAATTTCCGGGGTGTCGGCGGTACCGAAGGCGTGCACGACGACGGCCAGGGCGAGTTGCAGGACATGCTGGCCGTGGTGGAGCAGGTGGCGCCCGCGGCCGGGGGGCAGCGCATTGCACTGGCGGGTTTCTCGTTTGGCGCATTTGTCACCAGCCATGCGCTGGCAGCCCTCTGGCAGGAAGGGCGTGTGGACCAGGCGGTGCTCATCGGCACTGCGGCCAGCCGGTTCACCGTGGCGCCCGTGCCGCCGGACGCCCACCTGCGAACGCTGGTGGTGCACGGCGAGCACGACGACACGGTGCCCCTGGCAGCGGTGATGGACTGGGCCCGCCCCCAGATACTGCCTGTCACAGTCATCCCCGCAGGCGGTCATTTCTTTCACGGACAATTGCCGCTTCTGAAAAATCTGGTGGTCCGCCACCTGCAATCGGGCGCCTGAGCGGGCGGCCCGGCCGGCCTGGCCGGTGTCGTCATCTCCTGCGCGTCTTTCTCTCCAACCCCTACCTCGAGCCTCTCCAGCCCCTTCTTGCCCCATGAAACGAATCCTGTCTGCGTTGCGATCTCTGGCCGTCTTTGCTGCGGTGGCCCCTGCCGCCTTTGGTGCCCATGCCCAGGCCCCCCAGCCTCCTGAAATTGCCGCACGCACGTACATGCTGGTGGACGTCACCGCCAACCAGGTGCTCGCCGCCAAGGACATCGATGCGCCGGTGGAGCAGGCCTCGCTGACCAAGCTCATGACGGGCTACCTGGTGTTCGACGCACTGCGGAGCAAGAAGATTTCGCTGGACCAGAAGCTGCCCGTGAGCGTGCGTGCCTGGAAGATGCCCGGCTCGCGCATGTTCATCGACCCCAAAATGCAGGTGCCGGTCGAAGACCTCATCAAGGGCATGATCGTGCAGTCCGGCAACGACGCCACCGTGGCGCTGGCCGAGGGTGTGGGCGGCACCTACGAGAATTTCGTCAAGCTCATGAACGACCAGGCCAAGGCCCTGGGCATGACGGGAACCAGCTACAAGAACCCCGAAGGCCTCACGGAACCCGGCCATCTGACCACCGCACGCGATCTGAGTGTGCTGGCGGTGCGGCTGATGAAGGATTTCCCGGAGTACATGCATTACTACTCCACCAAGCAATACAGCTATCCGGGCACCCCGCCCTCCAACGGCAGCAACCGCAATTCGCTGCTGTTCCGCGACCCCACCGTGGACGGCCTCAAGACCGGCCACACGGCTGCTGCGGGCTACTGCCTGGTGGCCACGTCCAAGCGGGAGTTTCCGGGCGTGGGCCAGCGCCGCCTGCTGTCCATCGTGCTGGGCACTGCCAGTGAAAACGCGCGCGCCAATGAAAGCCAGAAACTGCTGAACTGGGGTTACACCGCGTACGAAGCCGTCAAATTGTTCGATGTGGGGCAGCCTGTGGCCACGCCCGCGCTGTGGAAGGGCACGGCCAGCACACTCAAGATTGGCCGTGAAGAAGCGATTGTCGTGGCCGTGCCTGCGGGCAGCGCGGGCAAGCTCACCACTCAGATCGCGCGCCCTGACCCCTTGGTGGCACCCTTCACCAAGGGTCAGTCCATCGGCACGCTGAAGGTGCTGCTGGGCGACCAGCCCGTGGCCGAGGTTCCGCTGGTCGCGCTGGAAGGTGTCGAGCAGGCCGGCATCCTGGGTCGCGCGTGGGACGCGATCCGGTTGTGGATTAAATAGGACACAACCCCCTTGAGCGGCTGCGCCGCCAGCGCCCGCAAGTGAAACGACGCTGCGCAGCTGGGGCGGCCCTTGCGCGGCGGTCGCTGGCATCGGCTGTGCTCTTGCAACGATGGTGGGACGACGCGCCAGGCGGGTGGGTTCGGCGAGAAAGCCGCGTGGTGCTTGCCTGTTTTGGGGCTTGCTGCTACATTAGAAGGCTTTTCGGAATTTCCGAAGGGATTCACGTTTTCGCTTTCACGAAGCAAATTCACGTTTAGGGACGTATTTCATGCCAACCATCAATCAACTGGTCCGTCAGGGGCGCGAGGTCGAAAAGACCAAGTCCAAGAGCCCCGCGATGGAAAACTCTCCACAGCGCCGTGGCGTGTGCACCCGTGTGTACACCACGACGCCCAAGAAGCCCAACTCCGCTCTGCGTAAGGTCGCCAAGGTGCGCCTGACCAACGGTTTTGAGGTCATCTCCTACATCGGCGGCGAAGGCCACAACCTGCAGGAACACAGCGTGGTGCTGGTTCGCGGCGGTCGTGTCAAGGATTTGCCCGGTGTGCGTTACCACATCGTGCGTGGTTCGCTCGACTTGCAAGGCGTGAAAGACCGCAAGCAGTCGCGCTCCAAGTACGGTGCCAAGAAGCCCAAGGCCAAGTAAGCCCTGCGCTTTTGCACAAAATTTTCGGTGCTGTCTCCCGCGTGGCGCGGTGATGCAGCGTAGTGACCCCAAACGCAGGTGTTCTGCGCGGGTCGAGTAAGTGAGAGTTCTGAAATTGGCTCTCGCGGTGTCTGAAAAGATGCCAACTGAAGCAAAGATAGAGGTGAAAAAATGCCACGTCGTCGCGAAGTCCCCAAACGTGAAATCCTGCCGGATCCCAAGTTCGGCAATGTCGAGCTGTCCAAATTCATGAACGTGATCATGGAAGGCGGCAAAAAGGCAGTTGCAGAGCGCATCATTTACGGTGCCCTGGAACTGATCGAGAAGAAGCACCCTGACAAGGATCCTCTGGAAGCCTTCACGGTTGCCATCAACAACGTGAAGCCCATGGTCGAAGTGAAGTCCCGCCGCGTCGGTGGTGCCAACTACCAGGTGCCTGTGGAAGTGCGCCCTGTCCGCCGTCTGGCCCTGTCGATGCGCTGGATCAAGGAAGCCGCCCGCAAGCGTGGCGAAAAGTCGATGGCCCAGCGTCTGGCCAACGAACTGCTCGAAGCCACCGAAGGCCGTGGTGGTGCCATGAAGAAGCGTGACGAAGTGCACCGCATGGCCGAAGCCAACAAGGCATTCAGCCACTTCCGCTTCTAAGCAGACGAGCTGCCCTCGTCGCTCTGCGCAAGGCTGCCGGCAATTTTGCCTGCAGCCTTGTGGCGATTGAGGCAGTCACAAAACTGATGGGTTGCAGCGTCAAAAATGCTGGGCCCGCCCCCGAATAACACGAACCATCCAAGGATCCACCATGGCTCGCAAAACCCCCATCGAGCGCTACCGCAATATCGGTATCTCGGCCCACATTGACGCTGGCAAGACCACGACCACCGAACGTATTCTTTTCTATACCGGTGTGACCCACAAGCTGGGTGAAGTGCACGATGGCGCTGCCACCACGGACTGGATGGAGCAGGAGCAAGAACGCGGCATCACGATCACCTCGGCTGCCGTGACCTGCTTCTGGAAGGGCATGGACATGTCCTACCCCGAGCACCGTTTCAACATCATCGACACCCCCGGCCACGTGGACTTCACGATTGAAGTGGAGCGTTCCATGCGCGTGCTGGATGGCGCCTGCATGGTGTACTGCGCCGTGGGTGGCGTGCAGCCCCAGTCGGAAACCGTCTGGCGCCAGGCCAACAAGTACAAGGTGCCGCGTCTGGCCTTTGTGAACAAGATGGACCGCACCGGTGCCAACTTCTTCAAGGTCTACGACCAGATGAAGCTGCGCCTGAAGGCCAACCCCGTGCCCGTCGTGATTCCGATTGGCGCCGAAGAGAACTTCAAGGGCGTGGTCGATCTGCTGAAGATGAAGGCCATCATCTGGGACGAAGCGTCCCAGGGCATGAAGTTCAACTACGAAGAGATCCCCGCCGATCTGGTCGCGTCTGCCAAGGAGTGGCGCGAAAAGATGGTCGAAGCTGCTGCTGAAGCCTCGGAAGAGCTGATGAACAAGTACCTGGAAGAAGGTGACTTGACCGAAGCCGAAATCAAGGCAGGCCTGCGCCAGCGCACCATTGCCACCGAGATCCACCCGATGCTTTGCGGCACCGCGTTCAAGAACAAGGGCGTGCAGCGCATGCTGGACGCCGTGATCGACTACCTGCCCGCACCGACCGACATCCCTGATGTGACGGGTACGGACGACGACGAGCAGCCGATCAGCCGCAAGGCCGACGACAGCGAGAAGTTCTCTGCGTTGGCGTTCAAGCTGATGACCGACCCGTTCGTGGGTCAGCTGACCTTTGTGCGCGTCTATTCGGGCGTGCTGACCAAGGGCGACACCGTCTTCAACTCGGTCAAGGGCAAGAAAGAGCGCATCGGCCGTATCGTGCAGATGATGGCCAACGATCGCGTGGAAGTGGACGAAATCCGCGCCGGCGACATCGCTGCCTGCGTGGGCCTGAAGGAAGTGACCACCGGCGAAACCCTGTGCGATGTCGGCTCGCCGATCGTGCTCGAGCGCATGGTGTTCCCCGAGCCCGTGATCTCGCAGGCTGTTGAGCCCAAGACCAAGGCCGACCAGGAAAAGATGGGTATCGCACTGCAGCGACTGGCCGCAGAAGATCCGTCGTTCCGCGTGCGTACCGACGAAGAATCCGGCCAGACCATCATCTCCGGCATGGGTGAGTTGCACCTCGAAATCATCGTGGACCGCATGAAGCGCGAGTTCGGCGTGGAAGCCAACGTGGGCAAGCCCCAGGTGGCCTACCGCGAAACCATCCGCAAGACGGTGGAAGAGGCCGAAGGCAAGTTCGTGCGCCAGTCCGGCGGCAAGGGCCAGTACGGTCACGTTGTGCTCAAGATCGAACCCAACGAAGCCGGCAAGGGCATCGAGTTCGTCGACGCCATCAAGGGCGGTGTGGTTCCTCGCGAATTCATCCCGGCCGTGGAAAAGGGTATCAACGAAGCAGTTACGCAAGGCGTGCTGGCCGGCTACCCCGTGGTGGACGTCAAGGTCACGCTGCACTTCGGTTCGTACCACGATGTGGACTCGAACGAACTGGCGTTCAAGATGGCTGCCATCTTCGGCTTCAAGGAAGGTTGCAGGAAGGCCGGTCCGGTCATCCTGGAGCCCATGATGTCCGTCGAAGTGGAAACGCCTGAAGACTACGCCGGTAACGTGATGGGCGACCTGTCCAGCCGTCGCGGCATGGTGCAGGGCATGGACGACATCGTCGGTGGCGGCAAGGCCATCCGCGCTGAAGTGCCGCTGTCGGAAATGTTCGGCTACTCCACCACGCTGCGTTCGGCCACGCAAGGCCGCGCCACGTACACGATGGAGTTCAAGCACTACAGCGAAGCACCTCGCAACGTCTCGGAAGCCATCATGGCTTCGCGCGCCAAGTAATACCTGCGGTTGAAAGGTCCGCCCTGGGGTGGACCTTTTTCCCATGAATCTGTATCAAATTGGCCGTTGACGCTTGTCCAGCAAGCGCGAGCAGCTATCAAGACAGTAGCAAATTTTTTTGCAATCTGCGACCCGGTGCCGTCCCGTTGCCCTGTGCAGGACGAATCAGCAATCGGGTGCAGACGTTAAACCCCGACACAGGCATTGCTCTTTGGAGAATTGAAAA
>NZ_AGTS01000094.1 GCF_000238595.1 Acidovorax sp. NO-1 | reverse complement strand
CCTGGGCCTCATCGTCGGCTCCGACGTGGTGGCGCTGGTCAAGTCCACGGAGGTGTCGATTGCGAAGCTGTGACGCGGCCCCATCGGCCAGAGTTTGAGTGAAAAAAATGCCCCAGCGCTTGATGGTAAAGCGCTGGAAGCTACTAATTTCATAGCTATTTCGGCCTGCGCTATGTGACAGATGGCAGGGCTCGAAGCTCCATGCGGGCCCGCCTATCTGGCACGAACCCTGGGGCCATTGGTCCCGAAAGCGTGCAGGCGGCCTACACTCGGGGCCATGACGACCCTCCTTGTATGCACTACTGCTGCCCTGGCTGCGCTGCTCCACGCAGCGGCCTGCGCGCGAGCGCAGGCCAAGAAGAACGCGCGTCGTCAGCTGACGCCAGCACATTCCTGAGCCCGGCGGCACACTTTCTCCTCACCCCTTTCAAGCGCAACCATCCACCGCCGGGCACCAGCCATGCGCGGTAGCGGCCGTCTGTTCCCATGGGACGACCGCCGCATTTGATGGAGTGCCAATTCATGCATGCAGCAGCAGTTGTTGATGTTGTGGTTCACGGCGAGCGCACGCTCACCGATCTGGATTATTCGCGCCTGACCAAGCTGGTGGGCAACCGGCTTCCCCCCGTGCTGGATGACCTGCTGGCCAATGCAGACATCACCAGCTCGCGCACCGTGCGGGGTGACGTGGTCACGATGTATTCGCGTGTTGAGCTGGTAGACGTACACACCCACAGGCGCCAGGTGCTGACCCTGTGCTACCCGCAAGACGCTGAACCTGCCGCTGGCTTCATCTCGGTGCTGTCGCCCGTCGGCATCAGCCTGCTGGGGTTGCGGGCGGGGGATGTGGCCAGGTGGCACACGCCCCACGGGGAAGAGTGCGCGGCCGTGGTCGAGAGCATTCAGTTCCAGCCCGAGGCCACGGGCGACTACCTCACGTAGCCGCCTGTAGCCCCGCTGCGGCCCGGCTGCGGCCCGGCTGCCGCCCGGAACCGCCGCGCCTGCCCCTCATCGCCCCTCCCACCGGCGCCAACCTGTGTTGGCCGCCGCTGCATGGGTGTGCACTGCCCAAAACACAAGGACACGCCTGCCATGACCCTTCGCTCCATCCTCGCCGTTACCGATTTCTCCTTGCAAGGAGGCCACGCCATCGCGCGCGCTGCGCTGCTGTGCGCCGAGCACCGCGCGACGTTGAAACTTGTTCACCTGGCCCACCCTGACGAGGCGCCCCCGCCCGACGCGGCCGTGCGCCTGGCGCACCACGCGCTGCAGCTCAGGCAGCGCCACCACATCCCGGTGCAAGCGGCAACCCGCATGGACCTCACTGCGGCAGACGTGGCGCGCGAGGCGGCACATGCCGACCTCGTGGTGTGGGGCACCACCCCCGAGCGTGGGCTGGGTGCCTGGTTTCGCGCCCATCCCGCCGTGCGCATGCTGCGGGCGTGCCAGCGGCCGGTGCTGGTGGTGCGCAAACTGGCTGCCCAGCCGTACCAGAGCCTTCTGGTGGCGGTGGATTTTTCGCAGGTGTCGCAACGTCTGGTGGAGCTCGGTTATGCCCTGCAACCGTCTGCGCGCATCGAGCTGTTTCACGCCATTGATACGACCAACGAGGGCAAGTTGCGCCATGCCGAAGTGTCCGAGCGCGCCATCCGCGCGTACCGCGAAGAGTGTCAGCGGTTTGCGCAAGACAGGATGTTCACGCTCGCCGATTCGTATGACGCGCGCCGCAACCGCCTTTCATCCACCATCGGCCGGGGCGACCCTGCCCGGCAGGTGGTGGTGCAGCAGCAGCACACGGCGGCCGACCTGATCGTGGTAGGCAAGCACCCGGCCTCCGTGCTGTCGGATCTGGTTTTTGAGAGCGTGGCCCAGCGCATCCTGCGTGACGCGCGCACCGACGTACTGGTGGTGCCGCACGGGTTTCAGCCCGCCACGCGCGCGGCGGCCGCAGAGCGCCTGGCCACAGACCTGCCCGCGCGCCGCGTGAAGGCGGGCCCACCGCGGCTGCCACGCTACCCCAACCCGGCCGCGCTCGGACGCCCGTGACCGGGTAGGGGGCCACGCAGGGTGGAGTGCGAAAGCGCAAGCTATTGCGCCATGCGCGCGCCGAGGATCAGCTCCAGCAGCCTGGCGAACTGCGCATCGCTCACCACGTTGCTGGAGAAGTCGGTATTCACCCGGTGCACCACCACCAGGTCGTACGCCGGCACCACCACCACCATGTGCCCGCCGTACCCCTGCGCCGAGAAGGTGCCTGCGGGCACCTTGATGGAGGGCAGGTGGCGCCCGTCCACCGACACCCACCACATGTACCCGTAGCCTCCGTCCACCCCGGTGTCTGAATGAGGCTCAAGGCTCTGGCGCACCCAGTCGGCGGGCACCACCTGCTTGCCAGCCCATTGCCCACCGCGCAGGTACAGCAGCCCGAAGCGGGCCAGGTCGCGTGCCGACATGCGCATGGGGTACGCGGCGTGCACGGAGTCCTTGCCGGTGTGGTAGCTGCCGTCCTGCGCGCGCCAGTCCTGCATCTGCAGCGGCTGTGCCAGCTGGTGGGCAAATGCGGTGTAGATGCTGGTCTTCGTACGCGCTTCGTAAATGGTGTTCAGCGCGTTGAAGTCCCAGTTGTTGTAGTACCAGAACGAACCCGGCGCGTGGCTGCCGCGCGCAGGCCGTTTTGCTGCCATTGCTGCCGTTTCGTACAGGGCGGGGTGGTAGATGCCCGAGCGGGACTTGAGCAGGTCTGCCACCGTGGCCTGTTTTTCAGAGGGGGTCAGTGCCGGCTCGTTGTCGTCCACACCCAGTTCGGCCAGCGTGGCATCCAGCCGCACCTGACCACTGGCCACCGCAGCGCCCATCAGGCTGCTCAGAATGCTTTTGCGGATGGAGTGGATGTTGAAGCGCTCGTCGGTACGGCCCCACTCATCCAGTACCTGGCCGTTGAGCACCAGCATGACGGCTGAAGTGTCGAGTCTTTCGGAGTGCTTGCGCGCCAGCGCCAGCTTTGCGCTGGACCAGCCCACGGCTTCTGGTGACGCGATGCGCTGCCATTGCGCTGAAGGTACGTGGGTGTCCTCCGCTGGAGCCGCCATGGCCTGGCTGGCCCACAGGAACAGAAGGGCGATGGCGGCAACCGAGCGCAATGGCGTTTTGTCTTTCTCGCTTGCTCGCAGGGTCGTCTGCATAGGGTGCGGCAGGAGTTGGTCTGCGGCGCCGCAGTTACAACACCACAGCCTCCGCATCGCGCTCGGAATGCGCGCCCAGCGACACCACACACAGCGTGACGCCGTCCAGCGTGAGCACCAGGCCCAGCTGCCCGCCGACCTGCACAACGCCGCAGGTTGTCACGGGCGGGGCTGCTGCAGCTTTGGTGGCCGAGGGGTTGAAACCCACCGCAGCCAAGGCGCTGATCGGCGGCTGGCGCAGCATGGCCCACAGCGTTTGCGGGTCCCGCAGCTGAAGGGACTGCACGTACATCCGCAGGGCGGTTTCTTCGCTCGCATCCTGTTCCCGCACAGGGTGGGGCACTGGCACGCTGCCCGCTTGCCGCAACCGCAGCAGGGCCCGGCGCAACTGCTGGCGGCTGGCGGCTTCAGTGCGGCCGGTGGCCTGTGCTAGCTCGGCATGGCTGACTTCGAACACCTCGTGCAGCAGCACGGCTGCGCCGTCCGCGGGGGCCACGTGGGCTGCCAGCATGCGCAGGGCGTGGCGGGCTTCTTGGGCCAGCACTGCGTCTGCTTCGGCAGAAGGTGATGCCGCAATGGTGGTCGCGTTGTCGGTCACGCCCGTCACCCAGTGCTGCATCCACTGCTGCCTGCGCAGACGGTCGATGGCCAGATTGCGCACCACCGTCAGCAGCCAGGCTTGCGCTGCGTTCAGCTCCAGCGCGTCGGCCTCCAGCGCGCGGACATAGGCGTCCTGCACGGCGTCTTCGGCGTCTGCGGGGCCCAGCAGGCGGGCGGCGGCACGCACCAGACGGCGACGGTCACTGTCGAGGAGGGCCAGCAGTTGGTTGTCTTGCATTCCGAAATCTTGCCATAGCCTGATGGCCACCGTGATCACGGGTCAGATCATGGGCCCGATGTCACCAAACCCGTGCGTCATTCGTCATGGCAGTTCACATGCAAGGACCTGAACCATGGACAACCCAGAAACTCCCACGCCATCCAGCGCCACCGAGCCGCGCACCTCCTACCTGGAGGAAAAAGCCTTCAAGGCACGTACCTTGCTGATCTTTGGCACCGTGACGGACGTGACCGCAGCGGATGTCACGCGCCGCCTGATCGCGCTGGACGCCGACAGCGCCGACCCCATCGACATTCTGGTCAGCTCACCCGGCGGGCACCTGGAGTCTGGCGACGCCATCCACGACGTGGTGCGGTTCATCGCTGCGCCGGTCAACATGATCGGCACCGGCTGGGTGGGCAGCGCCGCCACGCACCTGTACCTGTCGGTGCCCCGCGAGCGGCGCTACTGCCTGCCCAACACGCGCTTTCTGATTCACCAGCCCAGCGGCGGCTCTGGCGGCCCGGCCAGCGACATCGCCATCCAGGCCCGCGAGATCGTTAGAGCCCGCGAACGCATTGCCCGCACCATCGCGCGCGAGACCGGCAGGTCGATGGAGGAGGTGTTGCTGGATATTGAACGCGATCGGTGGTTGTCTGCCGAGGAGGCGGTGGACTACGGGCTGGTGTCGCGCATCATCGAACGCAAGACGGAGCTGCGGGCTGCGTGAATGCACGCAGCGCCCAGAATTTGAAAAAAATAGGGCGCTACCGCTTACTGGGTAAGCGCTGGCAGCTATTCTTTTTGAATGATGGTGCAGGCCGTGACTTGTCTCACACGGTTCGTTCACCCGGCGTACCGGAAGCGCCGCGCGAGGCTTCGACGGACTCAGCCCGACCAGGTGTTTCAAGTTCAATCGGGCTGACTCAAGAATGATGCTGTCAGCCGGTCAGTCCTCAGTCACTCAGTCCATCCAGCCCGCCCGAGCGCCTTGATCGCCGCGGTCAACGACACCGCCGCCTGGTCATAGCCGTGCCAGGGGCCGTTGCCGGTGCGCAGCCGGCGTCCCACGGATGGCACCGTCCAGTGCGCGCCGCTGGTGATCTTGGTGAGCTCGTCCCAGGCCACGGGGACCGACACGCCCATGCCCGGGCGGGCGCGGGCTGTCCAGGCGGTGGCGGTGGTGGCACCCAGGCCGTTGCGCAGGTAGTCGGCAAAGATCTTGCCCACGCGGTTTTTGGGCCCGCTCTTGGCCACAAAGCGTTGGGGGATGGTGCGGGCCAGGTGCTGAACGACCTCGTGGCTGAAGCCTTTGACCGTGTCCCAGTCGTGCAGCCGCTTGATGGGCACGACGATGTGCAGGCCCTTGCCGCCGCTGGTCTTCAGGAAGGCGGGCAAGCCCAGTTCGGTCAGCATCAGGCGCACCAGGGTGGCGGCCTCCTGCACGTGCTCCCACGGCACGCCCTCGCCAGGGTCCAGGTCAAAGGTGAGGCGGTCGGGGCGGTCTATCTTGTCCTTGCGGGCGTTCCAGGTGTGAAACTCCACCGTGTTCATCTGCGCTGCCGACAGCAGCCCCTCGGGGTTGGCCACCTCCAGCAGCGGCGGGTGGGCCGGGTACAGCGCTTGCGCAAGCTCCCTGATGCCCTGGACGCCCTTCACGCGCCCCACATCCCAGTGCTTTTGAAAGAACAGCTCACCTTCCACCCCCTCCGGCGCACGCACCAGCGAAGTGGGACGGGCTTTCAGGTGCGGCATCAACAGCGGCGCCACGGTGGCGTAGTAGCGCACCAGATCCATCTTGGTAAGGCCGGTGGTGGGGTCGATCACGCGGTCTGCGCTCGACACCCGCACGCTGCCCACGGGCGCGGATGAAGATTTGGCGGGCGCGTCTGAATTCGCGGATTGCGCAGCATCGGTGGCGCTGGAGGCTGTCGCCGAAGAAGTCTTCTTGCGCATGGGCTGGGGCTTTTCCTGGCGGATGTCACGGGGTGGCTTGTCGCTGCGCAGGCCCTTGAACACGGCGTGGCGTATGCGCCCCTCCTGCGTCCATTCTGCAAACGACACCTCAGCGATCAGCTGTGGCTTCACCCAGTGCGGATTTTTGTCGATGGCTTCGGGGTGGGCAAACGGGCTACGGGATGCCTTGAGCTTTTGCAGCTGTGCGTGCAGTGCGGCCAGCTGCTTCTGGCTGAACCCGGTGCCCACGTTGCCCGTGTAGCGCAGGCTGCCATCTGCGTCATGCACCCCCAGCAGCAGCGACCCCAGGCCCGTGCGGGAGCCCTGAGGGTCGGTGTACCCGCCGATCACGAACTCCTGGCGGTGGCTGCATTTGAGCTTGATCCAGTCATTGCTGCGGCGTGACAGGTAGGCACTGTTCCTGCGCTTTCCCATCACACCTTCAAACCCGAGCTGGCAGGCCGATGCAATCAGGTCTGATGGCAAGGCTTCAAACGCTTCGCTGAAACGGACGCGGTCGGTGGTGGCTGCGTTGGCAATGGCCTCAAGACGCGCTCTGCGCTCCACCAGCGGCAGGCTGCGCAGGTCTTGCCCGTTGGCGAACGGCAGGTCGAACACGTACAACACCAGCGCCTCCGTCGCCTCGCCATCGAAGGCATTCTGCAGCGCCTGAAAATCCGGAATGCCGTGCGCATCAGGCATCAGCACCTCGCCATCGATCCAGCCGGATTCGAGTGGCAGGCTGGCCACGGCTTCGGCCAGGCGCGGCATTTTCGCGGTCCAGTCGTTGCCATTGCGGGTAAAAAGCTGCGCCTTGCCAGCCTCCACCCGAGCCATCAGGCGGTAGCCATCAAACTTCAGCTCCCAGATCCAGTCGCTGGTGTCCGCAGGCGGGCCTTCTACCAAGCTGGCCAGCTGGGGAGAGAGCGCATCGGGCAGGGCGGCATGCGGTGCCTTGCGCTCGGCACGTCCGACACGTCCGTTGCGCTCTGCATGCCCGGAGCGGGCCGGTTGGGCTGGCGCGTGCGGAGCTGCGGGCTGTGCGTTCCCGGGCGGGGAGGGGGGCAACAGTGGCGCAAGGTCAGTGACGCTGTCGGGCATCTCGTCCACCACACTGAACTCCGCAGCCGGGCGCTCCAGCCCGTCGCGTTCCTTGATGAGCAGCCAGGGCGGCTGGCGCTCGTCGCCACGGCCGTGCATGCGCACCAGGGTCCAGTGCCCCTGCAGCTTGTGCCCGTGCAGAACGAACTTGAGCTTGCCCGCCCGGTAGCCCTCGGCCGCGTCACCCACGGGTTGCCAGTAGCCGCGGTCCCAGATGATCACGCGCCCTGCGCCGTATTGCTTGGGCGGTATCTGCCCCTCAAAGCTGTTGTACGAAATGGGGTGGTCTTCCACCTGCACCGCCATGCGTTTGTCGGCCGGGTCCAAGCTGGGGCCCTTGGGCACCGCCCAGCTCTTCATGGTTCCATCGATCTCCAGTCGCAGGTCGTAGTGCAGGCGGCTGGCCCAGTGTTTCTGGATGACGTATTGCAGCGCCTCCACACCGGGCGTGCCGCCCTCGGCTGGCTCGGGCGTCACACTGAAGTTGCGCTTCTTTTTGTAGGGGGCGAGCGCATCGGTGGTGTCGGCCATGGTGTGTCAGGCCGCGCGGCGTGCGGGTTTTTTGGCGGTGGGCCTGGTGGCCCGGGCGGCCGGAGTGCTTTTGGCGGCAGCGGCGGGCTTTTGGGCAGCCGCTTTTTTGGCGGCAGGCTTTTTGGCGGGGGTGGCTGGAAGCCGGGTCACGGTGCCTTTGCCCCTTGCTGCTGCGCCGCTGGCGGGCTTGTCGGCAGGGCGTGGACCCTTGCCTTCCAGACTGCGTTTGAGCAGAGCGGTGAGATCGAGCACCTCGGCGCCGGCAGATACCGTGGGGCCGCTTTCCACTTTGGCAACATCGGCGATGTCGCCCGCCTGCGCCTTGCGTTCCACCAGCTCGTGGATCTGGTCAGCAAACGAGTTGCGGAAGTTGTCAGCGTCCCACTTTTGCGTCATGTCCTCGATCAGCTGCACGGCCATGGTCATCTCGGCGTCTTTGATGCCTGCGGCCTTGGCATCCAGTGGCGGCAGGTTCAGCTGCTCGAACGAGCGGATCTCGCCGCCCCAGCGCAGCAGGTTCAGGATCAGCGCCCGCCCGCACGGAATCAGCACAGCCAGGTGCTGCTTGGTCTGTATGACCACCTTGGCCACCCCCACCTTGTTGGTATTGCGCAGCGCTTCGCGCAACAGTGCGTACACCTTTTCACCGCGCTTGAGCGGTGCGGTGTAGTAGGGCCGCTCCAGGTACACAAACGGAATTTCGTCGGCGTCCAGAAACGCTTCGATCTCAATGGTCTTCGTCACCTTCGGGAACGCCGCGGCAATTTCTTCGGGCGTAAGCACCACGTAGCGGCCATCTTCGTACTCGACGCCCTTCACGATGTCGCTGCTGGCAATCTCCTTGCCGGTGACCTTGTTGACGCGCTTGTAGCCCACCGGCTGCATGGAGCGCTTGTCCAGCCAGTCGAAGTCGATGCCCGAGCTGGTGGTGGCCGAATACAGGCCGACGGGAATGTGCACCAGCCCGAAGCTGATGGCGCCTTTCCACATCGTGCGCGTGGACGTGGGTGCTTGGCCTGAGGTGTCTGCCATGGCGACGCTCTCGATTCAAAGGAGTTGACGGAGGGAGGCTCCAAGGTAGTGCCGGCGCAGCAGGCTTGGTGTAGGACAAGCTCAAGGCACGCGGTAGGGCCATGCAGACCCCCGTGAACACCCGCTGCTCACACGCTGGTCACACGCTGTAAGTGCGCTCGACAAACGCCTGGGTTGCCACCAGGCCCGCAGGCGTCCAGTGCAGGGCGGGAGACATGGCGCGCACCAGCAGGTCGCGCTGCTCGGCGGGTGCAAGGGTGGGAAGCCGCTCACGCAACAGCGACAGGTCGGTATCCAGCCACTGCGACGTGCTGCCCGCAGGGGCGGCAGAGCCGGCAGTGCCGCTGCGCCCCGCGCGCGCTTGCCGCAGCCGTTCGGCCACGCGAAAGCTCACCGGCCGGCGCGGCAATTGCGGCAGGCCATCGGTGCCGTGGGCGCCAGCCGCTGCCTCAAAGGCGGCCCCGTCGGCGCTGGCGTCGCCACGCAACCAGTCGTGTATCACCTGCAACTCGTACGGAGAAAACACACCAAACATCTCCGCGCGGTCTCCCTGCAGCAGGTTCCAGAACCGGCTTTCGGTGGCGGGCTGGTTTTTCCTGATCCAGCCTGCCTGCTCCAGGGCTGCCAGGAATGCCGGGACCTCCTGCGGGTCCGCCAGCCAGTCGTTGACCTTGCGGCCGGCCACTTTGCAGAAGTCGGAATGGGCGCCATGCCCGGCGGGCGCCTTCTGCGCAAAGATGCGCACGACTTCCTGGTCAATGTCGAAGCTGCGGATGACATCGAGCGTACCCACGCCCACGTCACCCAGGCGGGCGCCGGCGCGCACGCGGCGCCAGTATTCGCCGCCGTCGTCCATGCGCGGCGCGGCGTCGATGGCTGCCTGGCAAGCGCGCCGTGCGTGGCCGGTGTCGGCGTTGTCCACGGTCACATGCAGCGTGAAGTAATACGGGTCGATGCCCAGCTCATTGAGTTCGTAGGCCGTGATCAGCAGGTGCAGCGGCAGCTGTTCGTAGGCCAGGTTGAAGCCCACGATTTCGGGCAGAAACTCCTGCGCGTTCCAGCCCAGCGCCAGCTGGATGAGGCCTTGCTGGTAGTGCGTATCGGGCACTCCATCCAGCGGGTCCAGTCCATAACGGGCCAGCAGGCCGCGGTACAGCGTTACATGGTTCTTGTCGGCATCGCCGTTGCCCAGCTCTTCCAGGTACGTCAGCACCAGGTCGGACAGGCGCGGGTTGTCGGCATAGGCGCACAGACCGTAGAGCCAGGCGCCGTCCACCAGTTTGGTCGGAGCCACCTGGCGCAGAAAGTACAGCGCGTGGGCGCGGTTGGTGAAGTACCTGCGCGGCGCACCACCGTGGCGCGCTTGCAGGTAGTTCTGGTACTGCCCATGCACAGAGCGCATGTTGGTTTCCATCCAGTCCACCAGGCTGGCGCCAGTGGCGGGCAGCTCGTCGGCCCCGTTGGCCGTATCCCGCAAGGCATCCCGCAGGAAGTCAGCTGCAGCAGCACGCTCTTGCCCGCCGGGTATGCCATTGGCAAGGGGCTCGTACAGCGATCGGAAGGCATCCGGATTGGCGCTTGGGGCAGCGCCCGGCTCGCGCGGAAGGGTAGACGTGACGGATGGTGCTTTGAGTAGGGCAGACATAAAAGGGGGGATAAGGTGCCGACATGGCAGACATCCCTAGGATGGCCGCACCATCGTCCTTCCGGCATCGGGCCGAAGCCCTTGCCTGCGTGGGCTTGCTCCTACGGCGATGCATGGCGCACCCGCCCCCTTGTCGCGCTTACTTCCCTGTCGGGGGTGTGGAATTGCGTATTTGTTACCGAGAATGACTACGTCGCTCACCACAATGCGATTTCGGATATGCCTGCAGGAGATACGACATGCCGTTTGAATACCTTCGAGAAATCGCGCAGTCACAGCTTCCGCTCACCGTGGACCAGGAAGCCAACATCGACAAGCTGCGGGTGCTGCGCGCGGCGGATCTGGTGTCGGTGATGCTGCCGGGGGCAAAGTCCGAAACGCAGACCTTTGCCCGGGTGCTGGCCATCACGCCCAAGGGGCGCAAGGTGCTTGCCCAGGAGCTGGACCGATCTTTATGACGCGGCTGCGGACAGCGCTTTCTTGTTCTCCACGCCCCACGCGTGCTGTGGCAAGTCGCTGAAGTACCCGCTGCCGGGATGGCGAAGCGGTATTACGGTTCAGGTTTCGCCCCTCGTCGCATGACGGTGACGCACAGGGCATCTCGGTCATCTCCAGAAACCGCTCCAGCGTCAGCAGCACGACCTGCTGGCGCGCGCCGTGTTTCCGGTGCAGCGTTTTCTTCATTGCAGTGGTCCTTTCAGAAGGCGTTGCCTGCCAACGACGGTAGCGACCTGCAAACGCATCGCCGGTAGGGTGGCACCGCGGCAGCCTGTAGGCGCGGGCGACTCCCCCTGAGGGGGCATAACTTCTGATGCCTGGAGTCAATGTTGTCTGACGTTGTGGCAACGCCCGCCGCGGGTTAATGGAGCCAGGCAAAGCGCCCACCCACCGCCCCCGTCTCAGGAGACCGCCATGTCCGACAGCCACCGCACCGGGCCCCACATGCTCAAGCCGCGCGCACTCAAGCGCATGCGGCAGTCACAGGCGGCGTTGCGGCCACAGCGCGAGCCATTGCGGTTCCCCGAGCCCGAGCCGCCGGTGTGGAAGCCGCTGGGCTGATGCTGCGGTCTCCATCGCATTGCCTTTTAGTCCACATGCACCCGATGCATTCTTTATTGCACACCAACCCGGAGCAACGCCATGACAGCCAAACCACCTTTCCCAGACTTCAACCAATACGGACTCAAGGATGAGGATGGCCCACCCAAGCAGACCTACGCCAACCGCGCAGGGGGCGAACAGCCCGGCGTGGGCCCGGCCGATGCGGTGGACGCGTCCGGTCACAGGCTGGGAAAAACGGATTCGCATCCGGATCAAAAGCCTTCTTCACGCATGGGCCGTGCGGACATCGGCGAGACGGACAACAAGAGGCGTTAAGCCGGTTTTGCTGCACCAGTTCTTTCATCCATTGCCATGAACCCGTCCGGATACCAGCCCAACGACCTGCCGCCAGCGCGTCCCGCGCCTTATCCCTCAGGTACGCCAGGCGACTGGCGCACTTTTGGGGTGGGGGTGCTTTTGATAGGGCTCCTTCTGTGCGTATTGGCGTTTGCTCCGACGGGTGCCGACGCAGTGCGGGGCGCGATCGCTGAGGACCCCGCCTCCCGCACCACCCCCACCCCGCCAGCGGTGCCCCTGGAACTGCACCAGAGCCAGGCACGCGCTGCCGAAAGCACATTGGGGCAGCCGGTGACTGCCGGGGGGCTGTAATCGGTGCCAAATTGGCCTCCAGCGCTTGATGGATATGCGCTGACAGCTATCAATTATGTAGTAAAAAGCTAGAGACAAGATGCAAGAACCCATCGCAGGTCTTGCCTTGTGCATGGCTGCCTGCGTCAGCGCGGCAGGCACCCGGCAAAACCGCTGGGGCCCAGCGCTGACACGTCCGCCAGCGTCAGCGCCTGCGTCTGGTCGTTCTGGCCTGGAATCTTGGTGAGCCGCTGCCCGTTTTGCCAACGCCACTGGTTGCCGTCAAAGCTGTACACAAACGTATGCGTGCGGTTCGATAGCAGGTGTGCAGGTGTGAGGGTAATGGCCTGGGCCTCTGGCTGCGTGGCGGCGGTGGCCTGTGCTTCGTTGTCCTTCACCACGATCTTGCCCACGTAGGGCGTGACCGGCGACTCGGTGCGGTTCAGCTCACGCTGCACCAGCGCGGGGCTGTAGCCGGTCTTGATCCACTCGCCACTGGCCCCAGGGCGCACGTGGGGCTCGCGCGCTGCCAGAAACTCCGTGCACGCCGCCACCAGAGCGTCAAAACCCGCTGGCGCGCGGCCATCGGGTTCGGGTTTGCTGCAGCCCACCAGGGGCACTATCAACAGCAGGGCAGCAGCGAAGGGTCGCAGGGGCAAGGGCATGTGTGTCGGTATGGTTGTGGGCAGACTCATTGTGTGCGGATGCGGGCTGCCCGGCTTGACGGGTGTCAAGATGCATTGCTTTCGCGAGCCGGTTTCAGCGCGGCGGCGTCTGCCTGGTACCAGCGGCCCAGTGCCGATGCGTCGGTCAGCGCTGCCAGCACGGCCGCGTTCAGCTCGTGTGCGCTGGCAGGCAGCTGCACGGCCTGGTACGCCTGCGCGGTGCCCGCCATCAGTGCCTCGGCGTCGAGCAGCAGGCGCAGGTTTTGGGGAATCAGCGGCGCCAGCGTGGCGCAGTGGTGTACCGACAGCGAATGGGCCTTGCGGCAGGCGCCGGGGCGCACGCTGTAGATGGAGCAGCGGTCTTCTACCAGAAAACCGCAGGGCTGGCGGGCCGTGTTTGCATCAGCCTGGGCGACATGCTGGCGAAGCCGGGCCGTGGCGGCGTCCACGCTGCCTACCCCCTCGGCCACCAGGTGCAGCGCTATGCGAAACACCTCGGGCTCTGTGGCCTCTACCCGCACATGGCAGCAATGGGCGCAACCAGCCGTGCAGTCGGGCACGGGGCCTGCGGCGGCAGACTGTGTGGCCACGGTGTCCAGGCTGTGGTGCAGCTGCGCAGTGAAGGCGACCGCACCCTCCGCGGTGCCGGTGCGTTGGAGCGCGTGCACCGCCAGAGCACGCACACGGGCGATGGATTCCTCAAATGCAGATTGTTCGTCGTGGGACAGCATGGGGTGTCTTATACCTTCGGGATGGCATGCCCCTGCCGGGTTTCAGGGCTGGGCAGGCGTTGCCTTGCTATATTGGTCGGCTTTGTCACCACCGAGATGCACCCCCCATGACCGAGCCCATTCGCCTCACCCAGTACAGCCACGGCGCCGGTTGTGGCTGCAAGATCAGCCCCAAGGTGCTGGACGTGATCCTGGCGGGCAGCGGTTCGCAAACGCTGGACCCGCGCCTGTGGGTGGGCAACACCTCGCGCGACGATGCGGCCGTGTATGCGCTGGACGGCGAGCGCGGCGTGGTGTCCACCACCGATTTCTTCATGCCCATCGTCGATGACCCGTATGACTTTGGCCGCATTGCCGCCACCAACGCCATCAGCGACATCTACGCCATGGGCGCCGATCCGTTGATGGCCATTGCCATTCTGGGCTGGCCCGTCAACGTGCTGCCCCCCGAGGTGGCGCGCGACGTGGTGCGCGGCGGGCGGGCTGCGTGCGATGCGGCGGGCATACCGCTGGCAGGCGGGCACTCCATCGATGCGCCCGAGCCCATCTTTGGCCTGGCGGTGACGGGCGTGGTGGACAAGCAGCACTTGAAGCGCAACGACACCGCCACCGCCGGGTGCCGCCTGTACCTCACCAAGCCGCTGGGCATTGGCATCCTCACCACCGCCGAGAAAAAGTCGAAACTGCGGCCCGAAGACGTGGGCGTGGCGCGCGACTGGATGTGCACGCTGAACACCCCCGGCAGCCGCTTTGGCAAGCTGCCCGGCGTGGCCGCCATGACCGATGTGACCGGCTTTGGTCTGCTTGGGCACCTGGTGGAGATGGCCGAAGGCAGCGGGTTGACCGCGCAGATCGACTACGCCGCCGTGCCGCGCCTGGCGGGCGTGTCGCACTACCTGGCCGAGGGCTGCGCACCCGGCGGCACGCTGCGCAACTTTGACAGCTACGGCCACCAGATTGCCCCGCTGGCGCAGGAAGAACACAAGCTGCTGCTGTGTGACCCGCAAACCAGCGGCGGTCTGCTGGTGGCGGTGACGCCCGAGGGCGAAGCGGAGTTTCTGGCAGTGGCCGCCGGGCTGGGGCTGGCCCTTGAGCCCATCGGGCAGATGACAACGCGACAGCAGTTTGCCGTGGAAGTGCGCTGAAACCTCGAACACACGCCATACACCCATGCGCGACAACCTCACCGACTACGCACACATCTTTCTGAACGATGTGCCCATGATGGACGTGCGTGCGCCGGTGGAGTTTGCGCAGGGCGCGTTTCCAGGCACCGTCAATCTGCCCCTGATGGACGACAGCGAGCGGCAGAAGGTAGGCACCTGCTACAAGCAGCAGGGCCAGCAGGCGGCCATTGCGCTGGGCCACACACTGGTGTCCGGGCGCACACGGCAAGACCGTATAGAAGCCTGGGCCGGGTTTGCCAGGGCGCACGCACAGCACGGGGTGCTGTACTGCTTTCGTGGCGGGCTGCGCTCGCAGATCGTGCAGCAGTGGCTTTACAGCGAGGCGGGTATTGCCTACCCGCGCGTCATTGGCGGCTACAAGGCCTTGCGAAGCTTTTTGCTCGACACCACCGAAGCGGCCGCGTCGCAGTGCGGTTTTTATGTACTCAGTGGCCTGACCGGCACGGGCAAGACGGAACTGCTGGCGCAGCTGCCCCACGGGCTGGACCTGGAAGGCCATGCCAACCACCGCGGCTCCAGCTTTGGCAGCCGCGTTAGCGGCCAGCCCGCGCAGATCGATTTTGAGAACCGCCTGGCCATCGACATCCTGAAAAAACGCGCAGCAGGCCACCAGACCCTGGTGGTGGAAGACGAAGGCCGCCACGTGGGCAGGTGCGCCGTGCCGCTACCGTTGCGCCAGCGGCTGGAGCAGGTGCCCATCGTCTGTCTGACGGACGACTTTGACGGCCGCGTCGAGCGCATATTGCAGGACTACGTGGTGCAGCAATGCGCCGCTTTTGTGGCCGCGCAGGGGCCGCAGGCGGGTGTTGACCTGTTTGCCGCACGCCTGCTGGAGAGCCTGGACAAACTGGTCAAGCGTCTGGGCGGGACACTGCACCAGAGCCTGCGCGCGGCAATGCAACGCGCACTGGCGGTGCAGAAAGACACCGGCAACGCCGAGTTGCACCGCGACTGGATCACCGTGCTGATGCGCCATTACTACGACCCCATGTACGCCTTTCAGCGCAGCAACCGCGCGGAACGCATTTGCTTTGAAGGGGACCATGCGGCCGTGCTGGCGTATTTGCGCGAACATCCTCTGGGCGGCTGACAGGCGGCAGGCTGTTTTAGCAGCCGTCAGCGCCGCCGCCACTACGCATTGCGCTCAGGCACTGCCCACCAGCCAGGCAGCAGCCTGCGCACCTCATCGCGCGCGAACCGGTCGTCCATCAGATGCACCACGCCCTCGTCGCTGGGCGTGCGTATCACCCGCCCCGCCGCTTGCACGACCTTTTGCAGGCCAGGGTACAGGTAGGTGTAGTCATACCCCGCGCCAAACAGCGCCTGCATGCGCTCGCGGATCTGCTCGTTCACCGGGTTGACCTGCGGCAGCCCCAGGGTAGCCAGAAAAGCGCCGATGAGCCGGTCGCCCGGCAGGTCGATTCCCTCGGCAAACGCACCGCCCAGCACCGCGAATGCAATGCCCTGGCCGGAGTCGGTGAAGCGGGCCAGAAACTCGCGCTGCTCGCCCTCCAGCATGCGGCGCGCCTGTGCCCAGTGCGGCACGCCGGGGTGCTGGTTTGCAAACAGGGCGGCCGCTTGCTGCAGGTAGTCGTAGCTGCTGAAAAACGCCAGATAGTTGCCCGGCCGCACGCGAAACTGCTGGGCCATCAGCGCGACGATGGGCGCCAGCGATGCACTGCGGTGCGTGTAGCGGGTGGAGATGTGCCGTGCCACCTGCACCTTGAGCTGCGCAGCGGCAAACGGCGATTCCACATCCACCCACACATGGTCTTCGGGCAACCCCAGCAAGTCGGCGTAGTAGCGCGCGGGCTGCAGCGTGGCCGAAAACAGCGTGCAGGTGTGCGCGGCGGCAAAACGCGGCTGCAGAAACGGTGCGGGCACCACGTTGCGGATGCAGACCACCGAATCGCCTGGCCTGGGAGCCCCATGGGGCCCGGCTGCACGAGCCTGGGTGATGTCCACCATCGAATGCGCGTCCAGCAGGTCGGCCATGCGCTGCAGATGCAGCGCGTCGAAGTAGAAGGTCTGCAGTGCGCCAGCGGGCTCGGCAGGGTGGTCGGTGAAATGCTCGCTGAGGGTGGTGGTGCACTGCTGCAGCGCGGCCCGCAGCCTGTCGGGGAAGTCTTTCAGCACCGTGTAGGGCGCAGTGTGCGCCTTGTTCAGTGCCACCCAGGCGCGGCGCACCTTGTCGAGCGCCTTTTTGACGGCGGCGTGCTGCACGGCGGTGGAGCTGCGGCGGGCCTGCTGGAGCGATGCAGGGTGCAGCTCGGCGGTGTACATATTGCGGCCGCGATCTACCAGGTTGTGCGCTTCGTCCACCAGCAGGGCCGTGCGCCAGCCATTGGCTTGTGCCAGGCCGTAGAGCAGGCCACCCAGGTCAAAGTAATAGTTGTAGTCGCCCACCACCACGTCGGCCCAGCGGGCCAGCTCCTGGCTCAGGTAGTAGGGGCAGACGTGGTGCTGCAGGGCCACCTCGCGCACGCGGGTTTGCAGCAAGGCGGCAGGTTCCCCTGTGGTGGTGGCAATGGCTGCGGCGCGGGCGGCGGGCAGCCGGTCATAAAAGCCCCGGGCCAGCGGGCACGATTCGCCGTGGCACGCGTTGCCCGGGTGTTCGCAGGCGTTGTCGCGCGCCACCAGCTCCAGCACCCGCAGGGGCAGGGCCGGGGCGCTGTCCGAGAGGCGCGCGAGCGCATCCAGCGCTGTCTGGCGCCCCGAGGTCTTGGCGGCCAGAAAAAACACCTTGTCGATGCGCTGTGCCGGTGCGGCCTTGAGCAACGGGAACAGTGTGCCCATGGTCTTGCCAATGCCGGTGGGGGCCTGCGCCAGCAGGCAGCGCCCCGCTACCGCCGCCTTGTAAACCGCCTCTGCCAGCGGGCGCTGGCCGGTGCGAAAGCCACCAAACGGAAAGGTCAGCGCGTTCAGTGCCGCATCGCGCATCGCGCGGTGGGCCACCTGCTGTTCGGCCCAGGCGATGAAGCGCTGGCAGTGGGCGTCGAAGTGCTGGCGCAGTGCGTCGGCGCTGCAGCGTTCGGTGAACACCGTTTCCTGCTGCGTGCCCACTTCCACATACACCAGCGCCACGTCAATGTGCGTCAGCTGGTACCGTTCGCACAACAGCCAGCCATACACCTTGGCCTGGGCCCAGTGCAGCTGGCGGTGTGATGCAGGCTGGCGGTCGAGCCGGCCCTTGAAGGTCTTGATCTCGTCGATGCGCTGGGCCTGCGCGTCATAGCCATCGGCGCGGCCCCGCACCTGCAGGCCCAGGTAGCCGCCGCTCAGGGCCACTTCTGCCCGGTAACCGGGGCCCCGGCGCGAGGCGGCCTGCGCATGGCCCGCCATGCCTTCCAGCGCGGTAGGTGCCGGGGTGAAGCGCAAGTCCAGATCGCCTTCCTTGGCCGTGAACTCACACAGCTCGCGCACTGCCACGGTATAGGTCACGGCGGGCCGTCCTGCGGTGCCGCTGGCCCCGTGCCCGGCGCTGGTTCACCCAGGTGGCACTGGACCCCTTGCTCTTCAGCGCGCAGCGGGGTGGATTTGCACAACGCCATCCAGACGGCAAACGGCAGGGTGCAGCTGCGATGCCGCGCGGGTCGCAATTGCTCAAACCGGCCGGTGTCCAGCCCGCCGTGCAGCACCCAGATGCCAAACTGCTCGGGTATCTCCTCGGGCTCTGCAATGCCTGCCGGGAACACGTAGTAGCACTCCTCGCACAGCCAGTGGTAGGCCTGCCGCTTCGCCTCATGCCGCAGGTCTGACAGCAGGTCGGCACGGCTGTATTTGATCTCGTGCACCATGGGCTGCAAGTACGAAGGTACCGAGGTGTTGCGCACCGAATACAGGTCAGGGCGGGCCATGCGCCATACGTTGGCGGCCCGCCGTGCGGCGGGGGTGTCGTCGCCTCCGGCCCACAAGGCAGACTGCAAGGGCGTCGAGGGAGTTGCAGTGGTGATCGCTGACAGGGGGCGTTCAGCGGGTGGTACGGACTGCTGGGCCGCGCAAGCTTCTGCGCATGCTGCTGCGCATGCTGCTGCCGCAGGGTGTTCGAGCAGTGCATGCAATGACAGTTCTGCCCACACAATGCGCCCGCCCTGCATCAACTGCGCAGCAAACTTGTGTGCCAGCCTGTCATGGCTGCTCACCGCGCGCACGTTGCGCTGGCGCGCAGCGGCCAGTGTACGGATGCCGTCTTCAGTCAGCTTCAGTGTTTCCAGCCCACCGGGGTCTGCGTGCAGTGCAATACATCCGGCAGCCAGCAGATCAATTTCGATCCCATCCCTGCACGGCCAGCCCGCCGACCGCCAGACCTGCATCAGACGTGTGTGGTGATGGCGGGTAAGGCGGATGGGTGGGGCAGGGTCTGGCAAAGGGGCGTTGGGTGACGTCATGAAATACGACCGAGCCACGCTGCATAGCCCGGCAGGGCCTTGCCGGGCTGTGCGATGGAGTTGTCCATTGTCAAACGTGCATGACCGCCCTGGAGCCTCCATAGGCCTGCAGCGCTGCCTCAGAGGCGGCCAGGCGGTCAAGCTCTGCGCACACGTCGGCCATGCGTCCGGCAATGACAAGCCGGCCCGTACCGCCCGGCGCAGCGGCCTTGCGCACGACCATGTTGGGCCGGCGTGCCGTGGCGGGCGCAGCCCATGGCGAACCTGTGGCATTGCAAGAAGGCGCCAACGGCAAAAAACCTCTGCCGGGTGCCTGTGCCAGCCGGCTCCGGGTTCTGGCTGAAGGGGCCGGGGGTTGACGGTGAACGGCCAGTTGCCACGCGGCGGGCGCTGGCCGGGAAGGATCGCCGGACGGTTCTGGGGCGCCCGCGGTGTGTCCGGCGTCACGGCATGGTCGTGCGGCGCGGGGGCCTGCGCAGGCCGGGTGACCGGCGTGGCATGGGCGGTGGATTGTTGAGCCAAAGGGCTTGTGTGGTGCAGCCAGCGGGCCAGGTGGCGCAGCGGGCGGACGAGCGTCGAAAGGGTGGTCAAGGCAATTCCCATGTGAAAACTCCGAAGGTCGGGGGTTGGACACAGGCAGGATTGCGAAGTGAACCGGCGCCGCAGGGCTGGCGTACCGGCAAAACCGGTACGCCAAACGCCCGCCACCTGCAGCGCGGCAGCTCGCGAACAGGTTCGCGAGGGGATGCGAAGGAGCGCTCTGGCTACATCAGCATGGTGTTCCGGATGAGGCCGACGGCCAGGCCTTCAATCTCAAACGGTTCACCGGGCTGCACGACGATGACCGGGTAGTCGGGGTTTTCGGGCAGCAGTTCGATGGCGGTTGCGGTACGGCGCAGGCGCTTGACGGTGACGTCGTCTCCGAGGCGGGCCACGATGATCTGGCCGTTGCGCGCTTCGCGGGTGGACTGCACCGCAAGCAGGTCACCATCCATGATGCCGGCGTCGCGCATCGACATGCCGCGCACCTTGAGCAGGTAGTCTGGCTTGTGCTGAAACAGGCTGTTTTCCACGCTGTAGGTCTGGTCCACATGCTCCTGCGCGAGAATGGGTGAACCCGCCGCCACGCGGCCCACCAAAGGCAGTACCAGCTGCGACAGGCCCGGGATGGGCAGGCTGAACTGGTTGCCGCGCGCTGCGTTGATGGAGCGCACGGTTTCGCTGCGCAACCGGATGCCGCGGGATGTGCCGCTGACCAGCTCGATCACCCCCTTGCGGGCCAGGGCCTGCAGGTGCTCTTCAGCGGCATTGGCCGACTTGAACCCCAGCTCGGCGGCAATTTCTGCCCGTGTGGGCGGGGCGCCGGTGCGGGCGATGGCAGTCTGGATGAGATCCAGAATCTGTTGCTGGCGGGCTGTGAGTTTGGGGTTGTCGAGCATGGTGGTTCCCGTTGGAGGCAGCTACAGTGGCGCACAACTGTTTTTTAATCCAGTAACTGTATTTTTCACCAGTTTTTCGGAGTGCGCAAGTGAGTGGGCAAAAAATTGTGGTTTTGGGCACCGGGGGCACGATTGCGGGCACCTCGGCGCAGGCGGGGGACAACATTGGCTACACGGCGGCCCAGGTGGGTGTCGCGCGGCTGCTGGAGGCCGTGCCCGGGTTGCAGGCGATGGCGGGCACGCTGCTGGCCGAGCAGGTGGCCCAGATTGACAGCAAGGACATGGACGGGGAGGTGTGGCGTGCTCTGGCCCTGCGCTGCGCCCACCATCTCACAGACCCTGAGGTGCGCGGCATCGTCATCACCCACGGCACCGACACGCTGGAGGAAACCGCCTGGTTCTTGCACCAGGTGCTGGACGCCCGAAAGCCCGTGGTGCTGACCTGCGCCATGCGCCCGGCCACCGCGCTGGCGCCCGATGGCCCCCAGAACCTGCTGGACGCCGTGACCGTGGCGACGGCGCCCGGCGCCACTGGCGTGCTGACGGTGGCCGCCGGGGAGGTGCATGGCGCGCGGCACGTGCAGAAGGTGCATCCGTACCGTGTCCACGCTTTCACGTCGGGCGATGTGGGACCTCTCGCGTTTGTGGAAGAGGGGGCTGTGCGTTTGACGCAAAATTGGCCTCCATCGCTTGATGGTAAAGCGCTAATAGCTATTGAAAAAATAGCAAACATCGCCACTTGGCCCCGCGTGGAAATTGTCGTCAGCCATGCAGGCGCCACCGGGGCGGTGGTGGATGTGCTGGTGCGCGATGGCGTGCAGGGCCTGGTGGTGGCCTGCACGGGCAACGGCACCATTCACCATGCGCTGGAGGCAGCGCTTGTGCGCGCGCAGGCGGCTGGTGTGAAGGTGGTGCGGTCTACGCGGTGCCCCCTGGGCCAGGTGCTGCCCAAGCCGGGGGATGTGCTTGCGGATTCGCACGGCCTGTCTCCGGTCAAGGCGCGCATCACCTTGATGCTGGACCTGCTTCGCTAGCCCAAGCCAAGGACTGCACGGTATGTTCGCCGATCTCAAGACCCACGTATGGGCCTACCCTGCGCTGGAAGTGGCGCACATCGTGGGCATTGCACTGCTGCTCGGAAACCTGGTGCTGCTGGAGCTGCGGGTGTTTGGGCGCGGTGCGGCGTTGCCGGTCAGGGACCTGGCCCGGCTGAGCCTGTCGGTGGCGCTGTGCGGCTTTGGCCTGGCGGCGGCCTCGGGCCTGCTGATGTTTGCCACGCAGCCTGCCGAGCTGCTCAGCAACCGCATATTTACCTTGAAGATGCTGTTGTTAATGCTTGCAGGCTGTAATGCTGCGTGGTTCCATGGACGCGGGTCATTGGCGCGTCTGGACGGGCTGGCCCGTGCGCAGATGCTCGCATCCACCGTGGTCTGGCTGGCCGTCGTGGTTTGCGGCCGCTGGATTGCCTATGTCTAGCCAATCAAGGAGAGAACCTCTATGAGCCTGCAACGTCGTCACCTGCTCGCGGTCGCCGCAGCCCTGCCGCTGGCTGCCCGCGCCCACCACGGCTGGAGCAGTTTTGACCCCGACCGCCCCATCTACCTGGAAGGCACGGTGCGCAAGGTGCGCTGGCAAAACCCCCATGCCGAGCTGGAACTGGAGCTGCCCGCCGATTTGAAGCTGCCCGCCAGTCTGGCGCAGCGGGCCGTGCCCGCCCAGACCTCGCCGGTGGATGGCAAGGCGCTGCTGGCCAAAACCGTCTTGCCCACCCGCAAGGACCGTACATGGGAGATCGAGCTGGCGCCGCTGACCCGCATGCAGGCCTGGCAGGTGCCAGAGATCAAGCCGGGCGCGGTGCTGTCGGTGGTCGGCTTTACCCTGCGTGAAGAAAAGGGCGATGCGGTGCTGCGCGCCGAATACCTGTTTGTGGATGGCAAGGCCTACGCGCTGCGTTCCGGGCCTGCCTGAGCGACGGACTGCAACGGGCTGGCGGAGGGGCCGTTCAAAAAGCAAAGCGGCGCACCCTGGGGGGTACGCCGCTCTTTTTGATGGTCTTTCCCGGGTCTGGGAGTCGGCAGGTCAGCTGGCCAGTGCCTCGAAGGCCCGCGCGGTGATTTCGTCCACGGTGCCCGTGCCACTGATGGCGCGGTACTTGGGCGCGGTGTCTGGCTCGGCCTTGGCCCAGTTGCTGTAGTAGTCCACCAGGGGGCGCGTCTGGTCGCTGTAGACCTGCAGGCGCTTTTGCACGGTTTCTTCCTTGTCGTCTTCGCGCTGGATCAGGTCTTCGCCGGTTACATCGTCCTTGCCAGCCACCTTGGGCGGGTTGAACTTGACGTGGTAGGTGCGGCCACTGGCCGGGTGGGAGCGGCGGCCGCTCATGCGCTCGATGATGGCGTCAAAGGGCACGTCGATTTCCAGCACGTAGTCGAGCTTGACGCCCGCCGCCTTCATGGCATCGGCCTGGGGAATGGTGCGGGGGAATCCGTCAAACAGAAAGCCGTGTGCGCAGTCTGCCTGCGTGATGCGTTCCTTCACCAGCCCGATGATGATGTCATCGCTGACCAGGGCCCCGGAATCCATCACGGCCTTGGCTTGCAGGCCCAGGGGCGTGCCCGCCTTGACGGCCGCGCGCAGCATGTCGCCGGTGGAGATTTGCGGGATGCCGTACTTCTGGCAGATGAACGTGGCTTGCGTGCCCTTTCCGGCGCCAGGCGCGCCCAACAGAATCAGTCTCATGGAAGTCCTCGAAGGTTAGAAATCGGTCGGCGCCGCTGGCGCGGGCATTCGAAGGGCGCCTGAAGCCGTTCGGGTCGCCCGGGATGCGATGCTCTGGTTGCGGGCGAGGATAGCATGTGACTCCCTCGCCCTGACTTACACGGTACGCGGGCTTTCAGGGGCCGTTCTGTGGGCAGTGCAGCACATCAGCCAGCCAGCAGGCGGCGAACCCGCTCCAGGTCTTGGGGCGTGTCCACACCCGGCCCGGGCGCGGTATCGGTCAGGTGCACCGCAATGCGGTGGCCATGCCACAGCGCCCGCAGCTGCTCCAGCGCTTCCACGGCCTCTGTGGGCGCGGGCGCCAGTGCCGGAAACGCGCGCAAAAAGTCCGCACGGTAACTGTAGATGCCCACGTGGCGCAAGGGCGCGAACCCCGCCAGCGCGGCCACGCCGGGCGCTGCCTCGCGGGCCGCGCCGTCCCACCAGCACGCATCGGCATGGTCGCGTGCGAACGGGATGGGCGCGCGGCTGAAATAGTGCGCCAGCCCGCGCGCGTCCAGCACGACCTTGACCACGTTGGGGTTGGTGTAGTCGGCCAGCGAGGCAATGGCGTGCGCGGCCGTGCCCATGCTGGCTTCAGGCCGGGCGGTGAGCAGGGCCGCCACCGCGTTGATGAGGCCAGGCTCCATCAGTGGCTCGTCGCCCTGCACATTCACCACCACGTCGTCGCCCTCCAGGCCCAGCAGGGTGCAGGCTTCAGCCAGGCGGTCGCTGCCGCTGGCGTGGTCGCTGCGGGTGAGGATGGCTTCCACCCCATGCTGGCGGCAGGCGTCGAGGATGCGCACATCGTCAGCGGCCACCACGGTGCGCTGGGCGCCACTGGCGGCGGCGCGCCGGGCCACGCGCACCACCATGGGCAGGCCCGCAATGTCCGCCAGGGGCTTGTCGGGCAGGCGGCTTGACGCCATGCGGGCCGGGATCAGTACGGTAAAGCTGCCCTCGCTGGCGGCGGCGGCCGGGGTGCTCACTGCTCCAGTTCCTCGTCGGTGAGCGTGCGGGCCTCGTTCTCCAGCAGCACCGGTATGCCGTCGCGCACCGGGTAGGCCAGGCGTGCGCTGCGCGATACCAGTTCCTGGGCTTCGCGGTTGTAGGTCAGCGGGCCTTTGGTGACGGGGCAGACCAGCAGTTCAAGCAGTTTGGGATCCATGGCGGCGGGCTTTCCGGGGGAGGGTTCGTTCAGGCAGGTGGGGATGGATGATAGCGGCGGGCTCATGTCAACCGGGCTTGGCCCAGGGCTGCATCCAGGCGGGCGTCCAGTGCTTCCAAGAACCCGGGGTCGATCTGCAGTTGCAAGGGCACGGCCAGTGCATCCACGCCCTGCAGCCACAGCTTCACGGCGTCTTTTTCGGTGCAAATCAGGGTGTAGCGCTTATCAGACAAGCGCTTCCAGCTATTGAAATCATAGTGATCGGGCAGGGGCTCTGCGTGGGCCAGCGTGAGCCCCTGCGCCCGCAGCATGGCAAAGAAGTCTTCGGGCCGGGCCACGGCCGCCACCGCGTGCAACGGCTGGCCCTGCAATTGCGCCAGGGGCACCTGCGTGCCGTCCGCGCGCAGCGCATGCGGAGCCAGGGTGCGCTGCAGGCCGAACGCTGGTGCGGTGCCACCGGGCACGGCGTGGCCCGCGTGCAGCACGAAGTCCACGCTGCGCGGCCAGGGCTCGCGCAGCGGGCCCGCAGGCAGCAGAAAGCCATTGCCGATGCCTTGGTCGTTGAACACGCAGATCTCCACATCGCGCTGCAGCGCAAGGTGCTGCAGGCCGTCGTCGCACACCAGCACGTCGGTATCCGGATGGGCGGCCAGCAGGGCGCGGGCGGCGTCGATGCGGCGGGCGGCCACATACACGGGCACCGCTCCCGTACCGGGCGCCCGGCTCGCGGCCATGCTGCGCGCCATCAGTGCGGGCTCGTCACCGACATCGCTGGCGCTGCTGTGGGGCGTGGCGGCCCGGCAATCGGTGGTGCTGCGCCCGTACCCGCGGGAGATCACCCCGACGCGCAGTCCGCGCGCCACCAAATGGTGCACCAGCGCCAGAACCACGGGCGTTTTGCCAGCGCCCCCGGCAATCACATTGCCCACCACCACCACGGGCCGGCCGGGGTGCTCTGCCCGCAGCCACCCCCAGCGGTACAGGGCGCGGCGCAAGCGCACCACCAGGCCGTAGATGACCGAAACAGGCCACAGCGCCCATGCGGCCACAGAGCGCTGGTGCCAGACCTGTTGCAGGCCGCGCTGCGTGGAAGCGGTCGTGGAAGGGGTCGTGGATGAGGCGGAGGGCGGCTGCGGCCCGGCGGCAGCCATGCCCGTCAGCGGCTGGCGGCGCGGCCTGTTGCCGACGACTGCGTGGCAAAGGTGATCTGCGTGAGGCCCACGCGGCGTGCGGCCTCCATCACCGACACCACGGACTGGTGTGGCGCCATTGCATCCGCGCTGATGATGACCACGCTGTCACGCCCCGCAGCGGCGGCGGTGCGCAGCGCCTGCGCAATGGCGTCCACGCTCTTGCCGTCCACACCGGTCTTGTTGACGGCATAGCGGCCATCGGCCGCCACAGAGACGATCACCTCCTTGGGGTGGTCGCGCTGCTGCTCGGCGTCGGCCACGGGCAGGGTCAGCTGCAGTTCGGTGAACTTGCTGTAGGTGGTGGTCAGCATCAGGAAGATGAGGATCACCAGCAGCACGTCGATGAACGGGATCAGGTTGATCTCGGGCTCGTTCTTGGGACGGGGGCTGAAGTTCATGGGCGATGGCAAGGAAGCGGGCAGGCGGCCAAAAAGGGCTTTTTATTTGGCCTTGCGCAGGCGCAGGATGTGGCGCACAAACTGCTCGGACGCGAGCTCCAGCGTGAGCAGGTAGGCATCCACACGGGCGCGGAAGTAGCGCCAGAAGATCAGCGCCGGGATGGCCACGATCAGGCCGAACGCGGTGTTGTACAGCGCAATGGAGATGCCATGCGCCAGCTGCGCGGGGTTGCCGCCGCCCATGGCCTGGCCCATGCCGCCGCCACCGGCCTGCGAGCCAAAAATCTCGATCATGCCGATGACGGTGCCCAGCAGGCCCAGCAGGGGCGCGGCCGAAGCGATGGTGGCCAGGGCCGACAGGTATTTCTCCAGCCGGTGCGCCACCGCACGGCCAGCGCCTTCCATGGCGGCGCGCAGGTCGGTCTCGCTGCACTGGGGGTTGCTGTTGAGGGTGCGCAGGCCGCTGGCCAGCACTTCGCCCAGCGCGGAGTTCTGCGCCAGCTGGTTCACCACGTCGGGGGTGGGCACTGCTTTCGACGATACCGTGATGGCTTCATCGAGCAATTTCGGCGGCGCGACGCGGGCCGTCTTGAGGGCCACGAACCGTTCGAAAATCAGCGCCATTCCCAGGACGGAACACGCAATCAGGGGCCAAATGGGCCAGCCTGCGGCTTGTATGATGGACAGCAAATCTCTCTCCGGGCAGATGAAAGCAATCGGCGATTATGGCCCAGCTTGCAGCGGCTTCTGCGTCACAAACAGTTACCTCGCCGCGCGCCTTTTCCCCGGCCGGTGTCACCCACAAAATCTGTGGATAACTTTGTGGGAAACCCGGTCTCCGGTCCGTGCAAAGTGGCGCCACGCCGTGGTTGCAACAGATTGATGAAAAATTGCGCAGCAAAAATGCCTTATAAAACAACAACTTGCACGTGTCTGCTTGCTGTGCGGCCGGCTCGGGCCACAGCGGCAAGCTACCCCGCCGCTCCCGTGGCGCTGTGGAGTACTCGCTCTTCAAGCCCCGCGCAAACACGCGCCGCGCCTCATGGTTGAGCGCCCAAACCAAGCAGTGGCGCCGCGTGTGTGGGAAGTTGGCGCGCTATGCCGCGCCATTGCTGATGCGCTGGAGGCAAGGTTCAATCCTGTCGCGGTGCGCGGCGAGATAACGGGCTTTTCGCGCGCATCCAGCGGACATTGCTACTTCTCGGTCAAAGATGCGACTGGGCAGTTGCGCTGCGCCATGTTCCGCCGCGCCGCCAGCCTGCTTGACTTTTCGCCGCGCGATGGCGAATTGGTGGAAGTGCGGGGGCGCCTCGGGGTGTACGAGGCGCGGGGCGACCTGCAGTTCATCGTGGAAAGCATGCAGCGGGCGGGGCAGGGCGCTTTGTTCGAACAGTTCCTGCGCCTGAAGGCGCAGCTCGACGCCGAAGGCCTGTTTGACAGCGCCCGCAAGCGCCCGCTGCCCTTGCAGCCGCGGGGCATCGGTGTGGTGACGTCCACCGGGGCAGCGGCCTTGCACGACGTGGTCACGGCGCTGCGCCGGCGCGTGCCGCACATCCCGGTGGTGCTGGCGCCTGCGCAGGTGCAGGGCGCTGCGGCGCCGGCCTCGCTGGTTGCGGCGCTATCAAAACTGTATCTGCTTGCGCAAGCGGGGCAAGCCCCGGAGGCTGATTTGAGCCAGAATCCGCCGATTGACGTGATTTTGCTGGTGCGCGGTGGTGGTTCCATCGAAGACCTCTGGGCGTTCAACGACGAGCAGCTCGCCCGCACCATCGTGCAAAGCCCGGTGCCCCTGGTGTGCGGCGTGGGGCATGAGACCGACTTCACCATTGCCGACTTTTGCGCCGACCTGCGCGCGCCCACGCCCACCGCCGCGGCCGAGCTGGCGGCCCAGCCGCGCGATGTGTGGCTGGGCGCCCTGGGGCTGCTGGCCGCGCGCATCAGCGACGGGGTGCAGCGCCAGCTCGATGCCCGGCACCAGCGGCTGGACCAGGCCGCGGCGCGGCTGGGCCGGCCCTCGGGCCTGGTGGCGCGCGAGCAGATGCAGCTGGCCCGCCTGGCCCAGCGCATGCACCACGGCGTGCTCCTGAAATTGCAGCGCCTGGCGCAATCACAGCAAGCGCTGGCGGCCCATTTGCCCCAGGCGCTTCAACGCAACGTGGCGCAGCAGTCCGACCGGCTCGGCCGTGCCTCCTTGCGGCTGGAGCTGCTGGACCCGCGCCTGGTGCTGCAGCGCGGCTATGCGCTGTTGACCGACGCTGATGGCCACGCGGTGACCAGTGTGCGCCAGGCCCGTCCTGGCGATGCGCTGCGGGCCACCCTGGCCGATGGTGCAGTCGATGTGACGGTCACCCAGCCGCGGCTGCTGTGAAGCCTTGCTGAGGGCACTCGTGTAGGACATGGCCGGTTTGTGGCCCTGGCCGCCGGTTTGGCGTGGCCCCGGGCTGCACATGTCATCTGATGTTCCTACAATGCCCCCTCGCTCTGTGCCCGACTGCGTTGCTCAGGAAAGCAAGCGTTGCAGATGGCATCCCAGAATTTCTAACCACAAGGAAACACCACCATGGAACACACCCTTCCCCCGCTGCCCTACGCCATTGACGCCCTGGCCCCGCACTACAGCCAGGAAACCCTGGAATACCACCATGGCAAGCACCACAACGCCTATGTGGTGAACCTCAACAACCTGCAAAAGGGCACCGAATTCGAATCGATGACGCTCGAAGAGATCGTCAAGAAGTCGAGCGGCGGCATCTACAACAACGCTGCGCAGATCTGGAACCACACCTTCTTCTGGAGCTGCATGGCCCCCCAGGGCGGCGGCGAGCCTTCCGGCGCGCTGGCTGCAGCCATCAACGCCAAGTGGGGCAGCTACGCCGCCTTCAAGGAAGCGTTTGTGAAGTCGGCCGTGGGCAACTTCGGCTCGGGCTGGACCTGGCTGGTGAAGAAGGCCGACGGCAGCGTGGACATCGTCAACACCGGCGCCGCCGGCACGCCCCTGACCACCGCCGACAAGGCCCTGCTGACGGTGGACGTGTGGGAACACGCGTACTACATCGACTACCGCAACATGCGCCCGAAGTTTGTCGAAACCTTCCTCGACAAGCTGGTGAACTGGAAGTTTGCCGAAGCCAACTTCGCCTGATACGCCCACGGCGGCCCGCCCTGCGCCTGTCTCGGCAGGTCAGGCGGGCAGACAAAAAAACGGCCCTCGGGCCGTTTTTTTAATGGAGTTTGTGTGTTTTGAGGCTCTGGCGCTTGATAGGTAAGCGCGAGTAGCTATAAATATAGTAGCGAGCCAGCGCCCAAAAGGCGTGTTGCTCCGGCATCACTTGCGGCTGAAAAGCGCCCCGCCCAGCTTGGCGCCCGCCTTGATGTTCTTCTTCGCAAACCATCCCTGGTTCATCTCCAGCACATAGCGCACCGGCTTGGTGGAGCAGTGCGAATCCAGTGTCTGCGGCTTCATGTCGGCCAGGTTCACGATGGTGCCGTCGTCATCCACAAACGCTGCCGTGAGCGGCAGCAGCGTGTTCTTCATCCAGAAGCACTGCTGCGCGGGTTGCTCGAACACGAACAGCATGCCCTCGTGCTGAGGCATCTCCTTGCGGTGCATCAGCCCCGTCTGGCGTTCCTGGGGCGTGGCAGCCACCTGGGCGTCGATGCGGTGCATGCCGATGGTCAGCTCCGTGCGCTGCAGGTTCAACTGCGGCTGCTCCTGGGCCAGCGCCAGCGGGGCCTGTGCGGCCAGTGCTGCGCCCAGCAGGGCAATGGCCACGGCGCGGCGGGCTGAAGATCCGGAGGGCAGGGAAGAAGCGGTCATGGCATGGCTTTCAGGGCAAAGGGCAAGGCGGCAGGTTGCCACAACGTGGCGAGCTGGCAGAAAAAAGGCGCGGTCACACGCTCTGTCAGCCGGCGATTTTGATGCAATGCGCAGACCGGCGCACAAGGCCGCGCAAAGCGTGGGCGTTGTTCATCGCGGGCAGCAGCAATCAGCGCACGGTGGGGGGCGTGCTGTGGCGCGGTGGCGCCACGACGGTGCCGGGGGCGGACAGCCTGGGCCCCCGATTTTTTGTCATTAGAATGGCTCGGCCCATTCCTTTCCAGCCCATCTGCCGGACGTGCTTCGGCTTCCACAGGAGACCCCTTCCATGACCACCTACCAGCACATCAAGGTGCCTGCCGAAGGCCAGAAAATCACGGTCAATGCCGACATGTCGCTGAATGTGCCGGACCAGCCCATCATTCCCTTCATCGAGGGTGACGGCACGGGCCTCGACATTACGCCCGTGATGATCAAGGTGGTGGACGCCGCCGTGGCCAAGGCTTATGGCGGCGCCAAGAAGATCCACTGGATGGAGGTGTACGCGGGCGAGAAATCGACCAAGGTGTATGGCCCCGACGTGTGGCTGCCCGAAGAAACCTTGGCAGTGCTGCGCGAGTACGTGGTGTCCATCAAGGGCCCGCTGACCACGCCGGTGGGCGGCGGCATCCGTTCGCTGAACGTGGCACTGCGCCAGGAGCTGGACCTGTACGTCTGTCTGCGCCCCGTGCAGTATTTCAAGGGCGTGCCATCGCCGCTGAAAGAGCCCGAAAAGACCAACATGGTGATCTTCCGCGAGAACTCGGAAGACATCTACGCCGGCATCGAATTCGAGGCCGAGTCGGACAAGGCCAAAAAGATCATCAAGTTCCTGCAGGACGAGATGGGCGTCAAGAAGATCCGCTTTCCCAATACTTCGGGCATCGGCGTCAAGCCGGTGTCGCGCGAGGGCACCGAGCGCCTGGTGCGCAAGGCCATCCAGTACGCCATCGACAACGACAAGCCCAGCGTGACCATCGTGCACAAGGGCAACATCATGAAGTACACCGAAGGCGGTTTTCGCGACTGGGCCTACGCGCTGGCCCAGAAGGAGTTTGGTGCGCAGCTGATCGACGGCGGCCCCTGGTGCAAGTTCAAGAGCCCCAAGTCGGGCAAGGACATCACCATCAAGGACAGCATCGCCGATGCCTTCCTGCAGCAGATCCTGCTGCGCCCGGCCGAATACTCGGTGGTTGCCACCTTGAACCTGAACGGCGACTACATCTCCGACGCTCTGGCCGCGCAGGTGGGCGGCATCGGTATCGCCCCTGGCGCCAACATGTCCGATTCGGTGGCGTGTTTTGAAGCCACCCACGGCACGGCGCCCAAGTACGCGGGCAAGGACTACGTGAACCCCGGCTCCGAGATCCTGTCGGCCGAAATGATGCTGCGCCACATGGGCTGGACGGCGGCGGCAGACCTGATCATCAGCTCGCTGGAGAAGTCCATTGCCTCCAAGAAGGTCACCTACGACTTTGCTCGCCTGATGGATGGCGCGACCCAGGTGAGCTGCTCGGGGTTCGGGCAGGTCATGATCGAAAACATGTAAGCGCCCCTGGCGTCGCGGCGCGCTGGCGCTGCCGGGCCGGGTGTGAAGCCCCTGTTCCTGTGGAGGGAGCAGGGGCTTTTTGCTGCCGCCCGGCGCTGGCGACTTGACGGTTGTCAACCCTCAGCCTTCCCGCCTAAGATGGACCCGCCGCTCCCCGGGCCGCCATGGCACGGGTTGCCAGATGCCCCGGGTTTGTAATGCCCGGAGCGGCACTTGCACCTATGACGGAACCCCCCCTGCGCCGTGTGGCCGAGCCTGAGGCCACGAACCGCCGCTTTGCTGCGCTGGCCGCGCTCAGCCTGCAGGTGGCCGCAGAGCGCGAGCCGCAGGCGATGCTGTCGCGCGTGTGCAGCGGCGCACTGACGCTGGCAGGGGCGCAATTTGCCGTGGTGTGTGTGCAGGGCGCTCACGGCGGGCGTGCCATCACCTGCATGGCCGGGCTGAAACCTCCCGCCGGGGGCGGGCCTGAAACGAACCACATGGCGCCCCACCTGGCGCCCCACATTTCCCACGGCCTGCTGGGGCGTGTGCGGGCAGCGCGCAAGCCGCAGCGGGTGGTGTGCACGGGCGGCGATCCGTGCGACGTGGGCCTGCCCCCCGGCTACCCGCCGCTGTATTCAGCGCTGGTGGTGCCGGTGGCTTCGCAGGCCACGGGCCATGGCTGGATCTGCCTGGGCAACAAGACCGGGGCGGAGGCTTTCAGCGCCGAAGACGAAGAAGTGGTGGCGCTGCTGGGCGCCCACGCAGGGCGCCTTTTTGAACACGCCGACCTGTGCCTGCAGGCGCATCAGCGGGCCGAGCAGCTGCAGAACCAGGTGCACGACCACCAGCAGACGCTGGATGCGCAGTGTGCCAGCCTGGCGCGGCTGCGCCGCGCCCAGGCGCTGGCCAAGATCACGCACGTGATCAGCCGGCACGACGGCAGCTTTGAAAGCTGGCTCGACACCCTGCCGGGCATGCTGGGGCTGGTGCCCGAAGCCATGCCCCAGTCGGCACGCGACTGGCTGGCGCTGGTGCACCCGGACGACCGCACCCGGTTTCGCCAGCATGCCCTGCAGGCCGCCTGGCACGGCGCTCGCATGGACTTCACCTACCGAATCCTGCGCGCTGACGGGGAGTACCTGCACCTGCGCCAGGTGATGGAGCCGCTGGAGGAAGCCATGGGCCGCGGCGAGCAGGGCCGCTGGTTCAACACCATCCAGGACGTCACCACGGAAAAGCGTGCGGAAGAAGAGCTCCACGAGAGCGACCGCCGCTTCAACGACATGCTCGACAAGGTCGAGATGATTTCCATGATGCTCGACTGCGAAGGCCGCATCACCTACTGCAACGACTACCTGCTGCGGCTTACCGGCTGGCAGCGTGAAGAGGTCTCCGGGCGCAACTGGTTCGAGCTGTTCGTGCCGCCCGAAATGGCCCATGTGCGCGGCGTGTTTGCCGATCTCGTGGCCGACAGGCCGTCGGCATGGCATTTTGACAACGAGATCCTCACCCGCTCGGGCGGGCGGCGCCTGGTGCACTGGAACAACACCGTACTGCGGTCCGTTGGCGGGCAGGTCACGGGCGTGGCCAGCCTGGGCGAAGACATCACCGAAAGGCGCGATGCTGAGCGCAAGATCAAGCGGCTCAACCGCGTGTACGCCATGCTCAGCGGCATCAACACGCTGATCGTGCGCGTGCGCCAGCGCGACGAGCTCTTCAAGGAGTCGTGCCGGGTGGCGGTGGAGCACGGGCAGTTCAGGATGGCATGGATCGGCCGGGTGGACCGTGGCCTGGGGCGGGTGGTGCCGGTGGCGCTGTACGGCGCGGGCGCCGAATTTCTCATGCACATCCAGGACCACCTGCAACTGCATGCCCAGCCCACCCCGGGCGAGAGCCTGAGTGCCGATGTGGTGCGCACGGCACGCCCCGTGGTGAGCGACGACATCCAGCGCGACGCGCGCATCCTGCTGCCGCAATACCTGGGCGCGCAGGGCGTGGCGTCCATGGCCGTGTTGCCGCTGCTGGTGGCGCATGAAGTGGTGGGCGTGATGGCCCTGTTTGCCGACGAGGTGGGCTTTTTTGACGACGCCGAGATGCGGCTTTTGATGGAGCTGGCCGGGGACATCGGCTTTGCGCTGGACCACCTGGGTAAGGAAGAGCGGCTGCGTTACCTGGCCTACTACGACGAAATCACCGGCCTGCCCAACCACACGCTGTTTCTGGAGCGCAGTGGCCAGCACCTGCGCACCCGCGAGGGCGCCAAGGCCTTGCAGGCCATTGCGCTGCTGGACATCAGCCGGTTTCGCATCGTCAACGACACTCTGGGCCGCCAAGTGGGGGACGAACTGCTGCGGCAGGTGGCGCAGCGGCTGCAGCAGGCGGCAGGCGATGCCTGGGACGTGGCGCGCATCGGCGTCAACAGCTTTGGCGTGGCCGTGACCGAAGCACGCGACGCGGGCGCGGTGGCCCTGGCGGTAGACCACCTTCTGCGCGCGTGTTTTGACGCCCCCTTTGCACTGGGCGGCACCGAGCTGCGCATGGCCGCAAAGGCCGGGGTGGCGCTGTACCCCATGGATGGGGCCGATGCAGAAGCGCTGCTGCGCAACGCCGAAGCCGCCGTGAACAAGGCCAAGGCCTCGGCAGACACCCTGCTGTTTTACACATCGGAGATGAACACCCGCGTGGCCGAGGCGCTGAGCCTGGAAGGCCGCCTGCGCGACGCCCTGGAGAAGCACCAGTTCGTGCTGCACTACCAGCCCAAGCTGCACCTGCCCACCGGCACCCTCTCGGGCGCCGAAGCGCTCATCCGGTGGCACGACCCCGAGCGGGGCCTGGTGGCGCCCGCGCTCTTCATCCCCATCCTGGAGGAAACCGGCCTTATCTACGACGTGGGCCGCTGGGCCCTGCGGCAGGCGCTGGCCGACAACCTGCGCTGGCGCCAGGCAGGCTTTGCGCCCCTGCGCGTGGCCGTGAACGTATCGTCGCTGCAACTGCTGCACCGGGGCTTCATCTCCGAGGTGGCCGACGCCGTGGCCCACGACGCCCACGCCGCCGCCGGGCTGGAGCTGGAGATCACCGAAAGCATGGTGATGGGCGACGTAGACCACAGCACCCGCAGCCTGTGCGCCCTGCGCCAGATGGGCATCACCATCGCCATCGACGACTTCGGCACCGGGTTTTCATCGCTGAGCTACCTGGCCCGGCTACCGGTGGACACCCTCAAGATCGACCGCTCCTTCATCCTGGCCATGAACACGGGCCCCCAGGGGCGCGCACTGGTGTCCACCATCATCAACCTGGGGCATTCGCTGGGCCTCAAGGTGGTGGCCGAAGGCGTGGAAACTGCAGACCACTCGCGCATGCTGGCCCTGCTGGGCTGCGACGAGATCCAGGGCTACCTGCTGAGCAAACCCTTGCCGGCAGACGAGTTTGAGGCGCAGTTTCTGCAAGGCGCTGGCGGGGCGCCAGCTTCCTGAGCGCCACAGGGTCACAGATGCATGGGCACCTACGCCCATACGACCATACGCCCATACGGGCACACGGCGAGGGGTTTTGGCGCTGCGCCTATGCTGTGCGGGCATGCCACCTTTGCACCGTTTCACACCATCCCGCTTGCCATGGGCACTCCACACCACCACCACATCCCTCCCGCTGATCCCGGCCAACCCACGCGCCGCCTCATGCGGGTGGGCACCCTGGGCATCCTCGCGTTCTGGCTGGTGGTGATGGCCGTGCTGTACTTTGCCATGCAGTACACCCTTGAGCCCAAGGGCGCCACCGTCACGGCCGAGGGCGCGGTGGTGATCCCCCGCCACCACGACGGCCACTTTCGTGTGGCGGGCAGCGTCAACGGCGTGCCGGTGATGTTTCTGGTGGACACGGGCGCCAGCCTGGTCGGTGTGACGGACACCCTGGCCCGCCAGGCCGGCCTGCAAGGCGGCGACCCCATCACCTTCCAGACCGCCAACGGCCTGCGCGAAGGGCGGGTTGTTGCTTCCGACTCGGTCACCGTGCGGTCGCTGGCGGTGTCGGGCCTGCGCGTGGGCACCGGCTACACCGGCCGCAGCGACGATGACGCCTTGCTGGGCCAGAACTTTCTGCGCCACTTTGATGTGGAAATGGGCCGCGACCGCATGGTGCTGCGGCCCCGGGGCAGTTGATGTGGATTGCTATGTTTGTGATAGCTGTTGGCGCATGATGGATAAGCGCTAGCGCCACTTTTTCTTATATTTTTGGAAGTGTGTGGCTCGCAAGGGGTAGTTTGGGGCCCTGAGCCGACGGTGGGCATCCCGTTCCCAAGGCGGCCATTGATTCAAGCCGGATCGGTCAGCACCCACAGCGCGCAGTCTGCTGCCCCAATCCGGCCTGCGGGGCACGCTATAGTTTGTTGCCTTGATGCTTGCCGGGTTTCACGGAATTTTTATACCTGGATATTTGAACAGGCACCTGCTTGCAAACCCATGCTGCAAGCTAGTTTCAGGAGGAATTTGTGTCCAGAATATCCCGCAACGTCCAGTTTATCCCGCAGGGTTTGCGGTCTAAATTACGTTAAACATCGCGCGACTTCAATTTTTGGTCGTTATCAAAAGTCACCGAAACCCAACCGAAAAATTTAGGATTGAACATGGCACTCACGAAATTCGGATTCATCGTCACTGGCGACGACTTCGTTCAGTATCAGGGAACCGAAAAATTCTCCATGAAGGTCGTCGGCGTATCCGACGCAAGCAAAGGCGTAGCCGTTGCAAAGGAAATGGTCGCGGAAGGAATTCAACTCATTGAACTTTGCGGTGGATTCAGCCCTGTCTGGGCAGGAAAAATTATCGAGGCCATCGACTACAAAGTACCCGTAGGTGTAGTTGCATACGGCCCCGAGTCGATCGATAGCATGTATCGTCTTTTTGCCAACTGAGTTCGAAATGCCATTCAGTTCAAGCAATTCAGAACGTGATGTTTAACAAGTTGCTCGTCTCGGTCAAGCAGCAGCAGAATGCCGCTTCGCGGCGTATGCTGCGTGCCGGACAGCGCCAACGTTAGGCCACAAAGAAGCAAATATGAGTACTTACACGGGAAGCTGCCTATGTGGCGGAGTTCAGTTCAGGATCGCAGGCAAACTGAATCCCATCCAAGTCTGTCATTGTGTTCAATGCCGCAAAGCACAAGGCACGGCCGTCGCAACCAACGTACCGGTTAGCACCCACGCGTTCACGCTTGCGCAAGGCGGTGACCTGCTATCTACCTTCGAATCATCACCAGGCAAGAAGCGCGTCTTTTGCAAGGTATGTGGCTCGCCCCTATACAGCAAACGAGAATCACTGCCTGACGTCCTTCGCATCCGCATCGGTCTCATCAATGAAATCATTGAGGCCCCATTAGAGGCGCACTTCTACGCTGGCTCGAAGGCCAACTGGTGGCCCGTTTGTGACGGGCTTCCTCAGTTCGAAACCGGCCCCGACTCACCGAGGCTCGCGTGAACTCAAAACCAAAAAACACAATGCGCAACTCGGCCTCTGAAGCATCTTTCACCCGCCTAACTCGGCGTTCAACTGGACATCAACGTGCTGCGCACGTTGCTGCCAGTTAACTGGGGCGTTAGGCGTCAACAAGCACATGCTGCGCCGTTCTCGGAAGCCCAGACTGCAGCCAAGCCCCCAAAATCTCAGCCACTTGATGAAGTCCGATGAATGAAGCCGAACTCAATGCAGGACTCCCAGCTACGCCGCAATACCGCTACGCGGATCGCCTCGGCGATCATCTGTTTGTGGCTGGCCAGGTGCCTCTCGACTCCCATGGCCACTTGGTGGGCCCCGAAGACCCGAGCGCACAAGCCTTGCAGTGCCTGCGCAACTTAGAGCGGCTCCTCGCAGTACACGAATTTCAAGTCACGGACATTCGACAATTGGTCGTGTACGTGGTCGGGAATCAAGCAAGTCTCTCTGCGGCATGGTCAGCGGTCGCAGATTGGTTTGGTGGCCAAGTTCCGCCTGCTACCCTGCTCGGTATTGCCGGACTGGGCTACGTGGGGCAACTCGTAGAGATTGACGCCACAATAGTCAAGGCGTGAGGTCATCGCACCACATGACGCCTAACCCTTCCATCGAGGGGGTGACTAAAAGGCTGCGCCTTTTAGTCACCCCTCCTGTCAAACGTTATGCCCAATGAACCAAGTTGCACTGTCAATGAATGTTCGTCGTCTTGGCGCTGATGACGCTGCGGCGTTTTCTGCTCTACGGCGGGAAGTTACACGCGAAAATCCCATTCCAATGGGTTTGACGTTTGAGGAAGAACTCACTCGCACGTTGGATGGCTTTCGCGCGCAACTCTCTTCGCCTCTTCCAAACGCTGTGTTCGGTAGTTTCATTGAAGGCGAGCTTGCCGCAACAGCGGCCATTAACCGCGCAGGCCAATTCCCGTCATCGCATCACAAAATGGTGATGTGGGGCGTTTTCACTTCACCGCGGCTTCGCCGTCGAGGACTGAGCCGGCAGGTTGTAGACACCGCGCTTCAGCACGCCTTCGACAACGGTGTGAATCGCGTGAACTTGCAGGTATACGTGCCCAACGAACCGGCAATCACGCTGTACAAGTCAATCGGCTTCGTGGAATACGGAGTCGAGTCTGAAGCCGTGTGCCTTGATGGTCAGTATTACAACGGAGTTCATATGACGCTTGTGAAAGACAGGCATAACAAGCCGCTGCATCCGACCGCCTTCGGCGTTGGCTGAGCGGCAACGTTGAGCGTCTGCTGTCACGTTCCATCACCGGCGTCTGTCACAGGTCGCGCTGCGTGAATTCGTAATGCCGTTCGGACGACAGATTGATTCCGTCAGCCCCCAAAATGAAAACGCCAGCAGACGCTGGCGTTTCTTTATGGTGGGGTGCTCCCCATCACACCTTCTGCACCATTTTGATAATGCTGGAAAAATCCAGCGCCCCATGCCCCGCCAGGCTGTGCGCCGCATACAGGTTGCGCGCCATGCCACCGAGCGGCGTGGCAGCCTTCACCGCCATCGCGTTCTCTTGCGCCAGGCCCAGGTCCTTGAGCATCAAATCCGTGCCAAAGCCGCCTGCATAGCCCTTGCTGGCAGGCGCGGTTTCCATCACGCCAGGGAAGGGGTTGTACTTCTCCAGTGCCCAGTTGCCGCCCGAGCTGCGGCGCATGATTTCGCTGAGCACCTTGGGGTCGAGGCCGTTGGCAACGCCCAGGGCAATGGCTTCGCTGGTGCCGGCCATCAGGATGCCCAGCAGCATGTTGTTGCAGATCTTGGCGGTCTGGCCTGCGCCCACGCTGCCTGCGTGGGTTCTCGACAGCGGATTTGGCCAAATCGAGCGCCACGGTAGTGGCATGCATGTCGGACTCTTTGCTTTTGAAGATTGGATTCCCACGCCAATGAAGACCACTGCGCCGACTTCACGCAAACAAGCGGGGGGATTCCATCCCATCAGTCAAGCGGACTGACCTTGGCTGTCGAGCGTCACGAAGTCACAAACCGCCGCTTGACATTCGTATCCATATAGATACATTCTCGGCATGTTCACGGTACGTCAAACGCAGGAATTCCAAGACTGGCTTGATGGCCTCAAAGACCTCAAGGCTCAGTTGCGCATCGTCGCCAGGCTACGTCTGGCCGAAGCAGGAAATCTTGGCGACTGGAAACCAGTCGGAGACGAGGTATCGGAGATGCGAATCGCATTTGGTCCGGGCTATCGCTTGTACTTTACGAAACGCCAGAACGTACTCATCGTCATGCTCGCTGGCGGTGACAAATCAACCCAGGCAAGAGACATCAAGCGAGCTCAGAAACTCTTGCAACAGTTGGAGCTTGAGTGATGAGTACTTCCAAGACAAAGGCAAAGCTTCTCCCATTCGATGCGGCTCGTTACCTCACCGATGACGAAGCCATTGCCGAGTACATGACTGCGGTTCTGGACACCGAAGACACAGATCTTCTGCTGCTCGCGCTCAGCGACGTTGCACGCGCAAAGGGAATGGCGCAAGTCGCCAAGGATGCTGGTCTAGGTCGAGAGAGTCTTTACAAGGCCCTCGCACCGGGCGCAAAGCCGCGCCTCGACACCATTCTCAAGGTCGCTCGCGCCCTTGGGGTCAGGTTCTCAGCGCATCCCGTGTGACGCCAAACCTTTCCATCGAGAGGTCACAAGGGCTGCAAAAACGCCAGCAGACGCTGGCGTTTCTTTATGGTGGGGCGCTCCCCATCACCCCTTCTGCACCATCTTGATAATGCTGGAAAAATCCAGCGCCCCATGCCCCGCCAGGCTGTGCGCGGCGTACAGATTGCGCGCCATGCCGCCCAGCGGCGTGGCAGCCTTCACCGCCATGGCATTCTCCTGCGCCAACCCCAAGTCCTTGAGCATCAGGTCCGTGCCAAATCCTCCCGCGTAACCCTTGCTGGCAGGCGCGGTTTCCATCACGCCGGGGTAGGGGTTGTACTTCTCCAGTGCCCAGTTGCCGCCCGAGCTGCGGCGCATGATTTCGCTGAGCACCTTGGGGTCGAGGCCGTTGGCAACGCCCAGGGCAATGGCTTCGCTGGTGCCGGCCATCAGGATGCCCAGCAGCATGTTGTTGCAGATCTTGGCCGTCTGGCCGGCGCCCACGCTGCCGGCGTGGAAGATGTTGGCGCCCATTTTTTCGAGCACGGGGCGGGCGCGTTCCAGGTCGGCGGTGTCGCCGCCCACCATGAAGGTGAGGGTGCCTGCAATGGCGCCGCCGGTGCCGCCGGAGACGGGTGCGTCGATAAAGGCCACGCCCTTGGCCTTGGCGGCCTCGGCCACCTTGCGGGAGGTGGCGGCGGCTATTGTTGAGCAGTCGATCACCAGCGTGCCTGCTGGCAACTGGGCCAGCAGTTCGCCCGCGCCCAAGAAGAGGCCTTCCACATGCTGGCTGGCGGGCAGCATGCTGATGACGACTTCGGCGCCTGCGACTGCCGCCTTGGCGTCGCTTGCGATGGGCACGCCGTCTGCGGCCAGCTTGTCGCGCGCGGGTTGCGAGAGGTCGAACGCGCGCACCTCGTGGCCTGCCTTGTGCAGGTTGTGGGCCATGGGGCCGCCCATGTTGCCCAGGCCGATGAATGCGATTTTGGTCATGCTGTGTTGCTCCTTGATGTCGTTGTGATGGGGGTGAATGAAATACTATGAAATTGATAGCTGCTTGCGCTTATCCACCAAGCGCTAGAGGCTAAAAATGCTTGAAAAATGGGGGTCCATCGGTGCTGGTGAGTAGGTGCAGGTCAATCGGTGGTGGGGAAGGGGTCAGTCGTCGTCGGCTTCGAAAATGCTGTGTTTTCTGGCTGCACCCGGGCCCACGGCTTTTGGCGCGGGCAGTTTGCGGGGGGCGGGGGCGCCTTGGCCTTGCGCGGGGGCGTGGCCCTGGCGAGCGGGTTGTAGGCCAGGGCCTCCTGAATCCAGTAGTTCCACTGCGCCCGCGTGGCATAGCCGTTGGGCTCCACCCAGAAGTAGCCTTTCATGCCGCCGCCGGGCGACAACTCGCGGGTGTTCTGCATCTCCTGCAGCGCGCTGTGCTGATCGGGCGGCAGGCGCACCAGCAGCTCGTTGCCCTTGACGGCGATGCACATCTTGCCGTCCACAAAAAAGGCGTGGGTGCCGAACAGCGGGCGCTCTTGCACGTCGCTGCGGTGCGCAAGCGCCGTGCGGACGGCGTCGATCAGGTGCAGCGTTTCGTCAGAGAGCGGGCGGGCGGGCATGAATCTGAATCAATTTGGCCACTAGCGCTTGTGGGATAAGCGCGAGAAGCTATTAAATTGATAGTAATCGCGACTATCGGATCACCTCCGTGGCATCTCCGTCCAGCATGCGCCGCGCAATGATCACGCGCATGATTTCATTCGTGCCCTCCAGAATCTGGTGCACACGCGCGTCGCGCAGCAGGCGCTCCAGCGGGTATTCGCGGATGTAGCCGTAGCCGCCGTGCAACTGCAGGGCGTCGTTGATGACGGTAAAGCCTGCGTCGGTAGCAAAGCGCTTGGCCATGGCGCAGTAGGTGGATGCGTCGCGTGCACCCGCGTCGAGCTTGCTGGCGGCCAGGCGCACCATCTGGCGCGCGGCGACCAGCTCGGTGGCCATGTCGGCCAGCTTGAACTGCAGCGCCTGGAAGCTGGCGATGGGTTTGCCGAACTGCTTGCGGTCTTGCATGTACTGCTGGGCGGCGTTGAGCGCGCCTTGCGCCGCGCCCACCGAGCAGGTGGCGATGTTGATGCGGCCGCCGTCCAGGCCCTTCATGGCGATCTTGAAGCCTTCGCCCTCGCGGCCCAGCAGGTGGTCGGCCGGGATGCGCACGTTGTCAAAACTGATGGTGCGCGTGGGCTGGCTGTTCCAGCCCATCTTCTGTTCCTTCTTGCCGTAGCTGATGCCGGGCGTATTGGCGGGCACGGCAAAGGCGCTGATGCCGCTGGCGCCAGACTGCGCATCACCCGTGCGGGCCATGAGCACCAGCACATCGGTGCTGCCCGCGCCGCTGATGAAGGCTTTGCTGCCGTTGATGACGTATTCGTTGCCCACCAGCTCGGCGCGGGTCTTGAGCGAGGCGGCGTCGGAGCCTGCGCCGGGCTCGGTGAGGCAGTAGGACGCGAGCTTTTCGCCCGTGGTGAGCAGCGGGCCCCAGTGGTCGCGCACGGCGGGCGTGGCCCAGGTGCCCAGCATCCAGGTGGCCATGTTGTGGATGGTGATGAAGGCGGTGGTGCTGGGGTCGATGGCCGCCATCTCTTCAAACACCAGGGTGGCATCCAGCCGGGGCAGGGCGAGGCCACCGGCGGCTTCGGGCGCGTACAGGCCACAAAAGCCCAGCTCGCCCGCCTTGGCGATGGCTTCTTTCGGGAAGATGCCTTCCTCGTCCCAGTGCGCGGCGTGGGGTGCGAACTCGGCTTGTGCAAAGTCGCGGGCCGTCTGGGCAAAGGCGCGTTGTTCTTCGGTGAGTTCAAAGTCCATGGTGTTCTGTCTCTTGGCTTTGTGTTGTTCTGGGGTGGGGCGTGTTTATGGCTTGGCGGACGGGTGGTCCAGCGTCAGCCAGCGCATCAGGCCCTTGCGGCGCGCCTGGGTCTCGGCCGTCAGGCACTCGTGGTACAGGCGTGGCCACTGGGGCTGCGACTCGCTGCTGCGCTGGGCCTGCTTGCAGCGGGTGGTGCGCTCGCGTTGCCAAGCCGTGTGCTCTTGCCGCAGTTGGGGCCGCTCATGGGCCGACAGCGCGCGCATCACATCGGCATAGAGAATGGCGACCTCGGCATCGGCCGCCTGAAAGGCTTGCACGGCGCAGGCGTTGGTTTCATCCACGGTGCCGCCGGGTTTGCAGGCGGCACCGGCCTGTGCGTGGGCATCGGCGCTCATCAGCATCACGCAAACAGCACCGAGGCTGAAGACCATTGCCAATCCCCGCTTCTTCGTCTTGAAAAATTGCATTCCCCGCTTTTACCATCGACCAAAGTGGTCATGACTGGCGCGGCCCAAGGCCAGTGCCACCGTGCAAGGGCCGCCCCGCCGCACGGGTGGCGTCCCCCTTCCGCATCGCGCAGCGATGCAAGAGAAGGGGGAAGGAGCGCAGCGCCTCAGGGGGATGTCACTTCAAGCTAATCGTGGTGTTCACACCCTGCGACGTGGTGCTGTCATCAAACCAGCGTGCCGTTACCGTCTTGGTCTGCGTGTAGAACATGATGACCTGCTTGCCGTAAGGGCCCAGGTCGCCCAGCTTGGAAGCGCGCGAACCGGTGAACGAGAACAGCGGCACGGGCACGGGGATTGGCACGTTGATGCCGACCTGGCCCACGTCGATTTCCTCCTGGAACTTGCGCGCTGCCGCACCCGACTGGGTGAAGATGGCGGTGCCGTTGCCGTTGGGGTTGGCGTTGATGAACTCGATGGCTTCATCAATATCGGCCGCAGGCACCAGGGCCAGCACGGGGCCGAAGATTTCCTGGTCGTAGATGGCCATGCCGGGCTTGACGTTCGAGAAGATCGTCGGGCCCACGAAGTTGCCCTTTTCGTAGCCGGGCACGGTGGGCTTGCGGCCGTCGAGCTCCAGCGTGGCGCCGTCGGCAATGCCGCGCTCGATCAGGCCTTCCACACGGGCGAGGGCGGCGCAGGACACCAGCGGGCCCACATCGGTGCCCTTTTCGGTGCCGCCGTTGACCTTGAGCGTCTTGGCCTTGGCCACCAGCTCGGGGATCCACTTTTGCGCCTCGCCCACCAGCACCACCACCGGCAGGGCCATGCAGCGCTGGCCGGCGGCGCCAAACGAGGCACCGGCGATGGCGTTGAGGGTTTGTTCCTTGTTCGCGTCGGGCAGGATGATGGCGTGGTTCTTGGCGCCCATCATGCATTGCGCGCGCTTGCCGGCCAGGGTGGCGCGGTTGTACACATGGGTGCCCACCTTGGTGGAGCCCACAAACGACACGGCCTTGATGTCCTTGTGATCGCAGATCGCGTTCACGGCCATTTCGCCACCGTGGATCACGTTGAGCACGCCGGGTGGAATGCCGGCTTCCAGCGCCAGTTCCACCAGGCGCATGGTCACCATGGGGTCCTGCTCGGAGGGCTTGAGCACGAAGGTGTTGCCCGTGGCAATCGCCATGGGGAACATCCACAGCGGGATCATGGCGGGGAAGTTGAAGGGGGTGATGCCCGCGCACACGCCCAGCGGCTGCAACAGGGTATAGGTGTCCACGCCACCGGCCACGTTGTTGGCCAGCTCGCCCAGTTGCAGATTGCCGATGCTGGCGGCGTGTTCCACCACTTCGAGGCCACGGAACACGTCACCTTCGGCATCCGGCAGGGTCTTGCCTTGTTCGGCGGTCAGGGTGGCAGCCAGCTCGCCCATGTTTTCGCGGATGAGCTGCTGGTACTTGAGAAAGATGCGGGCGCGGGTGCCGATGGGCGTCTTCTTCCAGGTCTTGAACGCTTCCTTGGCCGAGGCCACGGCGGAATCGATTTCTTCGGCCGTGGCAAACGGCACGCGGGCCAGCACTTCTTGCGTGGCGGGGTTCACCACGTCGCGCCACTCGGTGGTCTTGGATTCGACGAACTGGCCGCCGATCAGCAGCTTGACGGTGGGGGCCTTGACGGCGGTGGATGCGTCCATGGATGTCTCCTGAGAAAAAGTAGCAAAGAAACCTGTGCAGAGCGCGCCGAGAAAAGCCCAGGCGCACGCCCCATCAACAACGCATGTTAGCTGTGCATAATTGTTTGAACAATGGATATTGATGCACTTTGAATCTGCAAAAATGCACACCTACCGGGGCAACTCGGTTTCCGCTATGTCCGAGCCCATGTTTCCCGATCGCAGCGTTGGCAGTTTTACTCACAAAAACATAGCTGCTTGCGCTTGATGGGCCAGCGATAGAGCCTGTTTTTGCATGTATTTCTAAAGATCATTCCGTCGCTGCACCACTGAGTACCCGCTGCGCCCAAGCGGGCAGGGCATCCACCAGCGCCGTGGTGGCCAGAGCGGTGTGAACGGCCACCAGGCGCGGCCCGCCCTGGGTGACTTCTGCCGCGTCGTACAGATACGCCACGTCGGCCAATTGCACTGCCTGGGCCAGATGGGTCATGGTGCGCGGGTAGCGCGCCAGGATGCGTTCGGGCGGCACGGGGTGGCCGCCTTCGCGCACGCGCTGGGCCACGCGGTCGAGCAGACGGGCCGGGTCGTCCAGCGCCACGATGTACAGCGCCACAGTGAAGCCGTGGCGTTGTGCCTCGGCGATCAGGGCCAGCTTGGACGGGTGGGAGAACACGGTTTCACTGGCGAACGGCGTGCGGGCGGCCAGCAGGGCGGTGCGGCGCGCGTCGGCCCAGGCGCGGGCGGCTTCGGAGCGGTCTTGCGGGTTGGCGATGTGCTGCAGATGCGCACGTTCATGCAGGTCAGCGTTCACGAACTCGAGCGGCGGCCCCAGGATGCCTTCACGCACCAGGGCGCGGTACAGCGTGGATTTGCCTGCACCGTTGGGGCCAGCAAGCAGGTGGAACCAACGTGGTGGGGCGGTCGCCATCCGCTCACACGGCGTGGGACTGGTTTTCTCGCACCACTGCGCGCACGCGCTGGGCCAGCGAGCCGCTGGTCTGCGCGGCCAGCAGGCGGGCGGTGAGTGCATCGACCGAGGCGGGGGCCGTGGCCTGTGCGTGGGGGGCGGCTTCGTATTGCTCGATGGCGGTGCGGGCTTCTTGCACGCTCAGGCCGGTGTGCTCCACGATCTGGCCCAGCGTGGCCCAGTATTCGATCTGGCTGGCCACCGATCGGCGCATGGGCTGCGCGGCCTGGCGGGCCTGTTCCACAAGGTGGCTGGGTAGCTTGACGGATGCAAACGGGGTGGCGGCCATGAAATTCTCCTGAGTGGCGCATTTTGCGCCATTCAGGTGGGTGCTGCAAGCGGCACGCAAAGAGGCGCATACGGCACCACGGCACCAGTCGCATTTGCGACCCTCACTACGGACCTTCCCTAGTGCCCCCGCCTTGCAAGGCTGCATAGCCTCGGAGCAAAGGATCTTCCATGCGCCCTCACCACCCGTTCTGGCCCCGCCGTCTGCCCAAATCCATCACGCTGCCATCCACCTCACTGTGGGACAACCTGGCCATCAGCGCGCGCCGCTATCCGGACAAGGCGGCGCTGGTCTTTTTTGGCCGCACGCTGAGCTACCTGCAATTGATGCAGGGGGCCGAGCGCCTGGCCGCACGGCTGGCACAACTGGGCGTGCAGCGCGGCGACCGTGTGGTGCTGTGCATGCAGAACTGCCCGCAGCTGGTGATGGCGCATTTCGCCATCCTGCGCGCCAACGCGGTGGTGGTGCCCGTCAACCCCATGAACCGGGCCGAAGAGCTCAAGCACTACATCACCGACCCCGATACCAAGGTGGCCTTCACCACGGGTGATCTCGCGCCCGAGCTGGCCAAGGCCAGCAACGCGCTGCCCGGTGCCGAGCGGCTGGCGCACCTGGTGGTCACGCAGTTCACCGATGCGTTTGATGCGGGTGTGTCCGGTATCGACGCGCCGCCCGAAGCCTGGTCGGAGTGGCTGGGTACGCGGCACCCGCTGCCGGGGCTCGACGGCGGCCAGGTCCACACCTGGACGGATGTCGTGGACTGCGCGGAGGCGCCGCCCGAGCTGGTGGTGGGGCCCAGTGACCTGGCGCTGCTGCCCTACACCAGTGGTACCACCGGCCTGCCCAAGGGCTGCATGCACCTGCACAAAAGCATCATGCACAACGCGGTGGCGAGCAGCCTGTGGGGCAACGGCTCGGTGGACAACGTGACGCTGGCGGTGGTGCCCATGTTCCACATCACCGGCATGGTGAGCGTGATGCATGCGTCCATCTACAGCGCGGCCACCCTGGTGATCATGCCCCGGTGGGACCGCGACCTGGCAGGGCGCCTGATCTCGCGCTACCAGGTGACCAACTGGACCAACATCCCCACCATGGTCATCGACCTGCTGGGCAGCCCCAATTTTGCGAGCTACGACCTGTCGAGCCTGGTCTACATTGGCGGTGGCGGTGCCGCCATGCCGCAGGCGGTGGCCCAGCGACTGCTGGAGCAGTACGGCCTGCGCTACGCAGAAGGCTATGGGCTGACGGAAACCGCAGCGCCGTCGCACTCCAACCCGCCAGACCACCCCAAGCAGCAGTGCCTGGGCATTCCTTTCATGAGCACCGATGCGCGGGTGATTGACCCGGACACCCTGCAGGAGGTGCCCGTGGGCGAGCAGGGCGAGATCATCATCCACGGCCCCGAGGTGTTTGAAGGCTACTGGAAGCGCCCGGACGCCACGGAGGCTGCGTTCATTGACTTTGAGGGCAAGCGGTTCTTCCGCTCGGGCGACCTGGGGCGCATGGACGATGACGGCTACTTCTTCCTGACCGACCGGCTCAAGCGCATGATCAATGCGAGTGGCTTCAAGGTGTGGCCGGCCGAGGTGGAGGCTCTGATGTTTCGCCACCCCGCCATCCAGGAGGCCTGCATCATTGCCACCAAGGACAGCTACCGGGGCGAGACCGTGAAAGCCGTGGTGGTGTTGCGCGCCACGCACCAGGACACCACCGAGCAGCAGATCATCGACTGGTGCCGCGAGAACATGGCCGTGTACAAGGTGCCGCGCATCGTGCAGTTTGTCAGCGCACTGCCCAAGAGTGGCAGCGGCAAGGTCATGTGGCGGGCCTTGCAGGAGCAGGAAGCGCAGTAGCCCGCCGGTTCTCAGTGGGTTGGGCTGGCACCCGTCAGCTCGACCAGGTCCCGTTCCAGCAGGGCCGGGTCTCCCAGTTGCAGCTCGATGAGGCGGCGCAGGTGGGTGACGCTGTCCAGGTCGATGCCCCGGCACAGCAGGCCGGTGTGCAGGCCTTCCACGTGCGCCACTTCGGCAGACATCGCGATGTGATTGCCGGTTTCTGCCAGCGGAATGGTGATCTGGCAGAGCATGCCCGGCTCCAGACCCGCTTGCGCGGGCGCAACGATCAGTGCGCCCTTGAGGGACAGGTCCTGCACATGCACGCTGAAGGCATTGCTGGACGTGGTGAGCAGGGCGGGTGCATCGAAACTGACGCGAACGAAGTGACGGCGTTCATGGGGCATCGCTGTCTCCTGGGCGGGGCTTGGTGTGGTTACATGCTACTCCAAGGCCGTCCGCAGATTCCCCTTGGTGGTATTTGCAAGCATTCGTTACCATGGGGTGTCCATCCTCTGTGGAGCCTGACTTGAATCCTGGCATGTACTGGCGTTGTCGATGGGGCTCGGGCCTGCGGTGGCTGGTTTTGCTGGCCGTGCTGGGCGCTGGCGCCATGGCATCGGCGGCGCCGCGCGAGCTGCGCGTGGGCATATATGCCAACGAGCCCAAGGTGTTTGTTGGCGCCGATGGCAAGGCTGCAGGCATCTTTGTGGACCTGCTGGAGATGGTGGCCGCGCGGGAGCAATGGTCGCTCAGATATGTGCCGTGCAACTGGCAAGATTGCCTTGACGCCCTGCGCGAAGGGCGGATCGACCTGATGCCCGACGTGGCGCAGTCTGAGCAGCGCGACATCCTGTTTGACTTTCACAGCCTGCCGGTGCTGCACAGCTGGTCACAGATCTACCGTGCGCCGGGCAGCCCCATCTATTCGATGCTTGACCTGCAGGGCAAGCGCGTGGCGGTGCTGGAGGGTTCGGTGCAGCGTGCCGCCTTCAGCAACATGATGGACAGCTTCGGCATCCAGGTCACGCTGGTGGATGCCTCCAGCTTCACGGGCGCATTTGCCATGGTGCAGCAGGGCGAGGCCGATGCGGTGATTGCCAACCATCGGTTCGGCAACCTGTATTCGCAGCGCTACGGCATGGTGGACTCGGGCATCGTGTTCCAGCCCGCAGCCTTGTTCTTTGCCACGGGCGCAGGGCGCAATGCCGATGTGCTGGCGGCGATAGACCGGTCGGTCAAGGACTGGCGCAGCGGTGCCGACCCGGCGTACGCGAAGGTTTTGCGCCGTTGGAGTGCGGCCGATGAGCCGGTGCGGATTGCGCCCTGGATCTGGTGGGGGCTGGGTGGGCTGCTGGCCTTCAGCCTGCTGGCGGCGCTGTCGGTGGTCGTGCTGCGCCGCAAGGTGCAGGAACGCACGCGCCACCTCAAGGACAGCGAGCAGAAGCTTGCGACCATTCTGGACAGCGTGGGTGCGTTCATTTACATCAAGGGCAAGGACTACCGTTACCAGTACGCCAATCACCATACGCTCCAGTACTTTGGCCTGCCCTCGCAGGAGGTTGTGGGCAAGGACGATGGGGCTTTTTTTGACGCTGCCACTGCGCAATCGCTGCGCGCCAATGACCGGCGCGTGCTGGAGGACGGTGAGAGCCTGGAGGTGGAGGAGCTCAATACCCCGGCGACAGGCGCCCCGCAGCGGGCGTTTCTTTCGGTGAAGATTCCGCTGCGCGATGCGAAAGGCAGCGTGGTTGCGCTGTGCGGTATTTCGACCGACATCACCGAGCGCCGCAAGGCCGAGGAGTCGCTTCAGATTGCTGCCACGGTGTTCGAGTCGTTCGAGGGCATGATCGTGACGTCGCCGGACAAGCGCATCCTGCGGGCCAACCAGTCGTATGCACGGCTTACGGGCTACACCGTGGAGGAACTGGTGGGCCAGACGCCGCGCCTGCTGCAGTCGGGCCGACATGACGCGGCTTTTTATTCCAGCCTTGAGAACTCGCTGCACACCACCGGCATGTGGCAGGGCGAGGTGTGGAACCGGCGCAAGGACGGCACGGAATACCCGGCGTGGATCACCATCACGGCGGTGCGCTCGCCCGAAGGCGAGATCACCCATTACGTGGGCACGCAGATCGACATCTCCAGCCGCAAGGCGGCCGAGGAAGAGATCCGCCTGCTGGCGTTCTACGACCCGCTCACGGGCCTGCCCAATCGCCGGCTCATGACCGACCGGCTGCAGCACAGCCTGGCCGCCACAGCCCGCTCGGGTGCAGGGGGCGCGCTGCTGTTTGTGGACCTGGACAACTTCAAGGACCTGAACGACACCCAGGGCCATGAACTGGGCGACCAGCTGCTGCGCCAGGTGGGCGCCCGCCTGGCAGGCTGCGTGCGGGTGGGGGACACGGTGGCGCGCCTGGGGGGCGACGAGTTCGTGGTGGTGCTGGAGGGGCTCGCCGCCAACGTGCAGGAGGCCGCTGCCCAGGCCGAGACCGTGGGGCGCACGGTGCTGCAGGCGCTCAGCCAGCCCTACCGGCTGGACGGCCATGAACACCACAGCTCCTGCAGCATCGGCATTGCGCTGTATGCCGATGCGCGGGGCTCGGTGGACGAACTGCTCAAGCACGGCGACATGGCGATGTACCAGGCCAAGGGGGCAGGGCGAAACACCTTGCGGTTCTTCGACCCGCGCACGCAGGCCAACGTGACGGCGCGCACCTTGCTCGAAGCCGGTTTGCGCGAAGCGCTGCGGGACGGCCAGTTTCTGCTGCATTACCAGGCCCAGATCCGCGAGCACGACGGCATTGTGGGGGCCGAGGCGCTGGTGCGCTGGCAGCACCCGCAGCGTGGGCTGGTGTCCCCGGCCGAGTTCATTCCGGTGGCCGAGGCTTCGGGTCTCATCGTGCCGCTGGGCGCATGGATCCTGCGCACCGCCTGCCTGCAACTGGTGGAGTGGGCCCGGAACCCCGTGACTGCGCGCTGGACGCTGGCCGTCAATGTGAGCGCACGGCAGTTCAGGCACAGCCAGTTTGTGGACGAGGTGCTGGGCGTGCTCGACGAGACCGGCGCCAACCCCCACCGCCTGAAGCTGGAGCTGACCGAAACGCTGCTGCTGGACGATGTGGAGGACACCATCCAGCGCATGGCCACCCTGCGGGCGGTGGGCATCGGCTTTGCGCTCGACGACTTTGGCACCGGCTATTCCAGCCTGAGCTACCTCAAGCGCCTGCCACTCGACCAGCTCAAGATCGACCAGGGCTTTGTGCGTGATCTGCTCACGGACACCAACGACGCGACGATTGCCCGCACCATCGTCACGCTGGCGCAGAGCCTGGACCTGGGCGTGATCGCCGAAGGTGTGGAAACCGCAGAGCAGCGGGACATGCTCTCCAGCCTGGGTTGCCGTACCTGGCAGGGCTATCTGTTCGGACGCCCCGGCCCCGCAGCCGACCTGCATGCGGCAGCGATGGGGGTCAATGCCTGATAAGCCTCATAAAAATGATAGCTGCAGGCGCATGTTGCATAAGCGCTGGAGGCCGATTTGGCTTGGAAAAAAATTGGATGTGGATTCCGCGGGCACCGATGTTGTCGCCATTTGCTTACATTTTTAACCTGCGGGGCGGTATATCTTGGCGATGGCTTTGTTACAAACGCAGGCCGACATGCTGACGATGACCACGTGCACCTGCCGTGCCATCCAGGCGTGGCAAATACAAGGAGTCCCCATGAAAAACAATGCCCTTCAAACCCTTCGCCTGCTTATTTCGGGCGCGGCTGCAGGCCTGCTGCTCGCAGCCGCAGGCGGCGCCCACGCACAGGCCTATGTCAACGCCACCGTGGGAGGCGAGCTGGCACCTGGCGTGTACGGCCGCATCAACATCGGCAACGCGCCACCGCCTCCGCTGATCTACGCCGAGCCGGTCATCATCCACCGCCCGGCCGTGGTGGTACCGCGCTCGCCAATCTATCTGTATGTACCGCCCGGCCACGCCAAGAACTGGGGCAAGCACTGTGCCCGCTACAACGCGTGCAGTCAGCCTGTGTACTTTGTGCAGGAGCCGCCTCCACGCCGGGGCCCGCCACCGTACAGCCACGGTCGCTATGACCGCCAGGATCGCCATTGGGACGACGATCACCGGCACGGGGGCAAAGCCGACCGTGGGCGCGGCCATGGCAAGGACAAAGACAAGGACAAAGGGCGCAAGCACCGCGACTGAAGGGCGCGTCGCCGTGATGTGATCAACGGCTGTTGGCAGCGAGACCGCAGTACCAGCGGTTAAGCTTTGCCCCATGGCCCACGTCACTTTCGCTCCCCCGTTCAGTGCTCCCACCGAAGTCGTCCACCAGCTGCGCCAGCACGGGTATACCGTGCTGGCGCCTTCCGATGTGGCACGCTGGGTGGGCTGCGACCTTGCCGCGTTGATGGCGCTGAATGCCGACTGGGCAGGCTTGCCCCCCGATGACTTTCTCAAGGATGGCGGCCGCTACCGGCGGCGGCGCCACGCCTGCTTTGTGGTGCAGAGCGGCCACATGCAGCAGGTGCCCCACCGTGCGCACTGGCAGCCGGTGGAATACAACGCCTTGCACGGCGGCATGGAGCGCTGGTTTGCGCCCATGGAGGCGGCCACCGTGGCGCAGCCCGTGTGGCGCCAGCTGCTTACAGCGCTGGCAGGCGTGTCTGACGCGGTGTTTGCGGGCCCACGGGCCCCGGTGCCCTGGTTTGTGGAGGCGCACCAGTTTCGCATCGACACCACGGATGGCATCGGACGGCCCACCCCCGAGGGGGCACACCGCGACGGGGTTGACCTGGTGGCCGTGTTTCTGGTCGGCCGCGAGGGCGTGAAGGGCGGCGAGACCCGTGTGTTCGAAGCCGCCGGCCCGGCTGGCCAGCGCTTCACGCTCACCGAGCCATGGTCCCTGCTGCTGCTCGACGACGCCCGCATGATCCACGAGACCACGCCCATCCAGCCGATGGCGGCAGCGGGCCACCGCGACACCCTGGTCATCACGTGCCGCAGGGGCAGCTTTCAGGGGGCGGACGCGGTGGAGCCGCCTGCACTGGCGGCCTGAACAATCCCTTTGGAACTGCATTGAATTTGATGCGAATCAAGATGCGCGGTAAGGTGGGCGTTCACACTGGTTCGTGTGGGCCACAAGCCCGCCACAACATTCAACCCAAGGAGAAGCACCATGTTCAAACACATTCTGGTTCCGGTCGACGGCTCTGATACGTCGATGCTGGCCGTGTCCAAGGCCGCCGGGCTGGCCAAAACCTTTGGCAGCGCCGTGACGGCGGTCTACGTGGTAGATCCCTATCCTTTCACCGGCGTCGGGGCTGACTTTGCCTACGGCCAGGCCCAGTACATCAATGCCGCCACCGCCGAGGCCAACACGGCCCTGGAAGCCACCCGCAAAGCCATGGCCGATGCCGGTGTGCCGGTGACCACCGTGGTGGGCGAGGGACATGCAGTGCACGACGGAATCCTGCGCGCCCTGGAGAGCACGGGCGCCGACCTGATCGTGATGGGTTCGCACGGGCGCCGTGGGCTGGAAAAGCTGGTGCTCGGCAGCGTCACCCAGCGCGTGCTGGGCGTGGTCCATATCCCCGTGCTGGTGGTGCGCGACTAGGCGCGGCACTCGGTAGCGCGCACTAAGCGCAATACGCGCACTAAGCGCAATACCCGCAATACGCGCATTCTGCAAAACGGCTCCTGGATGGAGCCGTTTTGTTTGGGGTTCAGCGTGGCGCTTGCCCGGCCACCAGCACCGGCGTATCGCGAAAACGCTCGGGCAGCAAAGCCTCGAGCTGCGCGATCTTGGGGCGGTCGTACGTGGCGATGTAGATGGAGTGCGGGTTGCGCGTCGCGTAGTCCTGGTGTTCGTCCTCTGCCGGGTAGAAGGCGTCCAGCGGGGCCAGCGTGGTCGCGATCTTGCGCGGCAGCAGCTGGGTGGCGTCGAGCTGCGCGATGTACTGCTGGGCAACCTCGTGCTCATCGGGCGTGGAGTAAAAAATGGCAGACCGGTATTGCGGCCCGTAGTCGGGCCCTTGGCGGTCGATTTCGGTCGGGTCGTGCGCCACCGAAAAGAAGATCTGCAGAAGCTGCCCATAGCTCACCACCTGAGGGTCGTAGGTAATCGCAACGGCCTCGGCGTGACCTGTTTTACCGGAACTGACCATCGGGTAGCTGGCCGTCTCCTTGCTGCCGCCTGCATACCCCGACACGGCATTCAGTACCCCCTGTGTGTGCTGGAACACAGCCTGCACGCCCCAGAAGCAGCCGCCTGCAAATACGGCAGTGGCGGTGGCCGGCGGGCTGGGCGCCTTCACATCAGTCTCTGGAGGCGGCAGCGCCACCGAGGGTCGGGCGCCGGACGTGGCGCCCGCATACAGCAAGGCCGCGAGCATCAGCACGCCCACCAGCACCAGCAGCTTGGAGCCGATGTTGGATGGGGGCTGGGGTGCGGTGGTTGCCGCAGAGGCCGGCGGGGCAGACGCCCCGGGGCGTTGCGCGGACTTGTGGGGAGGTTGCGGCACGGTAAAGGCTCCTGGGCCACGGCCTGCACGCAGGTGCATGCCATGGGCGGCTGTGGACGGCCAGGGGCGCCGGCCGCGCGTCAGGGCACCTTACTCGATCTTGGCGCCAGACGCTTCCACAATGCCTTTCCACTGCCCGTACTCCTTGTTGAGCAGGGCGCTGAACTGGGCAGGCGTCATGGCTTCGGGCTCGGCGCCTTGCGCCTGGATGGCGGCCTTCATCTCGGGGGTGGACAGCAGCTTGTTGATTTCTGCATTGAGCGTGGTCACCACCGATGCGGGGGTTCCGGCAGGGGCCAGCACGCCGTACCAGGTGCTCACGTCAAAGTCCTTGAAACCCGATTCCGCCACGGTGGGCACATCCGGCACCGACGAGCTGCGTTTGGCCGACGTGACCGCCAGCGGGCGCAGCTTGCCGGCCTTGATCTGGCCCATGGCCGAGGGCAGGGACGAGACCAGCAGGTCCACGTTGCCCGCCAGCGCATCCATCAGCGCGGGGTTGGAGCCCTTGTAGGGGATATGGCTGAGCTTGATGCCCGCCGCCTGCTCGAACAAATGGCCGGCCAGGTGGATGGACGTGCCGTTGCCGGGCGAGCCGTAGGTGATGGTGCCCGGCGCTGCCTTGGCAGCGGCCACCACATCGGCCAGGGTCTTGTACTTGGAGTTGACGCTGGTGGCGATGACCACGGGCGTCCAGGCCACGTGGGCCACGGCCGTGAGGTCCTTGGTCGGGTCCCACGGCAGGTTCTTGTAGAGCCAGGGGCCGATCACGAGGTTGTCCTTTTGGCCCATCACCAGGTCATAGCCCGTGGGTGCAGCCTTCACAGCCTCGCCAATGCCGATGGTGCCGCCCGCGCCCGCCTTGTTGTCCGCCACCACGGTCCATTTGGGGCCTTCGGTGAGCTTGGTGGCCACCAGGCGCGACAGGATGTCGGTGCCGCCGCCGGGCGGGAAGGGCACGATCAGGCGGATGGGCTTGGTGGGATAGGCCGCAGCCGGGGCCTGGGCGTTTGCCGTGGTGCCCAGGGCAAAAGCGAGGGCGGTGAAAGAAAGCAGGGTGCGGATCATGGCGGGGGGTGTCTCCGTCGGTTCAATGAGAGGGGGGCAAACGCGCTGCGCGTTCGGCTCTGCGGGTCTTAGTGCCAGCTCCTGTGGATGATCGCTGATCCTGCGCAAGGCCGGCCTTGCCAATGCAGGAGGGCAGCATCGCCTACGGCGATGGCTGCCGGGCCTGGCAGGGCTTCAGATGCGTTCAAAAATCGCGGCAATGCCCTGGCCGCCACCAATACACATCGTCACCAGCGCATAGCGGCCCTGGATGCGCTGCAGCTCATGCAATGCCTTGACGGTAATGAGCGCGCCCGTGGCACCGATGGGGTGGCCCAGCGAGATGCCCGAGCCGTTGGGGTTGACCTTGGCGGGGTCCAGGCCCAGATCCTTGGTGACGGCGCAGGCCTGGGCGGCGAAGGCCTCGTTGGCCTCGATCACATCGAGGTCGTTCACCGTGAGGCCCGCCTTTTTCAGCGCCAGCTGCGTGGCAGGCACCGGGCCGATGCCCATGTACTTGGGGTCTACACCTGCGTGGGCGTAGGCCACCAGGCGGGCCAGGGGCTTGGCGCCCCGCGCCTTGGCGGCACCGGCTTCCATCAGCACCACCGCGGCGGCGGCGTCGTTGATGCCCGACGCGTTGCCTGCCGTCACCGTGCCGTTTTCCTTGATGAACACGGGCTTGAGCTTGGCCAGGTCGTCCATCGTGGCGCCGGGGCGGAAGTGCTCGTCGGTGGCGTACAACACGTCGCCCTTCTTGCTCTTCAAGGTGACCGGCACGATCTGGTCCTTGAACACACCCGCCTGCGTGGCGCGTTCGGCCCTGTTGTGGCTCTCCACCGCCAGCTTGTCCTGGTCTTCGCGCGTGATGCCCCACTTGGCGGCAATGTTCTCTGCCGTCACACCCATGTGGATGTTGTGGAAGGGGTCGTGCAGTGCGCCGATCATCATGTCCACCATCTTGGTGTCGCCCATGCGGGCGCCCCAGCGCATGTTCAGGCTGGCAAAGGGCACGCGGCTCATGTTTTCAGCACCGGCGCCGATCGCCACGTCGGTGTCGCCCAGCAGGATGGACTGGCTGGCGTTGACGATGGCCTGCAGGCCCGAGCCACACAGGCGGTTGACGTTGTAGGCGGGCGTGCCCTCGCCGCAGCCGCCGTTGATGGCCGCCACGCGCGAGAGGTACATGTCCTTGGGCTCGGTGTTGACCACATGGCCGAACACCACATGGCCCACGTCCTTGCCTTCCACGTTGGCACGCGCGAGCGATTCGCGCACGACGAGGGCGCCCAGTTCGGTGGGGGGCACGTCTTTCAGGCTGCCGCCAAAGGTGCCAATGGCAGTGCGCACTGCGCTGACGACGACGACTTCACGGGTCATGGGGTGATCCTTTCAAAGGGGTTTCAGGTCAAATTGGCCACTGGGGCTTATCCAGCATGCGCTGGCAGCTATGAAAACAGGAATGATTCGATTCACGCGTCCCGGACATCGGCCACCGGGTTGGTGCCGAAGTCTGCGCGCTCCAGCCAGGCGAGCACGCGGGTGGCGGCTTCGGCGGGGGATGTGAGCTGGCCACCCGTCTTGAGGTTGGCGAAATTCTGGCGGTCCGGAAAGGCGGCCGGGTCGGCGCCGCGCAGCTGAACCTGCATGTCCGTGTCGATCACACCGGGCGCCAGCGAGCACACCCTGGCTCCATGGGGCTTGAGTGCCTCGTCCAGCGCCACGCAGCGCGTGAAATGGTCCATGCCCGCCTTGGCGGCGCAGTAGGCAGCCTGCGAGGCCATGGCCCGGCGGCCGAGGCCGGAAGAAATGTTGAGCACCTTGCGCGGCACCGTCCAGGCGTCGGTCGCGCCCAGGAAGGCAGCGGTCAGCTGCATCGGCGCCTCCAGCCCCACGCGCAGGGCGGTGGCCAGGTCTTCCGCGTCGCTGGCCGACAGCGGGGCGATGCGCGGAATCATGCCCGCGTTGTTGATGAGGATGGCGCTGGCAAACGCCTGCGGGCCCTGGGCCTGCAGCCAGGCTTGCAGCTTGTGGGCGGCCTGCTCGCCCTGCGAAAGGTCTTGCTGCCACTGTTCAATGGTGACGCCAGCTGCCTTGGCCTCGGCGGTCAGGTCAGGGTTGGTGCCACGGGCAATGCAGATCAGGGTGTTGCCGCTCTTGAGAAGCTGCTGGGCCATGGCCAGGCCCATGCCGCGCGATGCGCCGGTGAGGATGTAGAGGTGGTTGTGAGGCATCCCGCCATGGTACTGCGGGATGTGGCGGTCAGCTGTCGCCCGCAGGCTCCAGTATGGCCAGCAGCTGGGCCAAGCGCCGGTCCAGGGCCGCCACGTCGGATGCACGCATCGGGGCTAGCAGCGCATGCTCATTGGCCACATGGGCTTCCAGGGCCCGGTCGATCAGCGCCAGGCCGGCCGGCGTGAGTTGCACGAGCAGACCGCGGGCATCGGCAGGGTTCGGCAGGCGCTCAATCCACCCGCTGGCTTCAAGTTTGCCCATGCGGTGCGTCATGGTGCCGGAGGTGACCATGAGGGTTGAAAACAGCGTGGTGGGCGCCAGGCAGAAGGGGGCTCCAGAGCGGCGCAGCGTGGCGAGCATGTCGAACTCCCAGAAAGACAGGCCGAACGGCGCGAACGCGGCTTCAAGTCGCCGGTCCATCAATGCCGCGCAGCGTTTGAGGCGGCCGATGGGGCCCATGGGGGATACGTCCAGATCGGGGCGTTCTGTGTGCCATTGGGCCAGGATGGCATCCACGGCGTCTGGGGGGCGAAGGTCAGGCATGTGCGTAATTTGTCTTGATTTCGAGATTTTATGCTACAGTGATTTATCTTGAATTTAAGATAAAAATGAATTCAAACTCGACTTCGTCAGCATCACCGTCGTCGTCACCCAACTGGTGGGACGTGTGCATCACCGCGCTCGCGCCCATCATCTGGGGCTCTACCTACATCGTCACCACCGAGCTGTTGCCACCCGGCCGGCCGTTCACCGCAGCGCTGCTACGGGCGCTGCCTGCGGGGCTGCTGCTGGTGCTGTGGGCGCGTCGGTGGCCGGTGCCCGGGGGATGGGGGCGCATGGCTTTGCTGGCTGCGCTCAATATCGGTGTCTTCCAGGCGCTGCTGTTTGTGGCGGCCTATCGCTTGCCGGGCGGGCTCGCCGCCGTGGTCGGGGCCATTGGCCCGCTGGTGGTGATGGGCCTGGCCTGGGCGGTGGACCAGCGCCGCCCGTCGGGCGTGGCGCTGGGGGCGGGCGTGCTGGCGGTGGCGGGTATGGCGCTGATGCTGCTGGCCTCCGGCACTGTCTGGGATGGGTGGGGCGTGGCAGCGGCGCTGGCGGGCACGGTGTGCATGGCCATGGGCACGTTTCTCTCGCGCCGCTGGCAGTCCGGTCTGCCGGTGCTGGCCTTTACCGGCTGGCAGCTGCTGCTGGGCGGGCTCATGCTCGCGCCGGTGGCCTGGTGGGCCGACCCGCCTTTGCCCACGCTCACGGCCACGCAGGCCGGGGGGTATGTGTACCTGTGCCTGGCGGGTGCACTGGTGGCTTATGTGCTGTGGTTCCGGGGCATCGAGCGCCTACCCACCGTGGCGGTGGCGTCGCTGGGGCTGCTGAGCCCGCTCACGGCCGTGCTGCTGGGCTGGGCGCTGCTGGGGCAAGCCATGCGCGGCGTGTCGCTGCTGGGTATGGCCACGGTGCTGGGCTGTGTGCTGGCGGTGCAGTGGGCCATGGCGCAGCGCGGCGCAGGCCGCTGACACCCCAGGCGCTCCGCTCTTCGATGTGCTCCTTCCTTTTTTCTTTGTTGATCTGAAAGGTCTGTGTTTTCATGTCTTCTCACACCGTGGCTTCAGCCATTGAAACCCGCGTCTCCACCCACCTTTTCGATGCAAGTCATGCGCTGGATGAAGCCCAGATTGCCGAGCTGGTGCGCCTGGCCACGCTGGCGCCTACGGCCTACCACCTGCAGAACTGGCGCTTTATCGCGGTGCGCACGCCAGCGGCCAAGGCACGGCTGCACGCGCTGGCATGGCGCCAGCAGAAGGTGCTGGATGCGGCTGTCACCTACATCATCTGCGGCACGCTGCAGGCCCACACCCCACTGGCCGATCGGCTCGCGCCCGTGGTGCGTGCCGGTGTTTTTGGGCAGGCGGTGGGGGACGCCTGGGTGGCGCAGGCCACGGCGGCGCATGCTCCTGATGCCCAGCTGCAGCGTGATGAAGCGGTGCGCTCGGCCTCGCTGGCTGCCATGACGATGATGCTGGCGGCCGAGGGCATGGGCCTGGCCAGCGCACCCATGGGCGGTTTTGACGCAACGGGGGTGGCGAGCGAGTTTGGGCTGCAGTCCGACGAATTGCCCGTGATGCTGGTGGCGGTGGGACGTGCTGCGGTCATGCCTGTACCCAAGCCGCGCAGGCCGGTGGCCGAGGTGCTTGCGCTGGTCTGACGGGCCCCGCTGCGCATCAGAAACCCGGCGCGGATTCGAAACGACATGGCGCCCTGTGACGGGGGTGCACAAACTCCAGCACGCAGGCGTGCAGCAGCAGCCGGGGCGTTTTTTGTCGGGCGGTTTCGTCTGCATACAGCGCGTCGCCCAGGATGGGGTGGCCGATGGCGGCCAGGTGCACGCGCAGCTGGTGGGTGCGGCCGGTCACGGGTTCGAGTTCCACGCGTGAGCTGAATGCCGCCTCGTCCTGGGCCAGCAAGCGCCAGCGGGTCAGGCTGGGCTTTCCCTTCGCGGCATCCACCACGCGCAGCGGGCGGCGCTCCCAGTCGGCGGCGATGGGCAGTTCGATCTCGTTCCAGCACCGGTCTGCCGAGTACAGCAGCCCCTGCACCACGGCCTGGTAGCGCTTGTGCACCTGGCGCTCGGCAAATGCGTGGCTCAACTGCCGCTGGGCATCGATGTGGCGGGCCATCAGCACGAGGCCGGACGTGGCCTGGTCCAGACGGTGCACGATGAGCGCGCCGGGCCAGCGCTGCTGGGCGCGGGCACTCAGGCAATCTTGCTTGTCGGGCCCCCGGCCCGGCACGCACAGCAGCCCGGCGGGCTTGTCGAGCACCAGCAGGTCGGCGTCTTCATACACCACCTGCACGCCACCCGCCAGTTGGTCAGGCAGTGTCATCGCCTGCTGCACTGGTCGCTATGAGCCGCTGCACCGTGGCGCACAGTTCCTCCACGTCATTGGGTTTGTGGATCAGTGCGCGGGCACCTTCTGCCAGTGCGGCTTGCTCGATCTCGGCCGTCACATAGCCGGATGCCAGGGCGACCGGCAGATCGGGGCGGATCCGGCGCGCCTCGCGCACCAGGTCCACGCCGCAGAAGCCGGGCATGTTGTAGTCGGTCACCAGCAGGTCGTAAGCCTGCGGGGCGGCGCGCAGCGCGGCCGTAGCCTCATGGGGGTCTGTGAAGCCGCTCACCTCGTACCCGCGTCGGCGTAGAAGGCGTTGCACCAGAAACACGAGCGCCTGGTCGTCATCCACATACATCACCCGGTGTTTTTTGCCGGGCGCTTTCGCGTCACCCGGTGCAGTTGCGGTGGGGTGAGCAGTCAGTGCGCCGCTGGCCAAAACGACGGGCGCGACGTGGGCAGTTGGGGTGGCGGTGCTTGCCACCGGAAAGTACAGCGTGAACCGGCTGCCATGGCCGGGGGAGCTCTGCACGTCCACCCCGCCTTCGTGCGTGCGCATCACGCCGTGCACCACTGCGAGGCCCAGGCCCGTGCCCTGGCCGACGGGCTTGGTGGTGAAAAAGGGCTCGAAGATGCGCTCGAGCGTGGCGGCGTCCATGCCGGGGCCGGTGTCGCGCACGGTCAGCGCCACGTAATCGCCTGCGGCCAGCCCCAGTCGCTCGCTCAGGCGGTGGTCGGGCTGCACGGCGGCGGCCTCTACGTGGATGCTGCCGCGTTCGATGCCCTGGTGCTGGATGGCGTGGACGGCGTTGGTGCACAGGTTGAGCAGGGCTTGCTCGACCTGCGTGGCGTCGGCCAGCACGGGCGGCAGGCCGGCCTGCAGGTGCATGTGCAGCTCGATCGCGGGCGGCAGTGTCACGCGCAGCAGACGCTCGGTGTCATGCACCACCTCGGCCAGCGATACGGCCGAGCGCTGCGGCGGTTCGTTGCGGCTGAAGGTGAGGATCTGGCGCACCAGGTCGCGCGCGCGGCGGCCGGCCTTGTCGATCTCCAGCAGGCTCTCCAGCACCGGCGAGCCCGGTGCACAATCGGCCTTGGCCAGCTCCACGTTGCCCAGGATGGCCCCCAGAATGTTGTTGAAGTCGTGCGCAATGCCCCCGGCCATGGTGCCCACGGCCTGCATCTTGTGCGACTCGCGCAGTTGCGCTTCCAGCTCGCTGCGGTGCGCTTCGGCCTTCTTGCGGCCGGTCAGGTCGCGTGCGAACACGGTGGTGGTCTCGCCGTCTGCGTGGCGCTCGAACGATACGCTCACCTCCACCGCCAGCTCCTTGCCGCTGGCCGTGAGGGCGGTCATCTCGCCCAGCAGGGCCTGGGTGGTGAGTTGCGCAAACGCCAGGGCCTGCGCGGCATCGGGCAAAAAGCGCTCCAGCGGGCTGCCCAGCGCATCGCTGGCACTGCACTGGAACAGGGCCGCCGCCGTGGGATTGAACACGGTGATGCGCTGGTGCTGGTCCACGCAGATGATGGCATCGAGCGCAGAGTTGATGATGGCCTCCAGCCGCTTTTCGCTGGCTCGGATCTGCTCGTTGCGTTGCTGCAGGGTCTGTGCGCTGTGCTGCAGGGCCTGGCGCTCGGCCAGCAGCGGGCCCTGGTCGATCACCGCGCACAGGAACTGCGACAGCGGGGGCCCACTGGCCTGGGGCGCCTCGATGTGGGCAATGTGCAGGTCTCCGGTGATGCGCGTGTCGGCGCTGATGTCAAACACCACTTCTTTCACCTCGCCGCGGCCCAGGTCCTGCGCCAGGGCGAAGGCCTCGCGCACGCGCCGGGCGTCCTTGCTGCGCACAAAAGGCATCAGGGCAGTGAGCGGGCGGTCGCGTTCGGTGGGCTGAAAAGAGCGGTGCGCCATGGAATTGGCCTGCACCACCATGTCGTGCTCGTCCACCACCATCAGCGCCAGCGGCACGCTGGCAAACAGGGTCTCGAAGCGTTCGTAGGCGCTCTCGGCCACTGCCTGGCTGTA
>NZ_AGTS01000095.1 GCF_000238595.1 Acidovorax sp. NO-1 | reverse complement strand
AACGGGGTCGGGTTCCAGCCTACCTGTTCAAGCTCGTGTACGACCAGCACGACAACAGAGCCTGGGCGCATTGGCAGGAGAACCGGGAGGGGGAGCGGGTCGGCAGGCCCATCACCTACGAAGAGCTGGTGAAGCGCACGGGGGTTGAGTTCTTGCCAAGGCTTGTGGTTTCGCAACTGAACTGAGGAGTGATTTACTCCTCTTGTGAGTCACGCTCACAATGGGGCACCCCGCTCCGCCAACACAATGTCGATTGAAGGTTCAACATGACGGGACCGTCAACTCCTCAGCAGTCGCTGCAGTTTGATTTGCAGGGCACCCCTGCAGGTGTCACGCGATCCAAGTCGCGCGTGCCTCTTGCCAAGCTGGCGAACGAGAAGTTGCCGGCATATTCGCCGGACGACGGGCCGCTCACGACGGCAGAGATCTACGCCATTCAAGCTGATGCCGATGCGTGCATGCCAATAGGACGTGTTCTACGGCGCATGAGCCTGCTCGCATCCATCGAACCGTTAGTGCGATGACCGTCTCACTCGCGTGGACGCCCGCGAGACGGACCCACACAGGCAAGAAACAATGAGGGCTATCTTCATCGACTTTGATGGCGTAGTGCACCCTGCAGGTGGGCCTGTCAGCGCCTGTCTTCCCATTGAATGGCTCTCTGATCTGGATGACATTCTCAGCGCGCATCCCCCAGTTCGCATCGTGGTTCACTCCAGCTGGCGCCTCACGTACCCGCATGAAGAGATTCGGGAATTTTTGAGCGGGCTGAGTGCCCTTGAAATCGATATCGTCGGACCAGGAGAAAAGCTTCAGGCCATCACCGCGTACCTGAGTGCCCACCCTGAGATTGAGAGCGG
>NZ_AGTS01000096.1 GCF_000238595.1 Acidovorax sp. NO-1 | reverse complement strand
TCCTGCATGTCGCTGCCAGCGCGCAGGCTGTCATAGCGCGCCGTGTCGGCCAGGGGTGTCTGGCTCACTTGCAGGTTGGTCGCAACCGTCTCGGGCAGGGGCTGCGCTTGCAGGCGGCCGAGCACGTTGATGACGTGCTCGGTGCTCACCCGCCCCGATGGCGGCGCACTCTCCAGGGCCAACTCCACCGCCACCAGCACGGCGTCCAGCCCTTGCTTGGGCACCTCGGCCAGTACCTGCGCCATCACCCTGTCGCCGCCCTCCTGGTGCAGCAAGCCTTTGCGCATGCGCTGCAATGGCTCGGGCAGGTCTGCAAAGGGCGCGCCGTTGCGCAGCGCGCCCGGCTTGCGCTCGATCAGCGGCACGTAATGCTGCCAGTCGTAGCGGGTCTGGTTGCGATCGCTCAGGCGCTCGTGCGTGGCC
>NZ_AGTS01000097.1 GCF_000238595.1 Acidovorax sp. NO-1 | reverse complement strand
CAGGCTGCTGAAATACTCCCGTGCGTCCGGAACCTGCTCAGCGGCGGCAAGCGCATTTTTCGCAGCAGCTGCTTTCCGTATGCTGGAAGTCAGCCCGAAAACCTGCGTGTTTTCAGCCGTACAGCACGGTTTTCTGATCCTTTTTCCTTTTACACCTGCCCCTGCAGACGGATTTGCCCCAAGCTGCGCAGTCGCGTGAGGTTGTAGCCCGCCATCGTCAGCACAAACATCTGATCAACCTTATTGATCCCGCGCACCACCACCTGACGCATGTGCCCCACCGTCTTGGCCCAGCCAAAGCCTTGTTCGATCAGCTTTCTCTTTTGCTGGGAGATGGCGTAGCCTTCGCTGTCCGCGATCCTGTCAGGCACCGCCGATTGACGCCCTGATTTGTTCTGCGCCACATGGGGCAGCACGTTCATCTCTTGCAGCGCGTCGATGAACTCCTTGGCGTCGTAACCCTTGTCTGCGCCCAGCGTGATCGTGATGGGGTCATCGCCGGGCAGTGCCTGTCGCGCATCGTTGATCATGGCCTTGGCCGCTTCGCGCTCTGCATATCCGTCGGCCTTGGTGACCACGGCGCTGACCACCAGCCCGTGGCGGTTGTCGGTGAGTGTGTGGCCCATGAAGCGCAACTCACTAGCCGTCTTGCCCTTGCGGTACAGCCTTGCATCCGCGTCCGTTGTGGACTCGTGGGTGTCGTTGCTGCGCTTTTGGTCTTTGAAGTTCCCCGCGTCGGTATCGTCGTCGCCTTGGCGGTCTTTGCGCACAAAGCTCTTGTGGCCCGCCCAGGCCTGGATCAGGGTGCCATCCACGCTGAAGTGCTCGCCCGAGAGCAGTTCCTGTTCCTGGGCTTGTTGCACGATCTGATTGAAGAACTCGATGACCGCATCGTGCTCGATCAGGCGTTCGCGGTTTTTGCTGAAGACGGTGGGCACCCAAACGGCGTCGTCCATGGCCAGGCCAATGAACCAGCGAAACAGAAGGTTGTACTGGGTCTGCTCCATGAGCTGGCGCTCCGAGCGCACGCTGTAGAGCACCTGGATGAGCATGGCGCGCAGCAGCTTCTCGGGAGCAATGCTGGGGCGCCCGCCTTTGATGTCGGCCGCATACATCCGGGCAAACAGCTCGTCCATGTTGGCCAGTGCTTTATTGACCATCACACGGATCACGCGCAAGGGGTGATCGGCGGGCACGAAGTCATCGAGGTGGCGCATGGTGAACAGGCTCTCGGTGAAGGTGTCGGCTCCGCGCATGTCTGGCTTGTCTGTCTGGTCGGTTGGGTTGCCTCAATTGTCCTGGCAAGACGTCAACTGGGAAGTGACGGCGGGGAGTATTTCAGCAGCCTGCTAA
>NZ_AGTS01000098.1 GCF_000238595.1 Acidovorax sp. NO-1 | reverse complement strand
GCGTTGCACTTCGTACTTGAATCCGCCTTATGAAAATCATCATCCTCGGCGCAGGCCGCGTGGGCCAGAGTGTGGCGGACAGCCTGGTGTCGGAACGCAACGACATCACCGTCATCGACACCGACGCCGCCCGCCTGCGCGACCTGGAGTCGCGCTACGACTTGCGCGGGGTGGTGGGCAATGGCATCGAGCCCGCCGTGCTGGCCGAGGCCGGTGCGCAGGACACCGACCTGCTGATCGCCTGCGCAGCCCAGGACGAGACGAACCTGGTGTGCTGCAAGGTGGCGCAGTTGATGTTCAACATCCCCAAGCGCATCGCGCGGGTGCGCTCCACCGGCTTTCAGAACGAGGAGCGCTTGGTGGCGGCGGAGGGCTTTGCGGTGGACCGCATCATCTGCCCCGAGCAGTCCCTCACCAGCTACATCGGCAAGCTGATCGAATACCCCGAGGCCATGCAGGTGCGCGAGTTTGCCGGTGGCCGCGCCTGCCTGGTGTCGGTGCGCGCCCGGGCCGGCGCGCCCATGGTGGGCCACACCGTGGCCGAGATGCGCAACAGCACCCCTGATGTGGCGGTGCGCCTGGTGGCCATTTACCGCCGCTTCCCGGACGAGCCCGACCGCTTCGTGGCCTGCGCCGGCGAAACGCGGATCGAGCCGGGGGACGAGGTGTTTGTGCTCGCCGCGCGCGAGCACATTGCGCACGTGCTGGCATCGCTGCACCGGCGCGGCGCCACGGCGGTGCGGCCGGTGCGCCGCATCATGATCGCCGGGGGGGGCGTGTGGGCCTGCACCTGGCGCTGGAGCTGGGCAAGGAGCCGGGGCGCTATCTCTTGAAGATCATCGAGGACGACAGCGCCCGTTGCATCGAGCTGGCCTCGCGCCTGCCGTCTGACGTGCTTGTGCTGCAAGGCGACACCACAGACGAGAACTTGCTCGGTGACGAGAGTATTGACGAGGTCGACCTCTTTCTGGCACTCACCGACGATGACGAGGACAACATCATGTCCTGTCTGCTGGCCAAGCGCATGGGCGCGCGCCGCGTGCTGGCACTCATCAACCGCCGCAGCTATGCCGACCTGATGCACGGCACGCAGATCGACATTGCCCTGTCGCCCGCGCAGGCCATGTTGGGCGAGCTGCTGGCCTATGTGCGCCAGGGCGACGTGCAGGCCGTGCACAGCCTGCGCAGGGGCGTGGCCGAGGCGCTGGAGATCGTGGTGCGCGGCGATCGCAAGACCTCGCGCGTGGTGGGCCGCAAGGTGAGCGAGCTGTCCCTGCCGCGCGACGTGCACATCGGCCTGATCGTGCGCGGCCTGCCCGAGTCGCCCGAGGTGTCGGCCGACGATCTGCGCGAGCCGCAGGTGATCATTCCGCGCAGCGGCACGGTGCTGGAGAGCAACGACCACGTGGTGTTCTTCCTGCCGCACAAGCGGCTGGTGCGCGAAGTGGAAAAGCTCTTCCGTGTGAGCGCCACCTTTTTCTGACGCAGAACCCGCACGACAACCATGGTGGACATGTTTCCCGTTCTGCGCGTGCTGGGCATCCTGCTGATGATCTTTTCGCTGTCCATGGGGCTGCCGCTGGCGGTGTCGCTGTGGAACCAGGACGGTATCTGGCATGTGTACCCGCAGGCCATGGCGGCAACGCTGGCGCTGGGTGCGTCGCTGTGGTGGCGGCTGCGGCTGTTCCGCCAGGAACTGCAGCCGCGCCATGGGGTGATGCTGGTATCGCTGGTGTGGCTGATGCTGCCCCTGTGCGCCACCCTGCCGCTGATGCTGGCAGGCCATGCCATCGGGCGCCCCCTGTCTTTCACGTATGCGTATTTCGAGGCGGTGTCGGGGCTGACCACCACAGGATCCACGGTGATGTCGCACCTCGACACGCTGCCCGTGTCGCTGAATGTGTGGCGCACCTTCCTGCAGTGGATGGGCGGCATGGGCATCCTGATTCTGGCCGTGGCCGTGTTGCCGTTGCTCGGGGTGGGCGGCAGCCAGCTGTTCAAGGCCGAGGCCGCCGGGCCGCTCAAGGACACCAAGCTCACGCCCCGCATGACCGGCACGGCCAAGGGGCTGTGGGGCGTGTATGCGCTGTTTTCCACGCTGTGCGGAGTGGCCTACTGGGCAGGCGGCATGGCGCCGCTGGATGCCATGATGCACATGTTTTCTACCGTAAGCTTGGGCGGGCTGTCGCCCTATGACCAGAGCTTCGGGCACTTCCAGTCGCCCCTGCTGGAGGCGATCTGCATCGTTTTCATGCTGGTGGCCAGTTGCAACTTTGCGCTGTACTTCGTGGCCATTCGCAAGGGGAACTGGCACGGCTTCTGGCATGACCCGGAGTTGCGCGCCACCTTGCTCACTCTGGTGGGCGGCGGCCTGCTGGTGGCGGGCCTGTTGTGGATAAAGGGGGTTTATGCGCCGCTCGATGCGCTGCGCCACGGCATGTTCAACCTGGTGTCGCTCGCCTCCACCACCGGATACGCCACGGTGGACTATCTGGCCTGGCCTGTGTTTGCTCCGGTATTCATGCTGCTGCTGTCGGGCGTGGCCACCAGCGCGGGCTCCACGGGCTGCGGCATCAAGATGGTGCGCATGCTCATTCTGGTCAAGCAGGCGCGCCGCGAGATGAACCGCCTGGTGCACCCCCGGGCAGTGCAGCCAGTGGTGCTGGGCGGCGCCGTGGTGGACAACCGGGTGATCTTCTCGGTTCTGGCCTTCATGCTGGTGTATGGCGCCACGATCTTCGGGCTCAGCATGGTGCTGCTGCTCACCGACCTGGACCCGGTGACCGCGTTCTCTGCCGTGCTCGCCAGCGTCAACTGCGCGGGGCCGGGCCTGGGCAGCGTGGGCCCGGCGTCGAACTTTGCCGTGCTCACCGATTTCCAGATCTGGGTGTGCACGCTGGCCATGCTGCTGGGGCGCCTGGAGATCCTGAGTTTCATGGCCTTGCTCACCCCCGCGTTCTGGCGCCGCTGAGGCAGCGCGCGAACGGGCTGCCTTGCGAAACCGGCGCGTCACCCCATCTCTCTACAATTCGTCGCAATCGCTTCCCGAGGGCTATCCATGGTTCCGCATCTCATCACCGCCCTGACCGGGCCGATCAACGAGCTTGAACAGCGCATTCTCGACTCGATGCCCGCCATCGAACGCTGGTTCCGCCTGGAGTGGATGGAGCACACGCCGCCGTTCTACACCTCGGTCGATATCCGCAACGCGGGCTTCAAGCTGGCGCCGGTGGACACCAACCTCTTCCCCGGTGGCTGGAACAACCTGACGAAGGAAATGCTGCCCCTGGCGGTGCAGGCCGCCATGGCCGCCATCGAGAAGATCTGCCCCGAGGCGCGCAATCTGCTGCTCATTCCCGAGAACCACACGCGCAACACCTTCTACCTGGCCAACGTGGTGCAGCTGCAGCGCATCTTCAACATGGCCGGGCTCAACGTGCGCGTGGGCTCCATCAGCCCCGACATCAAGAAACCCACGCTGATCGAGCTGCCCAACGGTGACACCGTGACGCTGGAGCCCGTGGTGCGCACCAAGCGCCGCCTGGGGCTCAAGGATTTCGATCCCTGCACCATCCTGCTCAACAACGATCTCTCGGCCGGCGCCCCCGGCATCCTGGAAGACATCCACGAGCAGTATCTGCTGCCCCCGCTGCACGCGGGCTGGAGCGTGCGCCGCAAGAGCACCCACTTCAAGAACTACGAAGAGGTGGCAAAGCGTTTTGGCAAGATGCTGGGCATCGACCCCTGGCTCATCAACCCCATGTACAGCCAGTGCGACGGCGTGGACTTTGCCGAAGACAAAGGCATGGACAAGCTGCAGACCACGGTGGATGCCCTGCTGACCAAGGTGCGTCGCAAGTACAAGGAATACGGCATCAACGAAAAGCCGTTTGTCATTGTCAAGGCCAACAACGGCACCTACGGCATGGGCATCATGACGGTGCGCGATGCCAAGGAGCTGGACGCCGTCAACCGCAAGACCAAGAACAAGATGGCCGTCATCAAGGACGGCCAGCCGGTCAACGACCTCATCATCCAGGAAGGCGTGCTGACGCAGGAGCGCGTGCACGAGGCCGTGGCCGAGCCCGTGGTCTACATGATGGACCGCTACGTGGTGGGTGGCTTCTACCGCATGCACGCAGAGCGCGGCGTGGACGAGAACCTGAACGCTCCGGGCGCGAGCTTTGTGCCGCTGGCGTTCGAGCACAGCACACACATGCCCCAGCCCGGCGTGCGCCCGGGCGTGAGCGCGCCCAACCGCTTTTACATGTACGGCGTGGTGGGACGGCTGGCCATGCTGGCGGCCAGCTATGAGCTGGAGGCCACCAACCCCGACGCCGAGGTGTACGACTGAGGACGTCGCCCAGAGGTATGGCGCCGGCCTGCGGGTACCGGGCCTGCCACGTCTGACCCGCGCTGCCAAGGCCAGTTGCTGCATTGCAACATAGACTGCTCTCCCGCATTTACAGGCGGGGGCAGGCGCACAATAGCGTTCCCAAAAGTAACAGACCCCGGCAGCCTCTGGATGCCGGGTGCCGTCAGTGCAAAGCTCCAAATCCTCGCTCGCAGCGCTCACGCTGGGCGCCATCGGTGTTGTGTATGGCGATATCGGCACCAGCGTGCTGTATGCCGTCAAGGAGGTCTTTGGTTCGGGGCATGTGCCTTTCACCCCGGACAACATTTACGGCATCCTGTCGATCTTTTTCTGGACCCTCACGGTCATTGTTTCGCTCAAGTACGTGGTGCTGGTGCTGCGGGCGGACAACCACGGTGAGGGCGGTCTCGTTGCCATGCTGGCGCTGGCCTCGCAGGCCGTCAAGGACAAGCCCAGGCTGCGTGGCGTACTGCTCGCGGTGGGTATTTTTGGCACCTCGCTGTTCTATGGTGATGGCGTCATCACCCCGGCCATCTCGGTGCTATCGGCGGTGGAAGGCCTGGAGGTGGTGGCACCGAACTTCAAGCAGTATGTGATCCCGATCACGCTGGTCGTGCTGTTTTGCCTGTTTGCCGTGCAAAAGCGCGGCACGGGCGGCATCGGCAGATTCTTCGGCCCCATCACGCTGGTGTGGTACGTCAGCATCGCGTTGCTGGGCATCTCGCACATCGTTGGCCACCCCGAAATACTCTGGGCCCTGAGCCCCCACCACGCGCTGGGCTTCATGTGGGCCAACCCGGGCACCAGTTTCATCATCCTTGGTGCGGTGGTGCTGTGCGTGACGGGTGCCGAAGCGCTCTATGCAGACCTGGGGCATTTCGGCAAGCGCCCCATCCGCCTGGCCTGGTTTGGCGTGGCGATGCCGGCGCTCACGCTCAACTACTTTGGCCAGGGCGCACTGCTGCTGGCCGAGCCAGAGGCCGTGAAAAACCCGTTTTACATGATGTCGCCAGACTGGGCGCTGATCCCGCTGGTGGTGCTGGCCACCATGGCCACGGTGATCGCGTCGCAAGCGCTCATCACCGGCGCCTTCAGCGTCACCAAGCAGGTGATTCAGCTGGGTTACCTGCCCCGGCTGAACATCCAGCACACCAGCGTGCGCGACACCGGGCAGATCTACATGCCGCTGGTGAACTGGGGGCTGTTTGTGGCCATCGTGCTGGCGGTGGTGATGTTCCGCTCGTCGAGCAACCTGGCTGCGGCCTACGGCATTGCCGTGACGCTGGATATGCTGATCACCACCACGCTCACGTTCTTTGTGATCCGCTACGGCTGGGGCTACCCGCTGGCGCTGTGCCTGGCCGCCACGGGGTGCTTCTTTGTGGTGGATCTGGCGTTCTTCGCGTCCAACCTGCTCAAGCTGTTCCAGGGGGGCTGGTTCCCGCTCATGATCGGCGGGGTCATGTTCGCCTTCATGATGACCTGGAAGGAAGGGCGCAGGCTGCTCAACAACAAGCTGCGTGCCGATGCCATCGACCTCAAGGACTTTCTGGAATCCGTGTTCATCAGCCCGCCCACCCGGGTGGAGGGCACGGCGGTGTTCCTCACGGCCGAGGCGGGCGCGGTGCCCAATGCGCTCCTGCACAACCTCAAGCACAACAAGGTGCTGCACCAGCAAAACCTGTTTGTGACGGTGCACAACCATGAAACCCCGTGGATCGGCCTGGACAAACGCCTGCAGGTCGAACCGCTGGGCCACGATTGCTGGCAGGTGGCGATCCACTACGGCTTCAAGAACGACCCCGACGTGCCCCGCGCACTGGAGCTGCTGCGCGGGCGGGGTTGCGAGCTGGAGGTCATGACCACCAGCTACTTCCTTTCGCGCGATACCGTCATCCCCACCATGGGCGGCGGCATGGCGCCCTGGCGCGAGAAGCTGTTCGCCCAGATGCACCACAACGCCAGCGGAGCGGCAGACTTTCTGCACCTGCCCAACAATGCGGTGGTGGAACTTGGATCGAAGATAGAGCTTTGAACAGAGTTTCGGGTCTTTTTGGCCCCTGGCGCTTGTCCCTGTTGCGCCACATGCTATTAAAATAATAGCAATACTCTTGCAGAACGCCGGCACGTCAAGAACTTCGGCGGCGGGCTGGAATGACAGAATCGCGCCCATGCAATTCTTCAAAGACCTGAGCCTGTCGGCGTTCACCGCAGGCTTCGTCGCGGTACTGGTGGGCTTCACGAGTTCTGTCGCCATTGTGTTCCAGGCCGCGCAGGCGTTTGGCGCCACCCCGGCGCAGGTCACATCGTGGATGTGGGCGCTGGGGCTGGGGATGGGCCTGTGCTCCCTGGTGCCCTCACTCATCTTGCGCAAGCCGGTCATGGTGGCATGGTCTACACCCGGAGCGGCCGTGCTGGCCACTGCGGGCCTGGCCGGTGGCTTCAGCATGGGTGAGGCGGTGGGGGCCTTCATGGTCAGCGCAGCGCTCATCACCCTGGTGGGCGTGACGCGCTGGTTCGAGCGAGTCATGAACCGCATTCCCATGGAGATCGCGGCGGCGCTTCTGGCGGGTGTGCTGGCGCGCTTTGGTCTGCAGGCGTTTGCTGCCGCCCAGACAGCCTTGCCCCTGGTGCTGACCATGTTGGTGGTGTATCTGGTCTCCCGCAAGTTGGCGGCCCGCTATGCGGTTGTCATCACACTGGCGGCGGCGGTTGCGCTGGTGGCCGTGAGAGGGCAGATGGCCTGGTCCGCCGTGCAACTGGAACTGGCCATGCCGGTATTCACGGCGCCGCAATTCAGCCTGGCCGCCGCCATCAGTCTGGCCATTCCCCTGTTTGTCGTCACCATGGCCTCGCAGAACCTGCCGGGCGTTGCGGTGATCCGCGCATCGGGCTATGACCTTCCGGTCTCCCGCCTGATCACGTTGACGGGGCTCGCCACGCTGGTGCTGGCACCGTTCGGGGCCTTTGCGCTGAACTTCAGCGCCATCACGGCTGCCATGTGCATGGGCCCCGAGGCGCATGAGGACCCTGACCGTCGCTACACCGCCGCGGTGTCCTGCGGAGCCCTCTATATAGCGATCGGACTTTTTGGCGCTGTGATCACAGGGTTGCTGACGGCCTTTCCCAAGGAGCTCGTGGTGGCCATCGCAGGCTTGGCCCTGCTGGGAACGATAGGCAATGGACTGGCCGCAGCCCTGCGTGAGGAGCCGCACCGCGAGGCGGCACTCATCACCTTTCTGGTGACCCTGAGCGGCGTGGTGATTGCGGGCGTCGGATCGGCCTTCTGGGGAGTGGTCGCCGGCAGCTTCGCGCTATTTGTGCAACAGTACAGGCGTTCGCGAGCCTGAGGACCGGCCCCGCGTGGGTCTCAGGCCGTTCTATTTATCTGCCAGACAGTGACTCTGACCTGCCACCATGAAACTGCTTTTTATTGCCGACCCCCTGCAAAGCTTCAAGATCTACAAGGACACCACGTTCGCCATGATGCGGGAGGCCCAGCGGCGGGGCCACACGCTGGCGGTGTGCGAGCCGCAGCACATCAGCTGGCAGCGTGGCGGCCGGGTGACGGCCCGCGTGTGCGACATCCGCCTGACGGGCGAGCCGGTTCAGTGGTACACCGCGCTGCCCGAACGCAGTGCGCCGCTGGCCAGCTTTGACGCCGTGCTCATGCGCAAGGATCCGCCCTTCGACAGCGAGTATTTCTATGCAACGCACCTGCTTGAGCAGGCAGAGCGTGACGGCGCCCGCGTGTTCAACAAGCCGCGCGCGCTGCGCGACCACCCGGAGAAGCTGGCGATCATGGAGTTTCCCGATCTGATCGGGCCCACGCTCGTGACGCGGGATGCGGCAGACATCCAGCGTTTTCATGCTGAGCACCAGGACATCATCCTCAAGCCGCTCGATGGAATGGGGGGCATGGGGATCTTCCGCGTGGGGCCGGATGGGCTGAATCTGGGAAGCATTACCGAAACCCTGAACCGCCATGGGGTACAGAGCGTCATGGTGCAGAAGTTCCTGCCGGAGATTGTCGAGGGCGACAAGCGCATCCTCATCATTGGTGGCAAGCCGGTGTCGTTTTGCCTTGCACGCATTCCACAGGGCAGCGAGGTACGGGGCAACCTGGCAGCCGGGGGCAAGGGCGTCGCCAGGCCGCTGTCGGCGCGGGACTGGGAAATCGGGAATGCGCTGGGCCCGGTGCTTCATGCGCGGGGGCTGCTGCTGGCAGGCGTCGATGTGATTGGTGATTGCGTTACCGAGATCAACGTCACCAGTCCCACCTGCTTCCAGGAGATCTTTGACCAGACGGGGTGCGACGTCGCCGCCTTGTTTGTAGATGCGCTTGAGTCCGCGATGGCGACGCCTGCCCTGTAAACGGATGGATTTCGTGTCGCATTCTTTTCAAAGCCCCCAAAACACTGCTATAGTCGAGGGCTTCGCTACCGATGCGACGCTGCAGAAAACGCGGCGTTGCTGAAGGCGCAGATCTGTGACGGGCCGAGTGCTGC
>NZ_AGTS01000099.1 GCF_000238595.1 Acidovorax sp. NO-1 | reverse complement strand
CCGGTGCCGCTGCCTTCTTGGCAGGTGCGGCCTTCTTCGCTGCTACAGCCTTCTTGGCGGGAGCGGCTTTCTTTGCCGGTGCTGCTGCCTTCTTGGCAGGTGCAGCCTTTTTCGCTGCTACAGCCTTCTTGGCGGGAGCGGCTTTCTTTGCCGGTGCTGCTTTTTTAGCGGCTGGTTTTTTCGCAGTTGCCATCATGTTCTCCTTGGGTCAATAGACAAAGAGCACTCGCTGTCTGCATTGGACAGAAAGTGATCCATGGGGATGGAGAGGAACTCCATCCCCATGAACACGGAAACGCCCCACTCGCAGCGCCCTGCGGCGCAGTTGTGAGGGGACGTGGTGTAGATATCCATGGTGGTGTGATGCGAAAAAGACGCTAGTCCCAGGACAGCGCACCACCGGACTGGTATTCAATAACCCGGGTCTCGAAGAAGTTGCGTTCCTTCTTCAGATCGATCATTTCGCTCATCCACGGGAACGGGTTCTCTTCGTTGGGGAACAGCGTTTCCAGTCCGATCTGTGTAGCACGCCGATTGGCGATGTAACGCAGGTAGCCTTTGAACATGGAGGCGTTCATGCCCAGCACGCCACGTGGCATGGTGTCTTCCGCGTAGCGGTACTCCAGCTCCACCGCCTTGAGGAACAGCGCCTTGATTTCGGCCTTGAATTCGGCTGTCCAAAGATGGGGGTTTTCGAGCTTGAGCTGGTTGATCAGGTCGATGCCGAAGTTGCAGTGCATGGACTCGTCGCGCAGTATGTACTGGTACTGCTCGGCGGCACCTGTCATCTTGTTCTGGCGGCCCAGGGCCAGGATCTGCGTGAAGCCAACATAGAAAAACAGGCCTTCCATCAGGCAGGCGAAAACGATCAGCGACTTGAGCAGGGTCTGGTCGTTCTCGGGGGTGCCGGTGTGGAAGTTTGGATCCATGATCGCCTCGATGAAGGGGATCAGGAACTCGTCCTTGTCGCGGATGGATTGGACTTCGTTGTAAGCGTTGAAAATTTCGCTCTCGTCCAACCCCAGTGACTCCACGATGTACTGGTAGGCGTGTGTATGAATCGCTTCTTCAAACGCCTGGCGCAGCAGGAACTGACGACACTCTGGCGCTGTAATGTGCCGATAGGTGCCCAGCACGATGTTGTTGGCGGCCAGAGAATCGGCAGTGACAAAAAACCCCAGGTTGCGCTTGATGATCCGGCGCTCGTCGTCCGTCAGGCCGTTGGGATCCTTCCACAACGCGATGTCGCGCGTCATGTTCACTTCTTGGGGCATCCAGTGATTGGCGCAGGTTGCGAGGTACTTTTCCCACGCCCACTTGTACTTGAAAGGCACCAGCTGGTTGACGTCGGTCTGGCCGTTGATGATGCGCTTGTCGGCCGCATTCACCCTGCGATGTGTGGCAGCTGCAGGTGCTGCTGGTGTTGCCGACGAGGCAGTCATCGATGCGTGCACTTCCTGCAGCGACGGGGTCTGGAAAGGCAAAGGCGGCTGTCCCGCCAGGTGGCTCTTGTTCAGTCCACCGTCCAGTTGATTTTGCGATGAGGGTTTGACTTCTTCGTCCCAGGTCAACATAGATTTTCCAGTGTTCGGATTATGAAAGCAGTGCTGCGAAAAGAAAAGCACTCAAGCGTTGTCCAGCAACGATTTGTTGCTTCACAGCACACGCGCGACGCCCCGCGATAACCCAAGGCGTCGCGCAGCACGTGCGTTATTGGCAGGCCTCGCAGCCAGGATCATCGATAGCGCAGAACTTGACGTCGGTGGCAGGCACTGCGGATGTCTGCTGGGCCGCTGCTGCGGCCGCAGCTTCCAGCGCGCTGGGTCTGGCGTGGGGGGCAGCCAGAGAAGCAGAGGAGCCACCATCATTGCCTGACGAAACTGCGTTGAGCTGGCGCGTGTTGACCGTGCTCATCTCGACGTGCGTAGCGCTTTGCGTGCGCAGGTAGTAAGTCGTCTTCAGACCCCGGATCCAGGCAAGTTTGTAGGTGTCGTCGAGTTTCTTGCCCGATGCGCCGGCCATGTAGATGTTCAGGCTCTGTGCCTGGTCAATCCACTTCTGGCGGCGCGAGGCTGCCTCTACCAGCCACTGGGGTTCGACCTCGAAGGCCGTGGAGTAAAGCGCCTTGATGTCCTGCGGCACGCGGTCGATGGGGTGCAGCGAACCCTTGAAATGCTTGAGGTCCATGATCATGACGTCGTCCCACAGCCCCAGGCGCTTGAGGTCACGCACCAGACCACCGTTGATGATGGTGAATTCCCCCGACAGGTTGGACTTGACCGACAGGTTTCCAAACGAGGGCTCGATCGACGCATCGACGCCGATGATGTTGGAGATGGTGGCGGTGGGCGCAATGGCCACGCAATTGGAGTTGCGCATGCCGTCCAGCGCAATCTTCTTGCGCAGCGCATCCCAGTCGAGCGTGGAAGAGCGGTCCACTTCCACATAGCCGCCCCGGGCCTGCGCGAGCATGTCCAGCGTGTCGAAAGGCAGGATGCCGCGATCCCACAGCGAGCCCTTGTAGCTGGAGTACTTTCCGCGCTCCTTGGCCAGTTCGGTGGACGCCCAGTAGGCGTAGTAGCAGATGGCTTCCATCGACTTGTCGGCGAATTCCACCGCCTCTTGCGAAGCGTAGGGGATGCGCAGTTCGTACAGGCTGTCCTGGAATGCCATCACACCCAGGCCGACCGGGCGGTGGCGCAGGTTGGAATCGCGGGCCTTCTTGACGGCGTAGTAGTTGATGTCGATCACGTTGTCGAGCATGCGCATGGCGACCGTGATGGTTTTCTTGAGCTTGTCGTGGTCGATCTGACCGTCCTTGATGTGCTGCAGCAGGTTGACCGAACCGAGGTTGCAGACGGCGGTTTCGGTGTCGCTGGTGTTGAGCGTGATCTCGGTGCACAGGTTGGAAGAATGCACTACGCCAGCGTGCTGCTGGGGCGAGCGCACGTTGCAGGCATCCTTGAAGGTGATCCAGGGGTGGCCGGTCTCGAACAGCATGGTCAGCATTTTGCGCCAGAGGTCCGTGGCCTGGATCGTCTTGGCGGGCTTGATCTCGCCACGTGCAGCCTTTTCTTCGTAGGCCACATAGGCCTTTTCGAAGTCGGCGCCAAACAGATCGTGCAGGTCGGGCACGTTAGAAGGGGAGAACAGCGTCCAGGTGCCCTTTTCCATCACGCGGCGCATGAACAGGTCAGGGATCCAGTTGGCCGTGTTCATGTCGTGCGTGCGGCGGCGATCGTCGCCGGTGTTCTTGCGCAGTTCCAGGAACTCTTCGATGTCCAGGTGCCAGGTTTCCAGATAGGTGCAGACGGCGCCCTTGCGCTTGCCGCCCTGGTTCACCGCCACGGCCGTGTCGTTGACCACCTTGAGGAAGGGCACCACGCCCTGCGATTCGCCATTCGTGCCCTTGATGTGGGAGCCCAGGGCGCGCACGCGAGTCCAGTCGTTGCCCAGGCCGCCAGCAAACTTGGACAGCAGGGCGTTTTCCTTGATCGACTCGTAGATGCCATCCAGGTCGTCGGGCACCGTGGTCAGGTAGCAGCTGGACAGCTGCGAGCGCAGGGTGCCACTGTTGAACAGCGTGGGGGTGGACGACATGAAGTCGAACGACGAGAGCACTTCATAGAACTCGATGGCGCGGGCTTCGCGATCGGTTTCATTGAGCGCCAGGCCCATGGCCACACGCATGAAGAAGGCCTGCGGCAGCTCGATGCGGGTTTTTTTGACGTGCAGGAAGTAGCGGTCGTACAGGGTCTGCAAACCGAGGTAATCAAACTTCAGATCGCGGTCTGCCTTGAGTGCGGCGCCCAGGCGTTGCAAGTCGTACTGCATCAGGCGCTCATCCAGCAGGTCGTTGTCCACGCCCTTCTTGATGAACTGCGGGAAATATTCGATATACGCCTGGCCCATGCCATCCTGCGTCACCTCGCGGCCCAGCACTTCGCGCACGATGGTGTGCAGCAGCAGGCGGGCGGTGGCATAGGTGTAGTCCGGGTCCTTCTCGATGAGGGTACGCGCAGCAAGGATCGAGGCCTTGTAGACCTCGTCCATGGGCACACCGTCATACAGGTTGCGCATGGTCTCGGCCACGATGGGGTCGGCCTTCACGTCGGCACCGAGGTTCACGCAGGCTGATTCAATCAATGCCTGCAGGCGGTGCGAGTCCAGTGCGACGCGCTCGCCGCCATCGAGCACATGCAGCAGGGGAATGGACACCGCAGGGCTTTGCTGTTCGGCCTGGCGGGCGCGCTCTTGCGTACGGCGCTCGCGGTACAGCACATAGGCGCGGGCAATTTCGTGGTGGCCGCCACGCATCAGGCCCAGCTCGACCTGGTCCTGCACATCTTCTATGTGGAAGGTGCCGCCGCCAGGACGGGACCGCATCAGAGCGCGTGTGACGTTGCTGGTCAACGTATCGACCACTTCGCGCACGCTGGCGGAGGCAGCGCCCTGAGTTCCATGAACGGCCAGAAAGGCCTTCATCATTGCGACGGCGATTTTCTGCGGTTCAAATGGCACGACCGCGCCATTTCGGCGAATGATCTGATAGTGCGCTAGAGAGCTGCCAGCCATTGCTTGCGCGGACTGGTTGGCTGGTGCCTCGGTGGGCGTGGCGTGGGGCGTGGAAGGCGTGTTCAAAGCAGCTTGCATGGGATCCTCTTCTGTGGGCTGTCTGGGGAACGGTGCGGAGTCTAGGTGCCGCAGCAGTAGGTGGGTGGTGCGGCAGGCGGCGGTCTGGCGCACACTATATATGGTGTGTCGCAGGCATTCAAGACACTACCGGTAGTGTACCGCCGTAAATTCACCGGAAATTTGAAATCGCCTGTTTGCGATGCCAAAAGACGATGGCCTCGCCCCCGCAAAACCCTTGTCGCCACAAAAAAGCAGAGCGAAACTCACGCAAGGAAAGGCGTTTCCGGAGATTTTTCTTCCACAACCCGCATGACGTCTGGGGATGCGGGTATGTGCGGGCGCACAATAAAAAAAGAGCTTGACGAGCTGCTTCGCCAGTGGAGTCAGCGGATGCCTTGCTGGCCAGGACCGGTGGCAGCAGGAAACCGGCGCGCTGGCCAGTTCAGGGATTGCTTCAGCTGCGCCCAGTCGAAACCCGGGCCCGGGTCATGCTTGCGGCCCGGTGCTATGTGCTCATGCCCCGCTACGTGTTTTATGGGGTAACGGCGCGCGATATCGAGGCAGAGCGAGGCCAATGTCCGGTACTGCGCGGGATCGAACGTGTGTCCTTCCAGACCCTCCAGTTCGATGCCGATGGAATCGTCATTGCATTGGCTGCGTCCGCGGTAAGCGGATTGACCCGCATGCCACGCCCGGTGGTCGCAATCAACAAACTGCCAAAGAGCGCCGGACCGCTCGATGAAGAAGTGCGACGACACCTTCAGGCCCCGGATGCTCTGAAAATAGGGATGGGCGTCCCAGTCGAGGGTGTTGGTGAAGAGCTGCTGCACGGCGTTTCCGCCATATTCGCCGGGCGGCAGACTGATCGAATGCACCACGATGAGGTCGATGGGGGAGCCAGCCAGGTTGGGGCGCGCACCGTGGTTGGGAGATTCGAGCCTCGTGGCCGCGCGGTGCCATCCCCCGTCCCAAAGTGGGAGTCCTTCACCCGCCGTTTCAGTCGATCTCGTCATGCGGATCCTGATCATTCGGGACGGCAATGTTCAGTCGGGCGATACGGTAGCGAATCTGGCGCAGACTGATGCCCAGCCGGGCTGCGGTGGCTGTCCTGTTGAAGCCCGCTTCGCGCAGCGCGCGGATCAGGATGTCCCGCTCCAGCTGGTCGAGCCATGCCTGAAGATCGTTGGGCAGGGGTACAGTGCAACCTACATTGCCAATGGCCGGGGGCGGTGGATAGGGCTGCGGCCCTTCGGCATTTGGTGGGCTTGTGGGCTCGGGGGAGGCCCTTGGGCTGGAGGGGGCCGATGACCCCATCGGCCAGTCCACATTCAGTTCATCACCGTCGCTGAGGGCGACGGCTCTGTGCAGCAGGTTTTCCAGTTCGCGGACATTCCCGGTCAGCGGGTGCGCCGCGATGGCTTGCAGTGCCTGCTCGGTGAGAGAGGGTACTGGCATGCCAGATTCCTGGGCGATGCGCGCGAGCAGCGCGGTGCACAGCATCGGCAAGTCCTCCCGGCGTTCGCGCAATGGGGGAATGACGATCTCGATCACATTGAGCCGGTAGTACAGATCCTGCCGGAACCGGCCTGACTGCACGTCGGCGGCCAAGTCGCGATGCGTGGCGCTGACAATGCGCACGTCCACCGTTTCTTCCTGGGTCGATCCAAGGGGGCGCACGCTGCGTTCCTGGATGGCGCGCAGCAGCTTGGATTGCATGGCCAAAGGCAGATCACCGATTTCATCCAGAAAAAGTGTGCCTCCGCGCGCGGCCTGGAAGTAGCCGTCCCTGTCCTGGCTGGCGCCGGTATACGAACCTTTGCGAGCGCCAAAGAACTCCGCCTCCAGAAGGTTCTCCGGGATGGCTCCGCAGTTCACGGCCACCAGAGGCCCGTCCGCGCGCTGGCTGCTGGCGTGCAACGCCTGTGCCACCAGTTCCTTGCCCGTGCCCGATTCCCCGTGGATCAGCACAGGCGCCATGCCGCGCGCCACCTTGGCCACCCGCTGTTTGACGTTGCGCATGGCCTCGGAAGTTCCGACCAGGCGGTCCAGGGCAGTGCCCGCCGCCAAGGGGTCGGCGCTGAAGTTGCCCTGCCGGCCTTGCACACCCCCGGTACGGGCAGCCCGGGGGGCGGGCACACCGCCGGTCCCCTGCACTGCCGATGCAACCACCGAACGGAACTGCTTGAGATCCACCGGCTTGGTCATGTAGTCGAATGCACCGGACCGCAAGGCTTCCACGGCATTCTCGGCAGAGCCGTAGGCGGTCATGACCACACACCGCTCGCGGCGCTGTTGCTCGCGAAGGTCCTGAAGCAATTCCATGCCAAAACCGTCCGGAAGCCGCATGTCGGTGATGACGGCATCGAAACGGTGCGCCTTGAGCTGGTCCCGGGCCTCCTGCACACTGGAGGCGGTCTCCACGCGGTAACCTTCGCGCAGCAGGGTCAGTTCGTACAGGGTCCGAAGATCAGGTTCATCGTCGACGACAAGGATGGAAGCAACAGGGGCGTTCATGGCAAGGTGTTTCAGACCACGATGGTGTCAAACAGCGTGGCGGATTCGGTAGGGCGGGTCGTGCGCCGGAACCCCACGGTAAAAGCGTTGCCACCTACCTCGCCACGCAGTGTGGTGCGGGTGAGACGCTGGTAGCTGATCGAAGCCCCATGGCGCTGGCAGAGTTCGCGGCATATATAGAGCCCGAGTCCACTCGAGCGGCTCTCCGAGGAAAAAAATGGCTCGAACAGATGGCGCTCTACCGATTTGTCCATCGGGGCGCCGTCGCTCCAGACTTGCAGGCTGATCTGGCCTGACGGTGCGGCGCGGGTGGTGACGGTGAGGGAGTCCGGCTCCTGACCGACGTACCGCAGCGCGTTGTCCAGAAGGTTGACCAGCACCCGACGCAGATGCTCGTTGTCGAATTCGACCTGCGTATTGCCAGCTTCCAGCAGGACCACGCCACGGCGCTGCAACGGATCCTGCGCCTGCCAGTCATTCCATATCTGGGATACCGTTTCGTCCAGAGGCAGGGTGGACGCTGGCGCGTGGCTGATCTGGTGCTGCACGCGGGCGATGTCCAGCACCTCCTCCGCAATGCGTGCCAGGCGGTCGGCGTTTTGCTGGACCATGTGGGCCAGGCGTTTTTGGGCAGGGTCTTTCAGATCCTCTTCCAGGAGCGCATTGGCTTGCACGATGGCGGCCAGCGGATTGCGGATTTCGTGGGCCACCGCAGCAGACATGCGCCCCATGGCGGCCAGCTTTTCGGTGCGCAGGCGGGCTTCCATTTCGCGAAGATCGTGCAGGAACATCACGCACAGGCGCTCGGTGTGTGCGTGGCGCGCGGCCTCGCGCGTGGAAGTCAGCCAGGTCCGCACATGCAAGCCGGTCGGGCTTTGCCCCGGATGCAGCAGGTCCACATCAGCGGTTTGGGGCTGCTCCTGCCGGAAGGTACGCCGCGCCAGCAGAACCAGCGGATTCCAAGGCGGCAGGGAGGCCAATGCGAACGGCAACTCGGGAGGCGAGGCGCCGCCCAGCAACTGCAGCCCTGCCGGGTTTGCCAGGCGTACAACGTCGCCTTCGTCCACGACGAGGACGCCGTCGGTCAGGTTCTGGATCACCAGGGCGCTCACCTGCGTTTGCACCCGGGCCGCGATCTGGCTCTGTAGTGCCAGTTCCTGCTCGCGCGCCAGGCGCACCGCCAGCTGGTGCACGAGGTAGCTCACGATGAAATAGCCCGTGCCGGTCAGCGCGCTTTGCAGGTAACGGGGGGCGTCGTCGCCCGCAGTGCCAGAGCCTACCCACCATGCCCACCCCAGCAACAGCAACGTCACCGCTGCCGTTGTCCCCAGCGCCAGGGTCAGCGTTCCGAGGACGGCCGCCATGAGAATGGGAAGGCCAAACAGGGGGGTGTAGTTCATGGCCCCCGCGTTCAGAAGCTGAAGGGCCGTGATGGCTGCCAGATCGACCCCGATGGAAGGTAGCCATTGTGGGCCGGCTCCGGGTGAGGGCGGCTGTTGGGCTGTCAGTACGCGCAAGGTGATGGTGGCGACGAGATAGGCGGCGCAGACAGCCAGAACGGCAGGCTGGGTGGCCTGGTTGATAGCCTGGCTTGCGCCCTGCAGTACCAGCAGCGCTAGCGCAACCATGGCCCGGCCGGTCAGGAACCCGCGCCAAAGGCGCACGAATGGCGCCTCCAGGGCAGGTGCAATGGCGTCCGCAGACAGAGGTTGCATGGGGTGATTCAGACGGGACCCCGCTGCTGATGGTCGGCGCAGCAATAGGCCAGCTGGCCCGTCATCAAAGCTTCAGCCTGAGGGATGTGGATGCCACACCGGGCGCATGCCAGCATGTCCTGGGGGAGCGCCAGCGGACGGGGGGCGGGCGACGGTGCCGAGGGGCGGCGGCTGCGCCAGATGCCAAAGGCCACGACCAGTACGACCAGCAAGACCAGGTATTTCATGTGCTGCGACCCAGAACGACTTCCATGACGAAACGTGACCCCACGTAAGCCAGAAGCAGCAGCGCCGCCCCGGCGTACAGCACGCGTACCGCATTGCGGCCCCGCCAGCCGAAACGTGCGCGTCCCAGGAGCAGGGTGGCGAAGGTGAACCAGGCCAGCAGCGAAAAAACGGCCTTGTGGTCCCAACGCCACGCCCTGCCATACAGGGTGTCACCAAACAGCCAGCCCGCCAGCAGCGTGGCGGTCAGAAGGATGAAGCCTGCCGTCACGAAGCGGAAGGTCAGGCGTTCCAGTGTGAGCAGGGGAATGCCACTGTGGGGGTCTTCGGCCTGGCGGATGCGCTGCTCGGCACGCGTCATCAGCCAGGCATGCACCACGGCGGCCGCAAACAATCCGTAGCAGGCAATGCCCAGTGCGAGGTGCAGTGGCAGCCAGGCGGAGGCTGTCACATGCAGCGGCTGGCCCGGGAAGAGCACCGCCAGCACGATGGCCATGGCCCCCAGCGCCGCCAGCATCCAGCGCGACTGCATCTGCGGAAACAGTTGCCGCTCCACGGCGTACACCGTCAGCACCAGCCACGCAGTCATCGACAAGGCGGGCGCAAACCCGAATCGGGGCGTGTCGCCCCACAGGCCCCACACCAGCACTGTGGCGTGCAGCAGCCAGGCCACCAGCAGCGCATTGCGGGCCGCTGTTGCGCCCAGCCGCGAGGATGCGGCGGCGGGCACGGCGTATGCCACGGCCGCAGCCAGGGCCAGCAGCCAGCTGGCGGGAGAGCTACTCGCTAAAATCATGGATCGCAGTTTAGCCTTTCGCCCCACCGCCAGCACCCTGACGCGCAGGCAACACCGGACTTCTCCCCTATGGCCTCCGCCCTTACCGACAAACTCACGCGCCTCGTCAAGGAGATGCGTGGCCAGGCCCGCATCACCGAATCCAACGTCACGGACATGCTGCGCGAGGTGCGCATGGCCCTGCTCGAAGCCGACGTGGCCCTGCCGGTGGTGCGCGACTTCATTGCCCGCGTCAAAGAGAAGGCGCTGGGCCAGGAAGTGCTGGGCTCGCTCAAGCCCGGTCAGACGCTGGTCAGCATCGTCAATCGTGAACTGGCCGCCACCATGGGCGAGGGCGTGGCCGACATCAACCTGGCCGCCCAGCCGCCCGCCGTGATCCTGATGGCTGGTCTGCAGGGCGCGGGCAAGACCACCACCACGGCCAAGCTGGCCAAGCACCTGATCGAAAAGCGCAAGAAAAAGGTGCTGACCGTGTCGGGCGACGTGTACCGCCCGGCCGCCATCGAGCAGCTCAAGACGGTGACCAAACAGGCGGGCGCCGAATGGTTCCCCAGCACGCCCGACCAGAAGCCGCTCGACATCGCCCACGCCGCACTGGACTACGCCAGGAAGCACTACTTTGACGTGCTGCTGGTCGACACGGCGGGCCGCCTGGCCATCGATGAAGCCTTGATGAAGGAAATCAAGGACCTGCACGCCGCGCTGAACCCGGTCGAAACCCTGTTCGTGGTCGATGCCATGCAGGGCCAGGACGCGATCAACACCGCCAAGGCCTTCAAGGAAGCGTTGCCGCTCACCGGCATCGTGCTCACCAAGCTCGATGGTGATTCGCGCGGCGGCGCCGCGCTGTCGGTGCGGCAGATCACGGGTGCGCCCATCAAGTTTGCGGGGGTGTCTGAAAAGCTCGACGGCCTGGAAGTGTTCGACGCCGAGCGCCATGCAGGCCGCATCCTGGGCATGGGCGACATCGTGGCTCTGGTGGAGCAGGTCACGGCCGGGGTGGACATGGAGGCCGCACAGAAGCTGGCGGCCAAGGTCAAGAGTGGCGACGGGTTCGATCTGAATGACTTCCTTTCGCAGATCCAGCAGATGAAGCAGATGGGCGGGCTTTCCAGCCTGATGGACAAGCTGCCGTCGCAGCTCACCGCCAAGGCCGGTGCCATGGACATGGACAAGGCCGAGAAAGACATCAAGCGCAAGGAGGGCATCATCCAGAGCATGACGCCGCTGGAGCGTCGCAAGCCCGAACTCATCAAGGCCACCCGCAAGAAGCGCATCGCCAACGGGGCTGGCGTGCATGTGCAAGAGGTCAACCGCCTGCTCAAGGAGTTCGAGCAGATGCAGGGCATGATGAAAAAGATGAAGGGCGGCGGCCTGATGAAGATGATGAAGAAGATGGGCGGCATGAAGGGCATGGGTGGCGGAATGCCCAAGATGCCCTTCTGAAATTCAGGTCATTTTGGCCTCTGGCGCTTACTGGTAAAGCGCCAGTAGCTATAAAAATAGAAGCAAAAAAAGCCGACTTGACGTCGCTTTTTTGCAGGTGCAGTCAGAACGCCTAGGCAACCTTCAGTGCGGGCGCGGCCAGACGGCTGGCGTGCAGCCACGCCCGCCGCAGTACCGGGGGCGACCAGGATTCCTCGGGAATCAGCAGCAGCTGCTGGGCACGCATCGCCTTTCCCAATGCAATCTGGCTGGTCAACACAGCCAGTGGTATCGCCAGCGCCAATGGCAGGCCCACGGGCATGAGCCACAGAAGGGCGCTGCTGTCGATGAGCGACACGCCTACTGCCAGCAGGCCAATCACCAGACTCATCGGGGCCAGCTGGCGCGCGGCGTGGCGCCACGGCACGGCATGGGCTTCGCGCGGGGGGGATCTCCATTCCAGTTTCAGGCCTGTCAGCGCGATCAGAACGAACAGCGAATGGGCCAGCATCCGGATGGGGGCTTGCAAAATGGCCAGCACGCTCTCCAGGGCAGCACTCTTGAGCAGGCTCCAGGCACCCCCGTACTCGTGGTGCTCCCGGCGCATGAAGACTGCGGCCACGCCCAGGACACGTGGCAGGAAAAGCAGGGTCAGCGTGAAGGCCCACAGCGCCAGCAGTTCGGCAGGCAGGATGTGCCAGTTGGCCACCAACTTGGCACCCGACAGCCACAGCGCTGTGCCCAGCGTCAGGAAGGCCAGCCACAGCGGTGCCGAGAGGTAAGCCATGGCGCCCGTGACGAACATGGAGCGGTGTACGGGGTGGATGCCGGGCTCGGCCATCAGGCGTGCGTTTTGCAGGTTGCCCTGGCACCAGCGGCGGTCGCGCTGCAGCTCGGCCAGCAGGTCAGGGGGTTGCTGTTCATAGCTGCCGATGAGGTCCGACACCAGCCAGACGTGGAAGCCCGCGCGGCGCATCAAAGCCGCTTCGACGAAATCGTGCGACATGATGCCGCCCGCCAAGCCGCCCTTGCCCTTGATGGGCGCGAGGGCGCAGTGTTCCATGAAGGGTGCCACGCGAATGATCGCGTTGTGGCCCCAGTAGTGGGATTCACCCAGCTGCCAGTACTGCATGCCCAGCGTGAACAGCCGACCCGTAACGCGCGAGGCGAACTGCTGCGCGCGGGCGTGCAGCGTGACGTGGCCGATGGCCTGGGTTGCCGTCTGGATGATGCCCGCCGTGGGGTTGGCTTCCATCAGCTTGGCCATGGAAACGATGCAGTCACCGCTCATCACGCTGTCGGCGTCCAGCACCACCATGTAGCGGTAGTCCTTGCCCCAGCGGCGGCAGAAATCGGCCACATTGCCGGCCTTGCGGTGCGTGCGGCGAGTGCGCAGGCGGTAGTACACCTGTACCTGCGGCTGCTGGCTGTGCTGGGCCAGGGCGGTGCGCAGTTCTTCCCACGCAGCGCGTTCGGCCTGGGCGATGGCGGGGTCGTAGCTGTCGGACAGCACGAACACGTCGAAGGTGGCCCCATGGCCGGTGGAAGCGACCGACTCGCAGGTTGCCCGAAGCCCCGCGAACACGGTGGCCACGTCCTCGTTGCAGATCGGCATGATGATGGCCGTGCGCGCATCGGGAGGCAGCTGGTGTTCCACCACGCTGCGCACAGACAGCGCATGCCGGTCGCCGCGCAGCATGACCCAAAAGCCCATCAGCCCGGTGAGAAAGCCGGTGACAACCCATGCGGACAGCAGGGCAAACAGCGCAATCTGGCCGTAGCCCAGCCAGGCGTTGTCGTATTCCGGCTGAACCCCGGCAAACAGGAGGCTTGCGAGCGCCGTCGTCAGTGCAGTCAGCACCGCGAAGGTCCAGCGACGGCGCTGAGCAGCGCTCTCCCATGCCTGCGAAGAGTGGGCAGTGGCCGACGCCTGACGGTGCGCCTTGGCACGGCCTGTGAGCTTGAGCAGCAGCGCCGTTCCCAGGCTGTTCCAGAAGCCCCGCCATGGAACAGGCACCATCGAACCCCGGTGGACCGGAGGGGCGGTGACGGAATTGGGATGCCGCTCTCCCCGCACAGTGCTGCGCTGGGATGGATGTGGGTGTGGGTGTGGGTGCATCTGGGGGCTTACTCGGGAAGAATGATGTGCGTCCATGTTTCACTCACAGCGTTGTTGTCGTGTTGAAGAAAGGCGCGCAGCTCGATCGGTCGATCGGCCTTCTGGCGCTGGATGCGAAGGGTCATGCGCCACTGCTCAGTGACCGGATTGCGGTAGACGATGCTTTCCAGTACCTTGCCGTTGGCATCGCTTGTGACCACGGCTTTCACGGGCGCATCGGGGGGCAAGGCCTTGAGCGCGGGCCCATCGAAATCAACGACGTACTGCACTTGCTGGCGCAGGGCCTCGGCGGTCTGCTGGGTGTAGCCCATGCCCTGGCGCGATTGCGTGGCCCAGGCACCAGGCGGGCGCTGCTGTTCATCGCCCTGCCAGCTCAGCTCGTAGGCAAATTCCAGGGCCTGGCCAGAGGCGGGTAGCTGGGCGGGCACCCAGTACGCCACGATGTTGTCGTGCGTCTCATCCGGTGTGGGGAGCTGCACCAGTTCCACCCGCCCGGCGCCCCAGTCGTGCAGGGGGCGCACCCAGGCGCTCGGGCGGCGCTCATAGCGGGCTTCGACGTCCTCATAGTTCGACCATTGCCGATCGCGCTGCATCAGGCCAAAGCCCTTGGGGTTTTTGGTGGCAAACGATGTGACCAGCGTCTGCTTGGGGTTCTGCAGGGGGCGCCAGAGCCATTCGCCCTCGCCCGTGGCAATCATCAGACCGTCGGAGTCGTGCACCTCTGGCCGGAAATCGTCCTTGCGCGGCTGGTTCTCGCCGAAGAAGAACATGCTGGTCAACGGTGCGATGCCCAGCGTGGCGATGGGCTTGTCGCTCTTGCCTGCCCGCACAAAAATGCGGCTGCGCACGGTGGTGGTGGTCTGCGGGCCCGGCTGGATGTCGAAACGGTAGGCGCCGGTGGCGCGGGGCGAATCCAGGAGCGCATACACCGTGACCTGCGTGGACAACGCATCGGGCCGCACCAGCCAGAACTCTGTGAAGCGAGGGAACTCTTCACCACTGCCACCCACGGTGTCGATGGCCAGCCCGCGCGCCGACAGGCCGTACTGCTGGCCCTTGCCCAGTGCGCGGAAGTAGCTTGCGCCCTGGAAGACCACCAGCTCATCCTTGTAGGCGCTGGAGTTGAGGTGGTTGTGCAGGCGAAAGCCCGCAAAGCCCAGGTCGCCCCAGGCCTCCGGCCGCACCTGGTTCTTGCCGTAGTCGAAGTCCGCGCGGCTGTAGCCGATGTGGCGCGCGCCCTGCGGTGTCACCTCGTTGATCAGCACAGGCTCCTTCTGGTACAGGCCCAGGTGGAAGAACATGGCCTCGAACGGCAGCTTTTCGGCGCGCCACAGGGCACGGTCGGGGCGCCAGCGGATGTCGCGCACCTGGTCGTAGTTGAGTTTGGCGAGGTCGGCGGGGAGCTTGTCGCTGGATGCGCGATAGGGCTTCTCCGCCCGTTCCCGGGCGATGCGGGTGACGCTGTCGAAATCGAAGCTTTGGGCCTGTGCGGCGCCTGCCCACAGGGCGGCGGCCAGCGCCATCGCGGCCTGTGGAAGGTGGCCTGCGAAGCGCGAACGTTGGGAAAAAACAGCTTGCATGCTGAGACTAGGGCAAACCCTGTGCCAGCTTCAAAAAACTGTTTTAAATCAATGAGTTAGGACGTTGACCGCATGTAAGCAGTTGTGCGGGTTGCAGATTGGCGGGCAAACCCCGGGTTTTTGTCGCCGTATGGCGACGTCAAGGCCGGCCGATGGGGAAAAAATTAATCAAATCAACAACTTAATCGTGTCGCTGATCAGCGACGTCATCGCTGTCTGGCCCATCGTTCTTGAAGTTTCCGGCGGTCAGTGCGTGCTTTTGCAGCAGCCGGTAGAACTCGGTGCGGTTGCGCTGGGCCAGCCGCGCGGCGTCGGCCACGTTGCCGTCCGTCATCTTGAGCAGGCCCACCAGGTACTCGCGTTCAAATCTTTGCCGGGCCTCGGCAAAACTCAGCACCTGCGTAGACGGCGTGCGCAGCGCGCGCTGCACCAGCGTCAGGGGCACCAGAGGCGTGGTGGACAGTGCGCACACCTGCTCGACCACGTTGTAAAGCTGGCGCACGTTGCCAGGCCATGCGGCCAGGGTGAGGGCCTTGAGCGCCTCGGGCGCAAAGCCAGACAAGCGCTTGCCGTACTTGCGCGCGAGCTTGTCCAGAAAGTGGTTGGCCAGCAACGCGATGTCTTCGCGCCGGTCTGCGAGGGTGGGCAGTGCCAGTGTGACCACATTTAGCCGGTAGTACAGGTCTTCGCGGAACTGGGCCGTGGCCATGGCCGCTTCGAGGTCGCGGTGGGTCGCCGAAATGATGCGCACGTTGATGGGAATGGACTGGCTGGCGCCCACGGGGCGCACCGCGCGCTCTTGCAGCACCCGCAGCAGCTTCACCTGCAGGGCGGGCGGCATGTCGCCAATCTCGTCGAGCAGCACCGTGCCGCCTTCCGCGGTCTGGAAAAGGCCCATGCGGTTGCTCACCGCATCGGTGAAGGCGCCTTTGACGTGGCCGAACAGTTCGGATTCGAGCAGGGCCTCGGGAATGGCGCCGCAGTTGACCGCCACAAAGGGACTGCGTGCACGGGGGCTGGCACGGTGGATGGCCTGCGCCAGCAGCTCCTTGCCCGAGCCGCTATCGCCCAGCAGCAGAACGCTGGCGTCCGACTGCGCCACCATGTAGGCCTCGGCCAGCAAGTCGGTCATCCGGTTGGACCGGCTCACGATGTCGGCGCGCCAGGCTTCGTTGGCATGGGCTTGCTCAACCGCGGGCGCCCCCAACGCCAGCGCCTGGGCAATCTTTTCCAGAAGTTCCTTGCCGTCGTATGGCTTGGTGAGGTAGGTGAAAACGCCCCGCGAAGTGGCTTCCACCGCATCAGGAATGGTGCCGTGGGCTGTGAGCAGGATGACAGGCAGCGAAGGGTGTCGTGACCGCACTTCGTCGAACAGTGCAAGGCCGTCGCGCCCCGGCAGGCGGACATCGCTCAGCACGAGCTGCGGGCGCGCCATGTCCAGCTGGGCCAGAGCCGCCTCTGCCGAGCCCACGGCCACTACGTCGTACCCCGCGGCCTGCAGGCGCAGCGACAAGAGCCGCAGCATGTCAGGGTCGTCGTCCACGACAAGGATGCGGGAACGCGGCGCTGTGCGGGATGGAATGGGGGCGGCTGCCATGGCGGTTTCCTTTAACACCTTGCGGCAAGGTCAGGGCGTGGTTCGCTGGGGGCTGCTGCCCGCAGGCGGGGCGGGCGCTGCAGGAAGCGGAGCAGGTCGCGTGGTCAGGCTGCGTTCGATGGCACGCACGGCCTCCAGCCGCTCGTTGAGCTGGTCGTTGCGGCGCTGAGCGTCGCGCAATTGCTGGGTTTGGCGCTCCAGTTGCTCTTCCAGCCTGCGTTGTTGCAGAAGCCGTGACTCCAGGAGACGCGCCAGCGGGTGCAGCGCCTGCGCAGCCGCAGTGGAGTTGCCCAATACGCGCTGCGTCAGGCCCAGGGCACGGGCCGTATCGACGGGCTGGCGCGTCTGGGCCAAGGCGACAGCCAGAAGAAGCGGGTTTTCCGTCAAGGCGTCTTCCGCCTCGCCCAGTCGGGCAATCTCTTTGGTCAGATCGGCGGGTGCCATCCGCACAATGCGGTCTGTCTGTGCCAGCACGTCACCTGGCGGCACCGTACCAGCGGGCTCTCTGGAGGCCGATTCCACTTGTGCGCCCTCCGGAAGCTGCGGGGCCTCTACGGGCTCCGGCTTTACCGCGGTCGTGGTCATGGGCGGCACAGGCGCTGCCAGCGCCTGGGGTGCAGCAGCCTTGCAGCCGGCCAGCGCCAGGGATGCAGTGAGCAACAACAGCCGTGCTGAGAAGCCCGACGGGCCTGTGCCTGTGAAGCAGACAGGAAGACAACTAAGCGGCATGCGGTAGTTCCATGCGAAAGAAAGAGTGAACACCATCCTGAACGAGCCTTACATTGCCACCGTGGGCGACGATGTACTCTTGGACGATCGAAAGCCCGATGCCAGTGCCGCGCACTGCGTCGTCTGGCTGGCGGATGCCACGGTAAAACGGTTCGAACACGCGGTCGCGGTCGGCCTCGGCCACGCCGGGGCCCTGGTCCGAAACGTCCACGCGCACGCAGTCTGCATGGCGGGAGAGGGATAGCCGCACCGTTCCCCCTTTGGGCGAGAAACGAATGGCGTTGGACAGCAGGTTGCTGACTGCCGAGGCGATTTTGTCGGCATCCACGGGCAGCAAGATGGCGGATCCTTCCACCAGCACCCGCAGGCCCCGCGCCTGCCATTGCAGCCGCTGGGCTTCCACCTGGGCTTCCAGCAGTGCGAGCAGGTCGGTGTCGCGCCGCTGCAGCTGGCGTGCCTCAAAGGCTGCAGCGTTAAAGCGCAGCAAGGCTTCAATCTCACCTTGCAAAACCAGCGTGTTGTGGTGGAGGATCTGTGTGACTTCGCGCTGGCCGGCAGTGAGCTCGCCGGTCACACCGTCCTGCAGCAGCGCCACGCCCTCGCGCATCGCGGCCAGCGGCGTCTTGAGTTCGTGCGAGACATGACGCAGGAAGCGGGCCTTGTCGGAATCCAGTTCCAGCAGCCTCAGGCGCAGCCATTCCAGCTGCTGCCCCACGCGGCGTACGTCGTCGGGGCCGGAGATCACCACGGGCGCTTCAAGCTGGTTCTCGCCCAACCGCCGAATCGTGCCTTCCAGCCGCTTGAATGGACGCGCAAGCCAGATGCCCAGCGCCAGGGCCAGGACGAGCGCCAGGACGATCACCCCTACCACCTGGTGCGTCACGTTGCGGCGGCTCGCTTCCACCCGGTGCTGCAGTGCGCGGTTGCGTTGCGCATTGATGTCCTGGACCGATTGCACGATGGCAGCATGCAGCGCTTCGAGCATGACAAATTCTTCCGCTACCCGTTGCTCGTTTTCCAGGGCCCGTTCCGGCGGTGCATCCAGCAGTACCTTCACGGCGTCGAGATGCGCACGCCACTGGCTGGCCTGTTCTTCGGGAAGGCCGCCCTGGTGCAACTGGTCGAGAACGGCTTGTGCCTCTACGGACATTTCGTTGAAGCTGCGCCGCAGCGGTGCATCCCGCAGCACCAGGGACTGGCGTGCCGCGCGTTCCAAGGCCTGCCCGCGCTGGTTCAAAGCCTGGGCCGCTGTGCTGAGCATGGTGGCCTCGGCGGCACCAAGCCGGCTTTGCACCATGAGCTGTTCCAGGGTGTACAGCGCCCGCAACGAGCTGACCCCCAGCAGTCCCGCTATGAGCAGGAAGGCCAGCAGCAAAAGCTGCTGGAACGAGAGGCCGTGCAGAGGGCCGTCGGCTTTGCGAAGATCCGCGCTTGGCGGGGTGTCTGCCGTCATTGCCACGGGTGCCGGGTGCGCGTCAGGCTGCGACTGCCGCCTCGCGGGTGCACACTTCACCGCGCAGCGTGTAGGCCTTGGCCTCGGTGATGGTCACGTCCACCATCTGGCCTACCAGGCGCGGCTGGCCCACAAAGTTGACCACGCGGTTGCATTCGGTACGGCCCATCAGCTCGGTGGTATCGCGCTTGGAAGCGCCTTCCACCAGAATGCGCTGCACCGTGCCCACGCGGCTCTCGCTGATGGACTTGATGTTGGCGTTGATGACGCCTTGAAGGTGCTGCAGGCGGCGCAGCTTTACGTCGTGCGGCGTGTCGTCGTGCAGGCCAGCCGCTGGGGTGCCGGGGCGGGGGCTGAAGATGAAGCTGAAGCTGTTGTCAAAGTGGATGTCGTCAATCAACTTCATCATCTTGTTGAAGTCGTCTTCGGTTTCGCCGGGGAAGCCCACGATGAAGTCGCTGCTCATGGCCAGGTCGGGGCGGATGGCGCGCAGCTTGCGCACCGTGCTCTTGTATTCCATGGCGGTGTAGCCGCGCTTCATGGCCATCAGAATGCGGTCGCTGCCGTGCTGCACGGGCAGGTGCAGGTGGCTGGCCAGCTTGGGCAGCTTGGCATAGGCCTCGATCAGTCGGGGCGTGAACTCATTGGGGTGGCTGGTGGTGTAGCGGATGCGCTCAATGCCCGGGATGTCGGACACGTATTCGAGCAGCAGCGCAAAGTCGGCAATCTCGGCCGTGCCCCCCATCTTGCCCAGGTAGGCGTTCACGTTCTGGCCCAGCAGGGTGATTTCCTTCACCCCCTGGTCGGCCAGCCCTGCCACTTCCACCAGCACGTCGTCAAACGGGCGGCTCACCTCTTCGCCCCGGGTGTAGGGAACCACGCAGTAGCTGCAGTATTTGCTGCAGCCTTCCATGATGGACACAAAGGCCGAGGCGCCCTCCACTCGGGCGGGCGGCAGGTGGTCGAACTTCTCGATCTCAGGGAAGCTGATGTCCACCTGCGGTTTGTCCAGGCGCTCGCGCTGGTTCAGCATCTCGGGCAGGCGGTGCAGGGTCTGGGGGCCAAACACCACGTCCACATACGGGGCGCGCTTGATGATCTCGGCGCCTTCCTGGCTGGCCACACAGCCGCCCACGCCAATCTTCACGCCACGTGCCTTCAGGTGCTTGATGCGGCCCAGGTCGCTGAAAACCTTCTCCTGCGCCTTCTCACGCACCGAACAGGTGTTGAAGAGGATGAGGTCGGCCTCGTCCACGTTCTGCGTCGGCTCGTAGCCTTGTGCAGCATGGAGCACGTCGGCCATCTTGTCCGAGTCGTACTCGTTCATCTGGCAGCCGAAGGTTTTGATGAAGACTTTTTTGGCCATGGCGAGGCTCGCAGGAAAGGGCAATAAAACGGTGGGCGAACAGGGAAAAACGGCGGCGCGGCGCCTGCCGTGCGCTGCTGCCATCGTCACGCGAAGGTCCGCAGCGTGCAGGGGAGCCCGGTTTGCCTAGTTGCGGACGGCGTCGGATTCGGCGCGGTAGTTGCGCTCGACGGCGTCACTGCCTTTGCGGGGCTGTGCCGCCTCGCCCTCGGTCAGTATCCAGGCGGTCAGCAGCATGCCGGTGCTGTTTTCGATGACGTAGTTCACCTTGTAGCTCTGCCCAAGCACCCCGTGCATCATGACCAGTGTGTTCTGAGGACTCAGCAGGCGCATGCCAGGCGCCACGCGGATCGTGCGGCCATTGAGTGTGGCTTCGGAGATCGTGTTGAGAGTCAGCGTCCCGCGCAGGGCTGCATCGGGGAATGTGCGCGTGCCTCCCAGCCCAGGCTGTACCTGGGCCGCAAGGGGCAAAGCCGTTGCGATGAAAGCGCAGGCGATGCCTGCGGCCACAACATAGTGGGCGAGGCGCGGCTTGAGAGGAAGGGCGGTGGGGCAGCGGTTCATGGTTTACATCCAGGGGCTGAAGAAAGGAATTCTAGGGCGTACCCGAAATTTGGGGCGCGCAAATCCCTCAAACGGGCAGGCATCTGCCTGGGCATGTTGAAACACATGGGCCCCAGGAGCGCATGGCTCCAAAGAAAAACCCACAGTGTGTTGCCACACTGTGGGTTTGGATTTGGTGGTCGTAGGTGGACTTGAACCACCGACATCAGCATTATGAATGCTGCGCTCTAACCAACTGAGCTATACGACCGAAGCCCCATATTATAGAACAAAAATTATTGGTGTGTGAAGTTCGCTGCGCGCTTGTTCATGAACGCGTCCATGCCTTCCTTCTGGTCCTGGGTGGAGAACAGGGCGTGAAAGAGGCGGCGCTCAAACATCACACCGTCTGACAGGCTGCCCTCGAAGGCGCGATTGACCGATTCCTTGGCAGCCATCACGGCAATCTGCGAGAACCCGGCGATGATGATGGCGGCGCCCAGCGCCTCGTCCATCAGTTTCTCGTGTGGCACCACGCGGCTGACCAGTCCGGAACGCTCCGCTTCGACCGCATCCATCATGCGGGCTGTCAAGGCCATGTCCATGGCTTTGGACTTGCCCACGGCGCGCGGCAGGCGCTGCGTGCCGCCCGCGCCGGGGATCACGCCGAGTTTGATCTCGGGCTGGCCGAACCTCGCGTTGTCAGCCGCAATGATGAAGTCGCACATCATGGCCAACTCGCAGCCTCCGCCCAGTGCAAAACCACTCACAGCGGCGATAACGGGTTTGCGGATGGAACGGATCGCCTCCCAGTTGCGGGTGATGTAGTCGCCCTTGTAGGTATCGGCAAAGCTGTACTTGGCCATGGCGCCAATGTCCGCACCCGCTGCAAAGGCCTTTTCGCTACCTGTGATGATCATGCAGCCGATTTTTTCGTCGGCGTCGAAGGCCTGCAGGGCAGTGCCCAGTTCATTCATGAGTTGATCGTTGAGCGCGTTCAGCTGCTTGGGCCGGTTCAGCGTGATGATGCCGACCTTGTCCGCTTCAACGCGGACCTCGATGGTTTCGTAAGCCATGAAATCTCCTGGGGGGTTTGGTTGGTGATGACTGCCCGGGGAATATACCCAACCCTGTCGGGCTTCGCACGTGTCAGCCGAGCCAGCGCTTGAGCGCAGCGGCATCCGAAATTCCCAGGCTGACGGTGTCTGCAGCCGCAAGGGATGTGCCCGTGTGGCGACGGCCTTTGGTGGAGGTTGTGTCTGGCGGCAAGCCAGGGAGCTGCACCGGCAGTCGCAGCAGTCGGCCGTCGCGAGCCACCAGCGCCTCAAGGCTGGTGTGGCTGCCGGTATAGAAGGAAACATCGTCGAGCTTGGTGATCCGCCAACCTTGCCCTTGCACCTCCACGCCCAGCCATTCGTCGCCAGCGTTCATGCCAGCCCGCTCGGCGGGACTGCCCCGCAAGACGGTCTTGATGTGCACGCTATGGTTCTCCGCCACGCGCAGACCCAGCTGCTGGGCCAGTTGCGGTTTTTCGTCCTTCAGCGCGACGCCTTGGGCTGCGAGCAGCTCCGCAAGCGGGAGCTCTGCCGTACTGTGCACCCAGTGGTCTAGTTCCTCATCCAACGCGCGGCCCGCAAGATCCTTGAGCACTGTGCGCAGGTCTGCTTCGCTCATCGGACCACCCGCGCTGCGCTGCCAGAGTGCGCGCATCACATCGTCGAGCGTGGTGCGCCCCTCCCGGCGGAGCGCCAAGTCCAGACACAGTGCCACGAGCGAGCCCTTCGTGTAGTAGCTGACTGTGGCGTTGGGGGTGTTTTCGTCCTGGCGGTAGTACTTCACCCAGGCGTCGAAACTGGCTTGCGCCACCGTCTGTACGGCTCTGCCTGGGGTTTGCAGCACCTGGTTCACGGTCTTCGTGATGAGTTTCAGATAAGCCGCATCGTCAATCAGCCCCGCGCGCCGCAGCAGCAGATCGTCGTAATAACTGGTGAACCCCTCGAAGAACCACAGCATCGCGGTGTAGTTCTCGCGCGTGTAGTCATATTCTGCGAACTCCGACGGCCGCAGCCGCTTGACGTTCCAGGTGTGGAAATACTCGTGGCTGATCAGCCCCAAAAGGGTTGTATAGCCCTCCTGCGGGCGGGCCTCCCCGCTGCGCGGCAGGTCACGCCGGCCGCAGATGAGTGCCGTGGAGTTGCGGTGCTCCAGCCCGCCGTACCCGTCGCCCACTGCATTGAGCATGAACAGGTAGTTCTTGAAGGGTGGCTTGTCGCCATCACCGTGCCAGAAGCGGATCGCGGTTTCGCAAATCTTGCGGGTGTCTTCCAGTAATCGCTTGCCATCGAAAGAAGGCGCGGCTCCGGCCACCACGAAGCGGTGGGGTACACCGCAGGCTGTAAACCTGCCGATCCAGAACGAGCCCATCTCCACCGGGCAGTCCACCAGCTCGTCGTAGGTCGCTGCAGCGTACAGACCAAAACCCTTCTTGTCGGTCTTGAGGGGCGAGAGCCCTGTAGCGACAGACCAACCGGCGGTGGCGGTAGTGCTGGCAATGTCGAGCGTGTGCTTGCGTTTTTCCTGTCCTTCAACGCGCAGGCACAGACTGGTGCCGTTGAAAAAGCCGCGTGACGCGTCAAGCCAGGACGTGCGTACCGACGTGTCGTAGGCGCAGACCGCATAGGACAACACCAGCGGTTTGCGCGTGTCGCAGTCGGCTTGCCACCGGTGCTTGTCACACTGCGTAAGCTTGACGGGCTGCTTCCCCTGCCGGGCCTCCAGACCTTGCAGGTTCTTGGAAAACTCCCGCACCAGATAGCTCCCCGGAATCCAGACAGGCAACGCCACTTCCTGCTGCGCGGCCGGGCGGGCGATGGTCAATGTGACGCGAAAGATGTGGGCGTGCAGGTCCGACGGTTCAACGCGATAGTGGATGTCGGCGAGTGCTTCTTTGCGGGGTGAGGGCATGGACGGCTGCAGCAGAGGCGGCTTGCGGGGCCGGCAGGTGGCGCGGCACCGGGCCGGGCTGTGGGCAAGCCGGGGGGTTAGATCAGTTGGATGCGGTTTCGCCGCTGGCTTCCGCCAGGCGTTTTTCGACTTCCCGGGCGCCAATGGCGCCAGGTACCCGTGTGCCATTGGCAAAAATCAGCGTGGGGGTACCGGTGATCTTGTGTTTGCGCCCGAACGCCAGATTGCGCTGGAGGGCGCTGGTGTCGCAGCTGGCGGCTGGCACCGGTTTGTCGCGCACCATGAGATCCTGCCAAGCCGCCACCTGGTCCTTGGCGCACCAGATATTGCGGGATTTTTCCGCAGAGTCGGGGCTGAGGATGGGGTAGAGGAACAGGTACACCGTCACGTTGTCAACGTTCTGCATGTCGCGCTCAAAGCGCTTGCAGTAGCCGCAGTTGGGGTCCTCAAACACGGCCACCTTGCGCTTTCCATCACCGCGCACAATGGTGAAGGCGTCTTTCAACGGCAGCTCGGAGAACTCGACAGCGGTCAGTTTGGCGATGCGATCTTCCGTCAGGTTCCGGCGCATCTTGGTGTCGATCAGCTCGCCCTGGATCACATAGTTGCCCTTGGCATCCGTGTAGAAGAGATCAGTGCCGATTCGCACCTCGTAGAGACCCTTCATGGGCGTCGGGCGCACCTCATCGATCTTGTCCATCTGCGGGATGCGTTCGGCAAGCGCCTTGCGGATGTCAGCCTCTTGCGCAAAGGTGGCAAGACTGGTCGCAAGCGCGGCAGCAGCGATGAGGCCCGGAATCAGTTTCATGGTGTTCTCGTTCAAGCAATCTTGCGGCCTTGCCAAGTCGGCCGACGGTGTGGTCAATGTATTCCCATGGCCTGGCGGGCCACGAAGTTTTTCAGAGGGCCGCTCCATTCAAAGCCCTTCATCCCCCAATTGCGCAATGCCTGCAGTGGCGCCTCGGGGCGCGAGAAAAGCTGCTGCAGACCATCGGTTGCCCAGCCCATCGGAGCCAGGGCCGCCTTGCGTTCGCGTTCATAGCGTCGCAGCAGTCGCAGATCCGACACCCTGCGCCAATAGTCGCGGCCATGCAGGGCGGCCGCCAGGGCCTGGGCATCGGCCAGCCCCAGATTGAGTCCCTGACCCGCCAGCGGATGCACGTTGTGTGCAGCGTCCCCCGCCAACACCCAGCTGCGCGTGTTTCTGCCGTTTTCCGCCAGGGGGCCGCACCAACGGTCGGCCAATGCAATCTGCAGCGGCCAGGCTGCGCGCGGCGCCGTCAGTTCAAGTGTCCCCAGCGTATCCTGGCTGGCCAATTGGAGCTTTTGCGCAAATTCTTCGGGGGACAAGGCCACAAGCGGCGCGACCTGCTCCTGCGGAACGGACCACACCACCGCCACAGAGTTCCCGCCGGCGTCGCCAAGCGGCAAAAAGGCCAGGATCCCCTCGGGTGAGAACCACTGCCGCGCCGTCTGCCCGTGGGGGTGTTCGCAGTGCAGGCGGGTGGCGATGGCGTGCTGCCCATACGGGGTGACCTGAAAATTCACGCCAAATTCATCGCGGGTGCTGCTCGTGCGGCCCTCGCACACCACGGTCAGCGCTGCCGAAACGGGGGCATCCACCATTTCCACCTGTGGCTGGTAACGCACGGCTTCCCTGAGCCGTGCCTCCAGGGCTGGCACATCGACGATCCAGGCCAGCGCCTCTACCCCCTGGGCGGCCGCATCAAACCGGACAGCGCCTCCCTGGTCGCCCTGAACCTGCATGGATTTCACGGGGGTGGCATGTGCCGCGTCGGGCCAACTGCGAAGCGATTCGAGCAGTTGCCTTGACGCTGCGTTCAGTGCGTAGGCACGCACATCGGCCGATGCAGCGGGCTTGGGGCCAGGGGCCGGCAACAGGGCTACTTTCAGGCGTTCGCGGGCCATCAGCAGTGCCAGAGTCGTTCCTACGATACCGGCGCCGCGGATACAGATGTCAAAGGTTTGGGCCATGGCGGCATTGTAGGAGGGGGCTTGGGACCGTCAGCGCAGTGCAAAATCGGCCTCGCCAATTACCGGTCTTTCTTTGAGGAGCCTTATCGCGTGAGCTTTCATCCTGATTCCGACGTGTTTGGCACCATCGCGCGCCTGTTTGTGTATCCGGTCAAATCGTGTGCGGGCATTGAGGTGCAGGAAGCTCTGCTCACTGAAACCGGGCTCGACCTGGACCGCGCCTGGATGGTGGTGGATGCCGAAGGCAAGTTCCTGACCCAGCGCTCGCTGCCGCGCATGGCACTGGTGCGGCCCCAGCTCAAGCGCGACGAAATGGTGCTTCGCGCACCCGGCATGTTGGCGTTGCATGTGGCCATCGATGCCGTCGAGGCGCCCGCCACGGTGACCGTGTGGCGCGACACCGTGCCCGCATGGGACATGGGGGCTGTCGCTGCGCAGTGGTTCACCGACTTTCTGGGGCAGCCCTGCCGGATGGTGCGTTTTGACCCCGAACACCGACGCCTGTCGAGCATGCAATGGACCGGGGGCATCGAGGCGCCCAACCAGTTTTCTGATGGCTTCCCGGTGCTGATTGCCAGCGAGGCCTCGATGGCGCAGCTCAATGCGCGCCTGGAGGCGGGCGGCCACGCTGCGGTGGGCATTGAGCGGTTTCGGCCCAACGTGGTGCTGGCGGGGCTGGACGCGCACGACGAAGACCGCATGGATCTGCTGCGGGTCGACAGCCCGGAGCAAGAGGTCCACCTGCAACCCGTAAAGCCCTGCGGGCGCTGCCCCATTCCCAACATCGACCCGGCAACTGCCGAGACCAGCCCTGAGGTGGGTGACACGCTGCGCAGCTACCGCAAGGACAAGCGGCTTGACGGCGCCATCACCTTTGGAATGAATGCCATCGTGCGCCAGGGGGCTGGCCAGGTGCTGCGCGTGGGGCAGCGGGTGGCTGCCAATCTGCGCTTCGAATGAGGGCGCGTGACTGCTGAGCAAAGGGAGCGGTGGCAGGCCCGTAAAATCTGCGGTTTGTCCCCAGAACCCTAGAAAGCCCTGCCATGAGCCTCCAATGCGGCATCGTGGGCCTGCCCAACGTCGGCAAGTCCACCCTCTTCAACGCGCTGACCAAGGCTGGCATTGCCGCCGAGAACTACCCTTTCTGCACCATCGAGCCCAATGTGGGCGTGGTGGAAGTGCCCGACCCGCGCCTGCAGCAACTCGCCGAGATCATCTCGCCAGAGCGCATCGTGCCTGCCATCGTCGAGTTTGTGGACATTGCCGGCCTGGTGGCCGGTGCCAGCCAGGGCGAAGGCCTGGGCAACCAGTTTCTGGCCCACATCCGTGAAACCGACGCCATCGTCAACGTGGTGCGCTGCTTTGAAGACGACAACGTGATCCACGTTGCGGGCAAGGTAGACCCGATCTCCGATATCGAGGTCATTCAGACCGAACTGTGCCTGGCCGACATGGGTACCGTCGAGAAGGCGCTCAACCGCTACACCAAGGCCGCCAAATCCGGCAACGACAAGGACGCTGCCAAGCTGGTGGCCCTGCTCACGCGCATCCAGGCTGCGCTGAACGAAGGCAAGCCTGCCCGCTCCGTGGAAGTCACCAAGGAAGAGCAGCCCCTGCTCAAGTCCCTGTGCCTGATCACCGCCAAACCGGCCATGTTTGTCGGCAATGTGAGCGAAGACGGTTTCGAGAACAACCCTTTCCTGGATCGCCTGAAGGAATACGCCGCCAGCCAGAACGCCCCTGTGGTAGCGATTTGCGCCAAGATGGAAGCCGAAATGGCTGAGATGAGCGACGAAGACCGCGACATGTTCCTGGCCGAGATGGGGCAGACCGAACCGGGCCTGGCCCGCCTGATCCGGGGTGCCTTCAAGCTGCTGGGCTTGCAGACCTACTTCACCGCCGGCGTGAAGGAAGTGCGCGCCTGGACCATCCACATCGGGGACACTGCGCCCCAGGCCGCAGGCGTGATCCACGGTGACTTTGAACGCGGTTTCATCCGCGCGCAGACCATTGCGTTCGACGATTTCATTGCCTACAAGGGCGAGCAGGGCGCGAAGGATGCCGGCAAGATGCGTGCTGAAGGCAAGGAATACGTGGTGAAAGACGGAGATGTGCTGAACTTCCTGTTCAACGTCTGACCCGGTGGGGCCTTGCCCCTCGCCCGTGCATTCGCCCTCCATCCCTGCACCGTCTCGCGCTGCAGGGATTTTTTCTGCCGTCGTGTCCCAGGCCGAGCTACCCGCATGGCCGGTTGCGCTCTACTTCTCACGCTATGAACCCAGGAATCGTCTATGCAGCCCTTGCCTACATGGCTTGGGGCCTGTTCCCGCTGTATTTCCGGCAGGTGGCCCAGGTACCCGCGCTGGAGGTGGTGGCCCACCGCACCGTGTGGTCGCTGGTGTTTGTGTTCGCGGTGCTGGCGGTGCGCAGCCAGTGGGGCTGGATGCGCGCGCTGTGGGGTCAGCCCAGGGTGCTGGGGGCATTTGTGGTGTCGGCGCTGCTGCTGTCGGGCAACTGGCTCACCTATGTCTGGGCGGTGCAGAACCAGCACGTGGTGGACGCCAGCCTGGGGTATTTCATCCTGCCGCTGGTGAATGTGGCGCTGGGTTTTGTGTTTCTGCACGAACGGCCGCGCCCCGGGCAGTGGCTGGCCGTGGCGGTGGCAGCGTCGGGCGTGCTGTGGCTGGCGGTGCAGACCGGCCGCGTGCCCTGGATTGCGCTGGTGCTGGCACTGAGCTTTGGCTTTTACGGCCTGCTGCGCAAGGTGGCCACGCTGGGGGCGCTGGAAGGCTTGGCGCTGGAGACCCTGGTGCTGGCGCCGGTGGCGGTGGTGGCCCTGGGTGTCTGGGCGTCGCAGGGGCAGGGTGCGCTGGTGCACGGGGATGCCGCCACCGTGGGCTGGCTGCTGGTGGCTGGCCCCCTGACGGCGGTGCCCCTGTTGCTGTTTGCCGCGGGTGCGCGCCGGATTCCTTTGGCCACCATGGGCATCCTCCAGTACATCTCGCCCAGTCTGCAATTTGCGTTGGGGGTCTGGCTGTTCCGCGAACCCTTCGAGCCAGCACGCCTGGTGGGCTTTGTACTGATCTGGACGGCTCTGCTGGTGTACAGCGTGGAGGGGTGGTGGGCGCACCGGGGCGGCGCCAGCGCGTCAGTGCGGCTTGGCGGGGGTAGTCGGGGCTGAAAATACCAGTCGAAATGGCATCTGGCGCTTATGGGTAAAGCGCTGAAAGCTATGTTTTCAGTAGCGTTTCTTGGCCGGGGTACCGGCTACGGAGGCGGATGCGTTTCGGCCAGCTGCAATCCCGGCGTGCCCGCGACGGCCCTTTGTGCGTTTTGCTTGATCCAGCACAGTTGACATGCATCAAGCTGCGCCCACACTGGTTGGCGTCGTTCTCACGCCCGGCGCACTGCGCTGCCTCCGATGCCCGAAGCCCTTGTTGCTCACCCCCCGGCCCTGCCCGCTGCCGACGTGGTGTTCCATGCACGCGATCTTTGCAAGACCTACCAGACCGGGGAGGTGCAGGTGCGCGCGCTGCACGGTGTCAATCTCGACATCGTGCGCGGCGAGTTCGTGGTGCTGCTGGGTGCCTCGGGCAGCGGCAAATCCACGCTGCTCAACATCCTGGGCGGGCTGGATGTGCCCACCAGTGGCGAGGTGCGTTTTGCCGACCACGCCCTCAGTGGCGCCAGCGAGAGTGAGCTCACCGCCTACCGGCGCGAGCATGTGGGTTTTGTTTTTCAGTTCTACAACCTGATCCCCAGCCTGACGGTGCGCGAAAACGTGGCCCTGGTCACCGACATCGCACCGCACCCCATGCCCATCGACGAGGCGATTGGCCTGGTGGGCCTGACGCCGCGGCAGCACCACTTTCCGGCGCAGCTGTCGGGCGGTGAGCAGCAGCGCGTGGCGATTGCCCGCGCCATCGTCAAGCGCCCCGATGTGCTGCTGTGCGACGAGCCCACCGGCGCACTCGACTACCAGACCGGCAAGATGGTGCTGGAGGTGATCGCCCGCATCAATGCCGAGCTGGGCACCACGGCCGTGGTCATCACGCACAACGCGGCCATCGCTGCCATGGCCGACCGCGTGGTGTACCTGGTGGACGGCACCATCGCACGCATCGAGCGCAACGCACACCGGCTCTCGCCTTCGGAGCTGTCGTGGTGACACGCCAAAAATCGCCCGCGCGCTCGTGCGCTGCTGGGGGTTCGCTGATCCACCGCGGCACAACAGGATGAAAGCCCTCGACCGCAAACTGCTGCGCGACCTTCGCCGCATGTGGAGCCAGGCGCTCACCATCGCGCTGGTGGTGGCCAGCGGCCTGGGGGGCTTCATCACCACCTTGTCGGCGGTGGATTCGCTGGCGCTGGCGCGCGACCAGTTTTATGCCCAGGGCCACTTTGCCGATGCGTTTGCCGCCGTCAAGCGTGCGCCGCTGGCGCTGGCCGAGGTGTTGCGCGGCGTGGCCGATGTGCAGGTGACGGTGGAGCAGGTGGTGCGTGTGGAAATCGCCGGGTTGGTCGATCCCATCATTGGCCAGCTCATTGGCGTGGACCTGCGCCAGCCGCCGCGCATGAACCAGGTCACGGTGCGCAGCGGGCGTGCCCTGGCCCCGCCCGGCGCGGGGCAGGGCCGCAGCGACAGCGCCATCGATGCGCTGGTGTCCGAAGGCTTTGCCCGCGTGCGCGGGCTGCACCCGGGCGACGAGCTGATTGCGCTGGTCAATGGCAAGCGCCGCACGCTGCGCATCGTGGGCACGGCGCTGTCGCCCGAATACATCTTTGCGGGCCTGGCGGGCATGCCCGACCTTCGCGGCTTTGGCGTGTTCTGGGTGGACCGCGAGGCATTGGCCGCAGCCTACGACATGCAGGGCGCATTCAACCGCGTCGCCGTCAAGCTGGCGCCGCAGGCGTCAGAGCCCGCCGTGCTCGATGGCCTCTCGCGCCTGCTGGCGCCCTATGGCGGTCGCGACGCCCGCGGCCGCGAGGACCAGGCATCGCACTCCATGCTCGACAACGAGATCAAGGAGCAGCGCGTGATGGGCACCTTGCTGCCCGCCATCTTTCTGGCCGTGGCGGCCTTTTTGCTGCATGTGGTGCTCTCGCGCCTGGTGGCCACGCAGCGTGAGCAAATTGCCGCACTCAAGGCGCTGGGCTATGCCAATGCGGCCATTGCCGGGCATTACCTCAAGCTGGTGGCCGTGATCGTGGTGGTGGGGCTGGCACTGGGCGTGGCGCTGGGCTACTGGCTGGGCACGATGCTGACCGGCTTGTACGCCGAGTTCTTCTTTTTTCCGGTGTTCGAACACCGCATCGCGCCGTGGCTGATTCTGGTGGGTGCAGGTGTGACGGGCGGTACCGCGCTGCTGGGCACGCTCAGCGCCATCGGGGCCACCGTGCGCCTGGCTCCGGCAGAGGCCATGCGCCCGCCGGCGCCGGGCCAGTACCGCCGCACGGTGTTGGAGCGCCTGGGCGTGCGCCGCATACCGGCCGGGCTGCGCATGATCCTGCGCAACATGGAGCGCAAGCCCCTGCGCACCACGCTCACCATTGGTGGCACGGCGGCGGCGGTGGCCATTGTGGTCATGGGCAACTTCTTTCGCGATGCCATCGATCACATCGTGGACACCACTTTTCACCTGGCGATGCGCAGCGACGTGAACGTGTGGATGGCCGAGCCGGTGGATGCCCTGGCCCGCCTGCAGCTGGCGCGCCTGCCCGGGGTCACGGGCGTGGAGCCCACGCGCAGCGTGGCCGTGCGCATGGCCTATGGCCACCGCAGCGAGCGGGTGGGGCTGCAAGGCGTGGCACCGGGTGCGCAGATCTTGCGCGTGATCGACGTGGATGGCCGGCAAAGCCCCGTGCCCGATGCCGGCCTGCTGCTCACCGACCGCCTGGCCGACAAACTCGGCGTGCGCGTGGGCGACATGGTGCGCCTGGAGGTGCTGGAGGGCCGCCAGCGCACGCTGCAGGTGCCGGTGCAGGCCACCGTGCGCGAAATGATGGGACTGAACGCGTATGTGCAGCGTGACGTGCTCAACCGCTGGCTGCAAGAGGGCGATGTGGCCTCGCAGTTCGACGTGGCGCTGGAGCCGGGCTCGGAGGCGCGCTTTCTGGCGGCCACCAAGGCCCTGCCGGTGGTGGCGGGCGCCTTCAGCAAGGCCACGCTGCTGCGCAACATGCAGGATGTGAGCGCGCGCAATGTGCGCATCATGAGCACCATCCTCACGCTGTTTGCGGCCGTGATCGCGGTGGGCGTGGTCTACAACAACGCCCGCATTGCGCTGGCCGAGCGCACCTGGGAGCTGGCCAGCCTGCGCGTGCTGGGATTTACGCGGGGCGAAGTGTCGGCGCTGCTGCTGGGCGAACTGGCGATTGGCATCGCGCTGGCGCTGCCGCTGGGAATGTGCATGGGCTGGGGGCTGGTGCACCTGCTGGTGGAACTGCTCAAGAACGACCAGTTTCTGTTCCCGGTGGTCATCAGTGCGCGCACCTATGCCTGGGCGGGCCTGTGCGTGGTGGCAGCCGGCCTGGCCAGCGCCCTGGTGGTGCGCCGGCAGATCGACCGGCTGGACATGGTGGGAGCGCTCAAGACGCGCGAATAGGCGGCGGCGAACAAGGCGAACAATGCAAGCAACAGGGATATGGCAATGCAAAAGAAAACGTTGATGCTGGCTGGGGGTGCGCTGGTGGTGCTGGGTGCACTGCTGGTGTGGGCGTTTGCGCCCCGGCCGCTGCCGGTGGAGGCGGCTGGCGTGGTGCAGGGGCGCTTCGAGGCGGGCATCGATGAAGACGCGAAGACCCGCCTGCGCGACCGCTACAGCATCTCGGCCCCCCTGGCCGGGCGGCTGGCGCGCATTGCGCTGCGTGAGGGCGATGCGGTGCAGGCGGGTGACGTGGTGGCGCGCATCACCCCCGCCATGCCCGCCTTGCTCGACGAGCGCAGCCTGCGCGAGCAGCAGGCACGCGTCACTGCCGCACAGGCCAATGTGCAGCGCGCAGCCGTGCGCATCGAACGCAGCCGGGTGGCGCAGGCGCAGGCCCGCAACGACCTGCGGCGCAGTGAACAGCTGGCCCAGCAGGGCTTTGTGGCCCCGACGCGGCTCGATACCGAGCGCCTGGCGCTGCAGGCCGCCGAAAGAGACACCGACGCCGCGGTGCAGGACCAGCAGGTGGCCCGCGCCGATCTGGCCCAGGCCCGTGCGGCGCTCGATGTGGTAGAGCGTCCCGGCGGCGCTCCGGCCGGCAAGGCCTTCGAGGTGCTGGCCCCCGTGGCCGGCCGCGTGCTGCGCGTGGCGCAGGCCAGCGAGGGCGTGGTGGCGCTGGGCACCGTGCTGGTCGAGGTGGGCGACACCGCGCAGCTCGAAGTGGTGGCCCCGCTGCTGTCCACCGATGCGCTGCAGGTGCGCCCGGGCAGCCCCGTGCGCATCGAGCGCTGGGGCGGGCCGGGCGTGTTGCAGGGGCGCGTGCGCAGCGTGGAGCCGGTCGCGTTCACCAAGGTGTCGGCGTTGGGCGTGGAAGAGCAGCGGGTCAACGTGCTGATTGACCTGACCAGCCCGCCCGCGCAGTGGGCCGCACTGGGCGACGGCTACCGCGTGGTGGCGCGTGTGCTCACCCGCGAGGCGCCGGACGCCACGCTGGTGTCGGTGAGCGCGCTGTTCCCGCTGCCTGTCAGCGACGGCGCCGCATCGGCCCCCATGGCGGAAGCTGCCGCGCCGCGCATGGCCGTGTTTGTGGTCGAGGGTGGCCGGGCACGGCGCACGCCGGTGGTGCTGGAGGCGCGTGGTAGCACCCACGCCTGGGTGAAAGAGGGGCTGCAAGCGGGCGCGCAGGTGGTGGTGTACCCGCCCGCTGCGCTGACCGACGGTGCCCGGGTCAAGGTGCGCACCCCCTGACGGAGTGTTGGCCCATGGCCCCTGAATCCCTGGTTGAAGCCTATGCCGCCGCCGAGCAGCGCCTGCGCCAGTTGCAGCGCAGCCCCGAGGCCTTTGACCATCCGGTCGGCGCTGTCGAGTGGATCGAAACCCATATCTCCTGGCTGCTGCTGGCAGGCGACTTTGTCTACAAGCTCAAGAAGCCGCTGAAACTGGATTTTCTGGACTTCAGCACCCCCGCGTTGCGGCGCGCCGCCTGCGAGGAAGAGCTGCGCATCAACCGCCGCACCGCGCCGGCGCTGTACCTGGGGCTGGTGGCGCTGAGCGGCCAGGCGGGCTGTCTACAGTTGCAGCCCGCCGAAATGGCCCCGGCCGACGCGGAGCCCGCCGTGCGCATGCGCCGCTTTGCGCAGGAGGCGCTGCTGAGCCACCTGCTGGAGCAGCAGCGCCTGCTGCCCAGCCACATCGACGCTCTGGCGCAGCAGGTCGCGCAGTTCCATGCCGGCGCGGCGGTGGCCCCTGCCGAGCAGAGCTGGGGCACCGCACAGGCCGTCGTGGCGCCGGTGCAGGATTGCCTGGCGGCGCTGCAGCCGCTGGTGGCGCAGTGGGTGCCCGACATGGGCCCCGCGCTGCGGCAGCTGGCGCAGTGGTGTGGCGCGCAAGGCACTGCGCTGGGGCCGGTGTTTGCGCAGCGCCTGCAGTCCGGGCGGGTGCGCGAATGCCATGGCGACCTGCACCTGGCCAATCTGGTGCTGATCGACGGTCAGCCGCAGCTGTTCGATGCGATCGAGTTCAACCCGGCGTTGCGCTGGATCGATTGCGTGCCCGACATTGCCTTTCTGGCCATGGACCTGGAAGCGCGTGGCCGCGCCGACCTGGCTTGGCGTTTTCTGAATGCCTGGCTGGAGCACACGGGCGACTACGCCGGTCTGCAGGTGCTGCAGTATTACCGCGTGTACCGGGCCCTGGTGCGCGCTCGCGTGGCGGGCCTGCGGCTTGCGCAGGTGGAGGGTGAGGGTGGGGGCGACGAGCACGCGGCCAGCCTGCGGGAGCTGCAGCGCTATCTGGCGCTGGCGCTGCGCTTTATTCAGCCCCGCACGGTCGAACTGTGGCTGGCGCATGGGTTCTCGGGCGCGGGCAAGAGCACGCAGTCGCAGACGTTGATTGCCGAGCGCGGCGTGGTGCGCGTGCGCGCCGATGTGGAGCGCAAGCGGCTGTTCGGCCTGGCGCCGCAGGCGTCCAGCGCGGCCGTGCCGGGTGGCATCTACACGGCCGAGGCCTCGCAGCGCACCCACGAAGCCCTGGCGCAGGCAGCCCGTCGTGCCCTGGAGGCGGGCTTCACCGTGCTGGTGGACGCCACGTTCCTGAACCCCGCCATGCGCCAGCGCTTCATGGCACTGGCGGCGCAGGCGCAGGTGCCATGCCGCATCCTGTCGTTCGAGGCGCCCCTGGCGGTGCTGCGCGAGCGGGTGCGCAGCCGCCAGCTGGCGGGTGGCGATGCATCGGAAGCCTCGGTGCAGGTGCTGGAGTCGCAATGGGCTGCGGCCCAGCCGCTCTTGCCCGCCGAAGAGGCGCTGACGGTGCATGTGGACACCACCCGGCCGGTGAACTGGAATGTGCTGCTGCCGTGCGCCGATGGCAGCATGCCGGCTACATCGCCAGTTGCCCCGGCATGAAGTGCAGCAGCACGGTGGTCATGACGAGGTAGCGAAAGAACTTGCCCACCGCCATGTAGGCCAGGCAGGGCCAGAACGGCAGATGCAGCCAACCCGCCACGGCGCACAGCGGGTCGCCCACCACGGGCAGCCAGCTCAGCAGGCAGGTCTTGGCCCCCCATTTGCGCAGCCAGACGCGCGCGCGGCGCTCGGTGCGGCTGAGCTCGCGCGCCGGTTTGGCATCAGTGCCGGTGGGGTGGTTCAAACGGCGGTGTCGCCGTGCCGCATCCCAGGCGCGGTGCGCCCCCAGGCCCATCCACCAGCTCACGCCGCCGCCCAGGGTGTTGCCCAGAGTGGCAACACCAATGGCGGGCCAGAAAAGGTCGGGGTTGAGCTTGATCAGGCCAAACACCGCAGCCTCCGAGCCCACTGGCAACAGCGTGGCCGAGACAAACGACACGATAAAGACCGTGCCCAGGCCGAATTGGGGCAGGGCGAGCCATTCCAGCAGCTGGTGCATCCAGATTTCCATAGGCGGCGAGTGTAGGGCCGCCCGGCTTGTGCTGCGGCCGCTCAGGGAGCTGTCCTACATCGGTGTGCGCAATGCACGCATGGGCGCCTGCAGCCCGCATTTGTATCGTGGAGCAACAAGACCCCTGAACGCAATCCACGGGAGGCCCCATGCCATCACAGACCCAGCTCCGTTCGAACCTGCAGACACTCCACACCCACCGTACACGGGTTGCCCGCGCTGCACGCTGCAGCGCCGCTGTGGTTGCATTGTTGGCGGCAAGTCTGAGCGGCGTGCAGGCGGCTGCGTCGACCGACACCGTGGCCGGGTTGGGCCAGCCAGTGCGCGGCCTGGACTCGGCGCCCTGCCAGAGCACCCCGGCCACGGACGCCGCATTGCACCGTATCGGCCACGAGTTGCAGCAGCAAGGCATGGCCCTGACTGCCAAGTGCAACGCGGTCAGCGGAGCCTGGGTGGTACAGGTACGCGTCGTGGACGGCATGAAAGCCAGCAAAGTGGTGCGTGGCCCTCTGGCCGATGGTCATGATGTGGACATGGGCACGCCGGCAGGCGTTTCGCTGGCCGGTGCCCAACCGGGCGCCAAGGGTTTCTCTCCCGACGTGCAGTACAACCGCCAGTGGCTTTACACACTGATGGCGCGCCACGATTTCCGCAACCTGCAAGACGCCTGGTGGCATTTCGCACAGCGCGGCGCGACGTCACCTGCCGTGGTGGCGACCGACATTGCGTCCCGCTGACACCGGGTTAACCACTGGCCGTTGAGGGTGGCTGACAGGGCGGGCAGCCCCTGCAGCACGCGCGCGGATCATTTCAACTGCTGAAATTTTGAGCAGGTACAATCCTGCCTCCTTTTTCAGCATCTGCTGCGCCCGCCTTTCACTCCGCCCATGCACATCGGCCACATTCCTTTGGCGAACCGCCTGTTCGTCGCCCCGATGGCGGGCGTCACCGACCGGCCGTTTCGCCAGCTGTGCAAGGCGCTGGGCGCGGGCTATGCGGTGAGCGAGATGGTGACCTCGCGCAAGGATTTGTGGAACAGCCTCAAGACCTCGCGCCGGGCCAACCATGACGGGGAGCCGGGGCCCATTGCCGTGCAGATCGCCGGCACCGATGCGCCGATGATGGCCGAGGCTGCGGTCTACAACGTGGAACGCGGCGCGCAGATCATCGACATCAACATGGGCTGCCCGGCCAAGAAGGTGTGCAACAAATGGGCGGGCTCCGCCCTGATGCAGAACGAGGCGCTGGCGGTGGAGATTGCCGCTGCGGTGGTCGAGGCCTGCGCGCGTTTTAATGTGCCCGTCACACTGAAGATGCGCACCGGCTGGTGCCAGGAGCACAAGAACGCCGTGGCATTGGCGCGGCAGTTTGAAAGCGTGGGCATCCAGATGCTCACCGTGCACGGCCGCACGCGCGAGCAGGGCTACAAGGGCCATGCGGAGTACGACACCATCGCTGCCGTCAAGGCGGCGGTGAAGGTGCCCGTGGTGGCCAACGGCGACATCACCTCGCCCGAAAAGGCGCGCGATGTACTGGCCGCCACCGGCGCCGACGCGATCATGATCGGCCGCGCTGCCCAGGGCCGGCCGTGGATCTTCCGCGAGATCGGCCACTTTCTGGCCACGGGCGAACACCTGGCACCACCGCTGGTGGCCGAGGTGCGGCGCCTGCTGCTGGACCACCTGCAAGACCACTACAGCCTGTATGGCGAGCTGACCGGCGTGCGCAGTGCGCGCAAGCACATTGCCTGGTACCTGCGCGCGCTGCCGGGCGGCGAGGCCTTCAGGCAACACATCAATACGATCGAAGACAGCGCCACGCAGTGGCAGGCCGTGGCCGACCACCTGGATGCCCTGGGGCAGCAGATGGACCGGCTGCCCGCCGCCACCGGCGTGGACGCTGACTCAGAAGAACAAGAGGGAATGGCTGCATGAGCAAGAAACACATTGAGGAATGCGTGCGCGAGAGCCTGCAGGGCTACTTTCGCGACCTGGGCGGCGAGACGCCCGATGGCATGTACGACATGCTGGTGCGGGTGGTCGAAAGGCCGCTGCTGGAAGTCGTGATGCAGCAGGCCGAAAACAACCAGTCGCGTGCCGCCGAATGGCTGGGACTGAACCGCAACACCCTGCGCAAGAAGCTGGTCGAGCACAAGCTGCTCTAGCATCCGCGGGCTCAATACTATTAAATTTATAGCTGCTAGCGCTTGATGGATAAGCGCTGGGGCCTGTTTTTATTCAAAACCTCCGCACCACCATTGCCATGAACGCACTCCTCTCCGTCTCCGATAAGACCGGCATCGTCGAATTCGCCCAAGCGCTGCATGCGCTGGGCGTCAAGCTCCTGTCCACCGGCGGCACCGCCAAGCTGCTGGCCGACAAGGGCCTGCCCGTGACCGAAGTGGCCGAGGTCACCCAGTTCCCCGAGATGCTCGACGGCCGCGTGAAGACACTGCACCCCAAGGTGCACGGCGGCCTGCTGGCGCGCCGTGAGCTGCCCGAACACATGGCGGCGTTGAAGGAACACGGCATCGACACCATCGACCTGCTGGTGGTCAACCTCTACCCCTTTGAAGCCACCGTGGCCAAGGCCGGTTGCACGCTGGCCGACGCCATCGAGAACATCGACATCGGCGGCCCCGCCATGGTGCGCAGCGCCGCCAAGAACTGGAAGGACGTGGGCGTGATCACCTCGGCCGACCAGTACGAGGCCGTGCTGGCTGAATTGAAAGCGGGCGGCAAGCTGTCCGACAAGCTGCGCTTTGCGCTGTCGGTGGCCGCGTTCAACCGCATCGCGCAGTACGACGGGGCCATCAGCGACTACCTCTCCTCCGTCACGTTCGAAGAAGAAAAACTGTCGGAAACCTACGTGCCCACGCGTACCCAGTTCCCCGGCCAGAGCAACGGCATCTTCACCAAGGTGCAGGACCTGCGCTATGGCGAAAACAGCCACCAGCAAGCCGCCCTGTACCGCGACCTGCACCCCGCGCCCGGCTCGCTGGTCACCGGTGTGCAGCTGCAGGGCAAGGAACTGAGCTACAACAACATCGCCGATGCCGACGCGGCGTGGGAATGCGTGAAGAGCTTTGAAGCCGCTGCCTGCGTGATCGTCAAGCACGCCAACCCCTGCGGCGTGGCCGTGGGACTGGATGCGCTCAGCGCCTACAGCAAGGCCTTCCAGACCGACCCCACCAGCGCCTTCGGCGGCATCATCGCGTTCAACCGCGTGGTGGACGGCCAGGCTGCGGCCCAGGTGAGCAAACAGTTTGTCGAGGTGCTGATGGCCCCCGACTTCACGGCCGAGGCGCTAGAGATCTTCAAGGCCAAGGCCAATGTGCGCCTGCTCAAAATTGCCTTGCCCGCGCATGGCGGCAAGACGGACTGGGAACGCGGCCGCAACGCCATGGACGCCAAGCGCATCGGCTCGGGCCTGCTGCTTCAGACCGCTGACAACCACGAGCTGTCTCTCATCGACCTGAAAGTCGTGACCCAGAAGCAGCCCACGCTGGAAGAAATGGAAGACCTGCTGTTCGCCTGGAAGGTCGCCAAGTACGTCAAGAGCAACGCCATCGTCTTCTGCAAGGGCGGCATGACCATGGGCGTTGGTGCGGGCCAGATGAGCCGCCTGGACTCGGCCCGCATCGCCAGCATCAAGGCAGGCCACGCAGGCCTGACCTTGCAAGGCACGGTCGTGGCGAGCGACGCGTTCTTCCCCTTCCGCGATGGTCTGGACGTGGTGGTCGATGCGGGCGCTACCTGCGTGATCCAACCCGGTGGTTCGATGCGCGACAACGAAGTGATCGACGCCGCCAACGAGCGTGGCGTGGCCATGGTCTTCAGCGGTGTGCGGCATTTCCGCCACTGATGTCAGGGTGCTGATCATCACTCCCTGAAAAAAAGCGGCCTTGGCCGCTTTTTTGTTGTCTGCGCGCCTGCGCGGAGCACATGGCGGTCAGGCCGCCACGATGCGACCGCGCCCGCTGACACCGGCCAGCACCTTGAGCGATTTGTCGGTGCTGGCGGTGTAGTTGCGGCTGGTGATGGTGCTGACATACACCCAGTCGGCGCGGCATTCGGTGGCGGTGGCGGTCACCACCATGTAGCCCCGGCGCGAAGTGTCGCAGTATTTGAGCGGCGTGATCAGCTGCTGGAGCGCGCCCGCCAGCGTGGCCGGGTTCTCCTTGGGCAGGTATTCCTCGAAGCCCGGCGACGACACTGACGAGGTGGCGAATTCAACGCCCACCGCATTGCCACCCATGTCCGCCAGTTCATTCGCCCAGGCGTTGTGCGTGTCGCCCGACAGCACCACCAGGTTCTTGCCCAGGCTGCGGGCCGTGCCCAGCACGGTTTCGCGGGCAGCCTGGTAGCCGTCCCAGGCGTCGAGGTTGTACGGAATCGAGGGCTGGGCCAGGATGGCTTTTTCGGCGGCGGTCAGCGTGGCGGGGGCCGTCTGGGCCTTGGCGATGATGGCTGCGTATTGCGACACCGTCACGCCTGCGCCGGGCTGGATGGTCTCGATGAGGATGGGCGCCGGAATGTTCATGCGCCCCATCAGCACCTGCTGGCCCAGCACTTGCCAGGTGGCGGTGGATGCGGCCATTTGCTGCTGGAGCCACTGGCTCTGCGTGCTGCCCAGGATCTGGCGGGCGGGGGCGCCCACGGCGGCGGTAAAGCCTGCTGCGTCAAAGCCGGTGGCGGTGAAGAAACGGGTGTAGTCGGCCTGTTCGTCGCGCCCGATCAGGCGCGTGTCGAGCATGTGCAGCGCCACCAGGTTGCCAAAGTTGAAGCTGCGGTAGATAAGATCGGGCTGCGCATTGCGCGTGGGCATCCACTCGTGGTAGGCCTGCAGGGCTGCCGCCTTGCGCGCCGCAAAGCTGCCTTCGGTGGCGGCCTGGTGGTTTTCGGCGCCGTTGGCCCAGGTGTCGTTGGTGATCTCGTGGTCGTCCCATACGGCGATCATGGGGGCGGCGGCATGCAGGGCCTGCAGGTCGGGGTCGGTCTTGTACTGCGCGTGGCGCAGGCGGTAGTCGGCCAGCGACAGGATTTCGGTGGCGGGTTGCGACAGGCGGCCCAGCTGCGCGGCGCTGGCCGAGGCGTAGCCTCCGCGCGCGTATTCGTAAAGGTAGTCGCCCAGGTGCACGGTGGCATCGAGGTCGTTGCGGCGCGCGGCGTCGGCGTACACGTTGAAGTAACCCGCCGGGTAGTTGGCGCACGAGAACACTGCCAGCTTGACCTGTGCCACGCTGCCGGTGGGCAGCGTGCGGGTGCGTGCCGCGGCCGACTGGGCCGCATAGGCCTTGAAGCGGTAGTGGTAGGCCGTGGCGGGCTTGAGGCCAGTGGCATCGACCTTGACGGTGAAGTCTTTGGCGGCAGTGGCGGTGGCCTGGCCTTTGGCCACCACGGTGGTGAAGGCCGCATCCGTCGCAACTTCCCATTGCACCGGGATGTCCGCCGTGTGGCCCCCGGGCGGCGTGATGCGCGTCCACAGGATCACGCGGTCACTGAGCGGGTCGCCGCTGGCCACACCATGCACAAAGCTGACAGCGGGAGCGTCATCATCACTGCCACCGCAGGCAGCCAGCGGCAATGTGCCCAATGCCGTGGCGCCGAGAGCGAGCTGGCGCACAAACACTCGGCGGCCGACATCGGCGGGGGCCGAGGAGGGGTCTTCTGCGCCATCGTGGCGCAGCAGGTGGGTCAATGGGCGGTCGGAACGGGGAGGGCGATTCATGGGGCTGGAGTCCTGGTAAAGCCAGACAGGTTCGCACTCCGATATGACGATGCCGTGAAGGCTGAAGGGAGGCGCGCACCGCCCTGCCCGCGGCGACTCTGCGCCTGCCTTTGTCGACCCAGCCGGTGTGGCGATTCCACGAAACCGAAGCGTGCGCCTCAAGCGGTTGTGGTGACCGATGGGGCGCGTCCTTTGTACCGGGCCCGCTCGTCCATTTGCGTCGCTTGTTTTTCAGGCTGCTGCGTCGTCGCGCTCGCTGCGCTGTCCAAAGTCCATCGGCAGGCCCACATAGTTCTCCGCCAGCGACACCGAGGCTGCACGCGAGTTGACGAGGTAGTCCAGCTCGGCCTCCTGGATCTTCTGGCCGAACTCGCCCGTCTCGGGGAAGCGGTGCATCAGCGAGGTGAACCACCACGAAAAGCGCTCTGCCCGCCACACGCGGCGCAGGCAGCGCTCGGAGTAGGTGTCGATGCCAACGGCTGATTTGTCGTTGTAGAACTCGGACAGCGCGGTCCACAGATAGCCCACGTCGCTGGCGGCCAGGTTCAGGCCCTTGGCGCCGGTGGGCGGCACGATGTGGGCCGCATCGCCCGCCAGGAACATGCGGCCAAAACGCATGGGTTCGGCCACAAAGCTGCGCAGCGGGGCAATGCTCATCTCCAGCGCCGGGCCGGTGACCAGATTGGCGCGCGCCTCGGGGTCCAGGCGGTTGCCCAGCTCGGTCCAGAACTGGTCGAGGGTCCAGTTGTCGATCTTGTCGGTGTTGGGTACCTGCACGTAGTAGCGGCTGCGCGTGGCGCTGCGCATGCTGCATAGCGCAAAGCCGCGCTCGGTGTTGGCGTAAATCAGTTCGTGCGACACCGGCGGCACATCGGCCAGCACACCCAGCCAGCCAAAGGGGTAGACACGTTCGTAAGTCTTGAGCAGATCGGCCGGGGCGCTGGCGCGGCACACGCCGTGGTAGCCGTCGCAGCCTGCGATGAAGTCACAGGCCAGCTCGTGCGTCTGACCGTCCTTCTGGTAGGCCACGCGGGGGCTTTGGCTGTCGAAGTCGTGCACCTGTACGTTCTGCGCGTCGTACACGGTGGTCAAGCCTTCTGCCGCGCGCGCGTCCATCAGGTCGCGCGTCACTTCGGTCTGGCCATACACCGTCACGCGGCTGCCGCCGGTCAGCTCGTGCAGGTCGATGCGGTGGCGCTGGCCCTTGAACAGCAGTTCGATGCCATCGTGGGGCAGCCCCTCGGCATGGGCACGGTCACCAACGCCAGCCTGGTCCAGCAGGTCCATGCTGACCTGCTCCAGCACGCCAGCGCGGATGCGGCCCAGCACGTAGTCGGGGCTGCGCTGTTCGATGATGACGGCGTCAATGCCGGATTTGTAGAGCAACTGGCCGAGCAGCAGACCGGCGGGGCCTGCGCCGATGATGGCAACCTGGGTACGCATGGTGGACAACCTCACAAAGGCGTTAGAGAGCGGTAAAGGAACAGGGCCAAGCGTAGGTTGATCCATGTCAATTGAAGCCCGGCCCGCGCCGCTATCGTGCGATTGATGGATCTGATGTGCGATCATCGCGCAATCTTCCATGGCCTCGGCTCACCTCCAGTCTTCGACCAGGCTACCGATCCCAGGCGCCCCAGGCAAACCATGACCACCTTTCCCATCGCCAAGGCAGATTTCATCGAAGGCATGGCCAAGGGCATGGCCGTGCTGGAGAGTTTTGACACCGAGCGCCAGCGGCTCAATGCCACGCTGGCCGCGCAGCGCACGGGTCTCACGCGCGCTGCGGCGCGGCGGCACCTGCTGACGCTGGCGCACCTGGGGTATCTGGAGACGGATGGCAGCTACTTCTGGCTGGCGCCCAAGGTGCTGCGGTTTTCAGGCAGCTACCTGGCCTCAGCCCGGCTGCCGCGCGTGCTGCAGCCCACGCTGAACCGGCTGGCGGCGCAGACCCAGCAGTCGTTTTCGGCCGTGGTACTGGATGGCAACGAGGTGGTGATCGTGGCGCGCAGCGGGGTGTACGGCACGCCGTCGCGCGTGCTGGCCTATGGCCTGCACCTGGGGGCGCGGCTGCCGGCGCACCCCACGTCCACGGGGCGCGTGCTGCTGGCGGCATTGCCTCCTGCCCAACTCACTGCGTGGCTCAAGGCCTGCTCACTGCACCGCCTCACGCCCCACACCATCACCCAGGTCGGCCCGCTGCGGCAGGTGGTTGCCAAGGTGCGGCGCGATGACTATTGCCTGGCGGTGGAAGAGCACGAGCTGGGCGTGCACGCGCTGGCCGTGCCCCTGCGCAACCTGCAGGGCGACACGGTGGCGGCGCTGAATGTGGTGGCGTCGCCCAAGCAGGTGGATGAGAGCAGCCTGCAGCGCGACATGCTGCCGCTGCTGCAGGAGGCCGCCCGCGAATTGCGCGGGCTGCTGTGAACGCTACCGTGGAGTTGGAAGTTGGAAATATTAATAGAAACAGCCT
>NZ_AGTS01000100.1 GCF_000238595.1 Acidovorax sp. NO-1 | reverse complement strand
ATTTTCAGCAGATATTTGGCGTTGCTTACCCGTGGATCGAAGCCGCTGCCGGCGCAGCCACGCACACGCGGTTGCGGCCACTGCTCTTGGCCTGGTAGAGGGCGCCGTCCGCGCTGGCAATGAGCGCATTGGCATGGAAAGGGCCGCTGCTCCAGGTGGCGGCCCCGATGCTCACGGTCACGGGAATCGCCGTGTCCTGCCACCGAAAGGGGGCCTCCTGCACTGCCAGGCGCAGCTGTTCGCCCACTTGCTGCGCACCCTCTGGCGAGGTGTCGGGCAGGAGCACCAGAAACTCCTCGCCACCCCAGCGGGCCACCAGATCGCTCGCCCGGGCGCGACGCTTCAGCAGCTGTGCCAGGGTTTGCAGCACATGGTCGCCCGCCGCATGGCCGTGCTGGTCGTTCACCCGTTTGAAGAAGTCGATGTCCACCATCAATGCCGACAACGGTGCGCCCCGGCGTTGTGCGAGCAGGGCTTCGTGCGCCATGAAATCGTCGGCCGCGCGGCGGTTGGGCAGGCCGGTAAGGGCGTCGTGCGTGGCCGCCTGGCTCAACTTGCGCTGGAGCTTGTACAGCACGACGCCCGCCAGGGCCAGGGACATGCCAACCGAAAAGAACAGCCACCCCATGGAGCCCAGTACGCCCAGCGACTGGTTGAGGCTGTCTTCGCGGATCACCCGTTCAGGATGCTGCAGCACGAAGATTGCGCGGATCACCAGCAAGCCGCTGGCGATGGCTGAGGGGGCGCAGAGGAAAGCGCCCAGCACGCGCGGCGCATGTGCGCTTTCGTGCCGTATGCACTGCAGCATGGCAACGGCAGCAAAGCCGCACAGGCCGCTGGCCAGCAAGCTGGTGGCGGCCATGCGCCACGCAGAATGTTCGTGCGAAATCCACACCCATTGGATCAGAGCGCCGAAGACCAGCAGCGCAAGCAGCGCGTGTTCGGCTGGCGGTTTGCCGGTGATCACCTGCAAGCCCCGCACCTGCAGCACCAGTGCAGCCACCAGCAGCAGGTTGCTCACCGCGTGGCCATGGATGTCCGGCCAGCGGCCCATGTTGAGGTAGACCACAAACGCAAGGCCCTGCAGGAAGGCAAAGCCGGCCCACTGCACCGCGGCGCGGCGCGCGGGGGCCAGCAGCGCCGCCACCAGCAACCACCCCAGAGCCACAAAAAGCTCCAGCAATATGCCGACCAGCAAGGTGGCATGGGCTGCAGACAGGTTTTCGAGGGAAGCCATCGCAGTATCTCGGGGCCTTGCAGATGCCGGGGGCGGCACGCAGTGATCGGAGTTTGGGGGGTGAGGGGGCCCTTCAGGGGCGGCGCGGGGCGATCTTATCGGACGCCGGGCGCCGCCGCATGGCAAAAAGCCCGCCGGGAGTCGCTACTCCCAGCGGGCCTTGCCTTTGTGTAAAAAAGAATCTGACTTACTGCACCAGCAGCTGTACCGACTTGTCCTCGGGGGCCAGTTTGGCCAGCGAGAGGGTCAGCACGCCGTTTTCAAGTTTGGCGGTGCTTTGGGCCGCATCGATGTCGCTGGCCAGCTCCCACGCACGCTGTACGCGGCGGGGGGCGCCTTCCACGCTGTGCAGGCGCACGACATTGCCTTCGATGCGGATCTGCAGCTGCTCGCGGGTCAGGCCCGGCACGTCCAGTTGCAGCGTGGTGGCCTTGTCATCCTGCGTGACCGTGCAGCCCGCGGAGCGGGATGCTGCGGATTCGGCCACCGTTCCCAGCAAAAAGCGCTGCAGTGCCAGATCGGCAGGACGGGGTGCCTGGGCGTAGGCGGCGCGGCGGATCACGGGGGCGAAGATCATGGGGTACTCCTATACACTGCGCGGCTCTCGACGTGGTCGCCGCATGCCAAGGAGGTGTGTGCGGCCACGCCGCATTTCAAGGGAAAAATGGCATGAATAAATTGCGCTCCGTGGGCTTGAAAAAAGGCGCAACGGCATTACGTCAATCCGCTTTCGCGCTGGCCATCGCGCTCGGCAGTGCACTGGCACCCGCCTCCGCCAGCTGGGCGCAGACCGCCGCGGCGGTGGCCCCGGCCAAGCCGGTGAAGGTGGCACTCATCGAAAGCCTCTCGGGGGCCTTTGCCAACACGGGCGAGGCCGTGTACCGCAACATCTACTGGGCCCTGGAGCGGGTGAACGCGCGCGGCGGCGTGCAGTTGCCCGCCGCAGTGGGCGGCCCCCGCCCGCTGGCGCTGGAACGCTACGACAGCAAGGGCCAGAACGAAGAGGCGCTGTCGGCGCTGCGGGCCGCCATCGACGATGGCGCCCAAGTGATCCTGCAGGGCAACTCGTCGGCCACGGCGGCGGTGCTGATCGAGGCGATCAACAAGCACAACGAGCGCGAGCCGAGCAAGCGCGTGATCTTCCTCAACTACTCGGCGGTGGACCCGATCCTCACCAACGAAAAGTGCAGCTTCTGGCACTTCCGCTTTGACGCCCATGCCGACATGCGCATGGCTGCGCTGATGGAAGTGATGCGCGAGGACTTGGGCCTCAAGAGCGTGTACCTCATCGGCCAGGACTACAGCTTTGGCCAGGCGGTGCTGCGCGAGGCCAAGAAGCAACTGGCCGCGCAGCGCCCCGACGTGGCGGTGGTGGGCGACGAGCTGCACCCCGTGGGCCGCGTGAAGGACTTCGCGCCCTACGCCGTCAAGATCAAGACCAGCGGCGCGCAGGCGGTGGTTACGGGCAACTGGGGCAATGACCTCACCTTGCTGGTGAAGGCCGCAAGGGAGGTGGGTTACGAGGGCAGCTTCTACACCTTCTACGGCAATGCACTTGGAGCGCCCGCCGCCATCGGCGACGCGGGCATCGGCAAGGTGGTGGCCGTGGCCGACTGGCTGCCCAATGTGCCGGGCGCGCAGAGCGAGGCGTTCTACCAGTCCTTCCGCACCCGATTCCCCAAGCCGCAGGATGACTATGTGCACATGCGCATGCAGCTCATGGTGGAGGCGCTGGCCCAGTCCATCGAGCGCGCGGGCAGCACCGACGCCGTGGCCGTGGCGCGCCAGATGGAGAGTGCGAACGTGCAGCTTTCGGGCCAGGGCGGCAGCATGCGCGCGGCGGACCACCAGTTCCAGCAGGCCCTGGTGGTGGGCGTGATGGACAAAAAGGGCGCGCCGGGTGTGAAGTTTGACGTGGAAGGCTCGGGCTACGGCTTTCGCGTGGTGCGGCAGATTCCCGCCGCCAAGGCGCAACAGCCGCACAGCTGCAACATGCAGCGCTATTGAACGGCGCCCGCTGAAGCGGGCGGCGCACCATCAGCGCCGGATGCGGTGCCCCGTCTTGAACACCCACCACACCACCACGAGGCACAGGGCCATAAAGCCGAGCGTCATGCTGGTGCTCACGCCGATGTGCACGTCGGCCTGCCCGTAGAACGCCCAGCGCAAGCCGCTGATGAGGTAGACCACCGGGTTGAACAGCGAGACTGTTTGCCAGAACGGGGGCAGCATGCTGATGCTGTAGAACGCGCCGCCCAGGAAGGTCAGCGGCGTGATGACCAGCAGCGGGATGACCTGCAGCTTCTGAAAACTGTCGGCCCACAGGCCGATGATGAAGCCGAACAGGCAGAACGTGACGGCGGTGAGCACCAGAAAGCCCACCATCCACACCGGGTGGGCCACCTCGTACGGCACAAACACCCGGGCGGTGGTGAGGATGAGCACCGACACCAGGAGGGACTTGCTGGCCGCCGCGCCCACATAGCCCAGCAGTACCTCCACCCAGTTCACCGGCGCGCTGAGCAGCTCGTAGATGGTGCCCGACCACTTGGGCATGTAGATGCCGAAGGCTGAGTTGGAAATGCTCTCGGACAGCAGCGACAGCATCAGCAGCCCGGGGATGATGTAGGCGCCGTAGCTGACCCCGCCGATGTCGCCCATGCGTGAGCCGATGGCGGAACCGAACACGATGAAGTACAGCGCGGTGGTGAGCACGGGCGCAATGAGGCTTTGCATCCAGGTGCGGAACGCACGGTTCATTTCGAAGCGGTAGATGGCGCGCACGCCATGCAGGTTCAAGCCGGTCATGCTGCAGTCGCTTTCTGGGGCGAAGGGGTTGGGTCTTTGTCCTCGTGCACCAGGCTGACGAAGATGTCTTCCAGCGAGCTTTCGCTGGAATGCAGGTCCTTGAAGTCGATGCCGTGGTCGGCCAGAGCACGCAGCAGGGCGGCAATGCCGGTGTCCTCCTGCTGCGTGTCAAAGCTATAGGTGAGCACAGTACCGCCCTGGCTGAGCACCAGCGGCCAGCGCGCCAGCGCTGCAGGCACCTGCTCCATGGGCTGCTGCAGCGTGATGGCCAGTTCTTTCTTGCCCAGCTTGCGCATCAGCACGGCCTTGTCTTCCACCACAATCAGCTCGCCCTTGCGGATCACGCCGATGCGGTCGGCCATGTCCTCGGCCTCTTCAAGGTAGTGCGTGGTCAGGATGATGGTGGTGCCCGCATCGCGCAGCGCGCGCACCAGGCGCCACATGTCGTGGCGCAGCTCCACGTCCACACCGGCGCTGGGCTCGTCCAGGAACAAGATCTTGGGCTCATGCGACAGCGCCTTGGCGATCAGCACGCGGCGTTTCATCCCGCCCGACAGCGCCAGGATCTTGCTGTCCTTCTTGTCCCACAGCGACAGGTCCCTGAGGATTTTCTCGATGAACGCCGGGTTCGGCGCCTTGCCGAACAGACCGCGGCTGAAGTTGACGGTGGCCCACACGGTTTCGAACGAGTCGGTGTGCAGCTCTTGCGGTACCAGCCCGATGGCGGCGCGGGCGGCACGGTAGTCGCGCACAGTGTCATGGCCGTCGGCGGTGATGGTGCCCTCGGTGGCGTTGCTCATGCCGCAGATCACGCTGATGAGCGTGGTCTTGCCTGCACCGTTGGGGCCCAGCAGCGCAAAGATCTCTCCCCGGCGGATGTCCAGGTCGATGTTCTTGAGCGCCTGAAAGCCGCCCGCATAGGTTTTGCTCACGCCGCGCACACGGACGATGGCGTTTGCGGCTGGGGTGGTAGATGTTGGTGCAGGCATGGGACACGGGTCCGGAAGAAGTGAGCCGCCGCACCGGTGTTACCGGCTGTGCGGGGAGTCGAAAGGCGTAGAAGGGCCCGATTGTGAACCCGCTGGCGCGGGCCTGCACGGGCGGGGGCCAGGCGCCGGTTTCAACGCGCCCGGGCTGCCGCCACCTCGCGGCCCAGCTCGATCACGGCCATGGCGTAGTAGCTGGACCAGTTGTAGCGGGTGATGGCGTAAAAGTTATCGGTACCGGCGACATAGGACGGAGCGTCGGGGCCGTTTTGCAGCTCCACCAGCGCCAGCGGCCCGGTGTGCTGCGCACCCGCTGCATCCGGCATGGCGCCCTTGGTCTGCAGGCTGGCCACGCTGAAGGTGGGCAGTATGTCCGGTGCGAGCAGGTCATCGAGCTGCAGGCGGCTGGGGTCGAACTGCACGCCAAAGTGGGTGGGCATGCCCGGCGTCCAGCCGTGGCCGATGAAATAGTTGGCCACCGAGCCGATGGCGTCGGCCGGGCTGTTGAAGAGGTCCACGCGCCCGTCGCCATCAAAATCAATCGCGTAGCGCACCCAGCTGGAGGGCATGAACTGCCCCAGGCCCATGGCCCCGGCATAGCTGCCGCGGGGCTCGAACGGGTCGATGTTGCTGCGGTGGGTGAGGCTCAGGAACTGCTCCAGCTCACGGCGGAAAAACTCGGTGCGCTCCGCGGCGCGCGGGTGGGCTGCCGGAAAGTCAAACGCCAGCGTGGCCAGCGCATCCATCACGCGGAAGGTGCCCATCTGCTGGCCATAGATGGTCTCCACGCCGATGATGCCCACGATGATTTCGGCGGGCACGCCGTACTCGCGCTCGGCCCGCGCCAGCGTGGCCTGGTTCTCCTGCCAGAACCGCTGCCCGGCCCGTATGCGCACCGGGTCGATAAAGCGGCTGCGGTACACCCGCCAGTTCTTGGCCGTGCCCCGGGCCGGTGGCAGCATGAGCCGCGGCACCTGCGGCAGAAAGCGCGCCTGCCCAATGGCCTGGCGCACCCATTCACGGTCCAGGTCGCGGCGCGCGGCCAGGTCGTCGGCAAACTGCAGGGCCTCGGGGCGTGATGCGTAGAGCACGGCAGGCTGTTGCCGAGAGGTGGCGTTTTTTGAGTGTTTTTGGGCGCTGGCGCTTACTGGTATTGCGCTGGCAGCTATCAAAAAAATAGCTGTGGATGTCCACAGGGCGGTCTTCTTCATTGCGGTTCGTCGTTACTCTGCGTTGCCAGAAACCCATGATGCCAGCGCGAGGCAGCGGGAGTCTGGCGTGGCGTCATGGTTGGGGCCAGGGCAGGCTGCGGAATGCGCTCCGCAGCTGAGCCAGTTCGGTGGCGGGACTGGGGGCATAGCGCAGCTGTTCCAGCTGCAGCAGCCAGTCGCTCAGGCGCTGGGCGGGCGCTCCGAAGTGCGCCTGTACCTGCTGGGCCATCGCGCGGGGGGGCAGGTTGTCGGGCAGTGCCAGGCCGGCACGCGCCAGGCGCTGGCGCGCGCGTGCCAGCAGACGCAGCCAGGGGTCGTGCTGGCTGCGCTCCCAGGCGCTCCAGCCCATGCCGCCCAGCGCCGCCGCTAGCACCAGCGTGCCCAGCAGCGTGGTGAGATCCTGCCAGCTGGGCGACTCAAACCCCAGCGCCTTGAGCAGGTCGAGCTGGCGCTTCTGGGTGTAGTTGAGCACCCACTGGTTCCAGCTGTTGTTCACGGCCTCCCACACCGCGCGCAGGTTCTGCACCATGCCCGGGCTCAAGGTGCCCATGGCGGTGGCAAGGGCGCCCTGCGGCGCCCGAAGGCGCTGGAAGGCGCCCACCCGGTTGGGCGCAATCGCGCCGGTGGGGTCCACGCGCACCCAGCCACGGCCTTCCATCCAGACCTCGGCCCAGGCATGGGCGTCGGCGTTGCGCACGGTCCAGTAGCCGTCCACCGGGTTGCGTTCGCCGCCCTGGTAGCCGGTGACGATGCGCGTGGGCACATCCAACGCCCGCATCAGCACCACGAAGGCCGAGGCAATGTGTTCGCAGAACCCCTCCTTGCGGTCGAACCAGAATTCGTCGGCCGTGTGCTCGCCGTACACACCGGGGTCCAGGGTGTAGCTGTAGCCCCCGGTGCGCAGCCGCTGCAGCACCGCATTGACCAGCGTTTCGGCATTGGCCGTGGCCAGCGCGGGGTCTGTGCGCATCTGCGCCGCCAGCGCCAGCGTGCGGGGGTTGAAGCCGGTTGGCAGCTCGGTGTACACGCGCAGCTGCTGCACGGCTTGCTGCGGGCCATGGCGGAACTGCGGATAGCTCACGGCCTGGTAGCGCAACACCTCGGTGATGGGGCGCGTGGTCATCCACTGCAGGTCCTGCGTCATGTAGGCCTGCATGTTGGGCAGCTGGGGCGCATCGGGGGTGGCCTCCAGCACCATCAGCCAGGGCTGGCGCTGCGGCTCCAGCGTGACCTCGTAGCGCACCGCCGGGCCGCTGACCTGCAGGCTGGCCGGCACGGCCACGCGGGCGGCCCAGGCACTGTCTTCGCGGAACGGTTCGGCCTGCCACTGCCGGCCGTCAAACGACGTCATGACCGGGCCGCGGAAGTACAGCGCCGACTGCGGCGGAACATCGGTGGGGGCGCCTTCAAACCGCAGGCGGATCGCCACGCGTTCATCGAGCGCAATTTCGGCCATCTCGCCCACCCGCATCGTGCCCGACAGGCCGCTGCGGCCGGTGAGGTTCTCGCCCGGCATGCCCCACAGCGGCGCCATGCGCGGGAACAGCATGAACAGCGCCACCATGATGGGCGCCCCCAGCAGCGCCATGGTGCCTGCCATGCGGAAGGCTTGGGCAAGGGGCGGGCGCCCCACGGGCATGTGGGCATTGACCAGCGCCATGAGCAGGCCCAGCAGCGCCACCAGCATGGCGGCGGCGGTCAGCAGTGACTGGGAGAAGAAGAAATTGCTGAGCATCGTGAAGAAGCCCAGGAAGAACACCACCATGGCGTCGCGCCGCGCGCGCAATTCCAGCGTCTTGAGCGCCAGCAGCATCACGATCAGGGTGACGCCGGCGTCCCGCCCCAGGATGGTGCGGTGCGTGAGCAGCGTGCCCGCCACCGCCACCACCAGCAGCACAGCCACCGTCCAGCGGCCGGGCAGGGGCCGCCCCGCCCAGGCCAGCCAGCCGCGCCACAGCAGCAGCCCGCCGGCCAGCACGCTGGTCCACACCGGCAGGTTGGACACCTGGGGCGCAATCACCCACACGATCACGAACAGCAAAAAAAGCGTGTCGCGGGCGTCGCGGGGCAGGGATGCAAGGGTTTGGCGCAGGGTCATGGCAGTGGGGCGAACCCGGCTGTTGGCAATAAAAATGCTATTGAAAATATAGCTATAGGCGCTTGATGGATAAGCGCTGGAGACCAATCTGGCATGAATTTTTCGGAATGATTCAGCACAGCGCCAGCGCCTCCAGGCAGTTTCTGCGGTGAGCGGCGCCCGTGTCCGGGGCAATCTCCACGCCGGGCAGCCTGAGGCCGTAGTCCAGCCCCAGGCGGTCTGCCTGCAACACCCAGGCGGTCAGGCGTGAGACGCGGGCTTCGTGCTCGGGCAGGGCGGCGCGGGCCAGATCCAGCCACAGTTCGTGCCGCTGCGCCTGCTGGGAGTCGCGGCTGACCAGGTCATCGGTGCCCGTGCCCAGCGACTTGGCCGCTTTTTTCCAGACGACCAGCTTGAGCGGGTCGCCCCGGCGGTAGGCACGCACGCCATCAAATTCGCCAATCCCCTGGGATGGCGCGCTGCCCGTGCCGCCAGCGCGCGGCTCGCCCGGTGGCAGGGGCGGCGCGGGCGTTTCGGGTGCCGGGTACACCAGCACCTTCGCTGCGGGGCGCCAGTAGGTCCATACGCGAAAGGTGCCCAGCGGGAAACGCGTCTCGGCCATGAGGGTGGGCACGCCGTGCAGGCCCCGGCGTTCAGGCTTGAAGGCCACCTGCACGCCGGACTGCCCCTGCGCCGGCACATCGGTCCAGGCCCAGTGGTGCGCCTCCTTGCCGTCGGTGTGCACCGACAGGGCAATGCCGTAGCGCGGCGTCTTGCGGTCGCTGGACAGCTGGATATCGAACGCGGCGCTGGTGCCCATGAAGTGCGGCTCGGGCGGCTTCAGATGCAGCGTGAGGCCGCGCAGGTTGGCGTGGCATATGTGCATGCCGACCACAGCGCTGCCCGCCAGCAGGAACGTGAGCAGATACCCCAGGTTCAGCTGGTAGTTGATCGAAGCGACAAGAAGCACCCCCAGCGTCAGCGCCAGCATCCAGCCCGCGCCCGTGGGCAGGATGTAGACGTTGCGCTGGGTGAGGACCAGGGTGTCGCTGAGCGGCAGGCGCGCCTGCCACCAGCGCTGAAAGCGGCTGCGCAGCGGCGCCAGCGGGTTCAGCCGCCCCGCCAGGCGGTGCCAGCGCCCGGCGGGTGACAGGGGGATCGGGGCAGCGGGATCCATGGCTCAGGGCAGGGGCACGGCTTCCACCATGGCGCGCACCTGCTCCACCGCGCCCCGCCCGGCATCGCCCACGGGCACCAGGCGGTGGGCGATGGTCTGGGGCAGCACGGCCTGCACATCATCGGGTGCCACATAGTCGCGCCCGCTGATGAGCGCCTGGGCCTTGGCTGCGCGCACCAGGGCAATGCCTGCGCGGGGCGACAGGCCCTGCAGAAACCAGCGGCCCGAGCGCGTGGCCGCGATCAGGTCCTGCACATAGTTGAGCAGCGGCTCGGCCGTATGGATGGCCTGCACCTGGCGCTGCAGCTCGGCCAGTTCATCGTCGGACAGCAGCGGCAGCATGGTGTCCACCATGTCGCGCCGGTCGGCACCCGCCAGCAGCACGCGCTCGGCCGCGCGGTCGGGGTAGCCGATGGAGATGCGCATGAGGAAGCGGTCCAGCTGCGATTCGGGCAGCGCAAAGGTGCCCAGCTGGTCGTGCGGGTTTTGCGTGGCGATCACGAAGAACGGGTGGGGCAGGGCGCGGGTTTCGCCCTCCACCGACACCTGCTTTTCTTCCATGGCTTCAAGCAGCGCGCTCTGCGTCTTGGGGCTGGCGCGGTTGATCTCGTCGGCCAGCAGCACCTGGGCAAACACCGGGCCGGGGTGGAACACGAAGGCCTCCTTGCCGCGCTCGTACACCGACACGCCCGTCAGGTCGCTGGGCATGAGGTCGGCCGTGAACTGCACGCGCGAGAACTGCAGGCCAAAAGTGCGCGACAGTGCGTGGGCCAGGGTGGTCTTGCCCACCCCCGGAACATCCTCGATCAGCAGGTGCCCTCCTGCCAGCAGACAGGCCACGCAGTCTTGGACTTGCGCCTGTTTGCCCACGATCACCGTGTTAAGCTGATCCAGTAACGATTTGATCTTGTGCTGTGCATTCATGGCGCGACGTTATCCGAAAAACTCCAAATAATGCGAGACGCGGGGACAAGACTGTGAGCAAGACGGGCTATTTCACCCATCGGGACTGTTGGAAGCACGAGATGGGCCCGGGCCACCCCGAATGCCCCGAACGGCTGGACGCCATCGAAGACCGCTTGCTGGTCACTGGTGTGGGCGATGCGCTGGAGCGCTACGACGCCCCGGAGGCCTCGCTGGCCGACATCGAGCTGGCCCACGGCCGCATGCACATCGCGGCGCTGCGCGGCCTGTCGGACCGGCTCAATGAAGAACTGTTGGCCGGCGGCCCCAACTACGCCCAGATCGACACCGACACCTCCATCAACGCCCACACCTGGAAAGCCTCGCTGCGGGCTGCCGGGGCCGCGCTGGCTGCCACCGATGCAGTGATGGCCGGCGAGGTGGAAAACGCCTTTTGCTCGGTGCGCCCGCCGGGCCACCACGCCTGCCGCGACAAGGCCATGGGGTTCTGTTTTTTCAACAACGTGGCGGTGGCCGCCAAATACGCGCTGCAGCGCTACAACCTGCAGCGGGTGGCGGTGGTGGACTTTGACGTGCACCACGGCAACGGCACCGAAGACATCCTGGCCCATGACCCGCGTGCGCTGATGGTCAGCATCTTTCAGCACCCGTTCTACCCCTACAGCGGTGACCACGACCCGGCACCCAACATGGTGAACGTGCCCGTAGCGGCGTACACGCGGGGCATGGATATCCGCGAGATCATCGAGGTGATGTGGATGCCCCGGCTGGAAGCCTTCAAGCCCGAGATGATCTTTGTCAGCGCAGGCTTTGACGGCCACCGCGAGGACGACATGGGCCAGCTGGGCCTGACGGAGCAGGACTACGCCTGGATCACCCAGCGCGTGAAGGATGTCGCCCGCCGCTTCTCCAAGGGCCGCATTGTGTCGTGCCTGGAAGGCGGCTACGTGATGGGCCCGCTGGCGCGCAGTGTGGAGGCGCACTTGCGCGTTCTTGCGGATCTTTGACGCGCGCTGTGCTGCCTGCCGCGGCGCACCCAGGTGGGAAACGCCAGGGGGCCTGTCATGGCAGGTTCCACGGTGCCACTGGCCTCATGCGCGCCTGACTCAATCGCCGCTCGCATTGCCGAGCACAGGAGATGCAACATGACGATTCCAAATTCAGACGATCTGCTGCAGATCACACGTGATGCGCGCGGTGTGGTCACCCTCACTTTGAACGACCCTGCGCGTTTCAATGCCTTGGGCGCTGAAATGCTCTGTGCACTGCAGCAGGCGCTGGACGATGCGGGCCGCGACGAATCGGTGCGCGTGGTGGTGCTGGCCGCAGCCGGCAAGGCGTTTTGCGCGGGCCACAACCTCAAGGAGATGGCTGCGAACCCGGAGCTGGCTTACTACCAGAAGCTTTTTGCGCAGTGCAGCCGCATGATGCTCACCATCCACAAGCTCAGCGTGCCTGTCATTGCGCGGGTGCAGGGCATGGCCACCGCAGCAGGCTGCCAGCTGGTCGCGCAATGTGACCTGGCGGTGGCGGCCGACTCGGCCAGCTTTGCCACCAGCGGCATCCACTACGGCCTGTTCTGCGCCACGCCCAGCGTGCCGCTGGTGCGCAACGTGCCCGCCAAGCGGGCGATGGAAATGCTGCTGACAGGGGATTTCATCGATGCCCCTACCGCGCTCGCGCAAGGGCTGGTGAACCGTGTGGTGCCCGCCGACGGGCTGGATGCGGAGGTGGAGAAGCTGGTGCAATCCATCGTGCAAAAGCCCCGCGTGGCGGTTGCCATGGGCAAGGCGCTGGTGTACCAGCAGCGTGAGCTGGGCATCGATGCCGCCTATCAGCTGGCAGGCCCCACCATGGCTGCCAACATGATGGATGCGGCCGCGCAGGAGGGCGCGCTCGCCTTTGCTGAAAAGCGCCAGCCCGCCTGGAAGCGCTGAACCCCATGGCTGCGACCGACCTGCCCATGCTGCAAGACCTGGGCCGCTGGGCCGAGGGGTTTGTTCGGCCCACCGTGCTGATCGAGCTGGCAACGCTGGCTGCGTGTGTCGGCCTGGCTTGGTTGCTGGTGTCCGCGCTTCAGCGCGGGCTTCACCGGGGGGATCCCCGTTCCATTCTGTTTGGCGCGCGGATCGTGGACGGTGCGCTGTTCCCGCTCGCCCTGCTGGGCCTGGCCTATGTGTCGCGCACCTTGCTGGTGCTGTGGTTTCCCCTGGCCGTTTTCAAGGTGGCTGTGCCGGTGCTGGTGTCGCTGGTGGTGATCCGCATTGGCGTCAAGGTCCTGCAGGTGGCTTACCCGGATGCGGCCTGGGTGCGCCCGATGGAGCGATCGATCTCCTGGCTGGCATGGCTGGGCATGGTGCTGTGGGTGACAGGGCTGCTGCCGCTCGTGCTGGACGAGCTCGACAAGATCCAGTGGAAAGTGGGGGGCGCCACCCTGTCGGTGCGAACGCTGATCGAGGGCGCGCTGACCGCCGGGGCGGTGCTGCTCATTGCACTGTGGATATCTGCCGCCATCGAGGCGCGCCTGATGCGCTCGGCCACCGGCGCAGAGCTGTCGCTGCGAAAGGCAGTGAGCAATGCCGTGCGCGCGCTGCTGATTTTCGTCGGGCTGATCATGGCGCTGTCGGCTGTGGGCATTGACCTGACCGCGCTGTCGGTGCTGGGCGGTGCCGTGGGTGTGGGCATTGGCTTTGGCCTGCAGAAGCTGGCGTCCAACTATGTGAGTGGCTTTGTGATTCTGGCCGAACGCAGCATGCGCATTGGCGACAACGTGCGGGTGGACAACTTCGAGGGGCGCATCACCGGCATCAACGCGCGCTACACCGTGGTGCGTTCGCCGGCAGGCCGCGAGTCCATCGTGCCCAACGAGATGCTGATCATCCAGCGGGTGGAGAACCTGTCGCTGGCAGACCCGCGGGTGTGGTTGTCCACCGTGGTCAGCGTGGGGTACGACAGCGATGTGGACCTGGTCACCCGGCTGCTGGGCGAGTCAGCACTTGTCAACCCCCGGGTGCTGCGCGATCCGGCCCCCAGCGTGGCCCTGTCGGCATTTGGGGCAGACGGCCTGGAGTTCACCGTGGGCTTCTGGATCGCCGACCCCGAGAACGGGTCGCTGGGGCTGCGCTCGGACATCAACCGGGCCATCCTCGCGGCCCTGCGCGCCCACAAGATCGAAATCCCTTATCCGCAGCGGGTCATGCATGTGCAGGTGGAGGGGCCAGTTCCGGTGGCTGGGGCCGTGGTGGAACAGGTGGCATCGCGTGCCGACCAGCCCCCACGGCAGCGCTGAGCATGTTGTTCGCCCAGGCGACAGCAAACTCTAGACAGCGCGCCCGCTGCGTCGCCTATAATTCTGAAAAAGCACGATCGTTCTTTTTTGATCGCGTGGTCTATGTCCCGGCTCCGTAGCGATTTCGCTGCAGTGCGACATAGAATGATCCAGTTTACGTAAACGTCAATTCAACCAACTCTAGGAGCCGCAGCAATGAAGGTCTTGGTCCCTGTCAAGCGCGTGGTGGACTACAACGTGAAGGTCCGCGTGAAGTCGGACAACACGGGTGTGGACATCGCCAACGTGAAGATGAGCATGAACCCCTTTGACGAAATCGCCGTTGAAGAGGCCGTGCGCCTGAAAGAAAAAGGCCTGGTGACCGAAGTCATCGCTGTCTCCTGCGGCGTGGCCCAGTGCCAGGAAACCCTGCGCACCGCCATGGCCATTGGTGCCGACCGTGCCATCCTGGTCGAGACCGACGTGGAACTGCAGCCCCTGGCCGTGGCCAAGCTCCTGAAGGCCCTGGTGGACAAGGAACAACCTTCGCTGGTGATCCTGGGCAAGCAAGCCATCGACGACGACGCCAACCAGACCGGCCAGATGCTGGCGGCCCTGGCCGACCTGCCCCAGGCCACGTTTGCCAGCAAGGTGGAACTCGCTGCTGACAAGGTCAGCGTGACCCGCGAAGTGGACGGCGGCCTGGAAACCCTGCAGCTCACGCTGCCCGCCGTCATCACCACCGACCTGCGCCTGAACGAGCCCCGCTACGTCACCTTGCCCAACATCATGAAGGCCAAGAAGAAGCAGCTCGACACCGTCAAGCCCGAAGACCTCGGTGTGGACGTGGCGCCTCGCCTGAAGACCCTCAAGGTGACCGAGCCCGCCAAGCGCGGCGCTGGTGTGAAGGTGGCTGACGTTGCTGCCTTGGTCGAAAAACTCAAGAACGAAGCGAAGGTGATCTAAATGTCGGTACTCGTTATTGCTGAACACGACAACGCGTCCATCAAGGGCGCCACGCTGAACACCGTGACGGCCGCTGTAGCCTGCGGTGGCGACGTGCACGTGCTGGTGGCCGGCCACAATGCCGGCGCTGCTGCCGCTGCTGCCGGCCAGATCGCCGGTGTTGCCAAGGTCATCCACGCTGATGCCCCCGGCCTGGAACACGGCCTGGCCGAAAACGTGGCCGCGCAGGTGCTCGCCATCGCCTCCAGCTACAGCCACATCCTGTTCTCCGCCACGGCCAGCGGCCGCAACATCGCCCCCCGCGTGGCGGCCAAGCTCGATGTGGCCCAGGTCAGTGACATCACCAAGGTGATCTCCGCCGATACCTTCGAGCGCCCCATCTACGCCGGCAACGCCATTGCCACCGTGCAAAGCGCCGACAGCGTGAAGGTCATCACCGTGCGCGCCACGGGCTTTGATGCCGCAGCCGCCACCGGTGGCTCTGCCGCGGTGGAAACGGCTGCCGCCACGGCAGACAACGGCAAGAGCACGTTCATGGGCAGCGAAATCGCCAAGAGCGACCGCCCCGAGCTGACGGCTGCCAAGGTCATCGTCTCCGGCGGCCGCGCCCTGGGCAGCAAGGAAAAGTTCGACGAAGTGATGACCCCCCTGGCCGACAAGCTGGGTGCCGCTTTGGGCGCCAGCCGCGCTGCGGTGGACGCAGGCTACGCCCCCAACGACTGGCAAGTGGGCCAGACCGGCAAGATCGTGGCGCCGCAGCTGTACATCGCCGCTGGCATCTCGGGTGCCATCCAGCATTTGGCCGGCATGAAGGACTCCAAGGTGATCGTGGCGATCAACAAGGATCCTGAGGCGCCGATCTTCAGCGTGGCCGACTATGGGCTGGAGGCTGATCTGTTCACGGCTGTGCCAGAACTGGTCAAGGCCCTGTAAGAACGCCACTGTGCACACAAAGGCATCGCTTGCGATGCCTTTTTTTTGACGAAATTTCGCTTTCCCGGAGACACCCATGAGCTACACCGCCCCCGTCAAGGACATGTTGTTCGCCATCGAGCACCTGGCCAACATTGAACAGATCGCCCAGATCCCCGGCTTTGAAGACGCCGGCCTGGACACGGCGGCTGCCGTGCTGGAAGAGTGCGCCAAGTTCAATGAAGGGGTGCTGTCGCCGCTCAACTGGGAAGGCGACAAGAACCCGTCGAGCTGGAAGGACGGCGTGGTCACCACCACCCCTGGCTTCAAGGAGGCCTTCCGCCAGTACGCTGACGGTGGCTGGCAGGGCCTGCAGCACCCCGCCGACTTTGGCGGCCAGGGCCTGCCCAAGACGATTGGCGCCGCCTGCATCGAGATGACCAACAGCGCCAACATGAGCTTTGCGCTGTGCCCGCTGCTGACCGACGGCGCCATCGAGGCGCTGCTCACCGCAGGCAGCGATGAACTCAAGGCCACGTACCTCGAAAAGCTGGTGACCGGCCAATGGACCGGCACCATGAACCTGACCGAACCCCAGGCAGGCTCGGACCTGGCCCTGGTGCGCACGCGCGCCGAACCCCAGCCCGACGGCACCTACAAGATCTTCGGCACCAAGATCTTCATCACCTACGGTGAGCACGACATGGCTGAGAACATCATCCACCTGGTGCTGGCCCGTGTGCAGGGCGCGCCCGAGGGCGTCAAGGGCATCAGCCTGTTCGTGGTGCCCAAGTTCATGGTCAACAAGGACGGCACGCTGGGCGCGCGGAACGACGCGCATTGCGTGAGCATCGAGCACAAGCTGGGCATCAAGGCATCGCCCACCGCCGTGCTGCAGTTTGGCGACCACGGCGGCGCTGTGGGTTACCTGGTGGGCCAGGAAAACCGCGGCCTTGAATACATGTTCATCATGATGAACGCCGCCCGCTATGCCGTGGGCATGCAGGGCATTGCGATCTCCGAGCGCGCCTACCAGAAGGCCGTGCAGTACGCCAAAGACCGCGTGCAGAGCCGCCCGGTGGATGGCAGCATCAACGCCAGCGCCGCCATCATCCACCACCCCGATGTGAAGCGCATGCTCATGACGATGCGCGCTACCGTCGAGGGTTGCCGCGCCATGGCCACGGTGGCCGCAGCAGCGTTCGATGCTGCCCACCACCACCCCGATGCGGAAACGCGCAAGCAGAACCAGGCGTTCTATGAATTCATGGTGCCGCTGGTCAAGGGCTACAGCACCGAGACCAGCCTGGAAGTGACCAGCCTGGGCGTACAGGTGCACGGTGGCATGGGGTTCATTGAAGAAACCGGCGCGGCGCAGTACTACCGCGACGCCAAGATCCTGACCATCTACGAAGGCACCACCGCCATCCAGGCCAACGACCTCGTGGGCCGCAAGACGGCGCGTGACGGCGGCCAGACGGCCAAGGGCATCGCTGCGCAGATCGAGAAGACCGAGGCCGACCTGCTGGCCAGCGGCACACCCGCTGCACTGGCCGTGGCCAAGCGCCTCACGGCTGCGCGCAAGGCGCTGCTCGATGTGATTGACTTCGTGGCCGGCGGCACCAAGGCCCAGCCCAACGCCGTGTTCGCGGGCAGCGTGCCCTACCTGATGCTGGCGGGCAGTGTGGTGGCGGGCTGGCAGCTGGCGCGCAGCCTGCTGGTGGCGCAAGAGCTGTTGCAAAAGGGACAGGACGCAGCCTTCATGCGCGCAAAAATCACTACGGCCCAGTTCTACGCTGATCACATCCTGGTGAAGGCCCCGGGCCTGCGCGACAGCATCGTGGAAGGCGCGGCCAGCGTGACCGAACTCGCGCTGGAAGCGTTCTGAAGTTCGATCGTGTTGTGAGGAGACGGCCCCGTTCATGGGGCTTGTTGATATAAAAATGATAGCTTTTGGCGCTTGATGGATAAGCGCTAGAGGCTTGTTTCATATAAATTTCTGTCCTGGAAGTTGTTGCCATGTCCAAACTGCCCGCCGCACTGCAAAACCTCTCGCTGCCCGTCATCGGCTCGCCGCTGTTCATCATCAGCAACCCCAAGCTCGTGATCGAGCAGTGCAAGGCCGGCGTAGTGGGCTCCATGCCTGCGCTCAATGCCCGCCCCGCCGAACTGCTCGACGAATGGCTGGCCGAGATCACCGAAACCCTGGCTGCCTACAACAAGGCCAACCCCGACAAGCCCGCCGCGCCTTTTGCCATCAACCAGATCGTGCACAAGAGCAACGACCGGCTGGAGCACGACATGCAGGTGTGCGCCAAGTACAAGGTGCCGATCATCATTACCAGCCTGGGCGCGCGCGAGGATGTCAACCAGGCCGTGCATGCCTGGGGCGGCGTGGTGCTGCACGACATCATCAACAACAAGTTTGCGCACAAGGCGATCGAGAAGGGCGCTGACGGCCTGATCGCCGTGGCCGCGGGTGCGGGCGGCCATGCGGGCGTGAAAAGCCCCTTCGCCCTGATCCAGGAAATCCGCCAGTGGTTCGACGGCCCCGTAGCGCTCAGTGGTTCCATCGCCAGCGGCGATGCCGTGCTGGCAGCGCAGGCCATGGGCGCGGACTTTGGCTACATCGGCTCGGCCTTCATCGCCACGCACGAAGCCCGCGCCAGCGATGCCTACAAGCAGGCCATCGTGGACGGCAGCTCCGACGACATCGTCTACAGCAACCTGTTCACCGGTGTGCACGGCAACTACCTGGCCCCGTCGATCCGCGCTGCGGGCATGGACCCCGACAACCTGCCCGAGTCCGACCCCAGCAAGATGAACTTTGGCGGCGACGCCAAGAAGGCCTGGAAAGACATCTGGGGCTGCGGCCAGGGCATTGGCGCCATCAACGCCGTGACCAGCACGGCCGAGCTGGTGGCCCGCCTGCGCAGCGAGTACGAGGCCGCCCGCGCGCGCCTGAAGTTGTAATGCTCTAACGCTCGAATCGGCTGGGGGTTGTGATGGGTCTGCCCTGCAACTTGCAACGCCCGTAGACACCGCTGTTTTCATTTCGCCCGCCCTGTGCATCCGCGCAGGGCGGGCGATGTGCTTTTGGGCGGCACGCACAAGGGCAAACCCCCATCAATACTTTGGAGGTTGCGGGGAAAATGGTGATATTAAGTAACTAAATGCCGATGGCCGTGCAGCGCCGCGGCATGGCTGCTGACGTTATACAGGGTGCGTTCCGCCGGATGACTTGCGCGGTTGCACCCCCGTGTGTCCAACAAGGAGGGAGAAGTTTTGCGCAATTTCATGATGATGCTGGTGTTGGCGCTGGGCATGGCCGGAGCGGGCCATGCCCGCAACGAAGGGGTGACCGACACCGAAATCCACCTGGGCGCGTCGGTCGTGCTTTCAGGGCCTTTGGGGCCGCAGACGGTGCAGTACACCGAAGGCTCGCGGCTGCTGTTCGAGTCCGTCAATGCCAAGGGTGGAGTGCACGGCCGCCAGATCCGCTACACCACGCTGGACGACGGCTTCGACGCCCAGAAGGCCGTGGCCAACACGCGCCAGCTGCTCGAAGCGGACAAGGTATTCATGATCTACCACAGCACGGGCACGGCGCAGACCGCTGCCATCCTGCCCCTGGTCAATGAGCACCGCACCTTGCTGTTCGGGCCCGTCACCGGCGCCTCTGCGCTGCGCGAAACCTTCAACCCCCTGGTGTTTCACGTGCGCGCGGGCTACGCGAGCGAAGCGCAGAAGATCGTCTCACAGCTGCAGCGCCAGGGCATCACCCGCGTGGCGGTTCTTTATCTGGACGATGGCCTGGGCAAGGCCCTCGTGGCAGAGCTGCGCAAGGCATCGGAGGCACTGCAGCTGCCCTTCATGGCGGAGTTCAAAGTCGATCCGCAGAAGCCGGACTTCGCTGCAGCGGCGGCGGCCACGGACAAAGCACAGCCGCAGGCCGTGATCGTGGCGACGGGGGGCGCCTCCTTCACCAACTACATCTTGGAGGTGCAGACCACCAGTGCGCGGCCCGCCTACTATGGTTTCTCGGTCATGAGCCTGGACGTGATCAACCGCGAGCTCAAGGAAAAAGCGCGCGGCATCATCCTGGCGCAGATCATGCCGTCGCTGCGCAACACCACCATCCCGGTGGTGGCCGACTACCTCAACCTGCTGCGCGCCAAATCACCTGGCGCCCAGCCGTCGGCAGCGCAGTTTGACGGGTTTGTGCATGCGCGGCTGCTGGTCGAGGGACTGCGCCGCACGGGACGCAACCTGACCACCGAGAGCTTCATCAAGGCCATGGAAGATGCGGGCGAAATCTCGTTCGGCCGTTTCAACGTGAAGTACTCCCCCAAGAGCCGCAATGGCTCGACGTATGTGGAACTGGCCATCGTGGATGCAGAGGGCAGTCTGCGCTACTGAATCATCTCCACGGAGGGTTGTGCGGTGAGGCCCGGCGCGGCGGTGCAGACAGCAGGGTGGCAAGCCGCCCATCCTGACCGGCGACAATAGCGCCTGGGCCTCACGCGGACGGCGCGGGAAGATGGGGCCGGTTTTCGGCTACCTTCGCATGTCCTCCCCCAGCTCCCGCACGCCCCTGATCGACATGGTCAAGGGGCTCGCCTGCATCACGATCATCTGGCACCACCTGGCGTTCTACGGGCCCATGTCGGACATTGCCCAGCCTTTGGCGCCTGCGCTGATGGCATGGCTGTATGACTACGGTCGCATGGCGGTACAGGTGTTTCTGGTACTGGGCGGGTATCTGGCGGCTGCAAGCCTTGCGCCCCACGGGGTGGCGCGTTTCGACCATGCAGGACATGCGGTGGCCAAGCGGTTTGTGCGGCTGGTGGTGCCCTATGCGGTGGCGGTGCTGCTGGCGGTGGTAGCTGCTGCAGCGGTGCGCGGGGTTACGGACCATCCGTCCGTTCCCGACGAGCCCACGCTGGCCCAGCTTCTGGCCCATGCGCTGCTGCTGCAGGACATCGTGGGCGAAGACGCCCTGTCAGCGGGTGTCTGGTACGTCGCCATTGATTTCCAGCTGTTTGTGTGCAGCGTGCTTTTGTTGACGGGCGTGCGCGCCTTGCCGGGCGCGTGGGCCAGGCGCCACGGCGCCCGCCTGGTCCAGGCTGGCGTGGTGGTGGGCGTGGCTGCATCGCTGTGGGTGTTCAACCGCATGGCCGAGCTGGACATGTGGGCCATCTACTTTCTGGGTGCCTACGGCCTGGGCATGCTGGCGTATTGGGCCGTGCAGTCCCCTCGCCCGCTCGTGTGGGTGGGCCTCATCGTGGCGCTGGGCGGGATCGCCTTGGTGCTGGATTTCCGGGGGCGCATCGTGGTGGCACTGGTCACCGCACTGTGCCTGGTGGGCGCCTTGCGAACCGGACCTTTGCGCGCCTGGTGTGGCCTTGCGCCGCTGGTGCGCCTGGGCCAGATGTCGTACTCGATCTTTCTGGTGCACTTTGCAGTGTGTCTGGTGGTCAACACCGTGGTGGGCCGGCTGTGGCCCGAGGCGCCGGTGCCCAACATGCTGGGCATGGTGCTGGCGTTTGTCCTGTCGCTGGCCGCCGGGCGACAGCTGTATGTGCGGGTAGAGCAGCATGTGCCATCGTGGTCCACAGCCCTCAGGTGGCAAGTGGGTTTGGTGGGCACGGGCATGTTGGTCGCGGGGCTGAACAACTGGGCATGAGCCCAGCCATATCGGCCTGTGGAGCTGACGGATCTCAGTCCTGCGGCCGGAATCCGATGGTCAGCGAGGCGGGCACTCGCCCATCCACATCGCGCGGCAGGGTTTCGGTTTTATCGAGGGCGCGCAGCACTGCGTCATCCCAGGCCTTGTTTCCGCTGGACTGCACCAGCCGCTTGCCCACGATGGTGCCATCAGGTGACAGCCGCACTTCCACTTCCGCACGCGGATTGCCGGAAATGAGGTCGGGGTACACGATGTTGGGCCGGACCTTGGCAGCCACCCTGCCGCCATAGCCGCCCGAAGGGCCTGCACTGCGTTGGGCGGTGCCCGTTGCGGTCTCGCTGCCGGTCGCGCCTGCCAGGCCTTGAATGCGGCGCAGATTTGCTTCGCGCTGCTCGGCCAGTTGCCGGGCCTGCTGCTCTTCCTTGCGCTTTTCCTCTGCCAGCCGTTTCTGCTTTTCCTGTTCGGCCTTCTTCTGCTCGGCCAGCTGTTTCTCGCGCTGCTCTTTTTTCTCTTGCTCCAGGCGCTCGCGGCGCTCGGCTTCCTTGCGCTCGCGTTCGCGTTTCTCGCGCTCCAGTTGCTGCTCGCGCGCTTTCTTTTCCTGCTCCAGGCGCTTCTTTTCGCGCTCGATGGCGATGTCGGCCTCCCGGGTGTCGGGGGGCTCAACGGCACGTGGGGTCGGTGCAGGGGCGGGGGCTGGCTGCCTTACCTCGGGGGTGGGAGGTGGGGGTGGGGGTTCTGCGGCACGTGGGGCCGCCTGCTGGGGCACCGCGGCCCAGAGTTCGGCTTCTACGGCGGGTTGATCGGCGCTGTTCTTCCAGTTCACGCCCCAGGTGAGCGCACCGATCAGCACCACATGCACCAGCACCGCAAGCGACACGGCGCGCAGGCGTGCCGGGGGCCTGGGTGGGGCAAACTGGTCGAGGTCGTTGTGGGCGTGCATGGAACAGCGGATTCGCGTGACCGGCTCAGCCACCCTGTTTGACGGACAAGCCGACGCGCTGCACGCCCGCCTTTTGCAAAGCGTCCATGGCCTTCACCACGGTTTCGTATTGCACGCCCTTGTCGGCACTGATCACGACTGCGCTCGCGCTGTCAGCGCCCTGGGCTTTCTGCCAGCGGCTCGCGGCCTCGCCAATCTCGCGCTGGTTCAGGCTGCGTGTGGCTTCGGGCGTCTTGAATTGCAGCGAGCCATCCTTGTTGACGATGACCTGTGCCACGACCTTGGGCATGTTCTTGCCTTTGCCCACGCTGGGCACATCAACCACACCGGGCGTCAGCATGGGCGCAGTCACCATGAAGATGATGAGCAGCACCAGCATCACGTCGATGAAGGGCACCATGTTGATCTCGTTGATGGTGCGGCGGCCGCGGCCGCGGGATGCCATGGCGGGCATGGGCGTATCCCTCAGTGGCCCGAGGCCGTATGGCCTGCGGGGGCGGGCTGGGCGCCCAGGTTGCGCTGGAGAATGTTGGAGAACTCTTCAATGAAGGTCTCCTGGTGCGTGGCCACGCGGTCAATGTCGCGCGCGAAGCGGTTGTAGGCGATCACGGCCGGGATGGCGGCAAACAGGCCCAGGGCCGTGGCGACCAGCGCCTCGGCAATACCGGGTGCCACGGTGGCGAGCGTGACCTGCTCCATGCCAGCAAAGCCGGTGAACGCATGCATGATGCCCCACACCGTGCCGAACAGGCCCACGTACGGCGACACCGAGCCCACCGATGCCAGGAATGAAAGGCTCGACTCCACCACGTCCATTTCGCGCTGGAAGCTGGCGCGCATGGCGCGGCGTGCGCCGTCGAGCAACGTACCGGTGTCCGCTATGCGGCGCTCGCGCAGCTTCTGGTATTCGCGCATGCCACTGGCAAAAATGCGTTCCATGGGCCCGGCCTGCTTGGCGTTTTGCGCGGCGGCGGCGTACAGGTCATTCAGGCTGGTGCCCGACCAGAATTCGCGCTCGAAGTCTTCGTTCAGTGTCTTCACGCGCTTCAAGGCAAACAGCTTGCGGAAGATGGCGGCCCAGCTGGCCACCGAGACGATCAGCAGCAACAGCATGACGAGTTGCACCACCCAGCTGGCGTGCAGCACCAGGTTGATGATGGACATGTCTTGGGAGTTCATGGTGTGAGTTGTTCCAGAAGGGAGTTCGGGATTCGTGCGGGGCGCAGGGTGGCGGCATCCACCCATCCGATGCGGATGGTGCCTTCGCTCAGCAACAACGGGGTCTGTTCGGTCATCTGCTCTGGTTTCAGGAGCGCACTCTGCACTATTGTCAACGATGCGCGGCCTGCAGCCTGCAAGGCGGCGGTAACAATGAGTTCGTCGTCCAGCCGTGCCGGCCGGTGGTAGCGCAGCTGGGCATCCGTTACGACAAACATGCCCCCGGTTTGTTCCCGCAATTGCTGCTGGCCCACGCCCAGCGAGCGCAGCCATTCGGTGCGCGCGCGCTCAAAAAACTTGAGGTAGTTGGCGTAGAACACGATGCCGCCGGCATCGGTGTCCTCCCAGTACACACGGATGGGAAACTCGAACGCCATGGCGCTTTACCCCAGCACACTGCGCAGGCGCGCCACCGACTCCTGCAGCTGCGCCATGGAATTGGCCGTGGAAAAGCGCACGAAACGTTCGGGTTCGGCCGTGCCAAAGTCGCGTCCCGGTGTGACGGCAATGTGCGCGCGGCGCATCAGCTCGAACGCACACTCCCAGCTGCCGGTCACGCCGAGCTGCTGCGCGGCCTGCGTGCAATCGGCCCAGGCATAAAAAGCGCCATCGGGCATCACGGGCACATTCAGGCCCAGCGACTGCAGCGCGGGGATGAAGAAGTCGCGCCGCGCCTTGAACTCGGCGCGGCGGCGTTCGTACTCGGCAATGCTCTCGGGCTCGAAGCAGGCCAGCGCCGCATGTTGCGACACCGTGCTGGCGCAGATGAACAGGTTCTGCGCCAGGCGCTCGACCACCGGCACCATGGCGTCGGGCACCACCATCCAGCCCAGGCGCCAGCCGGTCATGTTGAAGTACTTGCTGAAGCTGTTGATGCTGATGATGTTGTCGTCGATGGCAAGGGCCGTGTGGCCAAACTCTTCCTCGTACGAAAGCCCCAGGTAGATCTCGTCGATCATCGTGATGCCGTCGTGCGCGCGCACCACGTCATGGATGCGCCGCAGCTCGTCGGGCGCAATCGAGGTGCCGGTGGGGTTGGACGGCGAGGCCAGCAGCACGCCGCGCGTTTTTTCATTCCATGCGGCACGCACCTTGTCGGCGCTCAGCTGGTAGCGCTCTGCCGCCGTGGTGGGCAGCAGCACGGCCTTGCCCTCGGCGGCGCTCACAAAGTGGCGGTTGCAGGGGTAGCTGGGGTCGGGCATCAAAATTTCGTCGCCCGACTCGATGAGCGCCAAACACGCCAGCTGCAGTGCGGCCGATGCCCCCGCCGTGACCACGATGCGGCGTGCTGGCACGTTCACGCCAAAGCGGCTCTGGTACCAGCCGCTGATGCGTTCGCGCAGGGGCTCCAGGCCCAGGGCGTTGGTGTACTGCGTGGTGCCGCTGTGCACGGCGCGCAGTGCAGCTTCCTGCACCAGCGGGGGCGCGGTGAAGTCGGGCTCGCCGATGTTCAGAAAAATCATCGGCTCGCGCGTGCCCGCCACCTCGCGGGCCAGAGCCTGCGCAGCCTTGGCCACTTCCATCACGTAGAACGGTTCGATGCGCTCGGCGCGCGTGGAAAACTTCATGGGACGGTGTCCTGCCCGAGCGGATCGGGGGGTGGGGAGATCAGGGGGGCGCCCTGTGCGTGGCCGCAGAAAGCGCTACACAGCAGGGCGGGCGGATGGGGCCCGCTCAGGCTTCGTCGGCGGGCGCGGGCGGTGTGGCGCCAGAGGCCTTGTCGGCGGCCACCTCCTGTGCGCGCAGCTTGGGGGCCAGGCCGTTGAGCACGGCGTTCACATACTTGTGGCCGTCGGTGCCGCCAAACTCCTTGGCCAGCTCAATACATTCGTTGAGCACCACGCGCCAGGGCACATCCAGGCAGTGCTGGAACTCGTACACGCCGATCCACATGCAGGCGTGCTCGATGGGCGAGATTTCCGCCATCTTGCGGTCCAGCAGCGGGGTGACCAGGGCGTCCAGGTCGGCAGCGTTTTCAATGCAGCCATGCAGCAGGGCGTCGTAGTGCGCCGAGTCGGCCTTGTGAAAACCCGCCAGGTCGCGCGTGAACGCGTCGATGGCCGTGGCGTCGTTGCCACCCACAAGGTGCTGGTACAGCGCCTGCAGCGCAAACTCGCGCGCGCGGCTGCGGTTGGACTTGGAGGCTGCCTTGCGCGCCCCCGTGCTCGTGAGACCGGTGCGGGTTTGCTTGGGTGGGCGTGCCGACGACGGCGTGGGGGTGTGTTCGCTCATGACAGCTCATCCAGCAGGTTGGCCATTTCCACCGCCACGCGGGCCGCGTCCACGCCCTTTTCGGTCTGGCGGGCGACGGCTTGTTCCATGTTCTCGGTGGTGATGATGGCGTTGGCAATCGGTATCTGGTAGTCCAGCGACAGGCGCGTGACGCCCGCGCCGGATTCATTGGCCACCAGTTCAAAGTGGTAGGTCTCGCCACGGATGATGCAGCCCAGCGCGATCAGCGCGTCGTATTCGTCGCTCTCGGCCATGGCCTGCAGGGCCACGGGTACTTCGAGTGCGCCAGGCACCAGCACATGCTTGATGTGCTTTTCCTGCACGCCCAGGGCCAGCAGCTCGGTGCGGCAGGCAGTGGCCAGGGTGTTGGTAATGCTCTCGTTGAAACGGGCCTGCACGATGCCGATGTGCAGCTTCTTGCCGTCCAGTTTGTCTGCGGTGCCTTTGTCTGCGCCAAACATAGTGATCCTGTTCCTGTCTTTATTCTTTGGGGATGAAGCCGGTGATTTCGAGGCCATAGCCCGCCATGCTGGGCATGCGGCGCGGCTGGCCCATCAGGGCCATCTTTTGCACGCCGCATTCACGCAGGATCTGCGCGCCCACGCCATAGGTGCGCAGGTCCATGCGGCCGCGCTCGGGTGCCTGGGCCGAGCGCGCAGTGCCTTCAAACTGGGCCAGTAGCTGGGTGGCGCTTTCGCCGCAGTTGAGCAGCACAGCCACGCCCTTGCCTTGTTTGGCCAGGTATTGCAGGCTGGTGTCCAGGCCCCACGAGTGCATGGAGCGGTTGACTTCGAGCGCATCGAGCACCGACAGCGGCTCGTGCACACGCACGGGCACCACGTCGTCGGCGCTCCACTGGCCCTTGACCAGCGCCAGATGCACGGCCTGGCTGGGCTTGTCGCGGAAGGCGTGGGCGGTGAACTCGCCATACGCCGTCTGCAGCGTGCGGGTGCCGACTTTTTCTACCAATGACTCGTTGCGGCTGCGGTGTTCGATAAGGTCGGCGATGGTGCCGATCTTGATGCCGTGCTCGGCCGCAAACAGCTGCAGATCGGGCAGGCGGGCCATGGTGCCGTCGTCCTTCATGATCTCGCAGATCACCGATGCGGGGCTGCAGCCTGCCATGGCGGCCAGATCACACCCGGCTTCGGTGTGCCCTGCGCGCATCAGCACGCCGCCGTCCACCGCCTGCAGCGGGAAGATGTGGCCGGGCTGCACCAGGTCGCTGGGCTGGCTGTTGCGGTCCACCGCCACCTGCACGGTGCGGGCGCGGTCAGCCGCCGAGATGCCGGTGGTCACGCCTTCTGCCGCCTCGATGGAGACGGTGAAAGCCGTGCTGTACACCGTGCCGTTGCGTGCGGCCATGGGCGGCAGCTTGAGGAACTCGCAACGCTCGCGGGTGAGCGTCAGGCAGATCAGGCCCCGGCCGAAGCGGGCCATGAAGTTGATGGCCTCGGGCGTCACGTGGTCGGCGGCCAGGACGAGGTCGCCTTCGTTTTCGCGGTCTTCTTCATCCACCAGGATGACGATGCGCCCGGCGCGCATCTCGGCCACGATGTCCTCGACGGGCGAGATCGGCACGGGGTTAAGGGGGGTGTTCATGGAAGGCTGGGGCTTTCTGTGGAGCCGCTGGCGACTTGCCAGCTGGCGGTGTGCTGCAGCACAGGTTCCTGTGGCCGGGGGCCATGGTGTGCCCCCAAGAAACCGCCCCAAAGAACATGCGATGCGGCGCTGCCGCACGTCAAAGGAGCTGGGGAGCCTCTACATGAATCATCGCACCGCGTGCATCTGCGGTCTCGGGCGGACTGCTGCGTTGCAAATGCTCGCAATAGCCCCGCTATTGCTGTGCTTTGCGCCTTGCAACCCATCCCGATCCGCAGCGCACACGCCGCGTCATTCATGCAGAGGCTCCCTTGCCCCCGAAGCCCCGGATTTTAGTGCACCGGGGCCTGCTTGGCTTCTGAAAGGTCCGGCGCCTGACGCAGATCAGATGGCGCTGCCCTGCAGCACCACATCCGACGCGGGGTAGGCCACACAGGGCAGCACGCAGCCTTCGGCCTGTTCTTCGGCGCTCAGGCCCGGCCATTCGATGGCGTAGCGCACCGTGCCCTCGACCAGCTGGCCAAGGCAGGTGCGGCAGGTGCCGTTGCGGCAGGAGCTGGGCCAGTCGATGCCGCCCTGCTCCATCGACAGCAGCAGGGGCTGTTCGGGCCAGGCGTCGCACTGGGCGCCGTCGGGCTCGATCCTGGCGGTGAAGAAGGGGGCGGTGTCGGGTGTGCTCATGGGGGCGTTTTGTTCAAGCGTTGCGTGTGGCGTGGGTCCACACCAGCAGCAGGTTGTTGGCGGGCAGGGCGTGCCGTGCGGCCAGGTGCAAGCCGGCCTGGGCGGCCACAGCGGCCACGTCTTCGAGGCGGCGGATGCCCCAGGCGGCGTCTTGTGCACGCAGGCTGGCATCAAAGGCCAGGTTGCCGGGGGCTGTGGGCACGTCGTCTTCCAGGTAGGGGCCGTAGGTGACCAAGTGGCCGCCCGGCGCCAGGTGGCGGGCGGCGCCCTGCATCAGCCCCGTGCAGCAGGCCCAGGGGGCGATGTGCAGCATGTTGGCACAGTAGATCAGGTCGAACGCGGCGGCGCCGAAAGCGGGGCCCTCGCTGGGCCAGCGGTCGCGCAGCACGTCCAGCCGCCGTGGCGCCTGCACGTTGCGGGCACCAGCCTGCGCTGCCCAGCCGGTGATCGAGGTGAAATGCGTGTCGTGCAGGTCGGTGGGCTGCCAGGTCCAGCCGGGCAGGGCGGCGGCAAAGTGCGCCGCGTGCTGGCCGGTACCGCTGGCGATCTCCAGCGCGGCGCCGCTTGGGGGCAGCACGGCCAGTAGTTGCGCCAGGATAGGCGTCTGGTTGCGCTCGGCGGCGGGGCTGTGCTGAAGGGGTGTGGGAGACACTGAGAATATGGGGTTTTTGGCTTCTGGCGCTTATCCATAAAGCGCTGACAGCTATGAAATTATGAGCGTTTTATGGCGCGCCGCTGTGCACTGTACCGCAGACGCTTTACCCGGGTGGCACTGCCTGTTTTTTGGGCGAGACAAGAAGTTGGCTTGCAAATCAACGACTTATGTCTGTCATACAAGGCTTGTTCAGAGTTATCCACAAGATTGTCCAGTGTGGACAGGGATAACCGGGTGTTTTCTGGCCTTGCAAAGGGTGACCAACGTAGGGCTGGAAAGGGTCTGGCAATTGCCTGTTTTTTGTGCGGATCAAGGATAGTCCTTTTAAATCAAGCACTTAAAACGCTCATACAAGGCTTGTTCAAACTTATCCACACCATTGTCCAGTGATGGCAGGGATAACCCATCCCAAGGGCGTCTTGTATTGCCTAAAAATGAGGCAATACGGTGTGTTTCTTTACAAATCAAGCACTTGGCGCTGTCATACAGCGCTTGTCAAAACTTATCCACATGATTGTCCAGCGCTGGCAGGGATAACCTGCTGGCAGACATTCAGGGGGTCACTGTCACGCCCTTCCAGAACGCCACGCGGCCTTTGATTTCTTCGGCTTCGGGCTTGGGGTCGGCGTAGAACCAGGCCGCATCGGTGTTCATTTCGCCGTTGACCAGCAGCGACAGGTAACTGGCCTGGCCCTTCCAGGCGCAGGTGGTCTTGTGGTTGCTGAAGGTGAAGTGTTCGCGCTTGAGTGCGCTTTCGGGGAAGTAGTGATTGCCTTCGACCACCACGGTGTCGTCGCTCTCGGCAACCACGACGCCGTTCCAGACTGCTTTCATGGGAAATCCTTGGTAAAAATGGCCTCTAGCGCTTGATAGGTAAGCGCTGATAGCTATGAAATTGTGAGTGATACGGTGCCGCCGCAGGTGCGCCCCCGGTAACGGGTTTGCGAGGCCGATTATTCCCAATGCGCCGCGGCTGTGCACGTGCCCGTGGCAACGCGGGGTCTTCGGGCGTGTGATTCAGTCGCCTGCGCAACCGGCTGCCCCCCGCGCGTGGCTTACAGTGCAGCGCGCGGCGCCAACGCCTTCGAGCAGGTGCCAGGTTTTTTCGCTTCGTTCAGTCATTCATTCATCGACCCATTGAGACAACAGGAGAACCTTCACCATGGTTATTGATTTCAAAGGCCGTGTGGCCATCGTCACAGGCGCCGGTGGCGGCCTGGGCCGCCAGCATGCGCTGGCGCTGGCCAGGCGGGGCGCCAAGGTGCTGGTCAACGATCTGGGCGGCGCAGTGGACGGCAGCGGCGGCACGGTGACGGCTGCGCAGGCCGTGGTCGATGAGATCCGTGCCGCAGGCGGTGAGGCGCTGGCCAATGGCGCGTCGGTCACCGACTTTGCCGCCGTCGAGGCCATGGTGCAGCAGGCCATCGATGCCTGGGGCCGGGTGGACATCCTGGTCAACAACGCGGGCATCCTGCGCGACAAGTCGTTTGCCAAGATGAGCATGGATGATTTCCGCCTGGTGGTGGATGTGCACCTGATGGGCGCTGCCAACTGCTGCAAGGCCGTGTGGCCACACATGGTGGCCCAGCAATATGGCCGCATCGTCATGACCACGTCGTCCACCGGCTTGTACGGCAACTTCGGCCAAAGCAATTACGGCGCCGCCAAGCTGGCCCAGGTGGGGCTGATGCAGACCCTGGCCATCGAAGGCGCCAAGTACAACATCCACGTCAACGCCCTGGCCCCCACGGCCGCCACGCGCATGACCGAGGGCCTGATGCCCCAGGAAGTGCTGGACGCCCTGAAGCCCGAGGCAGTTGTGCCCGCCATGCTGGTGCTGGCGCACGAGAGCGCGCCCACGCGCACCATCCTGTGTGCGGGCGCGGGCACGTTTGAAGCGGCTCACATCACCCTCACGCAGGGCATCCATCTGGGCATTGGCGCTGATGTGCCCGAGCAACTGGCCGCCCGCCTGGCCGAGGTGACCGAGCGCGCAGGCGAGCAAGTACCACAAAGCGGCGCAGCGCAGGGCACCAACGAAGTTGGACGCGCTTTGGCGGCAAGGGCTTGATGCCCGTTCAGGCGGGTCAGCGCTCGGCGTGCTAAGTTCCGGGCCGACAGAAGTTGGATCGGTAAAAAACCATGAGCACATTGCACGAGAGACTGGCCGCCTGCCCGGCGGACGCCCTGGGGGGGATTCGCCGCGGCATTGAAAAGGAAGGGCTGCGCGTGCTGCCCACCGGCGGCCTGGCCCTCACGCCACACCCGCTGGCCCTGGGCTCAGCCCTTACACACCCCCTGATCACGACCGATTACAGCGAGTCGCAGCTGGAGCTGATCACCGGCGCCCACAAGGGCGTGCAGCAGTGCCTGGACGAGTTGACCGAGGTGCACCAGTTCGTGCACCACACCCTGAAGGACCACGGTGGCGAGCTGCTCTGGGCCTCCAGCATGCCCTGCGGCCTGCCCACCGACGAAACGATACCGCTGGCGCGTTATGGCAGCTCCAACATCGGCCGCGCCAAAAGCGTGTACCGCATGGGCCTGGGCCACCGCTATGGCCGCCGCATGCAGACCATTTCGGGCATTCACTACAACTGGTCGCTGCCGGGCGTAACGAGCGAACAATACTTTTCGCTCATCCGCAATTTCCGCCGACACGCGTTTGTGCTGCTGTACCTGTTCGGCGCATCGCCCGCCTTGTGCCCCTGTTTTGTGGAAGGGCGCGAACATCGCCTGCAGCGCATGGAAGGTGGCAGCGCGCTGTACCTGCCGCACGCCACCTCGCTGCGCATGGGCCGCCTGGGCTACCAGAGCGACGCGCAGGCCACGCTGGCCGTGAGCTACAACGGCCTCGCCGGCTACGCCAACTCGCTGCACGAGGCGCTGACCAAGCCGTACCCCGCCTACGAAACCGTGGGCGTGCGCAACCCCGGCGGCGACTACAACCAGCTGGGCACCAGCCTGCTGCAGATCGAAAACGAGTTCTACGGCACCATCCGCCCCAAGCGCACCGTGCGCACCGGCGAACGCCCGCTGCACGCGCTGCGCGAGCGGGGTGTGGAATACGTGGAAGTGCGCCTGATGGACCTGGACCCGTTCGTGCCCGTGGGCATCACCGCGCCCACCATGCGCCTGCTCGACGTGTTCCTGCTGCACTGCCTGCTGTCCGACAGCCCGCCCGACACGCCGGCCGAGATTGCCGAACTCAAGCAGAACCAGCACCTCACCGCAGAGCGGGGCCGCGAGCCCGGCCTGCACCTGTCGCGCAACGGCCAGAGCGTGCTGCTGACCGAATGGGGTGCCGAGGTGCTGGCCGCCTGCGAGCCGCTGGCCGCCGCGCTGGATGCCACCCATGGCACCGATGACTACAGCGCCGCGCTGCGCGACGCCCGCGCCCTGATGGCTGCGCCCGAGCGCACACCGTCGGCCCGCGTGCTGGGCAGCATCGTGCACAGCCACCAGCACAGCTTTGAAGCCTTTGCCCGCCAGCAGTCCATGGCTGCGCGCGATGCGCTGCTGGGCCTGCCCTGGACGCCTGAGCAGCAGGCGCGCTACCTGGCGATGGCCGATGAATCGATCGCTGCGCAAAAGGCCATCGAGGCGGCAGACACGCTGCCGTTTGAGGAATGGCGCGAGCAGTACATGGCAGTAAAAGAGTTGGGGTGACCCCCTGAGCGGCTGCGCCGCTTCCCCCAAGGGGGACGCCACCGGTGGCCTGGCGAAGCCAGTTCCACGGTGGCACTGGATTTGGGCCGCGCCAGTTTCAGGCGACGCCTGCTACATGGCAGAATTGTTGGGTACTCTGAATTTGATAGCTGCTAGCGCTTATCCATCAAGCGCTAGAGGCTAATTTGGCTTGAAATTCAGCCCTGTAGCTGCAGCAGCGCCTCTTGCCGCCAGTATTCGGCGGCGTCCAGGAATCCTTCCCACACGCAGCCATTGCAACCGCGCCCGCAGCAGGTGGTGGGCTCGGGCGGCGGGTTGCGCAGCGTGATGCCTGCATTCGCAGCGCGTTGCTGCAGCGCCAGGAACATCTGCTGCGCGCTCTCGCCGTCCACCGCACGGGCCGGGGTTGCCATGGTGAGTGAAGTCACAGCTTGCGGCGCCCGGCCTTGGCGCGGCGCAGGCCGTATTGCACGCCAAACGCGATGCCCAGCACCAGCGCAAACCAGCCCACCAGGGCCGCCTGGCTCATCAGATCGCGCACGCTGGCGGAGCGGGCCACATGAGGCGCCAGCAAGATGACCAGGCCAATCAGGGCCAGGGTCACGCTCTTGAACAGCAGCTCCTTGTCGGCCTTGGTGGCGTTGGGCTTGCGCGGGGTGTCGAGAGGTGCTGGCATGCAGATAAAAACGCCGGGGCGTGGGCAGAAGGAAGACCGCGATTATCCTTGCCACCCTTAGAACACAGAAGAAAGTACCCCCCGCATGGCCATCCAGTGGTTCCCCGGTCACATGCACCTGACCCGCAAAGCCATCACCGAACGCATCAAGGACATTGACGTGGTGATCGAGGTGCTGGACGCGCGCCTGCCCGGCTCCAGCGCCAACCCGCTGCTGGCCGAGATCACGGGCCACAAGCCCACGCTCAAGGTGCTCAACAAGCAGGACGTGGCCGACCCCGAGCGCACGGCGCTGTGGGTGGACTGGTACAACGCCCAGAGCGACACGCGCGCCTTGCCACTCGATGCATCCGACCCGGCCCCCACGCGCAAGCTGATTGACGCGTGCCACCTGCTGTCGCCCAACCGGGGCGGCATGGCCAAGCCCATGCGCGTGCTGATCTGCGGCGTGCCCAACGTGGGCAAGTCCACGCTGATCAATACCCTCAGCAACAAGCGCCAGGCCAAGACGGGTGACGAGGCCGGCATTACCAAGCTGGAGCAGCGCATCACGCTGGCCGACGACTTTTATCTGTGGGACACGCCCGGCATGCTGTGGCCGCGCATTGTGGTGCCCGAAAGCGGCTACAACCTGGCCGCCAGCGGTGCCGTAGGCCGCAATGCGTACGACGAGGAACTGGTGGCGCTGGAGCTGCTGCGCCGCCTGCAGAAAAACTATGCGCCCTTGCTGGAAGCGCGCTACAAGCTGGGCCTGCCTGCGGGTGCCGTCGCCACGATGCACGACGAAGAACTGCTCGAAGCCATTGGCCGCAAGCGCGGCGCCATGCTGGGCGGCGGCAAGGTCAACCTGCAAAAGACGGCCGAGATCGTGATGACGGACTTTCGCACCGCCATCCTGGGCCGCATCACGCTGGAGACGCCCGCCGAGTTTGAAGCCTGGCGCGCTGCGGGCCTGGCCGAAGATGCCAAGCGCCAGGCCAAAAAGGATGCGCGCACCAAGGCCAAAGGCAAGGGCTCGGGGGTGCGCGAGCCCGCGCCCGGCAGCAACGACGGCGCGGACTGACCGCGCCCCGCGCCGCGCGCCGGCGGGCGTGCGAGCGTGCGGCGCCCCTCGCCCGAGAGCCTGCGTTGCGTGCCGGCCGCTGTGGGCGTTTTGCAGGTAGGCGAACCGCAAGGCTGCGGTTAGGATGGCTTTCCCCCTACCGCACCCACGTCGCCATGGCCGAAGCCACCGCTGCTGTTCCGCTGCCCGACCACGAAGACGCCACCACACGCCATCTGGTGCGTGTGGCAGGGTGGTCCGTGATGCTGCTCGGCGGCACCATTGGCGTGTTGCTGATGTTTGACGACCCCGTGCAGCCCATGCGCATTGCGCTGAACCTGGTGGCGGCCACGGTGGGCGCCGTGGCGCTGTGGCTGGCGCGCCAGCGGCGGTGGACGCAGGCGGCCCACCTGCTGGTGTGGGGCGTGTGGGTGTCGGTGTCGCTGGTGGCGGCACGCAATGGCGGGGTCAATGGCCCCAACCTGCTCAACTACCCGGTACTCATCGTGCTGGCCGGATGGCTGCTGGGTTCCCGGGCCACCCTGACGCTGGTGGGCCTCACGGCGCTGCTGTTTCTGGGGTTCATCTGGGCCGATATCGAGGGCATGTTCAAGCCGGTGCAGGTGGCCAACCGGGTGGCCGGTGCGGTGTACCTGGCCGGTATTCTGGTGCTCACGGCCGCGGCCACGCTGCTGTCGCGCCGCAATTACATGCGCCGGGTGAGAGAGGCGCAGCAGACCGCTGCCCACCTGGCCGCGAGCGAGGCCGAATTGCGCAAACTGCTGCGGGCGGTCGAGCAAAGCCCCGAGAGCATTGTCATCACCGATCTGAAGGAAGACATCGAGTACGTGAACGAGGCCTTCGTGCGCCGCACGGGCTATGCGCGCGACGAGGTGATGGGCAAGGCATCGGCCGCGTACTCCAGCAATGGCCTGGCGCCCGCGCAGCGGGACGGCCTGCGTGCCACCCTGGCGCGGGGCGACAGCTGGGCGGGCGAACAGGTCAATTTCCGCAAGGACGGGCAGGCGGTGACCGAGTCGGTCGTGATGGCCCCCATCCGCCAGCCCGACGGTCGCATCAGCCACTTTGTAGAGCTCAAGCAGGACATCACCGAGCGCAAACGCGCGGCGCAGGAGATCCACCGCCTGGCGCATTTCGACAGCCTCACGGGTCTGCCCAACCGCTTCACGCTGGTGGAGCGCCTCGCGGCGCTGCAGGCACGCGGAGGGCGCGCGCGAGCGGCGCAGCACGCCCTGCTGCTGCTGGACCTGGACCGCTTCACCACCTTCAACGATGCGCGCGGAAGCGAGATGGGCGACCGCCTGCTGTGCGCCGTGGCGCTGCGCCTGTCCGAGATACTGCCCCCGCAGGGCCTGCTGGTGCGCGTGGCGGGCGACGAATTTGCCGTGGTGCTGCACGGCCTGGGCGCAGACGCCTCGCTGGCGGGCCGGCGTGCGCTGGCCTTTGCCGAAAAGCTGCAGACGGCGTTGCTGCGGCCTTTGCACCTTCAAGACAACGACACCGAACAAGCCCAGCTCGGCGCGAGCGTGGGCATCACGCTCTACCCGCAAAGCGCCAACGATGTGGCGCACGACGCCCTGCGCCGCGCGGGCACCGCACTGCACCGCGCCAAGCAAGCCGGTGGCGGGCGCGCGGCCTTCTTCGAGCAGGGCATGGGCGAGGCGGCCGAGCAGCGCTTTCGGGTGGAGCGCGAGCTGCGCCAGGCCATCGGCGCGGGTGAGCTGCGGCTGTACCTGCAGTCGCAGGTGGACGTGTTGGGCCAGCTTACGGGAGCTGAGGTGCTGGTACGCTGGCAGCACCCGCGCGACGGACTGGTGGCCCCGGCGGTGTTCATCCCTGTGGCCGAGGAGTCGGATCTCATCGTGAGCCTGGGCGGCTGGGTGCTGACCCATGCCTGTGCGCTGCTGGCCCAGCCCGTGTTTCACGAGCGGCGCCTGCGGCTGTCGGTCAACCTGAGCGCGCGGCAGTTCCGGCAGGCGGGGTTTGTGCCGCAGCTGCGCGCCCTGCTCGCGGCCAGCGGTGCCGACCCGCGCCTGCTGACGCTGGAAGTCACCGAAGGCCTGGTGATCGACGACTTCGAAGGTGCGGTGGCCAAGATGAGCGAGCTGGCGGCGCAGGGGGTGGACATCTCGCTGGACGACTTTGGCACCGGGTATTCGTCGCTGGCGTATCTGAAGCGCCTGCCGATCCAGGAGATCAAGATCGACCGCTCTTTTGTGCACGATGCACCCACCAATGCCGACGACGGCGTGTTGGTGGAGGGCATCCTGTCGGTGGCCCGCCACTTTGGCCTGCGTGTGGTGGCCGAGGGGGTGGAGACCCGCGAGCAGGCCGATTTTTTGAGCCGGCGCGCCCCCGACATCGTGTACCAGGGCTACCTCTTCGGGCGGCCCGAGCCCGAAGCCGACTGGCTGGCCCGTGCCGCGCAGACGTACCCCGCGCTTGCCGGGCAGGGTGTCTGAAATTTACATAAAAATAGCTGCCAGCGCTTATGGGTAAAGCGCTGGCAGCTACATAAAGCGTAGCAAAAGATGGGTTGGCGCACGAGCGCCACTGCACGGTGCCGTTACTTGTTCTTGTCCTTGCCGCGCGGAATGACGGTGGTCACCGGTGGCATCGGGCGGTCAGAGCCGCCACTTTCCTTCGGGGGCGAAGTGTCCTTTTTGGGCTTCTTCGCCATCTTGTTGTTGTGCATCTGTCCTTTGGCCATGGGGCCTCCTTGAAAGGTCTCGGGATGGGACCGTTCCGGGATGGTACGTCACAAACCGGTGGGCTCTGTGCCGTCGTGCGGGTACTGCCGGTGTGGCCGCAGGTTCTGCGAGCATGCCATCGAGCCCTTGCCCAGGAGTGCCGGGCCGCCGCAGGGAGCCATCCTTGCCTGACCCGTTCGACGAATGGGGGTACGGTTTGTTTTGACGCTGGTGAACTCCGTTGACAGCAGGGTTTCAGAGGCGCCGCCTACCAGCGCAATGCGGCCGCCTCATCCGTCCAGAATATCCACCGCCGCACTTCCGCATACGGCGAAGTGCCTATGGAATACGGGTCCATCCCTGTCTCCACGCGCTCCAGGTGCACCAGGTAGCCGCCGTAACTGGCCGCCCACAGTGTGCTGCCGTCGGGCGACATCTCCAGTGCGCTGAGGGTGCTGCCAATGTGGTGGCGCCACAGCGGGCGCCCGTCGTCGCTGAGGGCGTGCAGGTAGCCGTCGGCATCGCCCAGCACCACCATGCCGGGCAGGGTGGCAGAGGCATACACGCGGCAGCGTTCGTCGAGCGGCGGGGCGTCTTCGTCCGCTACATCGTGCAGCGCGCAGCCCACGGGAATCGCACGGGTGTTGCCCCCATACAGATGGCAGGAGTTGGCGAACAGGCGCGTGCCGTCGTGCGAGAAGGTGGCGTGGTGCGGGTAGGAGGACAGCGCTTCGTATTCAGCCACCCGCTTGCCTTTCGCGTCCAGCAGGATGTGATTGCTGTCCTGGTCGCCCACGGCGATGTGGCGCTCGTCCGGTGACAGGGCCATGTGCAGCATGTCGAGCGCGAGCATCGTGATTTCGGTGCCATTCACCGTTTCATCCTGCTGGTTCTTGGGCCAGGTGTAGGGGCCGTCGTCGTCAAATGTCTGGGGGTGCAGGCGTTGCACACCGTGGTTGCCCTGGCTGCTCAAGAGGTAGATGCCCGTGGGGTTGCGCAACAGCACACGCTGGCCATCGTTGAACGGGATCAGCTCGTCGCAGCGCTGGCCCAGCGGGCCGGGCGACACCTGCACGTGGGGTGGCAGTGCTTCGTTGCCCTGGGGCAGTGCAAATCGGGCCATCACGGGGCCAGCAAAACCGTCGTGTGTGGTGATGTGCTGGCCGTCGCTTTGCGCAAAGCAGCGCCGGTTGGGCGAGCGGCCCAGGCCGCGCAGTGCAGGCAGGGGGACGTACCGCAGGCCCTGCAGCTCCACCCAATGGGCGGTGTCGTCATAGGGGGCTCCGATGCGCGCCAGCACGCGGCCGTCGTCCAAGGCGAACACCGGGCCGATGAAGCGGCCTGCATTGGCGGCGTGCCGCACGAAGGCGTCGGGGGCAAATGCAAAGCGCTGGCGAAAGCGGTCGGCCAGGTCTTCGTCGGCGTGGGTGCTGACCACGCGGGCCAGTTGCAGCACGGTCGCGGCAACCGCCTTGCGCGGGTCGGCGGGCGGGTCGCTGTCGTCGTGTTCTTCTTCCTGTTCTTCCTCGGCATCGCCGTTGCCTTCGTGCGCCTCGGCCGCATCCAGGGCGAGCTGGCGCGCACGGATGGCGGCCACATAGCTTTGCCCGTCGGCCTGCCATTGGTCGGACAGCGTCATCAGCTCCACGGGGAAGACCGCTGCATCGGGCAGGTCGGGCGCCAGCGGGGGCGTGGCCAGCAGGTGCACGGCGGCTTCAATGCGCCGCGCCTCGGCCTGGTGGGCCTGCTCGTGTTCGTGCTGGGCGCGCACGCGTCCCTCGACCGCAACGTAAAAACGCAGCAGCCGCGCAATGTGGTCGGCGGCGCTGCGGGGCAGGGGGGTGCGGGCATCGCTCTGGCGCTGCGCCGAGGTGAACTCCACCGCCGCAGGCCCGGCCAGTGCAGGTTCGATGTTGATCTGGTAGGCGCTGTGGGCGTTGTCATCGTCATCGCCGGGGGCTTCGTCGCCGTTTTCCCAGCTGAGCTTGAGGGCGCGGCCCCAGGGCTCGCCTTCGTGCATGCAGGGCTGGCGCGCACCCACCCACACGTCGCCTTCCCACCAGCCGTTCTTGTCGCTGTCCCACCAGTCGTTGTAGCGCTCGGTGAACACGGGCAGGCTGGTGAAGTCCTCGATGCGCTCTGCGGTCAGCTCGGCCCGCAGGCGCTGGTACAGCGGGTAGCGGGCGCGGTGCTGGCCTACGGCCTTGCGCAGGTAGTCCAGCACGCCGCGCCAGGCCAGCGTGCAGGCCTGCCAGGCCTGGGGGCTGGTGTCGGGCGCCAGGGGCAGCCACTCGCCGGGTTGGCCGCCCTGGTAGGCGCGGTGCACCAGCGTGAGCTGTGCGGTGGTGGGCACCTTGCGGCCCTGCACGGCGGCGGCCAGGCGCGCCAGCAATCCTTGGCGCTCGGGCTCTTGCGATACCGCCAGATAGAAGTCCCAGGTCTTCCAGACGGTGATGAAAACGCTGTCATCGCGCGGGTCGCCATCGGCGTCCACATGCCGCTGGCACAGCAAAAAATCGGTCTGCTGAAACCAGCCGGTGGCCGTGTGCTCCTTGGGGCCCATCACCGGCGTGTGCACGGCGGTCAGGATGTTGCGCACGCTGATGGCCTCGTCGGCAAACAGCCCTGCCTCCTGGGGCATCAACGCGTGGATCTCGGCGCTGCTGCGCGTGGCGTTGTCGCCCGCGCGCACGGCGGCCAACACGCGGGGGCGGCTGAGCATGCTGCTGATGCCGTGCTCGCCATCGTCGATGCCGTCATGGAACTCGGGCGTGAACACGATGCCCGCGATCTCGCTGGCGAACTCCGCCAGGTGCGGCACGCCGCGCACCTCGTCCATGAGGAACTCCACCTGCTCGGGCCCGGCGATTTCCACCTTGTATTCGCCGGTGAACAGCGCCACCCGCGCCGTGAGGCCACCCCTTACGGTGAGCCCGCCATGGGGGCCGTGGCCCCACAGCAGGTCGGCCACTTGCAGCGCGCCCTGCACATACAGCAGCTGGCCGCCTACCACGGCGTTGTGCAGGCGCGCGTCGCCCAGAACGATGAGGTGGGTGGCGCCATCGGTGTCGTCGCAGGTGAGCGCGCCGTCGATCTGCAGATGACCTTCGATCAGCACCAGAAAGGGTGGGCCTGTGGGGGCTGGGGCGTCGATGCCACCTTGCAACAGCGCCCGCAGCGGGCCGCCGCTGGCCAGGGGCGCATCCAGGTGCAGCTCGGGCACCTGCACATCACCGGTGATGCAGAGTACGGTGTCCGTGGCCAGTGCATCCGTGGCCTCTGCCAGGCGCTGGGCGATCCAGCTGTCGGCGGGCAGTCGGGCAGCCACATCGGCCAGCGGGCAAAGTCGGGCAGTGGGCATGGGGCAACAGAGTGGTGGGTCCAGGGGCGGGGCATCGTACACCGCAGGCCCCGGGGTTTCTGTTTTGCGCAGAGAATGATGTGTTGTCTTATCAATTGCCTGCCCATGACGCAAAACGCCCCCGTCTTCGAAGTTCTCCCCCGTGACCTGTCTGCCTACCGGCAGGGCAATGTGGGCATCGACTATGTGCATCGGTTTGAATCGGGACAGCCGGGGCCTCATGTGCTCATCAATGCCCTCACGCATGGCAACGAGATCTGCGGCATGGTGGCGGCCTCGCACCTGCTGGATACGGGGGTGCGCCCCCGCATCGGCACGCTGACCATCAGCTTTGCCAACGTGGCCGCCTACGAATCGTTTGACCAGGCCCGTCCGTTCGAGAGCCGCCAGCTGGTGCACAACCTCAACCGCATCTGGTCGGCCGGTGAGCTGGACGGCACGGCTGCAAGCCCCGAGCTGGACCGCGCGCGGGTGCTGCGCCCGGTGGTGGCTGCGGCCGACCACATCCTGGACATCCACTCCACCAGCCAGGACGTGCAGCCCTTCTGGGTGTACCCCGGTTACCAGCGCAATGCGGATGTGGCGCAGGCCATCGGCCGCCCGCCCGTACACCTGGTGATGCCCAGCGGGCTGGGTTCGGGCACACCGCTCATCCAGCATGGCCGCCATGGCCTGGCCGAGAGTGAGGGCGTGGCGCTGGTGGTGGAGTGTGGCCAGCACTTTCGCCAATCGGCCGCCGACGTGGCGACGGCCGCTGCGCTGGATTTTCTGGCGCACTTTGGCCTGATCGAACCGGTGGCGAGCCGCCCCGCACCGGGCCCGCAGCACCGCTATGAGCTGCTGGAGACCTGCATGGTGCGCACGCCGGACTTCCGCTTTGCACGGCCTTTGCTGGGCTTTGAGGTGTTTGCCCGGGGTGAGCTCATTGCCACCGACGGCCCGCACGAAATCCGCGCGCTGTGTGACGACTGCACGGTGATGATGCCCACGCGCGAGCCCATCGTGGGCCGCGAGGCGGTGTACCTGACCCGCCCGCTCTGACCGGCGTAGCCCGGCCCGCTCAGAAGGACGAGCCGGGCTGGGCGAGGAAGGCCAGCTCCTGCGCGGTGGAGGTGCGGCCCAGCACGGCGTTGCGGTGCGGGTAGCGCCCGAAGCGCGCAATGATGTCGCGGTGCGCCACCTCGAACTTGAGGTTGTTCTCCAGCCCCGGCTGGTCAAACAGCACCATCGCCTGGGCGTGCACCACCAGCGACTCGCTGTGCATGTAGGGCATGTAGGCAAACGCGCGCTGGGCAGGGGCCAGCGCCTGGTCGTGCCGCCCGGCCACCAGCTCCTGCGCCAGGGCCAGTGCGTGGGCATCCTGCGCAAAGGCCAGCGGCGAGCCCCGGTGGATGTTGCGCGAGAACTGGTCCAGCACCAGGATTTCCGCCAGCCGCCCCTGGGGCGTGCTGCGCCAGCCCCACAGCTCGCACTGCCGCGCCGCCTGCAGCGTGGCCCCGAAGCGGACACGGATCATGGCGTCGATGGCGTCCTCCTGGGCGAAGTGCTGTTCGGGGCTGAGTTCTTCGAACCAGAAGTGCAGGATGTCGTCGGCTTGCATGGTTTTTGATTAAAAAGTGGCCCTGGCGCTTGGTGGTAAAGCGCTGGTAGCTATTATTTCAGTAGCAGTTGGTGGCGATTGTGTGTGCGCATGCATGCACCGGAGTGCACTGGCCTAGGGGCGCTGCAGCTTGCGCGCGCGGCGCTTGCGCTGCCGGTCCAGAAACCACGCCATGAAGGGCAGGATGAGCATGGAGCCGGGAATCACCCACACGAAGAGGTAAGGGCTGACTGAGGATGCCGAGCGCATCACATCGCGCAGGTGGGCGCGCTCGGCGGCCGTCCAGTTGCCCTGGCGGCGCTGCTGCACCATCCACACCACCGAGCCTTTCACCGTTGCCATCTCGCGCTTCAGGCGGCTTTTTTCGCGGCTGTTGCCGGCGAGAAAGGAGCAGAACCACTGCGGCGCGTACTCCATCTTGCGCTGAAAGGCGAGCGTGGAGTCGGGGTCGAACGGCTCTGCGGCAATCAGCGCAGGGTCCGGGGCCGGGTTGGATGGCTGCTCGGTGGTCATGGCGCAGCGATTGTCGCCGCACCGCCGTTTCGCGCCAAGCGGCCCATCGGCTGCTGGCGATGTGGGCAGGGGCCGGCTCAGCGGTGCATTTCGCCCGAGCTTTCGGGCTGGTACAGGATGGCCTTCACCTTCACCGTCATGGATTTGCCGCCCGGGCCCGGCCAGGCCAGCTCGTCACCCACCGACAGGCCCAGAAGCGCGCTGCCCACGGGCGCAAAGATGGATATGCGGTCGGTGCTGCCGTCCATGTCGCGGGGGTACACCAGCGTCAGGCAGAACTCCTTGCCCGTTTCCACGATGGAGAACTGTACGGTGGAGTTCATCGTCACCACATGGGGCGGAATCTCCTCGGGCGCCACCACGTCGGCGCGGTCCAGCTCGGCCTGCAGCTCTGCCTTGCCCGGGAAAACACTGGCCGGAATAGCGGCCAGCAGGGCCTCTATGCGGTCCACGTCCAGGGACGACAGGATGATCTGGGGCTTGCGCGCCATGGCGGTACCTCGGTGGTTGGTTGCAAAGGTCGGGACTGTAGACCATGGCGAATCTCGCACTGCCCTGCGCGGGCATTGGGCAGGGTGTGAAGCTTGCGCCAGACAGGCCCTGGTGGTGCCGTGCAGGGCTTGTGCGCAAAGGAGGTTGTGGGAATGGAGGGCAAAATACTGTGTAAATAATCAGTAGTCTTGGTACGATGCGGGTTGCCATGCCGCGCCCCACCACCGATCTGTCTGACGTGCCGCCCGCTCCCGAAGCGGTGCATATTCCCCTGCAAGCCATTCGCGGCCGGGGTGCGGCCACGGCCATGGCGCACCGGTTTGTGCGCGACGCGCGCGAGGTGGTGGACGATGGCTGGGGCCACCCACCCTGGCAGGAAGCAGAAGACGAAGGCGCCGCCCCCGCGCTGGCCACCCGCGTGCACCTGGAAACCGCCCGCAGCGCCATCTGCGCCAACGACTCGCCGGACATCTTCTTCGAGTTGTCTGTCAACCCGTATCGCGGTTGTGAGCACGGGTGTATCTACTGCTACGCCAGGCCCACACACAGTTATCTCAACTTTTCACCCGGGCTGGACTTTGAAACGCAGATCGTCGCCAAAGAGAACATAGCCGCGCTGTTGCGCACCGAGCTGTGCGCGCCACGCTATGTGCCGCGCTTGCTCAACATCGGCTCGGCCACCGACTGCTACCAGCCCGTGGAGCGCGACCTCAAGCTCACCCGCAGCCTCATCGAAGTGATGCGCGACGCGCGCCACCCGTTTTCGCTCATCACCAAATCCAGCGGGGTCGAGCGCGATCTGGACCTGCTGGCCCCGCTGGCCGCCCAGCGGCTGGCCGCCGTGTACATCACCATCACCACGCTCGATGCTGCCCTGGCGCGCCGCATGGAGCCCCGCGCCGCTGCGCCCCACCGGCGCCTGCGCACCATCCGCGCGCTGGCCGAAGCGGGCGTGCCCGTGGGGGTGAGCGTGGCGCCACAGATCCCGTTCATCACCGAAGACATGGAACAGGTGCTGGAGGCCGCGTACGACGCCGGGGCCCGCAGCGCCTTCTACACCGTGCTGCGTCTGCCCTGGGAGCTGGATGCGCTGTTCCGCGAATGGCTTGAGGTGCACTACCCGCAGCGCGCAGCCCGCGTGATGGCGCGGGTGCAAGACCTGCACAACCTCTCGGACGCCCAGCGCGGCGCCGGCAAAACCTACAACAGTGATTACGTATCGCGCATGAAAGGCAGCGGCCTGTGGGCCGACCTGCTGCGCCAGCGGTTTGCCGCCACCTGCCGAAAGCTGGGGCTGAACCGGGAGCGGGTGGAGCTCGATCTGACGCAGTTCCGGCCCGGGCTGCTGCAAGGGCAGGCCAGCCTGTTCTGACGGATTTCGCTGGAAATTTTGAACCAAATTGACCGCCAGCGCTTATCCATAAAGCGCGGGCAGCTATCAATACAGTAGTGCGCCGCTGCGCTGGGCGTCACGCCCCCCACAGGCCCAGCACGACCTGCGTGTACAGCGGAATCCCCAGCACGATGTTGAGCGGAAACGTCAGCCCCAGCGACAGGCTCACGTAGAGCGAGGGGTCTGCCTCGGGGATGGCAAACCGCACCACCGCAGGCACCGCGATGTATGACGCACTGGCCGCCAGCACCATCAGCAGCACAGCGTCGCCCGCGGGCACCTTGGCCACCCAGGCCAGTGCCAGCGCCAGGGTGGCGTGCACCAGGGGGCCCAGCACCGCGTAGGCCAGCAGCCAGGGGGACTGATGCCGCACGGCGGGCAGGTTGCGCGCCGTGGCAAGCCCCATGTCCAGCAGGAACAGGCACAGCATGCCCTTGAACAGATCGCCCGAGAACGGCTGCATGGCCGCCTTGCCAGCATCGCCGGTTACCAGCCCGATCACCATGGCCCCGAGCAGCAGCAGCTGCGTGCCGTCGGTGAACGATTCGTGCAGGATCTTGCCCATCGACAGACCCGGCCCGCCATGGCCCGCGCGTGGCGCGGGGGCGGCCATCCCACCCCCGCCCGGCGCCGCCATGGCCAGCACCGGCTGGCCGTGAACCGCACGCAGCGAAGCCGGCGTGCTGGCCGCAGCAGCCAGCCGCTGGCGCTGCGCATTGGCCAGCATCACTGCCAGGATGATGGCGGGCGACTCCATCAGCGCCATCGCGGCCGCCATGTAGCCGCCGTAGGGCACCGATTGCGATTCAAGAAACTGGGTGGCGGTCACAAAGGTCACCGCGCTCACCGACCCGTACGTGGCCGCCACCGCCGCAGCGTTGAAGCCCGACAGCACCCGCCGCAGCAGCACATAACCCACCAGCGGCACCACCACCGCCAGCAGCATGGCAAGGCCCAGGCTGCTCACCACGCTCGGCGTGAGGCCCGAGGCAGCCAGGGCAAAACCGCCCTTGAGGCCCAGCGCCATCAGCAGGTAGATCGACAGAAACTTCGAGATGGCCGCAGGCATCTCCAGGTTCGATCGGACAAGGCCCGCAAACACCCCCAGGGCAAAAAACAGGATCGCAGGGTCCAACAGGCTTTGCATCATTCACTCCTTTTGCAGCGATGGTAGGCAGGGCAAGGTGCAAAGTAAAATCGATTTGAATGCGGCTATCTATAGATAAAAACCTATGAATATCACCTTCCGGCAGTTGCGGCTTTTCCTGGCGCTGGCAGAAACCGGCAGTGTCAGCGCAGCGGCCCGCGTCATGCACGTCACCCAGCCCACCGCGTCCATGCAGCTGCGCGAGGTGACCCAGGCCGTGGGCCTGCCGCTGTATGAAGTCATCTCGCGCCGCGTGCACCTTACCGAGGCCGGCCAGGCCCTGGCCCGCACCGCGCGCGCGATTGCGGGCGAGTGGGATGCGTTCGAGCAGCGGGTGTCGGGCGCCAAGGGCCTCACCAGCGGGCGCCTGAAGGTGGCGGTGGTCAGCACGGCCAAGTACTTTGTGCCGCGCCTGCTGGGCAGCTTCTGCAAGCTGCACCCGCAGATCGACATTTCGCTGGAGGTGCTCAACCGCGACCACGTCATCCACCGGCTGCGCAGCAACCTGGACGACCTTTACGTGATGTCCATGCCCCCGGCCGACCTGCCGCTGGAGGACCAGATCCTCATGCCCAACCCGCTCGTGGTCATCGCACCCGCCGGGCATCCCCTGGCGCTCAAAAAGCGCGTCAGGCTCGACCAGCTGCAGGCAGAGCGCTTCATCCTGCGTGAAAGAGGCTCCGGCACCCGCATGGCCACCGACGCACATCTGCGCCAGCTGGGCTTTGCCCCCGGTGCGGTGCTGGAGCTGGGCAGCAACGAGGCGATCAAGGAGTCGGTGGAGGGGCAGCTGGGCGTGTCCATCGTCTCGCGCCATGCGCTGGGTGAGCACCACGAGGGCCTGGCCGTGCTCAACGTGCAAGGCTTTCCCATCCGGTCGCAATGGCACCTGGTCTGGCCCAGGGGCAAGCAGCTGTCACCCATTGCCGAGGTGTTCCGCGGGCATCTGATGGGCCAGGTGGAGGGGTGGATGGGCCCTGCATAAGGCCGGGTGGCTCAGCCCGGCAACCTGGCGATCACCTTGATTTCGAACTGAAATCCCGAGAGCCAGGTGACGCCGATGCCGGTCAGTGCCGGGTACGGCGCGCTGCCCCAGTACTCAGGCACCACCTGCCAGATGCGGGCCAGGTTCTTCTCCGGATCGACCACGAACACGGTCACATCGACCACGTCATCGAAGGTGCAGCCGGCAGCAGCCAGCACGGCGTTCAGGTTGTCGAAAGCGCGCCGCACCTGGGCCTCCAGCCCCGGCTCGGGGGATCCGTCATCGCGGCTGCCGACCTGGCCCGACACAAAGAGAAAGCCGTTGGACCGGACGGCCGGTGAGTAGTGGTTCTTTTCGTAGAGAGCCTGCGGGCCCGCAGGAAAAACAGCATCGCGTGGGGTCATCACATGCCTTTGTTGGATTGGAGAAGGGCACTGTAGGAAATTCGATCGTTTGGATAAACCGGAAAGTCTTGCCAAGACTGTTTGCATAATTCAAACAATTGAACCCATCCGCAGGACCGCCATGGACCGTTTCGATGCCATGCTGGCGTTTGCACGTGTGGTGGAGACCCGCAGCTTCACCCAGGCAGCGCAGACGCTGCACATGAGCAAGACCACCGTGACCCAGCTGGTGCAGCAACTGGAAGCGCGCCTGCGCGTCAAGCTGCTGAACCGCACCACCCGCCGGGTGAACGTGACGGCCGACGGCGCCGCCTATTACGAGCGCGTCGTGCGCCTGCTGGCCGACATGGACGATGCCGAGAGCAGCGTGACCCGCGCTTCCAGCGCACCGCGCGGCCGCTTGCGGGTGGATGTGCCCAGCCCGCTCGCACGCATGATCCTGGCGCCAGCGTTTGCTGCCTTCCATGCGCGCTACCCCGACATCCAGGTGCACATGGGCGTGAGCGACCGGATGGTCGATCCGATCGATGAGAACGTCGATTGCGTGGTGCGCGGCGGTGACCCGGGTGATCTCGCACTGGCGGCGCGGCATGTGGGTGACCTGGCCATCGGGCTGTACGCAGCGCCTGCGTACCTCGCTGATGTGGGAAAACCGTCCCACCCCGGTGCGCTGGAGTCTGCGCCCCACCACATCGTGGGCTTCCTGCGGTCGGCAAGCGGCCGCATCCTGCCCTGCACGTTCCGGCGCGGTGTCGAATGTGTGCAGGTGCTGGGCCGGTACGCCATTGCGATGGACGATGGCAACGCCTATCTGGCAGCCGGTGTGGCAGGCCTGGGCGCGCTCTGGCTGCCGCACTACATGGCTGCGCCGCATCTGGCGAGTGGTGAGCTCGTACCGCTGCTGGAGGATTGGTCCATCGAGCCGATGCCGCTGTATCTGGCCTTTCCCCCCAACCGCCACATGAGCGCCCGGCTGCGCGTTTTCATCGACTGGGTGGTCGAACTCATGGAGGTTCACGCGCCACTCGCCCACGGCAACGTGCGCGCTCAGGGATAGACGGGCGCAGAAGGGGGCTGAAGGGCCCCGCGACTGGGTGCCAATGACCCTGGCAGGCAAGCGGGCAAGAGTCGCAGGTTGTGCGTGCGGTTTAAAGATGCATAATAAATGAATCTTTAAGGCCCGGGGCATTGAATCCGTTTGGTGGCGTCGGGCCTGCCACCCATCGTTCAAGGATTGACGCCATGACCACCGTTGAACAAGCACCGCCGCTGACCCGGGCTTTGCAGCAGTCCTACCGGCACGGGTTCACGACCGACGTGGAAAGCGATTCGCTGCCGCCCGGGCTGGATGCCGACACCGTGCGGGCCATCTCGCGGCGCAAGCGGGAGCCGGATTTCCTGCTGCAATGGCGTCTTGCGGCACTGGAGCGCTGGCAGTCGATGATGCATCCGCACTGGGGCCAGCTTCGGATCGAGCCGGTGGACTTTCAGGCGCTGAGCTACTACTCGGCGCCCAGGTCGCACAAGGACGGCCCCAAGAGTTTGGCCGAGGTGGACCCCAAGTTGCTGGAGACCTACGAAAAGCTCGGTGTGCCGCTGCACGAACGCGCCCGGCTGGCCGGGGTGGCGGTGGATGCGGTGTTCGACTCGGTGTCGGTGGGCACCACCTTCCGTGAGCAGCTGGCCGAAGTCGGCGTGATCTTCTGCTCGTTCTCGCACGCGGTGCAACACCACCCCGAGTTGATCGAGCGCTACCTGGGCACCGTGGTGCCGCCGGGCGACAACTTCTATGCAGCGCTGAATTCGGCGGTGTTTTCCGATGGCTCCTTTGTCTACATCCCCAAGGGCGTGCGCTGCCCGATGGAGCTTTCGTCGTACTTTCGCATCAACGCGGCCAACACCGGGCAGTTCGAGCGCACGCTGATCATTGCCGAGGAAGGCAGCCATGTGAGCTACCTTGAAGGCTGCACGGCGCCGCAGCGCGATGAGCACCAGCTGCATGCGGCGGTGGTTGAGCTCGTTGCCCACGACGACGCCCACATCAAGTATTCGACAGTGCAGAACTGGTACCCCGGCGACGAGCAGGGCCGTGGCGGCATCTACAACTTTGTCACCAAGCGCGGCCTGTGCGCGGGCCAGCGCTCGCACATCGCCTGGACGCAGATCGAGACCGGCTCGGCCATCACCTGGAAGTACCCCAGCGTGGTGCTGCGCGGCGACGATTCGCGCGGAGAGTTCCATTCGATTGCCGTGAGCAACCACTTCCAGCAGGCCGACACCGGCACCAAGATGATCCATCTGGGCCGCAACACCAAGAGCCGCATCGTCTCCAAAGGCATCAGCGCGGGGCATGCGCAGAACAGCTACCGCGGCCTGGTGCGCGTGGCGCCCACCGCGGCCGGCGCCCACAACCACACGCAGTGCGACTCGCTGCTCATCGGTCCCGACTGCGGGGCCCACACCTTCCCCTACATCGAGGCCGCGCGCGACGACGCCATGGTGGAACACGAAGCCACCACCACCCGCATTTCCGAAGAACGCCTGTTCTATTGCCAGCAGCGCGGCATCCACCCGCAGGACGCCACCGCCCTCATCGTTGGCGGCTTCTGCCAAGCGGTACTGGACGAGCTGCCGATGGAGTTCGCGCTCGAAGCCAAGGCGTTGCTGGCCGTCTCGCTCGAAGGTGCCGTCGGCTGAGCCCACCCCCCGATTTCCCAGGAGAGACCCACCATGACCCATGCCGAACCCCTGTTGCACGTACGCGATCTGCGCGTTGACGTTGGCGGCCGCCACGTTCTGAAGTCGATTTCGCTCGATGTACCGGCCGGTGCGCTGGTGGTGCTCATGGGCGCCAACGGCAGCGGCAAGAGCACCCTGGGCCTGACGCTGGCCGGGCATCCGCGCTACAGCGTGGTGGGCGGCCAGGCCCGGTTTGCCGGCCAGGACCTGCTGGCCCTGAGCCCCGAGGCGCGTGCCCGTGCCGGGCTGTTTGTTTCCTTCCAGGCGCCGCCCGAGATCCCCGGCGTGAAGAACAACCTGTTCATCCGCACGGCCCTCAATGCCGTGCGCGAGGCGCGTGGCGAGGCACCGCTCGACGCTTTCGACTTCCTGGGCGATGCGCGGGCCACGGCCACCCGCCTGGGCCTGCCTGAGGCGATGCTGGCGCGCCCCGTCAACGACGGCTTTTCGGGCGGCGAGCGCAAGCGCAACGAACTGCTGCAGCTGGCCCTGCTGCGCCCGCGCCTGGCGCTGCTCGACGAGATCGACTCGGGCATGGACGTGGATGGCACGCGCGCGGTGGTGGAGCTGGTGCAGTCGCTGCGTGCCCAGGGCACGGCGTTCGTGGTGGTGTCGCATTACCTGCGCCTGATCGAATCGCTGCAGCCCGACGCAGTGCTGCGGCTCGACCAGGGCTGCATCGCCGAGACCGGCGGCCTGGAGCTGGCCCGCGAGATCGAGCGGACCGGGTTCGTGCGCGCGGCCGACGAGCTGGAGGCCTGAGCATGGACACCGCACGCGCCGACATCCTGGCCGCCCGCCACCGCCTGGAAGACGCCGGCTGGATCCCCCGCAGCGCCGACGCGTTTCGCCACCTGCCGCCACCCCCGGCCGCCGTCTGGCTGGGCGAGACATCCGAGGCTGTGACCGCCCGCTGCGACGCCCGCCCGCTCAGCGGCGCCGGCTGGGCCCTGCACCCCATCGGCAAAACGCCGCAAGGCCGCGTGGATGCCCGCTGGCTGGACGCCGCCGACCCGGCCCAGCGCCAGGAACTGTTCGCCGGGCTGCGGCCGACGACCGGCACGGAGAATGCAGGCCGCCCGGGCGACGCGGCCCGGCAGGATGCCGCGCCGTTCACCTGGGTGCACCGCGCGTTGTGCCGTCACGGCCTGCGGCTGCACATCGGCGGTGAACAGGCCCACCACCGCGGTGCGGCCGAAACCGTGTGGATACAGCTGCAGCACCAGCCGCGCAGCGCGGTGGAGGCGCCGATGCTGGTGATCGACGTGCAAGACGGCGTGCACTGTGTGCTGGTGGAAACCCATCACCGTGAACCTCATGCCTGTGAGCAGCCGGTGGTGCAGAACCTGCACGCCCACATCTGCCTGGGCGCGGGCGCCACGCTGCAGCACCTGCGCAGCGTGCGCCCCGGGCCCGACGATCAGGTCGCCCACCACCTGCAACTGCAGCTGGGGCAGGGCGCGCGCTACGAACAGGGCCTGCTCGCCACTGGCAGCCGCTACCACCTGCAACGCCAGGAGGTTGAGTTGGAGGGCGACCGCGCCCAGGCCCGCAGCGGTGGCCTGCTCCTGGCGGCCAGCGCCAACGTCGAACAACAGGTGCGCATGCTGCACACCGGCGAGCGCACGCACAGCACCATCGAGACACTGGCGCTGGCCAGCGGCGCGGCGCGCGCGGTGGTCAACGCCCACACCCGCATTGCACCGCACGCAGCCGATGCCGAGGTGCGGCAGCGGCTGACGGGCGTGCCCACTGGCGGCCAGCCCCGCCTGGTGCTGCGCCCGCACCTGGAGATTCACCACGACCAGGTGCAGGCCGCCCACGGCGCCACCTGGGGCGCCTTGCCGGAGGACGCGCTGTTCTATGCACGCCAGCGGGGCGTGGACGAACGCAGCGCGCGCGGGCTGATCATCGAAGGCATGGCCAGCGCCTTGCTCTCGCGGGCGTTCGGCGATCCCCAGTTGATCGACTCGCTGGACCTCACGGCCCTGCTGCGCCAAGCGGTGGCTGAGCACCTGGGCGGCGGTCCTGCAGCCCCCATTGCCCAAGAGGAGGCAGAACATGGGTGACGCCTTTTTGATCGACCCGCTGGCGCCCGATGCGGTGCGTGCGCAGTTCCCGGTGCTCGCGCAGCGAATCCACGGTGCGGAGCTGGCTTACCTCGACAACGCCGCCACGACCCAGATGGCCCTGCCTGTGCAGGATGCGATGCGTGCCTTCGAGCAGCATGACCGGGCGAACATCCACCGGGGCGTGCACGCGCTGAGCCACCGCGCCACCGACGCGTTCGAGCACGCGCGCAGCACGCTCAAGCGCTTTGTCGGCGCGGGCGCAGACCACGAACTGGTGTTCACCTCGGGCACTACCGATGCGCTCAACATGGTGGCCCATGGGCTCTCCACCAGCGGCATTCGGTCCGCATGGCTGCGCGCCGGAGACGAGATCGTGGTGAGCGGCCTGGAACACCATGCCAACCTCGTGCCCTGGCAGCAGGCTGCGCGGCGCACCGGGGCCGTGCTGCGCGTGCTGCGGCCCGATGGCGAAGGGCGTCTGCACGCCGCCGACCTGCGCCCCCTGCTCAATGCCCGCACCCGCGTGCTGGCGCTCACCGCCTGTGCCAATGCCACCGGCGAGCGGCCGCCCTATGAAGACTTGCTCCAGCTGGCCGCCGACGCGGGTGCGTTGACCGTGCTCGACGCGGCACAGGCCATGGCCCACGGTGCGCCCGACCTGTCTGCGCTGGCCTGCGACTTCATGGCCTTCTCGGGCCACAAGATGTATGGCCCCATGGGCACCGGCGCACTGGTGGGCCGACGTGCTGCGCTGGAACGCCTGGAGCCTTTGCGCTACGGCGGTGATATGGTGGCCTGGGTCAGCGCCACAGAAGCCAGCTTTGCCGAATTGCCCGCGCGGCTGGAAGGCGGCACCCCCCATGTGGCTGGCGCGATCGGCATGGCCGCTGCTGCGAGCTTCATTGAGCAGATCGGGCGTGACCGCATCCATGCCCAATTGAGCGCCCTGCGCGAACACGCGGTGGAGGGCCTGGCCGCGATGCCCGGCGTCACGGTGCTGGCGGCGCACAGCCGCGCATCGGCCATCGTGTCGTTTGTGGCCGAGGGCGTGCACCCACACGACATCGGCACCCTGCTGGACCAGCGCGGCATCGCGGTGCGCACCGGCCACCACTGTGCCCAACCGCTGCTCGAACACCTGGGCCTGGGGCCCACCACGCGCGCTTCGTTTGCGCTCTACAACACGCACGCCGAGGTGGAGCGCCTGCTCGCCGGCGTGGCACATGCCCTCAAGGTACTGCAATGACGTCAGAAACTGCCGCCGAACTCGACCTCTATCAGGAGGTGGTGATGGACCACAAACGCGCGCCGCGCCATTTCGGCGCGCTGGCCGCGCCGACCCACCAGGCGCGTGGCCACAACCCGCAATGTGGGGACGACCTGGAGGTGGACCTGGTGGTGGGGGACGGGCGGGTGAGCGACATCCGCTTCCACGGCCAAGGCTGCGCGATCTGCATCGCATCGGCCTCCATGATGACCGACGCGGTGCTGGGGCAGGAGGTGGCATGGGCACAGGCCCTGCAGGCGCGTTTTCGGGCTGTGCTGACTGGCCAGATGCCCGCCGAAGAAGCCCACCTGGGCAAGCTGGTCAGCCTGGCGGGCGTACGCCACTACCCCGGCCGCATCAAGTGCGCCCTGCTGGGCTGGCATGCCCTGATGCATGCCCTGGCCGCCGAGGTCAAGAGCGACAGCTCCGCGCTGGAGGTCACACCATGAGCGCCCGGCGCGAGCGGGTGATCGTCCGCCGCGATGTTGAGGTGGCTTGCGTGCCCGACGGAACCCCGGCAGAACTGCCCGCCGGTACGCTGGTGCAGATCACACAGGCGCTGGGTGCATCGTTCACCTTGCTGGTCGAGGGCCAGCTGATGCGCCTGGCCGGCGCGGACGCCGACGCCATCGGCAAGCCGGTGCCGGTGGTTCCGGTGCTGGCGCAAGCGAAAGACGCAGAGGGTGTGCGGACGCAGGCCTGGCAAACGCTCAAGACCTGCTACGACCCCGAGATTCCGGTGGACATCGTGGAGCTGGGCCTGGTCTATGTGTGCGAGGTGCTGCCGCTGGACGGCAGTGATGATTTCAGGGTGTCCATCGAGATGACCCTGACAGCGCCCGGCTGCGGCATGGGGGACCTGCTGGTGGAGGAGATCCACGAGAAACTGCTGGCCTTGCCCCGCGTGGCGCAGGTGGATCTGGAGTTTGTGTTCGATCCACCCTGGGACCGGTCCCGGATGTCTGAAGGGGCATTGTTGTCGCTAGGGCTGTAAAGGGCCCGGCGCGGTTGAAGTTTCAGCGTTCGAGCTGGTCGCGCTTGTCCTGCACCTTGCTCCAGGCGTCTGCGTCGGGCAGCGCGGGCTGGGTGCGGGTGATTGGTTTCCACGTCCGCGCCAGTTCGGCGTTGAGCGGGATGAAGTCCCGCTGGTCTTTGGGCACGTCTTCCTCGGCGTAGATTGCCGCCACTGGGCATTCGGGAACGCAGACTGCGCAGTCGATGCACTCGTCGGGGTTGATCACCAGAAAGTTCGGCCCTTCGCAAAATGCGTCCACCGGGCAAACGTCCACGCAGTCGGTGTACTTGCAACGGATGCAGGCTTCGGTGACCACGAAGGTCATGGCAATGCCTCCCGGTCAGCCGCCGCAGGCGCCGCAGCAGGAGTCCACCCCGTGCACGGGCTTGCTGTCTGCGGGTTTGACGATCTCCACGCGCCATTGCTCCGGCCCATTCTCTAGCGCGGTCCAGCTGAAGGCGCCGAAAAGACCGCTGTCGAACTGACCGCGCAGCGGCAGCGGGTTGTGGTCGTTGATGACTTCCAGCGCCGCGCCGGGTGGCAGGACTTTGAACGTGGTGAACACCAGCGAGTGGCGGTTGTGCGGCGCGACGCTGCGCAGATCCACGGTAGCGGATGGAGTTTGGGGCGTGTTCATTGAAATGTCCTGGGGTTGGGGGGTAAAGGATTCGGCTCGAAAGCCGAGCGGGATGAGAAACGGGCTCAGCCATCCTTGCCGTCAAAGCGTGTCTTGAGCAGCCAGGGGGTGTAGATGAAGAGGTAGATTGCAAAGGCCGCCGCCCAGCCCGTTGCAGACAGCACCAGGGCCAGTGGCAGCCAGAGCGGCATGGCCAGCGGCAGCAGGACGCGCAGGGCTGCTGCCAGCATGACCAGCACATACGCTGCAATCTCCGCGCGCGAAACTTGCAGTGCGCGCCCTGTGTGGCCACGGGCGGTGCGGGTCATCATGCCGATGATGAGTCCGCCGGTGGCGCCGATGGCCAGCGCATGCACGCCCGCCGACATGCTCAGCACGCCGAAACGGGCCGCCGCGAGCAAGGCAAGACCCACGGGAATCCATGCATACGAGAGGTGCAGGATCCACAGGATCGGGCGATGGCGTGTGATGGCAGGCTGCCATTGCAGCAGCCGCCCGACCTGGGCCAGTGCTGCAAGCACCAATGTAAAACCACCCAACATGTTCCAGCCTGCCTCTGCCGGAGCAAACACCCACAGCAGCAAGGCCAGCGCGGTCAGCGCCAGCGCGGCCCGTTCCACGGGCGCGCGCACCTTGAGCTTCAGACCCGGGGTTGCGCTCATGGTGAACGCCGGGATCACCCGGCCTGCAATCACGCATTCGATCATCACGATCAGGGCGAGGGCCGCATACAGAGGGGCCAGCGGGGAGACATCCAGAACGCCAATCAGACCGAGGTGAAAAACACCGTTGGCCAAGGCGAGCAGCATCAGCATCGCGGCGAGCGGCAGGTTGCGCCGGTTGCGCGCGCGCAGAAGCAGGCGCGTGAGCATCGCCGCCACCAGGGGCAGCAACGCCAGGTCCAGCGCGGCATACAACGTGTAGGGCCCCGTCACGGCCGCTACCCGCGCCGCGAGCCACAGCAGTGCAAGAGCGCCCAAAGCAGCGCCGCGCGGCGTGGCCAGCCCTGTCCAGGCTTTGACCGCAGTGAGCAGAAAACCCAGGATCACCGCGACCGCAAAGCCGAACAGCATTTCGTGCGCGTGCCACAGCAGCGGTGGCAGCGCCATGGCCAGATTCCATTGGCCCAGGTACACGGCCACCCACAGCGGAATCGAGAGCAGCGCGAAAGCCGCTGCCCCCACGTAGAAGGGCCTGAAGCCCAGTCTCAGCAGCGGCCAGCCCGAAAGCTGTGGCGCTGCGGTGGGCTCGGCGGGCGAGGTGTGCAAGGGCAGGCTGGACATGATGGTTGGGCAATGCAGGTTGGAGGGACCTTGCAAAAACCTTTTAATAGGCACGTGATATGAATCTTATATCCAAAGCATCTTTAAAAGAATATAGTTCATGCATCTTTAGGGGCATCCATGCGACTTGCTGAGTACACCGACTACACACTGCGCGTTCTGATGTACTGCGCGGCGCGCCCGCAGCAGCTGGTGACCATCAGCGAGCTGGCCGTGCACCACGCGGTGTCCAGAAACCATTTGATGAAAATCGTCAACGATCTGGCCCGGCAGGGTGTGCTGGCCACCACGCGCGGGCGGGGCGGTGGTCTGCGGTTGCTGAAGACCCCGGCCGAGCTGCGCATCGGGGATGTGGTGCGCGCCTGTGAAACCGATTTCCGGTTGGTCGAGTGTTTTGACCCCGACTCCAACCAGTGCACGTTGTCGTTGACGTGCCGCCTCAAGGGGCTCTTCGGCGCCGCGCTCCAGGCCTACTTTGCCGAGCTCGATGCAATGACCCTGGCCGATATCACAGAGCCCATCGACCTTGTGGCCACCGGGCCCGCCATGCACCCCGGGGAGGCTCCGGTGATGTTTCCGCAAAGTCTTCGCAAGCCCGCCAGCGTGGCAAAGCGCAAAGCGCAGGTGCCTTGTGGTGACGAGGCACCAGGGCCCGCCGTTCGCGCGGCCGGGCCGATCCCCTGTGCCTGACGCTCAGCGCCAGGTTTTTCAAACTTCAACCAAGGAGCTTGCATCACGCAACCCCATCCCGGCCTGTCTGCCGCCACCATCTACCCATTCGACGCGCGTGGCGTGGCAAAGCGGTTTCGGCACGCTGCCATCTTTGGCGCGCTGGACAGCCTGCAGCCGGGTGAAACCATGCGCTTTGCCAATGACCACGACCCTTTGCCGCTGCTGGCACAGATTGCGCAGCGCTACGGAGGACGTATTGGTGTGGAGTACCAGCAGCGTGAGCCCGGCGCGATCGTGATCGACTTCAGCGTGCACTGAGAGCCAGCACGTCGCGGTAAGCCGCCACCTTGTCCAGCTGTGCTTTCACATAGGGGCATTGCGGGACCACCTTGGTGTGCGTTGCGCGCGCCCATTGCACCAGCGCGCCCAGCAGTTCGCGGCCCACGCCCTGGCCGCCGAGCGACGGGTCCACTTCGGTGTGGTCCACGATGACCGTCGTCGCGTTGGTGCGGCTGTAGGTCATCTCGGCGAGGCGCTGTCCATTTTCTTCAAGGTAGAAGGCGCCTTGCGCGCCGTCGTCGTGGTGCTGGATGGTGTGCGGCATGGCTTTGCGGATCAGGCAGGTGGGAGGGTGCCTGAGTATGGCGCAACGCGCCGCTCGCGCCTGTGCCGGTATGTGACTGCGCGTGCGCGGCAAACCCCCCATGCGACCCGCGTCAGCCCGCAGCTTTTGGCTTGGCCGCTGACGCGTGCCTGCACGCCGCGTACATGTCCAGGTCGGGGTTGTAGGCGCCGGTCTTTACATCCAGCAAGCCCAGCACCGAGTGAAAGTAGTTGTCGTGCGTGATGCGCCGCTCGGCCAGGTCGCGCTGCAGGCAGCTGGTGGCCAGCTGCGTGCGCGCCTGCATGGCGGGGGAAAGCCAGGTGATCCAGGGCACATGCTTTTGCACGTCAGGTGCCACGGAATACGGCAGGCCATGCAGGTAGAGGTTGTTCTCGCCCAGGGATTCGCCATGATCTGCTACGTAAACCATAGCTGTATGCGCTTTTCTGTCTTGCGTTGCGAGCCATTTGAGCACTGAATCGAGAAAATGGTCGGTCTCGACGATGCTGTTGTCGTAGGCGTTGACGACCTGCTGGCGGTCGCATTCCTGCAGCGATGTGGACGTGCACTCGGGGCCAAACTTCTTGTTGTCCGGCGCCGAGCGCTTGTAGTACGCGGGGCCGTGGCTACCCATCTGGTGCAGCACCACCACGGTGCCGCGCTGGCGCTGCTCGGCGGGCAGGGCGGCGATGCGGGTGTCCAGGTCTTGCAGCATCACGCGGTCCAGGCACTCGCTGCCGGTGCACAGGGCTGGGTCTGGCGCCGGGCTTTTTTGCGCGCTGGTGAGGGTCTCGCCAACGCGGTCGCACACGCCTTTGCAGCCGGACTGGTTGTCCACCCATAGCACGGCCAGGCCTGCGTGGTGCAGCACGTCGATCAGGCTTTCGAAGTTCGCGGCGCGTGCGTCGTAGCCCGTGCGGCCCAGGTGCGAGAACATGCAGGGCACCGATGCGGCGGTGCTGGTGCCGCACGACCACGCATTGCGGGCGCTGACCAGGTCGGTGCGGGCAGCGAGCAGCGGTGTGGTGTTGCGCTCATAGCCGTTGATGCCGAAGTTGTCGCTGCGGCCGGTTTCGCCCAGCACCAGCACCAGCAGCGGGGGCCTGGCCTGGCCTGCGTAGCTGGCGCCCAGTTGCGCATCGCGGCCGACGGGCAGCAGCTTGCTGGTGTCCATGCGCAGGGGCTTGGTGGCGATGTTGCCCAAGGCGTACACGCTGTTGAGTGGGTTGATCAGGTAGCGCAGCTTGGTGTGGTTGCGCATGGTGGAGGCAAAGTCCTGGAACACCAGCAGCAGGCACACCACGATGACGGCGATGGCGCCTGCCAGCAGCAGCCCGTTGTGCGCCGCGTGGCGCAGCAGGCTCAGCCGCAAAACGGGGCGGCGCAGCAGCCACCACAGCGGCGGCACGGCCAGCGCGAGCACGGTGGCCAGCATGCGCCAGTTGAGCAGGTCGCCCGCTTCCTTCACATCGGTCTGCAGCACGTTCGTCAGCATGCTGGCATCAATGGCCACGCCGTAGGCCAGCATGAAATACGCACCAAACGCGGCCATCACCACCAGCAAGGCGGCGGCGGGCTTGAGCGTCCAGCGCCAGGCCAGCAGGCTCAGCAGTGCGGCGTTGCCTGCCGCCACGATGAACGCGAACGCGATGGCAAAGCCCCACCCGCGCAGGCTGCCCTGGCCGGGCAGTTGTGCCACTTCACGCCACAGCGGCACGTTGCAGGCCGTGGCCAGCCAGGCGCTGATGAACACCACCACCCACAGGGGGTGGATGTGGCGCTTAGCGGTGGAGGCGGGGGAGGGCTGGGTGCCCGGGGCAAGGCGGGGGAGCAGCAGGCGCTGCAGGATCAGAGGCATGGACCGCACTGTGGCGGCCCAGACTTAAGCCTGCATTAACACCCCGCTCCACGCTTCACGGGCCTGCCCGGTGGCGGGCATCCGGCGTACATCAGCGCTGCTGCAAAAGCCCCCGGGCGTGGTGCTGAAGGTGCTCGGCCATGAAGGTCTGCACAAAGTAGTAGCCGTGGTCGTACCCCGCGTGGCGGCGCAGGGTGAGTGGCTGGCCGATGGCGGCGCAGGCTTCTTCCAGCAGGTGCGGGTGCAGCTGCTCGGCCAGGAATTTGTCGCTCATGCCCTGGTCGATGAGGATGCCGGCGGGATAGGGCGCGATGGGCTGGTTTTGCATGAGCACGGTGGTGTCATGCTCCTGCCAGGCGGTGCGGTCTGCGCCCAGGTAGCTGGTGAAGGCTTTCTCGCCCCACGGGCACTGGGTGGGCGCGCAGATGGGGGCCAAGGCCGACACGGTCTTGAACTGCCCTGGGTGGCGCAGGGCCAGCGTGAGCGCGCCGTGCCCGCCCATCGAGTGGCCGAAGATGCCGATGCGCTCGCCGTCCACGGGCAGGTGCTGTGCGAGCAGCGGCAGCAGCTCGCGCACGATGTAGCTCTCCATGCGCCAGTGGGTGCGCCAGGGCTCCTGCGTGGCGTCGAGGTAAAAGCCTGCGCCAATGCCAAAGTCCCAGCTGGCGGTGGCGCCGGGCAGCGACTCCACCTGCGGGCCACGCGGACTGGTGTCGGGCGCAACCAGGGCCAGGCCCAGTTCGGCCGCCATGCGCTGGGCACCGGCCTTGGTCATGAAGGTTTCTTCGTTACAGGTCAGGCCCGCCAGGTACAGCACCGCAGGCACCGGGCCTTGTGCGGCCTGGGGCGGCAGGTACACCGAGAACTTCATTGGCAGGCCGATCTCGGCCGAGGCGTGCTGGTAAAAGCGCTGCTCGCCGCCAAAGCAGGTGTGGCTGCTGAGCAGATCCAGGGAGATGGTCATGGTGGTGCTCTGAAAATAGTAGCTGTTGGCGCTTGATGGATAAGCGCTGGAGGCCAATTTGGCCTCAAACGCTCTTCACTGCGGCTCAGGCGGCGTATTTGACAACCGAGCGGATCGACTTGCCTTCGTGCATCAGGTCAAACGCCTCGTTGATGTCCTTGAGGCCCATGGTGTGCGTGACAAACGGCGCGAGCTGGATCTTGCCGGCCATGGCGTCTTCGACCATGCCGGGCAGCTCGCTGCGGCCCTTGACGCCGCCAAACGCCGTGCCCAGCCACTTGCGGCCGGTGACAAGCTGGAAGGGGCGGGTGCTGATCTCCTGGCCCGCGCCCGCCACGCCAATGATCACGCTCTGGCCCCAGCCGCGGTGCGCGCATTCCAGTGCCGCGCGCATCACGTTCACGTTGCCGATGCACTCGAAGCTGTGGTCCACGCCCCATGTCGTCATCTCCACGATGACTTGCTGGATCGGCTTGTCGAAGTCCTTGGGGTTCACGCAATCCGTAGCGCCGAACACCTTGGCCAGGTCGAACTTGGACGGATTGGTGTCGATGGCAATGATACGCCCTGCCTTGGCCAGCTTGGCGCCCTGGATCACGGCCAGGCCAATGCCGCCGAGGCCAAACACGGCCACGGTGTCGCCCTCCTGCACCTTGGCGGTGTTCTTCACGGCGCCCAGGCCCGTGGTCACGCCGCAGCCCAGCAGGCAGACCTGCTCGGGGTTGGCATCGGGGTTGACCTTGGCGAGCGACACCTCGGCCACCACCGTGTATTCGCTGAACGTGCTGCAGCCCATGTAGTGGTAGATGGGCTGGCCGTTGTAGGAAAAGCGCGTGGTGCCGTCGGGCATCACGCCCTTGCCCTGCGTGGCGCGCACGGCCACGCACAGGTTGGTCTTGCCGCTCTTGCAAAACAGGCACTCGCCGCATTCGGCGGTGTAAAGCGGAATCACATGGTCGCCGGGCTTCACGCTGGTCACGCCTTCGCCCACTTCCACCACGATGCCTGCGCCTTCATGGCCGAGCACCACGGGGAAAAGGCCTTCGGGGTCCTCGCCGCTCAGGGTGAAGGCGTCGGTGTGGCACACACCGGTGTCGGTGATCCGGATGAGGACTTCGCCCTTTTTGGGCGGGGCCACGTCGATTTCGACGATCTGCAGGGGTTCTCCGGCTTTGAAGGCTACGGCGGCGCGGGATTTCATGGGGTGGTCCTTTCGGTCAGTCGGGTAGATGGGGTGGGGGTTTCGGTCTATTTGAGGTAAGAGCGCAGCAGGGCCAGTGTCTCGTCGATCGCTGTCTGCGAGGGTGCCGGTTTTTCCGCCAGCGTCTCGCGCACATGGCTGTCCAGCAGGTCGGCCATCAGCCCGTGCACGGCGCCTCGCATGGCCGCCAGCTGCTGCAGGATGGGGGCGCAGTCACGGCCTGCTTGCACCGCGCGCTCCAGCGCCTCGGCCTGGCCCTTGATGCGGCGAAGGCGGGTGATGGCGCGTTGTTTGTCTTCGGCAGTGTGGGGCATGGGCAAGTGGTGGCTGGGCGTTCACTGGGGTGTACTGGGTGGCAGTATAAAAGACCAGCGCTTATTCTGTTTGCGCTGGGGGTATCAAAATGCCAGTTACTCAGGGAGAGTATTCGGTTGCTTGTACGAGCTCGCAGCCGATGGCCCATAAAAAAAACCCGCAGGCACTGCCTGCGGGCTTTGATGGTGTGGACGGCGCGCGGGGCGCCGTACCGATCAGCGCTTGGCCAGGGGCGGCACGTCGCGGCGCACGGAGCCCGTGAACAGCTGGCGTGGGCGGCCGATCTTGTACTCGGGGTCGCCGATCATTTCGTTCAGCTGGGCGATCCAGCCCACGGTGCGTGCCAGCGCGAAGATGCCGGTGAACAGGTTCACGGGGATGCCGATGGCGCGCTGCACGATGCCGGAGTAGAAGTCGACGTTGGGGTAGAGCTTGCGCGAGACGAAGTATTCGTCTTCCAGGGCGATCTTCTCCAGCTCCTTGGCCAGCTTGAACAGCGGGTCGTTTTCCAGGCCCAGCTCGGCCAGCACTTCGTTGCAGGTTTCCTGCATGAGCTTGGCGCGGGGGTCGTAGTTCTTGTACACGCGGTGGCCAAAGCCCATGAGCTTGACGCCGGAGTTCTTGTCCTTGACCTGCTTGATGAACTCGCCGATCTTCTCCACGCCGCCCTGGGCCTGGATGTCGTGCAGCATGTTCAGCGCGGCTTCGTTGGCGCCGCCGTGGGCGGGGCCCCACAGGCAGGCCACGCCAGCAGCAATGGCGGCAAACGGGTTGGTGCCCGACGAGCCGCACAGGCGCACGGTCGATGTGGAGGCGTTCTGTTCGTGGTCTGCGTGCAGGATGAAGATGCGGTCGAGCGCGCGCTCGAGCACGGGGTTGACCTTGTACTCTTCGCACGGTGTGCCGAACATCATGCGCAGGAAGTTGCCCGAGTAGCTCAGGTGGTTTTGCGGGTACATGTAGGGCTGGCCCATGCCGTACTTGTAGGCCATGGCGACCAGCGTGGGCATCTTGGCGATCAGGCGGATGGCGGCGATCTCACGGTGCTGCGGATTGTTGATGTCCGTGCTGTCGTGGTAGAAGGCCGACAGGGCACCCACCAGGCCGGTCAGCACGGCCATGGGGTGGGCATCGCGGCGAAAGCCGCGCAGGAAGAACTGCATCTGCTCGTTGACCATCGTGTGGTTGGTCACAAGCTTGTGGAAGTCGGTGCGCTGGGTCTCGTTGGGCAGCTCGCCCTTGAGCAGCAGGAAGCAGGTGTCCAGGTAGTCGCATTGCGTGGCCAGCTGCTCGATCGGATAACCGCGGTACAGCAGTTCGCCCTTGTCGCCATCGATATAGGTGATGGCCGACTGGGTGGCAGCTGTGGACAGGAAGCCTGGGTCATAGGTGAACATGCCCGTCTGCGCATACAGCTTGCGGATGTCGATGACGTCCGGGCCAATGCTGCCCTGGTAGACCGGCAGGTCCACGCTGGGGCTGCCGTTGCTGAAGGACAGGGTGGCTTTGTTGTCAGCTAGCTTCATTGTTACTTTCCTTAGGTTTGCCGATGATCATCCGGTCGGGTGGGGCTGGGGGCTTTTCAGAGCGGGGGAACCCGCTTGTCAGGCCGCCAGCACGGGGGTGCCGCCGCTTCGCCGCAGCATGCCCAGCACTTCATGCACCTCGGGCGCGTCCAGCGCCTCGTCGGGTTCCTTGCGGCACAGCAGCAAGTCCAGGAGGTCGTTGTCCGCAAGGTCCATCAGGGCGGCAAGGCCCTGGGCGTGGCGCTGGTTCAGTTCGGGCTCGAAACGTGCAAAGAACTGTTCGATGAACAGATCGTTTTCCAGCAAACCACGCCGGCAACGCCAGTGCAGCTTGCTGAGTTCGCGTTCCGTCAGCAGCGGCGAGGCTGCCGAGGGGGCGGTGGTGACGGTGGCACCCATGACGGTCGTGGTCCGCGGTCAGATGGCGCGACGCACCATCAGTTCCTTGATCTTGCCAATCGCCCGGGTGGGGTTCAGGCCCTTGGGGCACACGTCCACGCAGTTCATGATGGTGTGGCAGCGGAACAGGCGGTACGGGTCTTCCAGGTTATCGAGGCGCTCCGTGGTGGCTTCGTCGCGGCTGTCGGCGATGAAGCGGTAGGCCTGCAGCAGACCGGCGGGGCCCACGAACTTGTCGGGGTTCCACCAGAAGCTGGGGCAGCTGGTGGAGCAGCTGGCGCACAGAATGCACTCGTACAGGCCGTTGAGCTCTTCGCGCTCCTCGGGCGACTGCAGGCGCTCGGTTTCGGGCGGTACGTTGTCGTTGATGAGGTACGGCTTGATGGAGTTGTACTGCTTGAAGAACTGCGTCATGTCCACGATCAGGTCGCGGATGACTGGCAGGCCGGGCAGGGGCTTCAGGACCACGGTGCCGGGCAGCGTGTTCATGTTGGTCAGGCAGGCCAGGCCATTCTTGCCGTTGATGTTCATGGCATCCGAGCCACAGACACCTTCGCGGCAGGAGCGACGGAACGACAGGGTGGGGTCTTGCGCCTTGAGCTTCATCAGGGCGTCCAGCAGCATGCGTTCGCTGCCGTCGAGTTCCACTTCGACGGTCTGCATGTAGGGCTTGGCGTCCTTGTCAGGATCGTAGCGGTAGATTTGGAAGGTGCGTTTTGCCATGGTGGGTGCTCCTGTATCCGTTTAGAACGTGCGAACCTTGGGCGGAACTGAGTCCACGGTCAGGGGTTTGAGTTTGACGGGCTTGTAGGTCAGGCTGTTGCTCTCGCTGTGCCACAGGGTGTGCTTCATCCAGTTGGCATCGTCGCGGCCCAGTGGTGCCACCGGGTCGTCTGCGGGGCGCTCGTAGTCGCTCACGGTGTGGGCGCCGCGGCATTCCTTGCGGGCGGCGGCAGACACCATGGTGGCTTGCGCAGCTTCGATCAGGTTCTCGACTTCCAGTGCTTCGATGCGGGCGGTGTTGAACACCTTGGAGTGGTCCTTCAGGCCCACGCTGTTCACGCGGTTGCGCAGCTCGGCAATCTTCTTGACGCCTTCGTCCATGCTCGCCTGCGTGCGGAACACACCGGCATGCAGTTGCATGCTGGCGCGGATGTCGTTGGCCACGTCCTGGGCGTATTCGCCGCTGCTGGCGCCTTGCAGGCGGTTGAGGCGTTCCAGGGTGCGGTCGGCCGCATCCTTGGGCAGGGGCTTGTGGTTCTTGTTCTTGTCGTTGAACTCGACGATGTGGTTGCCAGCAGCGCGGCCGAACACCAGCAGGTCCAGCAGCGAGTTGGTGCCCAGGCGGTTGGCGCCGTGCACCGATACGCAAGAGCATTCGCCCACTGCATAAAGGCCGTTGACCACGAGGTTGTCGTTGCCGCCTTGCTGCACCACGACCTGGCCATTGATGTTGGTGGGGATGCCACCCATCTGGTAGTGGATGGTGGGCACCACGGGGATCGGCTCTTTGGTGATGTCCACGTTGGCGAAGTTGACGCCGATTTCATACACCGAAGGCAGGCGCTTGTGGATGGTTTCTGCGCCCAGGTGGTCCAGCTTGAGCAGCACGTAGTCCTTGTTGGGACCACAGCCACGGCCTTCCTTGATTTCCTGGTCCATCGAGCGGGACACGAAGTCGCGCGGTGCCAGGTCCTTCAGGGTGGGCGCATAGCGCTCCATGAAGCGCTCACCATTGCTGTTGAGCAGGATGGCGCCTTCACCACGGCAGCCTTCGGTCAGCAGCACGCCCGCGCCGGCCACGCCGGTGGGGTGGAACTGCCAGAACTCCATGTCTTCCAGCGGAATGCCAGCGCGCGCGGCCATGCCCAGACCGTCACCGGTGTTGATGAAGGCGTTGGTCGATGCGGCAAAGATGCGGCCTGCGCCACCGGTGGCCAGCAGCGTGGTCTTGGCTTCCAGGATGTGCAGGTCGCCGGTTTCCATCTCCAGCGCCGTCACACCCACCACGTCGCCGTCGGCGTCGCGGATCAGGTCCAGGGCCATCCACTCCACAAAGAAGTTGGTGCGGGCCTTGACGTTTTGCTGGTACAGCGTGTGCAGCATGGCGTGGCCCGTACGGTCGGCTGCAGCGCAAGCGCGTTGCACGGGCTTTTCGCCATAGTTGGCGGTATGGCCGCCGAAGGGGCGCTGGTAGATCGTGCCGTCGGTGTTGCGGTCAAACGGCATGCCCATGTGCTCCAGGTCGTACACGACCTTGGGGGCTTCGCGGCACATGAACTCGATGGCATCTTGGTCGCCGAGCCAGTCGGAACCCTTGATGGTGTCGTAGAAGTGGTAGTGCCAGTTGTCCTCGGACATGTTGCCCAGCGACGCGCCGATGCCGCCCTGGGCCGCCACGGTGTGCGAACGGGTGGGGAATACCTTGGAGAGGACCGCAACGTTCAGGCCCGCGCGGGCCAGTTGCAGGGATGCCCGCATGCCGGAGCCACCGGCTCCGATAATGATGACGTCAAACTTGCGCTTGGTGATGTTGGCTTGTGTGTAGCTCATTGTGTACCTTCAATCGCGGGAATCAGAGACGCCACAGAACCTGGATGCCCCAGCCAGCGCAGCTGACCAGCCAGACAATGGCGAACACTTGCAGTGCCAGGCGCAGGCCCACGGGCTTGATGTAGTCCATCAGGACTTCGCGCAGGCCGACCCACGCGTGCCAGGCGATCGCGACGATCACGGAGAAGGTCAGCACCTTCATCCACTGGGCCGAGAAGATGCCCGCCCATTTGTCGTAGCCGATGGGGCCTTTGGAAAAGATGACCTGGGCCAGCAGGGCCAGGGTGAACAGCGCCATCAGCACTGCCGTGACGCGCTGGCTGAGCCAGTCGCGCAGGCCATAGTGGGCGCCGACGACGACGCGCTTGGAACCGTAATTGACGGACATGGGAAATTCCTCTCGATTTTTGTGGGCGGTCACGGCTCGGCCGTGTCTGCAAAAATGCGGTTGATCAGTACAGGCCGAAGAGCTTGGCACCCAGCACCAGGGTCAGGCCGATGCTGATGGCGAGCACCACCAGGGCCGACGTCTTGCCGAATTCCTTGTTCACGGCGCTGTGGCTCACATCCATCCACAGGTGGCGCAGCCCGGCCGTGAAGTGGTGCAGGTACGACCAGATCAGCGCCAGTGCCACCAGCTTCACGAACCAGCCCGGAACAAAGCCGATACCGGTGCTGAAGGCTGCAGAGAACCGTGCGAAAGAGTATTCGGAGGACACCGAGGTGTCGAACATCCAGATGATGAAAGGCAGCAGCAGGAACATGATCAGCCCGCTGCCCCGGTGCAGGATGGACACCCACGCTGCGGGTGTCATGCGGTAGGTCGTCAGGTCCTTGAAGGCATTGATGTTGCGGAATTCAGGCCGTTTTTTGGCGAGTTCTGTCATGTTGTGTGCTTTCGTGGATGTAACTGCTTTGTAATTTGAAGATGCAAAGAACGCAAAATTCTATTGCAACGCAACAATAAGGGTTTTGACCAGACCCGAATTATTGACGTTTGCAGTCAGGTGCCAGCCCGGTGTCAGCTCAGTTCGTTGCGGTAATGGTGGGTATCGGTGAGATAAAGCCCGCGCCGTAACTCCATCGGAACATCGTTGTAGGTGTAGGCAATACGTTCGACGCTCAAAAGGGGGGTGTTCACGGTGATCTGCAGCAGTTGCGCCTGCTCAGCGTCGGGGAGTACGGCCCGGATTTTCTCTTGGGCGCGCACCATGCGCACGCCAAAATCCAGTTCGAACATGGCGTAGGTCGGCCCCTGGTAGTTGGCGAGCTGGTCTGCCGTCAGCCCTTTGAAAGCTTGCCCGGGGAGCCAGATATCTTCCAGGATGGTCGGGACACCTGCAAAAGAAAGAATGCGCCTGGCCTGCATCACGGCGTCTCCGCTGCGCAAGGCCAGTGCGCGGGCCACATCCGCGCTCGCACGGACGCGGCGGCAGTCGATCACCGTGCGCTGGGCCGGCCCTTCCACCCGCGCATCGCCCGTATCGGGAAGCAGCTTCAAAAAGCGGTATTGAACATGTTGTTCCGCATGGGTGGCGACAAATGTGCCCTTGCCCTGGCGGCGCATGACAAGGTTTTCGGCCGCCAGCTCGTCAATGGCCTTGCGCACCGTGCCCTGGCTCACGCGAAACCGCGCGGCAAGCTCCATCTCGCTGGGAATGGCCTCGCCGGGCTTCCATTCGCCCTGCTGCAGGCTCTGGAGGATGAGTCCCTTGATCTGCTGGTACAGCGGACTGAATGCCGGCGTGGCATTGCCAGCGACGCCGGATGGCGTGCCGGTGGGGTCAGCGGCGTACGGAAGGGATGACATGGCAGGAGAATGCAGTGGACGCCTGGTGGGTGCGTGGCGGGGGTATCAGCGGGTATCAATCATATCTTATATAAGACATAAGACAAATTGACCCGACGCGCCGATCAGCAGTACAATCCAAGGCTGTTTTGCGGGGCACGGGCTGCTGGTAACAGACGCAGGTGCTTGGCTTTCATCACCGTTTCTGTTTTTCACTTCCTGGAGTTTTTCACCATGAGCAAGAAGCCTGTTCGCGTGGCCGTCACCGGCGCCGCTGGCCAAATTGGTTACGCCCTGCTGTTCCGTATTGCCTCCGGCGAAATGCTGGGCAAGGACCAGCCCGTCATCCTCCAGCTGCTCGAAGTGCCCGTGGAAGGCCCCCAGAAGGCGCTCAAGGGCGTGATGATGGAGCTCGATGACTGCGCATTCCCCCTGCTGGTGGGCATGGAAGCCCACAGCGACCCCATGACCGCCTTCAAGGATGCCGACTACGCGTTGCTGGTCGGTTCGCGCCCCCGTGGCCCCGGCATGGAGCGTGCCGAGCTGCTGGCCGTCAACGGCGCCATCTTCACGGCACAGGGCAAGGCCCTGAACGCCGTGGCTTCGCGCAACGTGAAGGTGCTGGTGGTGGGCAACCCTGCCAACACCAACGCCTACATCGCCATGAAGTCGGCTCCAGATCTGCCCCGCAAGAACTTCACCGCCATGCTGCGCCTGGACCACAACCGCGCCGCGAGCCAGATCGCTGCCAAGACCGGCAAGGCCGTGGCCGACATCGAGAAGCTGACCGTCTGGGGCAACCACTCGCCCACGATGTATGCCGACTACCGCTTCGCCACCATCAACGGTGAGAGCGTCGCCAAGATGATCAACGACCAGGAATGGAACGCCAACACCTTCCTGCCCACCGTGGGCAAGCGCGGCGCGGCCATCATCGAAGCCCGCGGCCTGTCGTCGGCAGCCTCCGCGGCCAATGCCGCCATTGACCACATGCGCGACTGGGCCCTGGGTACCAACGGCAAGTGGGTCACCATGGGCGTGCCCTCGGATGGCCAGTACGGCATTCCCAAGGACACCATGTTCGGCTTCCCCGTCACCTGCGAAAACGGCGAATACAAAGTGGTGGAAGGTCTGGAGATCGACACGTTCTCGCAAGAGCGCATCAACACCACGCTGGCTGAGCTGCAAGGCGAGCAAGACGGCGTGAAGCACCTGCTGTAAACCAGGTAAGCGCCATGCAGCCGACGCCACAGGCATCGGGCCCTGATCGGGCCGCCCGGGTCCCCGCACAGGGGCAGGGCGCTGCGCCAATCCATCCACGCGATGTGTTGCTGGGCGCCCAGGCGCAGACGGGTTTCCTGCCGGTCTGCGACCACTACAGCGGCGTCGAAGCGCGCATGCGCAAGAGCCTGCAGCTGCAGGCGGAAATGATGCAGGAGTTCGGTACCTGCGTCTTTGATGTCACCCTCGACTGTGAAGATGGCGCCCCCGTCGGCCTCGAAGCTGACCATGCCCGGCTGGTTGCCAGCCTGGCCGGCGGCGCTGCGCCAGGTGCGCGCGTAGCGGCCCGGGTCCACGCGGTGGACCATCCGGCGTTTGCCAATGACGTCGCCACGATCGCGGGCGAGGCGGGCCACCGGCTCAGCCACATCATGCTGCCCAAGGTGGAATCTGTGGACGATGTGCTCAAGGCGGAGCGCGCGCTGGAACAGGCCTCTCCGGCTTTGGTGCCGATCCATGCCCTCATCGAATCTCCGGCCGCAGTGCACAGAGCGTTCGAGATCGCCGCGCACCCCCGCGTGCAGAGCCTGAGCTTTGGGCTCATGGATTTTGTGTCGGCCCATGCTGGCGCGATACCGGCACAGGGCATGAGCTCAACCGGACAGTTTTCGCACCCCCTGGTGGTGCGTGCCAAGCTGGAAATCGCCGCTGCCTGCCATGCCCATGGCAAGGTGCCGTCGCATTGCGTTGTCACCGAGTTTTCCGATACGTCGGCCTTGCACCGCGCCGCCAGCCAAGCTGCGCGCGAGCTGGGTTACACCCGCATGTGGAGCATCCATCCGGCCCAGATCCGGCCCATCCTGCAGGCATTTGCACCTGCGCAGGATGACATTGAGGTTGCTTCAAAAATAATAGCTGCCGCCGCAGATTCTGATTGGGCTCCGATCAGTTTTGAGGGTGTGTTGCACGACCGTGCGAGCTACCGTTTTTACTGGCAGTTGCTTGAGCGCGCCCACAGCACCGGGCGTGCACTTCCCGATTCCGTGCGCCATTGGTTTGGCGATCCGGCCTCCGTTCCATCGTGAACACTCCTGAATCCTTCTCGCAGGACCACCCATGAAATCCTTCATTGCTTCCGCATTGATGCTGCTCGTTCCGGCGCTTGCCGTGGCGCAAACTCCCGCCAAGCCCGAGGTCAAGGCTTCGGCCAAGCCGGCTGCCAAGCCCGCCAAGACTGCGGAAAAGGCGCCCGCCGCCAAGAAGTCCGCGGTGGCCAAATCCGAGGGCACCAGCAGCCGCACGCAGCTCAAGAGCGCGGCCAACCAGGTGGCTACCGGCATCATCGCGGCCGAAGCAGCCTTGTCTCCTGACGAACTCGCCATTGCAGAGCGGGTGCATGTCGGCCGCATCCCCTGTGAGCTGGGTGCGTTCGTCACCGTGTCGCCCGAGCCCGCGAGCCCGGGGCACTTTCACATCGAAGGCAAGGGCTTCAAGTACTTCATGGCGCCTGTGGCTACCACCACGGGGACGGTGCGCCTGGAGGACAAAAAGGGCGGAGCGGTGTGGCTTCAGATTGCCAACAAATCCATGCTCATGAACCAGAAACTTGGCCAGCGCCTGGCCGATGAGTGCATGAGCCCTGAGCAGATCATCGTGGCCGAAGCCATCAAGAAGAACCCCCCTGTGAGCGTGCTGGAGCCTCTCAAGTAGCCCACGCGCCGCGGGGCTATTCGCCCCTGAAAAAAACAACACCCTGTGCGTGCAGCACGAAAGCCCGTGTGCCGAGGCTGATTTCGCACGCCACCCCACTTTAGAACGCAACCGGAGAAAACTGATGTTGAAAGCCTACCGTGACCATGTTGCAGAGCGCGCTGCTCTGGGCATTCCGCCCCTGCCCTTGAGCGCCAAGCAGACCAGCGAACTGATCGAGCTCCTCAAGAACCCTCCAGCTGGCGAAGAAGCCATGCTGGTCGACCTGATCACCCACCGCGTGCCTGCCGGTGTGGACGATGCCGCCAAGGTGAAGGCCAGCTACCTGGCGGCTGTGGCGCACGGTACCGAGGTGTGCACCCTCATTGGCCGCGAGCGCGCAACGCAGCTCCTGGGCACCATGCTGGGTGGCTACAACCTCACGCCGCTGATCGACCTGCTGGACGATGCTGCGGTGGCGTCCGTCGCCGCCGAAGCGCTCAAGAAGACGCTCTTGATGTTCGACCAGTTCCATGACGTCAAGGAAAAGGCCGACAAGGGCAATACCTTCGCCAAGGCCGTGCTGCAGAGCTGGGCCGACGCCGAGTGGTTCACCAGCCGCCCCGAAGTGCCCCAGAGCATCAAGCTCACCGTGCTCAAGGTTACCGGCGAGACCAACACCGACGATTTGTCGCCCGCCCCCGACGCCTGGAGCCGCCCCGACATCCCGCTGCATGCGCTGGCCATGCTCAAGAACAAGCGCGACGGCATCACGCCTGAAGAAGACGGCAAGCGCGGCCCGGTGAAGTTCATCGAAGACCTGCGCGCCAAGGGCAACCTGGTGGCCTATGTGGGTGACGTGGTCGGCACGGGTTCCAGCCGCAAGTCGGCCACCAACAGTGTGCTGTGGTTCACCGGCGAAGACATTCCGTTTGTGCCCAACAAGCGGTTTGGCGGCGTCTGCCTGGGCAGCAAGATTGCTCCCATCTTCTACAACACCATGGAAGACGCGGGCGCGCTGCCGATCGAGCTGGACGTGAGCCAGATGCACATGGGCGACGAGATCGAACTGCTGCCCTACGCCGGCAAGGCGCTCAAGGACGGCAACGTGATTGCCGAATTCGAAGTCAAGAGCGAAGTGCTGTTTGACGAAGTGCGTGCCGGCGGCCGCATTCCGCTGATCATCGGCCGCGGCCTGACCACCAAGGCCCGCGAAGCCCTGGGCCTGCCCCCATCCACGCTGTTCCGCCTGCCCCAGGTGCCCGCTGCCACCGGCAAGGGCTTCACCCTGGCGCAAAAGATGGTGGGCCGTGCCTGCGGTCTGCCCGAAGGCCAGGGCGTGGTGCCCGGCACGTACTGCGAACCCCGCATGACCTCGGTGGGTTCGCAAGACACCACCGGCCCGATGACCCGCGACGAACTGAAGGACCTGGCCTGCCTGGGCTTCAGCTCCGACCTGGTGATGCAGTCGTTCTGCCACACGGCCGCTTACCCCAAGCCCGTGGACGTGAAGATGCACCACGAGCTGCCGGACTTCATCAGCACGCGCGGCGGCATCTCGCTCAAGCCCGGCGACGGCATCATCCACAGCTGGCTCAACCGCATGCTGCTGCCCGATACCGTGGGCACAGGCGGCGATTCGCACACCCGCTTCCCCATCGGCATCAGCTTCCCCGCAGGTTCCGGCCTGGTGGCTTTTGCCGCTGCCACGGGCGTGATGCCCCTCGATATGCCCGAATCGGTGCTGGTGCGCTTCAAGGGCCAGATGCAACCGGGCGTGACGCTGCGTGACCTGGTGCATGCCATTCCGCTGTACGCCATCAAGGCAGGCCTGCTGACAGTGGAAAAGCAGGGCAAGAAGAACATCTTCTCGGGCCGCATCCTTGAGATCGAAGGCTTGCCCGACATGAAGGTGGAACAGGCGTTCGAGCTGTCCGACGCGTCGGCTGAGCGCTCTGCAGCGGGCTGCACCGTCCGCCTGAACAAGGAACCCGTGATCGAGTACATCAACTCGAACATCGTGCTGCTCAAGAACATGATCGCCCAGGGCTACGCCGACGCACGCACCATCGGCCGCCGCATCAAGGCCATGGAAGCCTGGCTGGCCAACCCGCAGCTGCTGGCGCCCGACGAAGACGCCGAGTACGCGGCCGTGATCGAGATCGACCTGTCCGAGATCACCGAGCCGATCGTGTGCTGCCCCAACGATCCGGACGACGCCAAGACGCTGTCGGACGTGGCTGGCGCCAAGATTGACGAAGTGTTCATTGGCTCGTGTATGACCAACATCGGCCACTTCCGCGCAGCTTCCAAGCTGCTCGAAGGCAAGAAGGACATTCCGGTAAAACTGTGGATGGCCCCACCCACCAAGATGGATGCGCACCAGCTCACCGAAGAAGGCCATTACGGCGTGTTCGGCGCGGCCGGTGCCCGTATGGAAATGCCCGGCTGCTCACTGTGCATGGGCAACCAGGCACAGGTGAAGGAAGGCGCTACCGTGATGTCCACCAGCACGCGCAACTTCCCCAACCGCTTGGGCAAGAACACCAACGTGTATCTGGGTTCGGCAGAACTCTCGGCCATCTGCTCCAAGCTGGGCCGCATTCCTTCCAAGGAAGAGTACCTGGCCGACATTGGTGTCATCAACCAGAACGGCGACAAGATCTACAAGTACATGAACTTCGACCAGATCGCCGAGTTCAAGGAAGTGGCAGACGGCGTGACCGCCTGATTGGCGGCGCGGTGGCGCGGATAGCGCCCTGTCCAATAAAAGAAAAGCGGCTCCAGGAGCCGCTTTTTTCATGCGCTGGGGCGTCGCTATGTTGCGACCCTATGCCAGACCCTGAGACGCTTATCGGCGATACGGCTTGCGCTGGTCGCGGTCTTCGCCGATTTCGTGGCCTACCAGCGCACCGGCAGCGGCACCGCCAATGGTGCCGACCGGACCGCCGAAGATGGCGTTACCGGCGACCCCGCCTACGACAGCGCCTACGCCCGTTCCGACTTGTGCGCCAGTAGGGTTCGATGCGCAGCCGCCAAGGGCCAGGGCTGCAGTGCAAGTGGTTGCGAGGAGTATGTGACGGATTTTCATGGCAGGAGTCCTTTATGAATGGATCCAGGCCCTGATGCCCGTCTGCTGTTTGCGGAGGGGCTTGGCCTGTGCCTTTACTATCGACTCTGCCCGCAGGGCTGCGCGTAGGCAGGCTTGGCGTGCGTGTGTAGGACGGGGCGGGCTTGGGAATGCGTTCAAGGCAAACGCTGAAAACCCCTCGCGCGCCGCGCACTCCGGCTTTGGGCGGTCTGAGGCGTTGCACATCCTGGCCGCAGCTGCGATTTGCGCCTTGCATCCCGTCCCGAATGGGTGACCGCGCCACAGGGTTTATTTTGCGGCGGCTTAACCCGGGCGCAGGCAGATCGTGACCAGCAGCGAGGCGTGCTCCACCGCCTTGAGCGAGTGCAGCGCGCGGGGGGCCAGATGCACAAAGTCGCCGGGGTGCAACTGCTGGTTTCCGTCCTCGGTGGTGAACTCGACCACGCCTTCAAGGCATTGCACGGTGGCTTCCCCCGGTGTCTGGTGCTCCTTCATGGATTTGCCTGCGGGCAGTACCACGCGCATGACCTCGAGCTGGCCCGCCTTGAGAATGGCGGCAGTGACAGCCTCAGGCAGGCGGTCGCCCAGAGGGCGCACGCTCACGATCTGGCCGGATTGGGCGTGGGGCAGGGCCATGGCTATCTCCTTCTTCGGCCCCGGCGCCCAAGGGGATCCACGAGCACGGGGCGCCGGTGATGGGGCTTACTTTGCCTGCAGTTGGCGCCCTGCGCAAGGCGGGCTTGCCTACACCGACCGGCTGCGCGCCAGCGGCGGGTTCTTGGCGAAGTAGCGCACGATGCCGCGCATCAGCGCGTCGGCCAGCTTCTCCTGGTAGGCGCTGCTGCGCAGGCGCTTTTCTTCTTCCGGGTTGCTGATGAAGGCGGTTTCCACCAGCACGCTGGGGATGTCCGGGGCCTTGAGCACTGCAAATCCCGCCTGTTCCACACGCGGTTTGTGCAGTCGGCCCACATTGCCAATCTCGCCCAGCAACACCGTCCCCAGCTTCAGGCTGTCGTTGATTTGCGCTGTGGTGCTCATGTCCAGCAGCGCGCGCTGCACCTGCCGGTCTTTGGACTGCACATTGATGCCACCCACCAGATCTGCCTGGTTTTCCTTGTTGGCCAGCCAGCGCGCAGCCGTGCTGGAGGCGCCGCCCTGGCTCAGCGCAAACACGCTGGCGCCGCGCGCCGTGGGCACCGTGAACGCGTCGGCATGGATGCTGACGAACAGGTCGGCCTGCACGCGCCGCGCCTTTTGCACGCGGGTGGCCAGGGGTACAAAGTAGTCGCCGTCGCGCGTCAGGTAGGCGCGCATGGGGTTGCCTCCCACGGTGGTGGCGTTGATGCGATCGCGCAGCATGTGCGCCACGCGCAGCACCACGTCCTTTTCGCGCGTGCCTGCGGGGCCGATGGCACCGGGGTCTTCGCCGCCATGACCAGGGTCCAGCGCCACGATGATGATCCGGTCGGTCTGGGTGGTGGTGGCGCGGTTGCCAGGGCGCGCGGGTTCCGGTGGCGGCGTGGTGGCCACCATGGGCGGGGGCTCGGGCGGGCCCGGGCGCTGGCTGCGCTGGGCAATCAGGTCGCCCAGGGGGTCGTGCTCGGCGGGGGGCGCAGGGGGCCGTGCGGCGGCGGCTGCGGCAGCTGTCAGCGGTGGGTTGGGGGCTGGCGCGGGTTTGGCAGGGGCTTCGCGCAGGCGCTCGGCAATCAGCGCCTCCAGCGGGTCCACCGGCTCGGCGGGGTACAGGTCAAACACCAGCCGGTGCTGGTAGGCGGCCACCGGCGGCAGGGTGAACACCTGGGGCATGGCGGCCTGTTTCAGGTCGACCACCAGCCGCACCACGCCAGGCGCGTTCTGGCCCACACGGATGCCGGCAATGTTGGGGTCGTCGGGCTTGACCTTGGCCACCAGCTCGCGCAGCTCGGGGCTCAGGTCAATGCCTTCGATGTCCACCGCCAGCCGGGGCGGTGTGGTCACGAAAAACTGCTTGGCCACCAGCGCGCCGTCGGATTCGATGGTCACGCGCGAATACTCGGGGGCGGGCCACACGCGCACGGCCAGGATGGTGGCGCCGCGTGCAATCTGCTGCGTGCCCAGCAGCAGCACCAGGCTGCCCGCCTGCAGCACGGAGCGGCGCGAGGGCAGGGGGGCAGCAGCGGGGCGGGCGGGCAGGGTGGGTTCGTTCACGGCGTCTCAGAGGGCTTGCAGCAGGCTGCGCCCGGTGGCGGTGTGGGCGTGCAGCGTGATCTTCCTTTCGGTGTCATCCATTGCTTCAATGTGGATAGCAAGGTCCGCAAGCGGGGTAAGCGCTGCGGCCTTTTCCGGCCATTCTGCCACCTTGAGGCCGGGGTTGGCAAAAATGTCCCTGAAACCCGCGTCCTCCCACTCGCGCGGGTCGTCAAAACGGTAGAAGTCAAAGTGCCAGATGGCGAGGCCCGGGGCCTCGTGCGGCTCCACCACGGCATAGGTGGGGCTCTTGATGCGGCCCTCTACGCCCAGGGCGCGCAGCAGGTGGCGCACCAGTGTGGTCTTGCCCGCGCCCAGGTCGCCGTGCAGGGTCACGAAGGCATTGGCCAGCAGGGGCTGTGCGGCAAGGCGCTGCGCGAAAGCGGTGGTGTCGTCCTCGCTGTGCCAGGTGAAATGGCGCGTGGCCGGGGCGGCGGTGGCGTCGCCGCTTTCTACAATCTGGCCGGTATGTGGTGCAACAGTCAACTCGTTCCTCAAATGCAGGAGTGGGCCCGCGAACTGGGATTTTCCCAAATCGGCGTGGCGGGGGTGGACTTGTCTGCGGCAGAGCCCGGGCTTGAGGCCTGGCTGGCGCAGGGGTTTCATGGTGACATGCATTACATGGCATCCCATGGGTTGAAGCGCGCACGCCCGGCCGAGCTGGTGCCCGGCACGGTGAGCGTGATCACCGCGCGCATGGATTACTTGCCGCGCGATACCGCCGTGCACGCGCCCGAAGGCTGGCAGGTGGTGGAGCTCTCGCGCCTTGTCCGCCCGCAGGAAGGCATCGTCTCCGTCTACGCCCGGGGCCGGGACTACCACAAGGTGCTGCGCGCGCGCCTGCAAAAACTCAGCGACCGCATCGCCGAGGCCATCGGCCCTTTTGGCCACCGCGTGTTCACCGACTCGGCTCCCGTGCTGGAAGCGGAGCTGGCCGCGCGCAGCGGCCAGGGCTGGCGCGGCAAACACACACTGGTGCTCAACCGCGAGGCGGGGTCCATGTTCTTTCTGGGCGAGATTTATGTGGACATGGCCCTGCCCAGAAGCGCGCCCGTCACCGCGCACTGCGGCAGCTGCAGTGCGTGCATTGACGTGTGCCCCACGCAGGCCATCATTGCGCCGCACCGCATCGACGCGCGGCGCTGCATCTCGTACCTCACCATCGAACACGCCGGGCCCATCCCCGTGGAGTTGCGGCCCCTGATGGGCAACCGCATCTATGGCTGCGACGACTGCCAGCTGATCTGCCCCTGGAACAAGTTTGCCCAGGTGAGCCGCCTGCCGGATTTTGACGAGCGCAAGGGCCTGGGGGGCCAGCAACTGGTGCACCTGTTTGCGTGGGACGAGCCGACCTTTTTGCGCATGACCGAGGGTGGCCCCATCCGCCGCATCGGGCACGAGCGCTGGCTGCGCAATGTGGCTGTGGCGCTGGGCAATGCGCTGCGGGCGACGGGCGACGCGGCGGTGCGTGCGGCATTGCAGTCCCGCGCCGACGACCCCAGCGAGCTGGTGCGCGAACATGTGGCCTGGGCGCTGGATTTGGGGTGAAATTGGCCCCCGGCGCTTTATGGATAAGCGCGAGCAGCTATCAAAATAAGAGCATTGGTACCGCTTTGCTGCGGCGTGTTGCTTTGGATCTTGCGGCTACCGCGCCAGCCAACCTGTGTCTTTGAGGGTCAACACCAGCCCCTGGGTGAATTCTTCATACCCCGCCGCATTGGCATGGATCTGGTCCGCCCGCAGCCGCTCCTGCCCCAGTACACCTGACCAGCCTTTGCGGTGCAGCGGCACTTTCAGCTCGCTGGCGATTTCCTCGTACATCGCATGGTCGCTGAGGCGGCCTACTGCGGCCAACATCGTCAGCTCGGGCACGGCCACCAGCAGCACCTGTGCGCCGCTGGCCTGAGCATCGGCGCAGATCTGGCGGATGTTGCTGCGGGTTGTGGCAGTGCTCTGGCGGCGCAAAAAGTCGTTGCCGCCAATGCTCACGATCACCAGCGCGGGGGTGTGCTTATGCAGCAGCCCTGGCAACCGTGCCAGCGCCTGGGCAGAGGTGTCGCCCGAGATGCCGCCGTTGACTACTTTCCAGCCTGTCAGGCGTGCCAGCACGGCCGGGTAGGCGGTGTCGGCCGAGGCACCCACGCCCGATGTCAGCGAGTCGCCCAGGGCCAGCACGGTGGCATCGGGCGGCAACGATTGCGCGCGCGGGGTTTTGCGCCCGCAGCCCACCTGCGCCACCAGCGCCAGTGCCCCCAGGCTTGCCATCAACGCGCGGCGGCTGGTCACAGCGTCCGAACCCAGGGCTCTGCGGGAATCGGTCATCGGAGAAACCCCAGCGCAAACGGCAGGCTGACCATGCCCAGCAAGGTGGATAGGGTGACCAGCCCGGCCACATACGGCCCGTTGTAGCCCATGCGCGCCGCCAGCACATAGCAGGTAGATGCGGTGGGCAGGGCCGAGAAGGCCAGAAGCACCGTCGTCTGCACCGGGTTCAGCCCGAACAGCCGTGCCATCGCAAACGCCAGCAGTGGCTGCACCAGGTGCCGGATGGACAACACCGCCACGCTCAGCGCCTTGCCGCGCGAGAGCAGGCCAAACTGCAGGCCTGCGCCGGCTGCCATCAGGCCGAGGGCCAGCGATGCGGCGCTGATGCGGCTGACTGTGGGGCTGGCCCATTCAGGGATCTGAAACCCCAGCAAATTGGCGATCAAACCCGATCCCGTGGCGATGATGAGCGGGTTGCGCATCAGCTCCCGTGCAAAGCTGTGCTGCCCGTGCCGCGCCATGGGCCACACGGCCGCCACGTTGAACAGCGGCACACACACGCCGATCAGCACGGCGATCATCAGCAGGCCTTCTGCGCCCGCCAGGCGCTCGGCAATGGCCAGGCCAATGAACGAGTTGAAGCGGAACGCCACCTGCGCGCTGGCCGCATGGTCGCGCGCGTCGATGTGTTTGCCCAGCCAGGGCCAGTGCGGCAGGCTGTAGGCCACCGCAATGCCTGAAACGCCCATGGCCAACCCCGCCGCAATGAGGCCCGACGCAGCGCCGATGTCCACGGGGCTCTTGACGATGGACTGGAACAGCAGTACCGGGAACAGCAGGTAGTACACCAGGCTCTCCACGGGCTGCCACACCGAGCGGTTGAGGGCGGTGTACCGGCAGATCAGGTAACCGCAGAGGATGAGGGAGAAATCCGGGATCAGGAGCTGGGCGTAATTCACGCTCCGAGAATACTTGATGCAAGGCAGGGTCTTGGGGTTAGCCCTTATGTGGAATCCGCAGGTTGATGGCGGGCGTGTTGCGCATACCATCAGCGCTGTCTGTTACCTCACGAAGGAGAACTCCATGCATCGTCGTCAATGGCTTGCGCTGTCCGTACTGGCCGCCGCAGCAGGTACCGCAGCCGCCCAGGGCTACCCCAACAAGGTGATCAAGCTGCAGGTGCCGTTTGCACCCGGTGGCACCACCGACATCATTGCGCGCGTGATCGCCGACCCGCTGGGCAAGGCCCTCGGCCAGAGCGTGATCGTGGAGAACAAGGCCGGTGGCGGCGGCATTGTGGGTGCGGCGGAAACGGCACGCTCGGCACCCGACGGCTACACGCTGGGCGTGGCCACCGTGTCCACCACGGCCGCCAACCCCGCCATCAACCCCAAGACCCCGTACAACCCGCTGACGGATTTCACGCCCATCATCAACATTGCGGCCACGCCCAACCTGATTGCCGTGAACCCCAGCTTCCCCGCCAAGGACTACAAGTCGTTTGTGGCCGAAGTGCAGAAGAACCCCGGCAAGTATTCGTATGCATCGTCGGGCACGGGCGGCATCGGCCACCTGCAGATGGAGCTGTACAAGAGCCTGTCCAACACCTTCGTCACGCACATCCCCTACCGCGGTGCGGGCCCTGCACTGAACGACACTGTGGCCGGCCAGGTGCCGATCATCTTTGACAACATCCCATCGGCGCTGCCCTTTATCAAGGACAACCGCCTGGTCGCCATTGCCGTGGCAGCCCCCCAGCGCGTGGCCGCACTGCCCAATGTGCCCACCTTCAAGGAACTGGGCCTGGAGCCCGTGAACCGCATGGCGTACTACGGCATCCTGGGGCCCAAGGGCCTGCCCAAGGACATCGTGGACAAGATCAACGCCGCCGTGCGCACCGCTTTGCAAGACCCGGCGGTGAAAAAGCGCATTGAAGACACCGGCTCGATCGTGGTGGGCAACACCCCCGAGCAGTTTGCCGAACAGATCAAGGCCGAATTCGCGGTGTACAAGGATGTGGTCGCCAAGCAGAAGCTGACGCTGGAATAAGCCGGCGCGGCTTTGTTGCCACACCAAGCCGCCCGTTGCCACGGGCGGCTTTTTTACGTGCTATCGTTTTTGCATGCTCCCCACCAGCCTGACTGCCATTGACACCTTTGTGGACGCCCTGTGGCTGGAGGATGGCCTGTCGCGCAACACGCTGGCCGCTTACCGGCGCGATCTCACGCTGTATGCACAGTGGCTGGCAGGCCAGCAGCCGCCGCTGGCGCTGGATGACACAGCCGAGCACCACCTTCAGGGGTACTTTGCCGCCCGGCACGCGCAGACCCGTGCCACGTCTGCCAACCGGCGCCTGACGGTGCTGCGCCGCTACTTTCACTGGGCGGTGCGCGAGCGGCGCATGGCGGCCGACCCCACAGTGCGCCTGCAGGCCGCGCGCCAGCCGCTGCGCGTGCCCAAGACACTGTCCCAGGCGCAGGTGGAGGCACTGCTGAACGCACCCGACCTGGGCAACCCGCTGGGCCTGCGCGACCGCACGATGCTGGAGCTGATGTACGCCAGCGGGCTGCGCGTGACGGAGCTGGTCACCCTCAAGACCTTCCAGCTGGGGTTGAACGAAGGCGTGCTGCGAGTGATGGGCAAGGGCAGCAAGGAGCGGCTGGTGCCTTTTGGCGAGGAAGCCCGCCAGTGGCTGGAGCGCTACCTTCAGGAAGCGCGGGGCACGATCCTGGGCGGCCAGCAGACCGATGACCTCTTTGTGACGCAGCGCGGTAGCGGCATGACGCGCGTGATGTTCTGGGTCATTGTGAAGAAATGGGCGCAGGTGGCGGGCATCACCGTGCCGCTGTCGCCCCATACGCTGCGGCATGCCTTTGCCACACACCTGCTCAACCATGGCGCTGACCTGCGGGTGGTGCAGCTGCTGCTGGGGCACGCCGATATTTCCACCACCACCATCTATACCCATGTGGCGCGGGAGCGGCTCAAGTCGCTGCATGCGCAGCACCACCCGCGGGGTTGATCCTGGCCGGGCCAACGCCCGGCGCGCGTCACTCTTCGTTCAGGCTTTCCGCCCAGGTCAGCGCCTGCAGATGGGCCCAGTTGACTTGGCGGTTGGACAGGTGCAGCGCGTCAGCCGCCCTGGCAAAGGCCACCTCATCGCCGCTTTCGCACGCAATGGTGAGCTCCAGAAAAGGCGCAAACACCCCGGTACCACGCAGCAGTGCATCCATCACGGGCTCGGGCAGCGCCACCGATTCCAGCGCTTTTTCAATGGGAACACCCAGCATGGTGTCGAGCAGCGAGAAGACGCCCACCACAAAAGCGTTGTCGCATTCTTCGGGCGGCAGCAGCTCGGCGGCGAGCAGCTCCATCAGGCGGCCACGCACCACGGCGGTCTGGCCCACGGCCGGTGGGGCGCCGCCCGCGCGGGATGTGGTCATGAGCAAGGCTGCCCACCGGAACAGCTTTTTAAGGCCCAGGATCATCACCGCATGGCGGAACGAGGTGATCTCGCACGACAGGCCAAAACCCGACGAGTTGATGAAGCGCAGCAGGTTGAAAGACAGGGTGGGGTCTTTCTTGAGCAGCTCTTCAATTTCAGCCGTGGTCGCCTGTTTGCGCACCAGGTTGATGAGCTGGATGATGGTGGCCTGCGAGGGGCGGATGGTGGTGGCCTTCACCAGCGACGGTTTGGCGAACCAGTAGCCCTGGAACAGCTTGACACCCAGGCCGCGCATCAGCTCGTACTGCTCGGCCGTTTCCACCTTTTCGGCCACCAGGGTGGCCTTGCTGTGGGTGGTGGAGAATTTCACCAGCGGCCCTGCCAGTTCGGGCTTGAAAGCCTGCATGTCCAGCTTGATGAAGGATGCGAGCGGAAGCCAGTTGGTGTAAGCGCGCTTGAGGGCCTGCTGATCGAACGCCAGGCGAAAGCCACGCGCGCGCAGTGCTTCCAGTGTGGGGATGCGGCCTTCGATCTGTTCTGCGGTGGCGCCCTCGGGCAGGGGGGGCACTTCCAGCACCACCTTTTCGGGGTGGATCAGCTCCAGGTGGCCACCGGAGAGGCTGTCGTGCGTGCAATTGATGAACACCGTCTTCTTGCCGACCAGCGCTTCGGTGCCGGCGTATGACAAGGCATTGAACAGCAGGGCCGCATCGCTGGCCGCAGTGTGCGCATCAGAGGCCGTGGAGCGGTCAAACAGCTCATAGCCATAGACAGCGCGGGATTCATCCACGATGGCCTGGCGCGCAATGATTGCGATGTTCTCGTCTACGGGTTCGACCGCTGGCGCTGCAGCTTCGGGGGCGTCTTGTTCAGGTGTGCTCGACATGGGTCTGCTGTGATGAAGGGCGGGGCTCGCACTTGATTCTAGACCGGCACGCTCCGCCCGCACAGGAATCCCTGCGCATCGCCCTGCATCGCAGGCAGACGGGTGTCAGTCGCCGAGCTGGTCTGCCCAGGCCAGCGCCTGCAGGTGGGCCAGGTTGATCTGCTGGCTGGACAGGTGCAGCAGCCCTGCCGTGCGGTTGAACACCACATCGTCGCTGGACTCGCAGGCCTCGGCCAGTGTCAGCAGGTCGCCCAGAAAGCCCTCTCGGCGCAGCAGCGCTGCAGCCACCGGCTCGGGCACGTTGAGCAGGCCCAGCGCCGATTCCATGGGCATCGAGAGCATGACGTCCAGCAGCGAGAAAATGCCGACGACAAAGGCCTGGTCGGCCTCTTCGGGGGGCAGCGTTTCCAGCGCCAGTAGCTCCATCAGGCGGCCCCGCACCACGGCCGTCTGCCCCACGGACGACGGCGTGCCACTGGTGCGCGAAGCGGTCAGCAGCAGGGCGGCCCAGCGGAAAAGCTTTTTCAGCCCCATCAGCATGACGGCTTGGCGGAAGGATGACACCTCGCGCGAGAGCCCGAAGCCGGCAGAATTGATCAGGCGCATCAGGTTGAATGCCAGGCCAGCGTCTTTCTTGAGCGTTTCTTCGATGTCGTCGGTGCTGGCCTGTTTGCGCACCTGGTTGATGAGTTCGATGATGCTGGCCTGCGAGGGCGTGAGCAGCTTGGCCTCAACGAGGGCTGGGCGCGCGAACCAGTAGCCCTGGAACATCTGCACGCCCTGGCTGGAGACCATGTCGTACTGCTGGGCGGTTTCCACCTTTTCGGCGATCAGTTCAGCCTGCGAATGGCGCCCCGCATAGCTGATGAGCACGGCGAGCTGGTCGGGGGCCAGCACCGACAGGTCCAGCTTGATGTAGTCGGCCAGCGGCAGCCAGGGCGCATAGGCCGACTCCAGCACAGTGTGGTTGAACGCCAGGTGAAAGCCGCGATCGCGCAGCTCCGTGAGGATGGGCAGTCGCGTGGCCACCTCTTCACTGGCCGCATGGCCCAGCGGCGGGATCTCCAGCACCACCTTGTCAGGGTCTACCAGTTCCAGGTGCCCGCCCGAGAGGCTCTCGTGGGTGCAGTTGACGAAGATGAGCTTCTTGCCCACCAGCTCTTCGGTGCCCGCATGCGACAGCGCCGTGAAGACCAGGATCACATCGGTGGCGGCCGTGTGCGCCGCGCCGCTGCGCGAGCGGTTGAACAGTTCGTAGCCCACCACCACCTGTTGCGCGTTGACGATGGCCTGCCGCGCGATCATGGCGACCGAGGTCTGGTTGTCGGTGGCAGGTGCAGAAGAAGTGCCGGGGGCGGTGTTTGTGCTCATGGAGGGAGTATCGAAGAAACAGGGGCCGGTGTCAGTGCCGGGCTGGCGCGGCGGATTGTAGGAGCGGCGGCAATGCGCCATGTAACCAGAATTTCACAGCTGCTGGAGCCAGCGCAGTTCGTTGTCGGTGAAGCCGGCCTTTTTGCGGGCCGTTTCGTTGAACGGGGGTTTGAGGCGCGGGGCCTCGTATTGCGCCACCAGCGTGGCGTAGTGGGTCTCGGGGTCCAGCCCCGCCCGTTCACAGAGCCAGCGATACCAGTGGTTGCCAATCGCCACATGACCCACCTCGTCGCGCAGGATGGTGTCCAGAATGGCCACGGCCGCGAGTGCGTCGGGCGTGCCCACCTGGCGCAGCTTGGCCTGGATCTGGGGCGTGGCGTCCAGCCCCCGGGCCTCCAGGGTCCGGGGCACCAGCGCCATGCGGGCAAGGATGTCGTGCCCAGTCTTCTCGCACATGGTCCACAGGCCCTGGTGGGCCGGGAAGTCGCCGTAGTCATGGCCCTGGCTGCGCAGGTGGTCGCGCAGCAGCCTGAAATGGCCGGCCTCCTCGGCCGCCACCAGCATCCAGTCGAGGTAGTAACGCTGCGGCATGCCGCCAAAGCGCCAGACGGCATCCAGCGCCAGGTTGATGGCATTGAACTCGATGTGCGCGATGGCGTGAATCAGCACGGCGCGCCCCTCGGGCGTGGCGGGCGAGCGCCGGGCCATGTCGGTATGACGCCGAAGCTCGGGGCGCGCAGGGCGGCCTGGCAGGTCGTGGGCGTCGCCGGGGATTGGGTGCGTGTCGTTTGCTATTGAAAGCGTAGCTGCTTGCGCATGCAGGGCAAGCGCTGCGGCCGCTTTTTGTTCAGGGTCTGAAAGGCACAAGACCTGCAGTGCACGTTGGCGAAGCTCCATCCTTACAATTCTAGGGGCGCTGTAACGCCTGGCAGCTTCTGTGGCCTTGCGCGCGCTGGCCTTTTCTTTTTCTGGAGTGGTGCATGGCAATTTATGAACTCGATGGCGTGGCGCCGCAGGTGGCCGCATCGGCCTGGGTGGCAGACAGCGCGCAGGTGATGGGCAACGTGGTGCTGGGCGAAGACGCCAGCGTCTGGTTTGGCACGGTGGTGCGCGGCGACACCGAGAGCATCACCATTGGCGCGGGCTCCAACATCCAGGACGCCACTGTGCTGCACGCCGACTTCGGAAAACCCCTGGTGGTGGGCGAGCGCGTGACGGTGGGCCACCAGGTCATGCTGCATGGCTGCACGATTGGCGACGAATCGCTGATCGGCATTGGCGCCGTGGTGCTCAACGGGGCGAAGATCGGCAAGCATTGCCTGGTGGGCGCCGGTGCGCTGGTCACCGAGGGCAAGGAGTTTCCCGATGGCTCCATGATCATTGGCAGCCCCGCCAAGGCGGTGCGCGAACTGACGCCCGAGCAGATCGAAGGGCTGCGCCAGAGCGCCCTGCACTACATGGACAACGCGCGACGTTTTCGAAACGGCCTGCGCAAAATCGGCTGATTGCCGACATTTTCTGGAACCCCTGCGTGTCTGAACTTCACAAGTTTCTTTTTGATGGCCTTCCCGTGCGCGGCATGATCGTGCGCCTGACCGATGCCTGGACGGAAATCCTGCGCGTGCGTGCAGGCAATTCCGCCACGGGCGCGTATCCCGCACCGGTGAGCGAGCTGCTGGGCGAGATGGCGGCGGCCGGTGTGTTGATGCAGTCCAACATCAAGTTCAACGGTGCGCTGGTGCTGCAGGTGTTTGGCGATGGCCCGGTCAAGCTGGCCGTGGCCGAGGTGCAGTCGGACCTGAGCCTGCGCGCCACGGCCACCATCAACGGCGACGTGCCCGACGGCGCGCGCCTGAGCCAGATGGTGAATGTGGGCGGCGGCGGCCGCTGCGCGATCACGCTGGACCCCAAGGACCGCCACCCTGGCCAGCAGCCCTACCAGGGCGTGGTGCCGCTGCACGGCGACCACCACGAGAAGCTGGACCGCCTGTCCGACGTGCTGCAGCACTACATGCTGCAGTCCGAGCAGCTCGACACCATTCTGGTGCTCGGCGCCAACGAGCAGGTGGCGGCGGGCCTGTTGATCCAGCGCATGCCCATCAAGGGTGAAGGCAACCTGGCCGCAGGTCTCTCGCACCGCGAGAACGAAGACCAGATCGGCCACAACGAGGACTACAACCGCATCGCCCACCTGGCCGCCAGCCTGACGCGCGAGGAGTTGCTGACGCTGGACGTGGACACCATCCTGCACCGCCTGTTCTGGGAGGAAAAGCTGCTGCGCTTTGAGCCCCAGCAAGGCGCCAGCGGACCGCGCTTTGCCTGCACCTGCAGCCGCGAGCGGGTGAGCAACATGCTGCGCAACCTGGGCGCGGAAGAAGCCGAGAGCATCCTCGCCGAGCGCGAGGACATCGAGGTGGGCTGCGAGTTCTGCGGCCAGCAGTACCGGTTTGATGCAGTGGACGCCGCGCAGATTTTTGTCTCGCCCGCTGTCAGCCAGCCGCCCGGGCCCACGGGCATCCAGTAATCCGCCAGATTTGGCACGGCCCTCAGGGTTGCCGTGCTTCTCGCTGGGCGACAAGCGAGGTGAACAGGCGGTGCTCGCATTGAGGGTCGCTGCATTTCTCGCAGTTCCAGTCGCGCAACCGGGGCATTCGGGCCCCATTTTTTGATTCAAAACTGCCGCTAGCGCTTGCTGGATAAGCGCCAATAGCTATCTTATTGATAGCGTTTAGTGCGTTCTCGATCCGCCGTTCACCTTGGCCATAGACCACCTGGTAACGCAGCCCGGCTTGGGCCAGCGCAGCCCGAAGCCGGGCGTCCGCGGCTTCGCGGTCGGGTTGCTGCGCGGGCGGGCAGGGCAGGTCCAGCCCCATCAGCAACGTGAGGGCAGCCGCCGTGCAGTCGTCCGCGGTCGTCGTGCAGACAAGGCGCGCAGCGCCTCGTGCCAACCGCTGTTGCAAATCGTGTGCGAGGGCTGCGGCCCCGGTGCCGGGTGCGCCGATCAGGGCAATGGTCGGCGGCGGCGCAGACACGGGGTGCACAAAAAACCGCGCCTCAGCGCGGTGTGAACTGCACGTAGATCTCGTTGGGCTTGACCATGCCCAGTTCGCTGCGTGCTTTTTCTTCCACCATGTCCAGGCCTTCCTTGAGGTCGTGCACCTCGGACGCCAGGCGCTCGTTGGCCTGGCGGGCCTGGTCGTTTGCGGCCTTCTGCACATCAATCTGCCGCTGCATCTCGTTGACACGCGGCACGCTGCCACGCCCCAGCCAGAGCTGGGCGTGCAGCCCCACCAGCAGTGCCAGCAGAACCACGGTGACGGTGCGTGAGACCAAGGGTCAACCTTTACTGTTGCAACGATGTTTCGCCGCCGGGCCGCCCCAAGGCGCTCTGAACCGCTTGGCGGTCAGCCCCGAAAGGGAAACGTGGCCCCTTGGGGGGGCAGGGAGCCACACGCAGTGGGCGACCGTGGGGGGCATTACTTCAGGTTATAGAACGCAGCGCGGCCGGGGTACTGGGCAATTTCGCCCAGGTCTTCCTCGATGCGCAGCAGCTGGTTGTACTTGGCGATGCGGTCCGAACGGCTCAAGCTGCCGGTCTTGATCTGTCCCGCGTTGGTGCCCACGGCGATGTCGGCAATCGTGCTGTCTTCGGTTTCGCCCGAGCGGTGCGAGATCACGGCGGTGTAGCCGGCGCGCTTGGCCATCTCGATGGCGGCGAACGTTTCGGTCAGCGTACCGATCTGGTTGATCTTGATCAGGATGGAGTTGGCGATCTTCTTGTCGATGCCTTCCTTGAGGATCTTGGTGTTGGTCACGAACAGGTCGTCGCCCACCAGCTGCACCTTGTCGCCCAGGCGTTCGGTCAGGTGCTTCCAGCCGTCCCAGTCGCCTTCGTGCATGCCGTCTTCGATGCTGATGATGGGGTACTTGTCCACCCAGGTGGCCAGCATGTCGGTCCACTGCTCGGCGCTGAGCTTGATGCCGCCTTCGCCTTCCAGCACGTACTTGCCGTCCTTGTAGAACTCGCTGGCGGCGCAGTCCAGGCCCAGGGCGATCTGCTCGCCGGCGGTGTAGCCCGCAGCGTCGATGGCCTGCAGGATGAGCTGGATGGCGGCTTCGTGGTTTTCCACGGAAGGCGCGAACCCGCCTTCATCGCCCACGGCGGTGCTCATGCCCTTGTCGTGGATGATCTTCTTGAGGGCGTGGAACACCTCGGCGCCCCAGCGAACGGCTTCGCGGAATGTGGGCGCGCCCACGGGGATGATCATGAACTCCTGCAGGTCCAGGCTGTTGTTGGCGTGTGCGCCGCCGTTGATCACGTTCATCATGGGCACGGGCAACTGCACGCTGCCCATGCCACCCAGGTAGCGGTACAGGGGCAGGCCGGATTCTTCAGCCGCTGCGCGGGCCACGGCCATCGACACGGCCAGCATGGCGTTGGCGCCCAGGCGGCTCTTGTTCTCGGTGCCATCGAGGTCGATCAGGGTCTTGTCCAGAAAACCCTGTTCCGACGCATCCAGGCCCAGCACGGCTTCAGAGATTTCGGTGTTGATGGTTTCCACGGCCTTGAGCACGCCCTTGCCCAGGTAACGGCTCTTGTCGCCGTCGCGCATTTCAATGGCTTCGCGGCTGCCGGTGGATGCGCCCGACGGCACAGCGGCCCGGCCCATCACGCCCGATTCGAGCAGCACGTCGCACTCGACAGTGGGGTTGCCGCGGCTGTCCAGAATCTCGCGACCGACGATGTCAACGATAGCACTCATGGTTTTCCTTTTGCAGAAGTTTCAAATCAAATCGGGCTCCAGCGCTTGATGGATAAGCGCTGGCAGCTATCAATTAAAGAGCGAATCGGGTGTGTGCGCTCAGACGCCTTCGACGCACACCATGCGCATGATGGCGGCGCCTTCGCGGGCTGCCTTGGCCTTTTGGTACTCGGGCGTGTCGTAGAAAGCGCGGGCGGCTTCAAAGCTCGGAAACTTGAGAATCACGGTGCGGCCGGGGTTCCAGTCGCCTTCCAGCACCTCGACCTTGCCGCCGCGCACGCACACTTCAGCGCCGTGGGCCTGCATGGCCAGGGTGCTCCATTTGCGGTACTCCTCGTACTGCGTGGGGTTGGTGACGGTGACGGATGCGATGACGTAACCACTGCTCATGTCTTCAGGCTCCAAAGTTGTTTTCGAGGAATCCACTTTTCTTGGTGACGTCGTCCAGCGCCACCAGCGTTTCAAGCAATGCCTTCATGTGCTTGAGCGGCACGGCGTTGGGGCCGTCCGACCAGGCTTCGGCGGGGCGGGGGTGGGTTTCCATGAACAGGCCCGCCACGCCCACGGCCACGCCGGCGCGCGCAAGCACCGGCACCATGTCGCGCGCACCACCGCTCACGGCGCCCAGGCCACCGGGCTTTTGCACCGAGTGGGTCACGTCGAACACCACGGGCGCGCCGGAGTTGCGCATCTCGGCCAGGCTGGTCATGTCGGCCACCAGGTTGTTGTAGCCAAAGCTCACGCCTCGCTCGCAGGCGAGGAACCGGTCTTCTGACAGGCCGACTTCGGCTGCGGCGGCGCGGGCCTTGTCGATGACGTTCTTCATGTCCCAGGGTGCAAGAAACTGGCCCTTCTTGATGTTCACCGGCTTGCCCGATTGCGCCACAGCGCGGATGAAATCTGTCTGGCGGCACAGGAACGCAGGCGTTTGCAGAACGTCCACCACGCTGGCCACCTCGGCCACGTGCGAGGTGTCGTGTACATCGGTCAGGATGGGCAGCTGCAGCTGGCGACGCACTTCATCGAGGATCTTCAAACCGGCGTCGATGCCGACACCGCGCTTGCTGGTGCCCGACGACCGGTTGGCCTTGTCGAACGAGCCCTTGTAGATCAGCGGAATGCCCAGCGGCGCGCAGGCATCCTTGAGCTGGCCTGCGACGTCCAGCGACATCTCCAGGCCTTCGATGGAGCAGGTGCCTGCGATCAAAAAGAAGCGCTGGTCCAGGCCAACATTGAATCCGCACAGCTGCATCGTGACTCCCCTCAGGCTTTCTTCGTGGCTTGCTGGTGTTCCACGGCGGCCTTGATGAAGGCGTTGAACAGCGGGTGGCCGTTCCAGGGCGTGGACTTGAACTCGGGGTGGAACTGCACGCCGATGTACCAGGGGTGCACGCTGTGCGGCAATTCCACGATCTCGGTGAGTTCTTCGCGTTGCGTCAGCGCCGAGATCACCAGGCCCGCCTTGCGCAGCTCGTCGAGGTAGTTCACGTTGGCTTCGTAGCGGTGGCGGTGGCGTTCGGTCACCACGTCGCCGTAGATGCTGTGGGCCAGTGTGTCCTTGGCCACGTCCGAGCTTTGTGCGCCCAGTCGCATGGTGCCGCCGAGGTCCGAGTTTTCGTCGCGCGTCTTGATGGTGCCGTCGGCATCCTTCCACTCGGTGATCAGCGCGATCACGGGGTGGGGCGTGGTGGGGTCGAACTCGGTGCTGTTGGCTTTGGCCAGGCCCGCCACGTGGCGTGCATATTCAATGGTGGCCACCTGCATGCCCAGGCAGATGCCCAGGTAGGGCACCTTGTGTTCGCGGGCAAACTGGGCGGTGCAGATCTTGCCTTCCACACCGCGGCTGCCGAAGCCGCCGGGCACCAGAATGGCGTCGTACCTGGCGAGCTTGTCGGCAGCATTGGCACTGTCGATGGTTTCTGAGTCCAGGTGCTCGATCTTCACGCGCACATGGTTCTTCATCCCCGCGTGGCGCAGCGCTTCGTTCACCGATTTGTAGCTGTCCGAAAGATCGACGTATTTGCCGACCATGGCAATGGTGACTTCGCCCTGCGGGTGCTCGGTTTCGTGCACGAGCTCGTCCCAGCGCTTAAGGCTGGTGGGCGGTGTATTCAGGCGCAGCTTGTCGCAGATCAGGCCGTCGAGGCCTTGCTCGTGCAGCATGCGGGGCACCTTGTAGATGGTGTCCACGTCCCACATGCTGATCACGCCCCATTCGGGCACGTTGGTGAACAGCGAAATCTTTTCGCGCTCCTCCTCCGGCACCGGCTTTTGCGCGCGGCACAGCAGCGCGTCGGGCTGGATGCCGATCTTGCGCAGCTCCTGCACGGTGTGCTGGGTAGGCTTGGTCTTGAGCTCGCCTGCCGTGGCAATCCAGGGCAGGTAGGTGAGGTGCACAAAGGCCGAGTTGTTGGGGCCCAGCTTGAGGCTCAACTGGCGCACGGCTTCGAGGAACGGCAGCGATTCGATGTCGCCCACGGTTCCGCCCACCTCGCAGATGGCCACGTCCACCGCGTCATCGGTGCCGATGCCCGCACCGCGCTTGATGTATTCCTGGATTTCGTTGGTGACGTGGGGAATGACCTGAACGGTCTTGCCCAGGTAGTCGCCACGGCGCTCTTTCTCCAGCACCGACTGGTAAATCTTGCCGGTGGTGAAGTTGTTGGACTTCCTCATGCGCGTTTCAATGAAACGCTCGTAGTGGCCCAGGTCGAGATCGGTTTCTGCGCCGTCGTCGGTCACAAAGACCTCGCCGTGCTGAAACGGCGACATGGTGCCGGGGTCTACGTTGATGTAGGGGTCAAGCTTGATGAGGGTGACTTTGAGGCCCCGCGATTCGAGGATCGCGGCAAGGGAGGCTGAGGCGATTCCCTTACCGAGGGAAGACACCACACCGCCGGTGACGAAGACAAATTTGGTCATGTCTGAAGGGGGCCTCTCGCGAGAGGTCTCCTGGTGGTGGGAAATTGGGATTATAGATGGCACCCCGGCAATACCCCCGGCGGCAAGGGTACCCCCGTCTGCTAAATTCGCCCCATGAATGAGCTTGCTGGCAAACACATTGTTCTGGGTCTGAGTGGGGGCGTGGCTTGCTACAAGGCAGCCGATCTGTGCCGCCAGCTCATCAAGGAGGGCGCCACCGTGCAAGTGGTGATGACCGAGTCGGCTGAACAATTCATCACGCCTGTCACCATGCAGGCGCTGTCGGGCCGCACGGTGTATGGATCGCAATGGGACGCCCGCGAGCCCAACAACATGCCCCACATCAACCTGAGCCGCGAGGCAGATGCCATCCTGATTGCGCCCTGCAGCGCGGACTTTATTGCGCGTCTGGTGCAGGGCCGGGCGGACGAGTTGCTCAGCCTGATGTGTCTGGCCCGCCCCGCAGAGCAAGTGCCGTTGCTGTTGGCCCCCGCCATGAACCGCGAAATGTGGGCACACCCCGCCACCCGGCGCAACTTGAACCAGGTGGCGCAGGATGGTGCGGTGGTGCTGGGCGTAGGCAACGGTGACCAGGCCTGTGGCGAGACGGGCGACGGCCGCATGCTGGAGCCCGAGGAACTGCTGGAGGAGCTGATTGCGTTCTTTGCGCCCAAGGTTCTGGCCGGGCGCAAGGTGCTGGTGACGGCAGGCCCTACGTTTGAGGCAATCGACCCCGTGCGTGGCATTACCAACCTGTCGAGCGGAAAAATGGGCTTTGCCATTGCCCGCGCGGCCCGCGAAGCCGGGGCTGATGTCACGCTGGTCGCCGGGCCCGTGCATATACCGACCCCGCGCGGTGTGCGCCGCGTGAATGTGCAGTCGGCGCGGGACATGCTGGCCGCGGTGGAGCGGCATGTGCAATCGGCATCGGTGTTCATCGCCACTGCGGCCGTGGCGGACTGGCGGCCCGCGCGCGAGTCGACTCAAAAGATAAAAAAGGACGGCTCGGGTGACACCCCGAGCCTTGAATTTGTTGAAAACCCAGACATCCTTGCCACGGTCGCGAAGTCACTCCACGCCCTGGAAGGCGATCTTTTCTGTGTAGGTTTTGCGGCAGAGAGCCATGATCTGCTGGCCCATGCCACCGCCAAGCGTGCGCGCAAAGGTGTGCCGCTGCTGGTGGGCAATATCGGCCCTGCCACCTTTGGCCAGGATGACAACGCCCTGCTGCTGGTGGATGCCCAAGGCCACCGGGAGCTTCCCCGGGCGTCCAAGCGGGTGCTTGCGCAGCAGCTTGTGCAGGATATTGCGACACGCCTGCCGCCTGCGGCACGGTGACGGCTACTAACGGGAGGTCGTATGAGAACTGGCTCCACCAAGCCTGAATGGGACACCCCGCCAGACGGCGATTTTGCGCGCTATGTGGAGCAGCTGACCGCCTCTGTGCCACCAGCGAAGACCCCACCGTCGTCCTACGCCTCGCCTGCGGCCAGTCCGAAGCAGCCTGGTTCAAGGGTCGCCCGCCCTGTGGCACCGGGTGTTCCGCCCGATCTGGCCCAGGTTCTGATGCCACTGTTCGGCGTGCTGCGTGCTGTACGTATGCTGCTGGTGGTGCTGCTGGCATTGCATGGCGCGGCGCTTTTTTTGCTGGGGCAGGGCTCGTTGCCGGGATTGGTGGTGATGGGGGTTCTGTGGTGGGCGCTTGGCTGGTTGATGCAGGCAGCTCCTGGAGCCCTATCATCTGAAAGCGGTGCGTCCACACCAGCACTGGGGCCGCTGCAGGAGCGTCTGCGGCAGGTCGCGCAGCAACGCACAACAGGAAAGAAGAAACTGCCGTGAAGATTGATGTGAAGATTCTGGATCCGCGCATGGCGGATCAGTTGCCCACCTATGCCACCCCGGGCAGCGCTGGCCTGGACCTGCGCGCCTGCCTGGATGCACCGCTGACCTTGCAGCCCAATGCATGGAAACTCGTCCCCACGGGCATCTCGTTGTACATCAAGGACCCGGGCTACGCGGCGCTCATCCTGCCGCGCTCCGGGCTGGGGCACAAGCACGGTATCGTGCTCGGCAATCTTGTCGGCCTGATTGACAGCGATTACCAGGGTCAGCTGATGGTGAGTGCCTGGAACCGCAGCAGCGTTGCGTTCACCCTGGAGCCCATGGAGCGGCTGGCCCAGTTGGTGATCGTTCCCGTGGTTCAGGCGCAGTTCAATGTGGTCACGGAATTTGCAGCCACAAAGCGGGGTGAGGGCGGCTACGGCTCAACCGGCAAAGCCTGAATCCACGTATTGCCCGGTTTGGTCAGTTGCGTTGTAAGACGATGCTTACCTTTCGATGGGTTTGTTACTGACCAATGGGTTGCTCCTGCGTCTACGGACCAGGGGGCTGCAACGTTGTTCCAATCAAGCTATGCAAACAAGGCCAGACACTCCGTCTGCCGTGCGTAACCCATGACTTTAGGAGCCTGGAAATGCTGAAATTCAACCGTTCTTTCGCCGTTGCTGGCACTGTGGTTCTCGTGAGCGCTCTGGCGGCATGTGGCCACAACCGCTCCGCCCCTTCCGCGCCGTATTCCGGTGGCTACTCGGGCGGTTACCAGACGGCACCCGCCTACCCCAACAGCCCAGCCGGCACAGAATACGGCCGCGTTTCCAACATCGAGGTACTGCAGGGCCGATCACAGGGTCAGACGTCCGGTGCAGGTGCCGTGATCGGCGCGGTGGTCGGAGGGGTGTTGGGGAACCAGATTGGCAAAGGCTCGGGCCGGGCCGCTGCCACAGGCGTGGGCATTGTGGGTGGTGCTGTAGCCGGCAATGCCATCGAGGGCCGCAACAGCAGCCAAGATTACGCCCAAGGTTACCGTTTGTCGGTGCAACTCGATCAGGGGGGCTACCGCGTTTATGACGTGAGCAGCCCCGGCGATTTGCGCATTGGCGACCGCGTCCGCCTGTATAACGGGCAGATTTCGCGTCTCTAAGGTCGAAGAAAAGCATCAATGAAGTCCTGGCATCCCGGGACTTCCGCAATTGCCTTCAGTGCAGCAGGTGGTTTCCGGGCGCTTGGGGTTGCACCCGGAAGAAGCCTGTTCCCGCGCTTTTGCGGCCTACTTCCTCTTCCGTCGCCTCTCTGACGCCCTGCACAGTCAGCTGAAGTCGCAGCGCAATCCCCGCCAGTGGGTGATTCCCGTCCAGAACAACATGCTCGGGATAGATCTCGGTGACGGTGTAGAGCCCCGTGCGTGGTGCATCGGGATTGCACCCTTGCGGTAGGGCGGCACCGTCAAAAGTCATCCCTTCCTCGGTCTCTGCGGGAAAGAGATTGCGAGGCTCCAGAAAAAGCAGTTGGTCATCAAAGTCTCCGAAGGCGTCTTCCGGCTCCAGATGCAGGGCGAGCGTGGCCCCGGGGCCGTGTCCTTGCAGGGCTTCTTCGATGCGTGGCAGAAGGTCGTCCCCGCCGACGAGAAACTCCACAGGCTCATCGAGGACGTCCAGCTCTTCGCCCAGCGTGTCCTTGAGTATCCAGGTCAGCGCGACTACACAGTGTTCGGTAATTTCCATAGGAGAATTGTCGCAGTTTGACCAACGGCTCCGAAAAGGGGCAATTCGTTCTCATGGATATCCAGCAACCCCTCCCCCTGCTCGGCAGCCTGACCCCCGCGCAGTTCATGCGCCGCCATTGGCAGAAAAAGCCGCTGCTGGTGCGCCAGGCGATTCCACAGTTTTCGCCTCCGGTGCTCCGATCCGAGCTTTTTGCGCTGGCCGCCCAAGAGGGCGTGGAATCGCGTCTGGTGCAGTTGGCCAAAGGGGCTTGGAAGCTGCGCCATGGTCCTTTTCAGCGGCGTGCGCTGCCTTCGCTGCAGCAGCCTGACTGGACCTTGCTGGTGCAGGGCGTGGATCTGCATGACGATGCCGTGCATGCGTTGATGCAACAGTTCCGGTTCGTGCCCGAGGCGCGACTGGACGATCTCATGATCAGCTACGCGTCCAACGGCGGCGGCGTCGGTCCACATTTCGACAGCTATGACGTTTTTCTGCTTCAGGCGCACGGGCGACGCCGCTGGCGCATTGGACGCCAGAAGGACCTCACGCTGCGCGACGGCATTCCGCTCAAGGTGCTGGCGCAGTTCGAACCAGAAGAGGAGTTCGTCCTCGAGCCCGGTGACATGCTGTATTTGCCGCCCCGCTACGCCCACGACGGCGTTGCCGAAGGCGAATGCATGACGTACTCGATTGGCTTCAGGGCACCGGCCCGGCAGGAGCTGGCGCAGGAGCTTTTGGTGCGGTTGGCAGAGGACGCTTCTGAACAGGAAGGTGCGCTGCTGTACCGCGACGCAAAACAGGAAGCAGTGTTTCAGCCCGCAGCCATTCCTTCGGGGTTACAGGATTTCGCGCGCGAGGCCCTGGCCCGAGCGCTGTCGCAGCCGCTGGTGTTGGAGCGCGCGCTGGGTGAATACCTGACCGAGCCCAAGCCCAGTGTATGGTTTGAAGCCGGAGATGTGGGCGTGATGCTGGAAGGCGTGCGCCTGGATCGCCGTAGCCGCATGATGTATGACACGCACCACCTGTTCATCAATGGCGAGAGCTACCGCGCTGCTGGCCGGGATGCAACACTGATGCGCCGTTTGGCAGATGAACGCCAGTTGACGGCGCGGGAGCTTGCACGGGCCAGTGACGATGCGCTGGAATTGTTGTCAAACTGGTGTGACGCAGGCTGGGCGCACGCCTGGGCAGGCTAGCCAGTGAAGACCGAGGAGCCACGTGATGACCGAGATTTCTGCCACTAGCCCGCAGTCGCTCCCCGACTTGCCCTCTGGCCGTTTCAGTGGGCGGGAGGCGTTCCAGCAACTGGTTCGCGACGCAATTGCCACGGCCGCACGCGATGGGTGGAAGGAGATCGTCATCAGCGATGCGAATTTTCATGACTGGCCGCTGGGCGAACGCGCTGTGGTGGAGGCCCTCCAGGAATGGGCACACGGGAGTCGGCGGTTCACGATGCTGGCCTGCAGCTATGACGACGTGATTCGACGGCATGCCCGTTTTGTGCGGTGGCGTGGCACATGGGATCACATCCTCAATTGCCGCCGCAGCCCTGGCGCCGACCCGCTGGACATTCCCAGCGCTCTGTGGTCTCCGCAATGGGTGATGCAGCGGTTGGACCCTGAGCGGTGTGTGGGCGTGACGGGCAATGAACCCGATCGGAGGGTGTTGCTGCGCGAGACACTCAACGAGTGGGTTCGTGGCAAGAGCGCGCCTGGCTTTCCTGCTTCGACCCTGGGGCTTTGAGCCTCAATCGGCGTATTGCGCAGAGTCAAGCGGTCGTAAAGGATTCGTCAGTGTTAGTCAGTATTGACTAAATACCAATATAATCGGCGGCTGTGCCAAAAAGGTGCAACCCAAGCGCATTGTGCCAAAGCGTACCGGGGCTTCCCATAAGCCTTGCGCCGTGGCTTTTCAAGATTCTGTCTGTTCAACTAGGAAAATCGAAATGAAGAACTCTCTCGTTCTGGCCGCCCTGATCGCTGCTGCTGCACTCGCCGCCTGTGGCAAGAAGGAAGAACCCGCTCCTGCACCAGCGCCCGCTCCTGTCGAAGCACCCGCTCCTGCTCCAGAGCCAGCAGCTTCTGAAGCCGCTCCTGCCGCATCGGACGCAGCTGCAGCCGCCTCTGACGCAGCAGCTCCTGCTGCTGACGCTGCCAAGGCCGCTGCCGACGCAGCTGCAGCCGCTGCAACTGGCGCTTCCGAAGCCAAGTAATCCCGGCGTGCAGTGGTGGCAGGTTGCAAGACCTGCCGCTTTTGCCCAAAAGCTCCGCCCGCAAGGCCGGAGCTTTTTGCTTTTTGGGTGCGATGGCTTTTTCAGTAGCCCGTGAGTGACGGTCATTCGGGCTGTGCAACTGCTCAGCCCGTGACGGTCAGCCACGGTGTACCGGCTGTCGGACTGGCCACGGTGATGTCGTCGGGGCTGGTATCGAGGGCGCGGCCCAAGGCCTGCTTCGCGAGGGTGGGGGTGTTGTTGCGTGCGCTCAGATGAGCGGCCACCACGCATTGAAGGCGCGAATGCCGGACCGCCCGCAGGATGCTGCCGGTCGCTTCGTTGGCCAGGTGTCCGTAGGGCCCGGCAACCCGGCGTTTGAGGAACAGTGGGTACCTGGAGGCGTCGAGCAGTGCGGGATCATGGTTGGCTTCAATCATGAGCGCATTGCAGCCTTTCAGTTGCTCCAGAACGTGATCGCTGGCGTGGCCCAGGTCGGTCAGTAAGCCCAGATGGGATGCACCGTCGGTAAATCGCAGTTGCAGCGGTTCGCGGGCGTCGTGTGGCACCGTGAAAGGAACTGCGTTGAAGGCCCCCATGTCGATGGCGTGCATGTCATGCGCAACCTGAAGAAGGCCATCAAAATCCGGGGCTCCCAAGGCGGAGTAGGTGCCCTGGCTCATCCACACTGGAACACGGTAGCGCACGGCCAGTGCCTGCGCGCAGCCAATGTGGTCCGAGTGTTCGTGCGTGATGAAGATGCCATCGAGGTCGTCAGGTTGCAACTGTGCCTGTGCCAGACGAGCCTGAAGCTGCCGGATTCCGAATCCGCAATCGATGAGCAGACGCCGGGTCAGCGTGCCGCAGCGACCCTCCACCACCGTGGCGTTGCCTGTGCTGCCGCTGCCCAGGTTCTTGAAGCGCAGCATGAAGGTTCGAATGAAAGCGCGCCTTGGCAGCCGTCTGGGTCCCGGGGCGTGCGCCCTGGGACTGCTGGCTGGGGGGGGCGGGCAGGCCGCTTATTTCAGGTCGTCGGCGATCACGCGCACGATGCGTTCCGCGTTGGCCGAGGATTCGGGTGCGCCAGCCTCATTGAGGACGGACACCGTGCTCGACTCGCCCTCGCTGCGCAACACGATGCGGTACTTCAGCGGGGGTGTGGAACTGGTCGTGTTGAACAATTTTCCGAAGAACCCTGGATCCTTCTTGTCGGCATTCGGCGCCACATAGCGGACGAAGTACGTGCCTTCGTTGCGGTTGCGGTCTTCCACCGTGAAACCGGTGCGGTCGAGCGCCAGGCCCAATCGGCGCCAGGCGCGGTCAAAGCCCTCGTCGAGCTGTACCACGGGTACGTTGTTGACGGTGGCCATGCGGGCCCCCTGAGCGCGCGATGCGGGCACAGCCACAACGGCCTTGGACTGTTCCTGGCTCACGCCCAGCTTGACCATCAGGCGGCGCAGGAATTCGGTCTCGAGTTCGACATCGGCGGGGCGGGGCTGCCAGACGGTGGTGTCCTGCACCTTGGTGGTGTAGACCTCCACCATGCCGCGGTGGGAAATGTAGATCTCGGTGCCGCCATTGGCGTTGCGCTCCAGGCGAGTGCGGAACTTGTCGCGTTCACCGGTGGAGTACACGGAATCGAGCAGCTTGCCCAGGGTGGCGCGGATGATGTCCTGCGGCAGCTTGGCACGGTTTTCGGCCCAATCGGTTTCCATGATGCCCACATTGGCATCGGCCTGCTCGAGGTTGAAGCCGTTTTCCTGCCAGAAGTCACGCACAGGCTCCCAGAGCTTGTCGGCGGGGCGGTTGACCACGAGCCAGCGCTGGTTGCCATCGCGCTCGATGCGGACATCGCCCAGCTGCAATGCAGCGGCATTGGCCGTGCCCGAGGGCTGCGCGGCCAGCCCCGCCTGCATGGCAGCCGCCGAAACGGTGCCGCCGGGGATGGCATAGCGCGAATCCCGTGACAACTGGGTGAGGTCTGGAGGCACTTCGAGCGTGGCGCCCTTGGCGGCGCTCTTGTAGTCGATCTTGTCGCCTTCCAGAAGGCTGGTGGAGCAGGCGGACAGGGCCATGGCAAGGGCCAGCAGGCTCAGGCGGGTGGTAGCAGCTTTCACGCGGAAATCCTTGGAGAGTGTCTCGGGGAGCGGGCGCAGCCCGGATTAGATCAGGCCGCTGGTGCGCAGCGCGGATTCGACCACAGCCTCGTTGCCGCTGGTCAGCGGCGTCATGGGCAGGCGCATGGAGCCGCCACACAAGCCCATGCGGGCCATGGCCCACTTCACGGGAATGGGGTTGGCTTCGACAAACAGGTGCTTGTGCACGGGCATCAACTTGAACTGGATTTCCATGGCGCGCCGCGCATCGCCTGCAAGGGCCGCCACACACAGTTCGTGCATCAGGCGGGGCGCCACGTTGGCCGTGACGCTGATGTTGCCGTGGCCGCCGCAGAGCATGAGGGCTACGGCCGTAGGGTCGTCGCCCGAATACACCGCGAAGTTCTTCGGCAGATCGCGAATGAGCCATTGCGCGCGCTCGATATTGCCCGTGGCTTCCTTGATGCCGATGACGCCAGGCACCTGGGCCAGGCGCAGCACGGTGTCGTGCTGCATGTCCGCCACCGAGCGGCCGGGCACGTTGTACAGCACGATGGGCAGGTCACCCGTCGCTTCGGCAATGGCCTTGAAATGCTGGTACTGGCCCTCTTGCGTGGGCTTGTTGTAGTAGGGCACCACCTGCAGCTGGCTGTCGGCCCCCACACCGCGGGCGAACTTGGCCAGCTCGATCGCTTCGGCGGTGGAGTTGGCGCCGCAGCCGGCCATGATGGGCACGCGCTTGGCGGCTTGCTCCACAGCCACGCGGATGATTTCGCAGTGTTCCTCGACATTGACCGTGGGCGACTCGCCCGTGGTGCCCACCACGCCGATGCAGTCGGTGCCTTCGGCGATGTGCCAGTCGATGAGTTTGCGCAGTGCCGGGTAGTCCACGCTACCGTCCTCGTGCATGGGAGTGACGAGGGCGACGATGCTGCCGGTAAGGGGGACGGAGGAAGAGGTCATGTCCGCAGGGGTAAACGGTAAAAGAGCATTCTAACTAGCCGACACGGGCAAAAGATGTCGTGAGGGTGCGCCGGAGGGCGGGAGTTCCCGCACCGCCGTGATGCGTTGCACAAATCGGGCGGGTTCGGGCAAAAAGCCGTCTTCGTAGGCCACCACCCGCAAACCCTCGCAAGCCCTGATCAGTTCACCGGGTTGCAGCAGAAACTCGGGCCGCGCGGGGCGCCCCACGGTTTCATTGCCGTGCGCGAAGGTTTCATAGATAAGCACACCACCGGGCGCCACGCTGCCTGCAATCACCGGTAGCAAGGGGCGCCACAGGTAGTTGGTCACCACCACGGCGCCAAACACGCGCCCGGCAAACGGCCAGGGGCCCGACTCGATGTCAGCGCAGACCATTTCGCCCAGACCCGCACAGGCGGCAAGGGCTTCTTCAGAGCGGTCCACACCCGCCACGCGCAGGCCCCGGGCGTGCAGATATCGCACATGGCGGCCCGCGCCACAGGCCACATCCAGGGCCGTGGTGCTGCCGGGGATCAGGTGAGCCCAACGTTGCACCCATTCGGAAGGGGCTTCGGTACCGTGCATTTTGCTATGTTAATGATAGCTTTAGGCGCTTTTTGGATAAGCGCTGGAGGCCAAAAAGACTAAAAATTCAGCGGCTTAGAAGCATGCCCAGACCTGGTCGGCAACCATCACCATGAAGTCTGGCACCGTGTACATGCCAAACACCGCAAGGCAGGCCAGCACCGCCACGGCCCAGCCAAGCCAGCGCAGCGCGGGCTTTGCCGACGTGGACCATGGGGAAGATGGTGGGTTCATGGTGGTCTTGGGATGCTGTGTGCAGCGATGTCAGGCCGGTTGCGGCGCATGGCGCTGGATGGGGCTTTCCTTGACGGGCAGGTTCACCAGGCCCGCAAACACTCCGAGCCCGATGGCGATGTACCAGACGATATCGTAGCTGCCGGTGGCGTCATACAGATAGCCTCCCAGCCACACGCCCAGGAAGCTCCCGATCTGGTGGCTGAAAAACACAAAACCGCCCAGCATGGACAAATGCTGCACGCCGAAAATCTGCGCCACGGTGGCGTTGGTGGGCGGAATGGTGGACAACCACAGCGTGCCCATCACCGCCGAGAACACATACACCGACAGCGGCGACAGCGGCACCAGCAAGAACACGCTGATGGCGACGGCCCGCGCAAAGTAGATAAAAGCCAGGATGAACCGCTTGGGCATGCGCTGGCCCAGCGTGCCCGCCACATACGTGCCCAGCACGTTGAACAGCCCGATCAGAGCCAGTGCATAGCTGGCCACCTGGGGCGACAGGCCATGGTCCTTGAGGTAGCTGGGCATGTGCACGCCGATGAAAACCACCTGAAACCCGCACACAAAATAGCCCGCCATGAGCAGGTTGAAACTGGGGTAGCGGAAGGCCTCGCCCAGCGCCTGCAGGATGGTTTGCTCACGTTTGACGGGCGCTGAGCCCTGGAACCCCGGCTCGCGCAGGCCAAAGGCCAGCGGCACAATGAGCAGCACCATGAGCGACAGTGCCAGCAGCGCCTGTTGCCAGCCCAGGCCTGCAATCAGCCAACCTTCTACCGGGACCATGAGAAACTGGCCAAAGGACCCTGCCGCAGCCGCCACACCCATGGCCCACGACCGGCGTTCCGGCGCAATCTGCCGCCCCAGCACCCCGTAGATCACCGCATAGGTGGTGCCCGCCTGCGCAGCGCCGATGAGTACGCCCGCCGTGAGCGCAAACAGCGTGGGCGTGGGTGACAGGGCCATCCCTGCCAGGCCCAGGCCGTACAGCACGGCCCCGCCGATCAGTACGCGGAAGGCGCCGAACCGGTCGGCCACCATGCCCGCAAAAATGCCGATCAGGCCCCAGGACAGGTTCTGGATGGCGATGGCCAGCGCAAACGACTGGCGCGTCCAGCCCATCTCCTGGGTGATCGGCAGCAGCCACAGGCCGAACCCATGGCGGATGCCCATCGACAGCGTCACGATGGCCGCACCGCAGGCCAGCACCTGGAACATGGACAGTTTCGGAGGATTGATATGCATACGCAGGAATGTAGCCAGATTGTGTGAAACGTGCTGATACACCGGGGACCAATACAGTCGGCAACAGGGGCAGGGGTTAACTGGTTTTATATCCAGCTATTGATGCGTTGCCGCACTACAATCCGCCGCTATGTCTGCCAAACCGTCTTCTGCCTCTGCCAGCGAATATTCCGAAGGCTCGATCCGCGTGCTCAAGGGCCTGGAGCCCGTCAAGCAACGCCCGGGCATGTACACGCGCACCGACAACCCGTTGCACATCATCCAGGAAGTGCTGGACAACGCGGCCGATGAAGCACTCGCCGGTTATGGAAAAAAAATCCGGGTCACGCTGCATGCCGATGGCTCGGTCAGCGTGGAAGACGACGGCCGGGGCATCCCCTTTGGCATGCACCCCGAGGAAAACGCCCCGGTGATCGAACTGGTGTTCACCCGCCTGCACGCGGGCGGCAAGTTCGACAAGGGCAAGGGCGGCGCCTACAGCTTTTCGGGCGGCCTGCACGGTGTGGGCGTGAGTGTGACCAACGCTTTGGCCACCCGGCTCGAAGCGACGAGCTACCGCGAAGGCAAGGCGGCGCGCCTGGTGTTCTCGGCTGGCGACGTGATCGAGCCCCTGGTGGCTCGCCCGCTGGAGGCGGGTGAGCGCAAGCAGGGCACCTCGGTGCGCGTGTGGCCCGACGCCAAGTATTTCGAGTCGAGCGCGCTGCCCATGGGCGAACTCACCCACCTGCTGCGCAGCAAAGCCGTGCTCATGCCGGGCGTGACCGTGCAACTGGTGAACGAGAAAACCCGCGACACGCAAACCTGGCAGTACAAGGGCGGCCTGCGCGATTACCTCATGCAGACGCTCAACGGCGACCCGGTGATCCCGCTGTTTGAAGGCGAGGGTTTTGCCGACCGCAACAACGAAAGTTTTGCCGAAGGCGAGGGCGCATCGTGGTGCGTGGCCTTCACGGAAGACGGCCAGCCCGTGCGCGAGAGCTACGTCAACCTGATTCCCACCAGCGCGGGCGGCACCCATGAAAGTGGCCTGCGCGATGGCCTGTTCAATGCCGTCAAGAGCTTCATCGAACTGCACAGCCTGCTGCCCAAGGGTGTGAAGCTGCTGCCTGAGGACGTGTTTGCGCGCGCCAGCTATGTGCTCTCAGCCAAGGTGCTCGACCCGCAGTTCCAGGGCCAGATCAAGGAACGCTTGAACTCGCGCGACGCGGTACGGCTGGTGAGCGGCTTTGTGCGCCCGTCACTCGAACTGTGGCTGAACCAGCACGTCGACTACGGTAAAAAGCTCGCCGAGCTGGCCATCAAGGCCGCGCAAACCCGCCAGAAGGCCGGTCAGAAGGTCGAAAAGCGCAAGGGCTCGGGCGTGGCAGTGCTGCCGGGCAAGCTCACCGATTGCGAAAGCAGGGACATCGCCCACAACGAGGTCTTCCTGGTCGAGGGCGACTCGGCCGGTGGTAGCGCCAAGATGGGCCGCGACAAGGAAAGCCAGGCCATCCTGCCGCTGCGGGGCAAGGTGCTCAACACCTGGGAGGTCGAGCGCGACCGCCTGTTTGCCAACAACGAAATCCACGACATTTCGGTAGCGATTGGCGTGGACCCGCACGGCCCCAACGACACGCCGGATTTGAGCGGCCTGCGCTACGGCAAGGTCTGCATCCTGAGTGATGCCGACGTGGACGGCTCGCACATCCAGGTGCTGCTGCTGACGCTGTTCTTCCGCCACTTTCCCAAGCTTATCGAGGCCGGTCACATCTACGTGGCGCGCCCGCCGCTGTTCCGTGTGGATGTGCCCGCGCGCGGCAAGAAGCCCGCCGCCAAGATGTATGCACTGGACGACGGCGAGCTGACCGCCATCCTGGACAAGGCCGAAAAGGACGGCGTGCCACGCGAGAAGTGCCAGATCAGTCGCTTCAAGGGCCTGGGCGAGATGAACGCCGAGCAGCTGTGGGAAACCACGCTCAACCCCGACACCCGCCGCCTGCTGCCCGTGCAGCTGGGCGACATGGACTTTGCCGCCACAGAGGGGCTCATCACCAAGCTCATGGGCAAGGGCGAAGCCGCCGCCCGCCGTGAGCTGATGGAGCTGCATGGCGACGCGGTCGAGATAGATATCTGACCGCATCGACGCGCTCCGCCCGGTGTTTGTGATCAAAATATGAATAAAAACAGTGCCCTGCGCTTGTCTGTATTGGGTTTGTTGCTATGTTTTATGCAGCATTCGGCCCATGCAGACCTGTGGGCGCATGTGGACGAGCGCGGCGTGACGCACTTTGCGGCCGAGCAGCTGGATTCCCGCTACCAGCTGTTTTTTCGCGGCACCGACTTTGACTCCACCCGCGATGCTCCAGAGCAAGCGCCCGCCATGCCCTACGCGTTGCCTGCCAATGGTGCGCGCTTGCTGGCATTTTTTGACATCGCACCAGACTACAAGCGCGTAAAGCACCACCTGCGCGCAGCCTCTGGCCAACACGGCGTGGACTACGAGCTGCTGCAGGCCGTGATCGCCACCGAATCTGGCTTTGACGCCGCTGCGGTGTCGCCCAAGGGTGCCGTCGGCCTGATGCAGGTAATGCCGAGCACGGCCAGCCGGTTTGGTGTGCGGGCCGATGCCAAGCGCACCGTGGAGCAAAAGCTGGCTGACCCGGCGGTGAACGTGCCTACCGGCACGCGCTACCTGCGCTACCTGCTGGACCTGTTTCCCGGTCGCATCGACCTGGCGCTTGCCGCCTACAACGCGGGTGAAGGCGCCGTGCAGCGCGCGGGCAACCAGATACCCGCATACAAAGAAACGCAGAACTACGTGCGCACCGTGATGGGTCTGTACACCCAGCTCAAGCCGCCAGCGCCCGTGCTGGCCCAGCGCGCAGCGCCCGGCCGCGTTCGCATGGAGCTTTCGGGCGGCGCGCAGAACCGGGGCAACCTGCCGCCCACCCGCGTGGCGCAGACACCAAACGGCCCACAGAACGTGAATCAAGCAGAACCTGTATCCAACGAATGAGCGACCAACCCACTCTCGATTTCACCACCGCAGGCGACGACGGGGGCGACTCCCTGGGCCTGGCGGGCTACGCCCAGCGCGCCTACCTTGAATACGCGCTTTCGGTCGTCAAGGGCCGTGCGCTGCCCGATGTGTGCGACGGCCTCAAGCCCGTGCAGCGGCGCATTCTGTATTCGATGGACCGCATGGGCCTGGGCTACAGCGGCCCCACGCGCAATACGGCCGCCAAGCCGGTCAAGAGCGCCCGCGTGGTGGGCGATGTGCTGGGCCGCTTCCATCCCCACGGCGACCAGTCGGCCTACGACGCGCTGGTGCGCATGGCGCAGGACTTTGCCCAGCGCTACCCACTGATCGACGGCCAGGGCAACTTCGGCAGCCGTGATGGCGACGGCGCTGCCGCCATGCGCTACACCGAAGCGCGCCTGTCGCGCATCACCAGCCTGCTCCTGGATGAGATCGACGAGGGCACGGTTGATTTCATGCCCAACTACGACGGCTCCACCACCGAGCCGCGCCAGCTGCCTGCGCGCCTGCCGTTTGCGCTGCTCAACGGAGCCAGTGGCATTGCGGTGGGCCTGGCCACCGAAATCCCCAGCCACAACCTGCGCGAGATTGCCGACGCCTGCATTGCGCTCATCAAGACGCCTTCGCTCAGCGCCGAGGATCTGCTGGCCATCGTGCCCGGGCCGGACTACCCCGGCGGCGGACAGATCATCAGCACCCCTGGGGACATTGCCGACGCCTACCGCACGGGCCGCGGCAGCCTCAAGGTGCGCGCACGCTGGAAGATCGAGGACCTTGCGCGTGGCCAATGGCAGCTGGTCGTCAACGAACTGCCGCCCGGCGTGAGCACGCAGCGCGTGCTCGAAGAGATTGAAGAAATCACCAACCCCAAGGTGAAGGCGGGCAAAAAGGCACTGAGCCAGGACCAGACGCAACTGAAGGCCAGCATGCTGGCGGTGCTTGACGTGGTGCGTGACGAGTCGAGCAAAGATGCCCCCGTGCGCCTGGTGTTCGAGCCCAAGACGGGCAAGACCCCGCAGCAGGAGCTGATTACCGCGCTGCTGGCGCACACCAGCCTGGAGACCTCGGCGCCCATCAACCTCACCATGGTGGGTCTGGACGGCAAGCCCGTGCAGAAGTCGCTGCGCCAGATGCTGGAGGAGTGGATCGCCTTCCGCCAGACCACCATCACCCGCCGCAGCCAGCACCGGCTGGACAAGGTGCTGGACCGCATCCACATCCTGGAAGGGCGGCAGACCGTGCTGCTTAACATCGACGAGGTGATCGCCATCATCCGTCAGGCCGACGAGCCCAAGGCGGCGCTGATTGCGCGTTTTAACCTCAGCGACCGGCAGGCCGAAGACATTCTAGAAATCCGCCTGCGCCAGCTCGCGCGGCTCGAAGCCATCAAGATCGAGCAGGAACTGAAAGAACTGCGCGAAAGCCAGGGCAAGCTCGAAGACATTTTGAACAACCCTGGCTCGCTGCGCCGCACCATGGTCAAGGAGATCGAGGCCGACGCCAAGACCTTTGCCGACGCGCGCCGCACGCTGATCCAGGCCGAGAAGAAGGCCGTGGCCGAGGTGAAGGTGGTGGACGAGCCCGTCACGGTGATCGTCTCGCAAAAAGGCTGGGTGCGCGCCCGCACGGGCCATGGCCACGAGGCCGCCAGCTTCGCCTTCAAGGCAGGGGACGGGCTGTACGGCACGTTTGAATGCCGCACGGTGGATACCCTGCTGGCCTTTGGCAGCAACGGCCGCGTGTACTCGGTGGCGGTGTCGCTGTTGCCCGGCGCGCGTGGTGACGGCCAGCCGGTGACCACGCTGATCGAACTGGAATCGGGCACTCAACTGCTGCACTACTTTGCGGGTCCTGCCAACGCCACGCTGCTGTTGTCCAACTCGGGCGGCTATGGCTTTTTGGCGGCGGTGGAGAACATGGTCTCGCGCCAGAAGGGCGGCAAGGCCTTCCTCACGCTGGGCGAGGGCGAAACCGTGTGCGTGCCTTCGCATGCCGCAGGCAGTACAGGCAGCAAGCCGGTGCTACCTGCCACGCACGTGGCCTGCGCCTCCACGGGCGGGCGCATCCTCACGTTCGAGATCACCGAGCTCAAAACCATGGCCAACGGCGGCCGGGGGCTGATGCTGATCGACCTGGAAGACAAGGACACGCTGGCCGGCGCTGCGGCCTACACGCGCAGCATTCGCCTCGATGGCATCGGCCGGGGCGGCAAGCAGCGCGATGAGACGCTGGAGATCCGCAGCCTGAACAATGCCCGCGCCGCGCGAGGCCGCAAGGGCAAGGCCGCGGACCTGGGCTTCAAGCCCAACGCGGTGACGCGGGTGGAATAAGTCCGCTGCCGAGGCCCATCGCCGCAGCGCAACGGGCTGCTGCGGCGCACTGCCTTTTTGCAGTGATGCACGGACGTGCAGGTAGCGTGCAAGGGTGGGTGCTGCAGAGCCCGCCATGCTGGGGATCACCCTCGTGCGGTGCACGGCGATTTGTGCAATTGTGAAAAAACGCGCAACATTTGCATACAAGCACAACATCGCAGGAGGCCTTCATGCTTAACCAACTCCGGATTGCCCACAAGCTGTGGGCGGCGGTGATTCTGATCGTGGTCATGCTGGTGGCTGTGGTGGGTTTTGCGGCGTACCGCTCTGCCAAGGTCCAGGTCCAGGCCGACGCTGTCGCCAAGGAAATGGAATCGCGCGTGCAGGCCGCATTGCGCTGGTCAGGGCTCACGGAGACGAATGCGGCGCGCACCCAGGCGCTCATTGTCAGCAGTGACCCGGCCGTGGAGGCGGAATTCAAGGACGTGATTGCCGCCACGTCGGCCCAGATCAGCGAGGTGCAGAAGTCGCTGGAATCCATGGCACTCTCCGACGCCGACAAGGCGCAGATGGCCAGGATCGCGGCGGCACGCAAGACCATGATCGACCTGCGCGGCGAAGCGCGCAAGCTCAAGAGCGACGGCCAGCAGGACCAGGCGGTGACGCTGATCAACCAGAAGTACAACCCTTCGGTGGTGGCCTACATCACCACCCTGCGCGATTTCGTGCAGCAGCAGCAAAAGAACGCCGAAGACACCCAGAAAGCCATGGCGGCCGAGCGCATGCTGACCGTCAAGATTGCTGCAGTGGCGGTGGGCCTGCTGCTGCTGGCGATCATTGTGGGAGCCCATTACCTGATTGGCAGCATCCAGCGTCCCCTGGAGCAGGCCAGCGGGCTGGCCGAGCGCATTGCGGGAGGTGATCTGAGCATGCAGGAGACCGTGACGCGCGGCGATGAGTTCGGTGACCTTCTGAGGTCGCTTTACGCCATGAGCAATGCCCTCGGCCGCATGGTGCACCAGGTACGCCAGAGCACCGACAGCATTGCCATCGCCAGCGCCGAGATTGCCACGGGCAACCACGATCTGTCGGCCCGCACCGAGCAGACGTCCAGCAACCTGCAGGAGACGGCGGCTGCGATGGAGGAGTTCACCAGCACCATCCAGCAGAGCGCGGGCAGCGCCCAGCAGGCCAGCAGCCTGGCGGCGGGCGCCACGGGGGTGGCGCGCCGGGGCGGCGAGGTGGTGACCCAGGTGGTGGCCACCATGGAGGACATCAACCACAGCAGCAAGAAGATTGCGGACATCATCGGTGTGATCGACGGCATTGCGTTCCAGACGAACATCCTGGCCTTGAACGCGGCGGTGGAAGCCGCGCGCGCCGGTGAGCAGGGCCGGGGATTTGCCGTGGTGGCCAGCGAGGTGCGCAGCCTGGCCCAGCGCAGTGCAGACGCCGCCAAGGAGATCAAGCAGCTCATCAGCGCGTCGGTGGAAAAGGTGGAGACCGGCTCGCGCCTGGTCACTGACGCGGGCACCACCATGACGGATATCGTGCAGTCGGTACAGCGCGTGACGGACATGATCGGCGAGATCACGGCGGCATCGTCCGAGCAGAGCGCGGGGGTCTCCCAGGTCAACAAGGCCATCAGCAACCTCGACCAGATGACCCAGCAGAACGCCGCATTGGTAGAAGAAAGCGCGGCTGCGGCCCAGAGCCTGCGCGAGCAGGCCGACCACCTGGCACGCGAAGTTTCGATGTTCAAGGTGAACGCTGCGAGCTATGGCCCCGCGCAGGCCGCCATGGGTGCGGCGCGCGCCACGGCGGCCCTGCGCCCCAACATGCCCACTGCGGACACCGCCCGTAGCGCGCAGGGTGCGGCAAAGAGCAGCCCCGCAGCTCCCGCATCTCCCACAGCGACGCCCCGTGTGGCTGGGGCGAGTGCTGCTCCATCCGGCAAACCCGCTGCACTGCCCGCCCAAGCCAGCCGCAAGGCTGCAGCCACCGCTGCGTCGGAGGACGACTGGGAGTCTTTCTGACCCTGCAGGCCCGCCGCCAGCCGTAAAAAAACCCATGGCATTTCTGCCATGGGTTTTTGCCTGGTGGGCAGGATGGCGGTCAGGCCAGTTCTGCGATCAGCTCGATTTCAACGCAGGCGCCCATCGGAATCTGTGCCACACCGAAGGCGCTGCGGGCGTGCACGCCTTTCTCGCCAAAAACCTGGCCGAGGAGTTCGCTGGCGCCGTTGGTCACCAGGTGCTGCTCGGTGAAGTCGCCCGTGGAGTTCACCAGGCTCATGACCTTGACGATGCGCTTGACGCGGTTCAGATCTCCACCGCAGGCCGCCTGCAGTGTGCCCATCAGGTCGATGGCCACCGCGCGCGCCGCCTGCTTGCCTTCCTCGGTGCCGATGTCGCGGCCAAACTGCGCCGCCCAGGGCTTGCCATCCTTGCGGGCGATGTGGCCGGAGAGGAACACCAGGTTGCCCGTCTGCACGTAGGGCACATAGGCCGCCGCAGGCACCGACACGGGGGGCAGTGTGATGTTGAGTTCTTTCAGCTTGTCGTAAACGCTCATGGTCTTCCTTGGTGTGACGTGAGAGATGCGGGAGTGCAGCCGTTGGCGGGGCTGGGCCGGGCCCGACGGGCCAACACTGCGCGGGTGGCCGGAAGTGTTACACAGCCCGGTTCGCAGAATCCAGCCCGGCGGCTGCTGGCGCCGCATTAGCATCACCCCATGCCCACCATAAGCACGCCTAATGCCGCCGTCCCTGATTCGGGGTGCATGGGCCGGGGCGTGGTCGGCGGGCACGCTGCGGGGCACACCGCCGCCGCGGCCTGGCGGGTGCCGGCGTGCCTGATGGGCCTGGTGCTGGGGGCGGCCCTCCAGCTGCAGCAGCCCTGGCTGTGGGCAGGTGCGGTGTATGGCATGTGTCTGGTGGGGGCCTGTCTGCTGGGCTGGGGTGTGCGGTGGGCCAGCACCCGCCTGCGATGGCGACCCGCGGCGACCACGGCGCTCACCCTGGGTGCGGCCGCCCTCGCCATGTTCGCGGTGTGCGGCCTGCGCGCGGTGGCGTTTGCCGAGCAGGGGCTCGCACCTGCGCTGGAGGGGCGGGACATCCGGGTGACCGGCGTGGTCGCGACCATGCCGCAGAGCAATGAGGCCGGCTCCCGCATCCGCATCAACGTCGAGTCCGCACACCTCTACGGCACACCGGTGCAGCTGCCCCCACGCATCGAGGTGGCGTGGTATGGGGGTGCCTTTCGCGATGCTGCGGGGGTGGTGGACCTGCAACGCCCAGCGCCGGCACTGATTGCGGGGGAGCGCTGGGCGATGACAGTGCGCCTCAAGGCCCCGCACGGGCTGCGAAACCCGCACGGTTTTGACGCTGAACTCTGGATGTGGGAGCAGGGCGTGCAGGCCACGGGCTACGTGCGAGCGGGGCCGCGGGATGAACCGCCCGCGTGGATGGCGGCAACCTGGCGGCACCCTGTGGAAAGGGCCCGCCAGGCCGTGCGCGATGCGATCCGCGAGCGCCTGGTGCACGGTGCGGAGGATGCGGACCCTGCGCGCACGCGCCTGGCGGGCGTGGTGGCAGCGCTGGTGACCGGCGATCAGCGGGCCATCGACCGTGCCGACTGGGATGTGTTTCGTGCCACGGGCGTGGCGCACCTGATGAGCATTTCGGGCTTGCATATCACCCTGTTTGCCTGGTTGGCAGCGCTGGTGGTGCGAGCGTTGTGGCGGCGCTCCACGCGGTTGTGCCTGGCAGTGCCCGCGCCGTCCGCAGCGCTGGCCGCTGGTGTGGTGCTGGCCACTGCCTACGCGCTGTTCAGTGGTTGGGGTGTGCCTGCACAGCGCACGGTGATCATGCTGGCCACCGTGGCACTGCTGCAGCTCAGCGGAAACCGGTGGCCCTGGCCGCAGGTGTGGCTTTTGGCGTGTGCTGCCGTGGTGGTGGCAGACCCGTGGGCGCTGGGCCAGGCGGGGTTCTGGCTGAGCTTTGTGGCGGTGGGGATGTTGTTTGCTACAAATTCAGTAGCTGCTGGCGCTTATCAGTCAAGCGCTGGAAGGCATTTTTATGCCTTATTTCGGGAGCAGTGGGTCGTCACGCTCGCACTCACGCCGCTGTCGTTGTTGTTGTTTGGGCAGGTGTCTCTTGTAGGGTTTGGGGCGAACCTGGTGGCGATTCCGTGGGTGACGCTGGTCGTCACGCCGCTGGCGTTGGGCGGGGTGTTGTGGCCGCCGTTGTGGAGCCTGGCCGCACTCAGCCTGCAGCCTCTTGCCGCCATGCTGCAATGGCTTGCGCAGTGGCCGTGGGCCGTGGTGTTCCTGCCTGCGGCGCCGCTCTGGGCCGGGTTGCTGGCGGTAGCCGGGGGCGGCTTGCTGGCAATGCGCCTGCCCAGGGGGCTTCGGGTGGCTGCACTGATGCTGCTGTGGCCCGCCCTGGGGTGGTATCCGGTGCGGCCCGTGCCCGGGCAGTTTGAAGTGCTGGCCGCCGACATCGGCCAAGGCAACGCCGTGTTGGTGCGCACGGCCAGCCACACCCTGCTCTACGACGCGGGGCCGCGTTTCAGCCGCGAGAGCGATGCGGGCCACCGCGTGCTGGTGCCGCTGCTGCGCTCGCTGGGCGAGCGGGTGGACATCCTCATGCTCAGCCACCGCGATGCGGATCACACGGGAGGGGCTGCAGCGGTGCTTGCACAGCAGCCACAGGCCCAGTTGGTGGGCTCGCTCGACGCAGAGAATGCCCTGCATGCCGTGCGGCCTGTCCGCCCGTGTCTTGCGGGCCAGCGCTGGGAGTGGGACGGCGTCGTTTTTGAAGTGCTGCACCCCCGGCCTGGTGACGAAGGTATCCGTGCCCTGCGCCCCAACGCACTGAGCTGCGTGCTGCGCATCGTGGCGCCAGGAGGCAACGCCCCTGCCGCGATGCTCGCGGGCGACATCGAAACCCTGCAAGAGCATGCCCTGCTGGAGCGCGGAGCGAACCTGAAGGCAGATCTTCTGCTCGTGCCGCACCACGGCAGCAAAACATCGTCTTCGCCGGGATTTCTGGATGCCGTCCAGCCACGCACGGCTTTGGTGCAGGCGGGCTACCGCAACCGCTTTGGTCACCCCGCCGAAGACGTGATGCAACGCTATCGCGTGCGCGGCATTGAGGTAGTGGAATCCGCACGCTGCGGCGCCGCCACGTGGGCGTCTTCATCCCCCGCGGTGGTAGCGTGTGAGCGCGACACGGGCCGGCGCTACTGGCAGCACCGGGTAGTGCCCACGGTGGATTGACCCGGCCGGCGCGGCCGCGCAGCCACCGGCGTTTCCGTTCGCCGGGCGTACAACTTGCTATCCTGAGGGCAGGAGGCCGGTTCATGCAGAAATTCGATGAGATGTACGCCATGCTGCCTTTTGATGGCAGCGATGTGCGCGACCACTACAAGCGCTATGCGCAGTGGCTGGGCAAACAGCCCCAGGACGCGATGCAGGCCCGCAGGGCCGAGGCCGAGATGATCTTCCGCCGGGTGGGCATCACCTTCGCCGTTTACGGCGCAAAGGACGAGGGCGGCGCAGGCAACGAGCGCCTGATACCGTTTGACCTGATCCCGCGCATCATTCCCGCCCACGAGTGGAGCAGCATGCAGCAGGGGCTGGTGCAACGCGTGACGGCGCTCAACCGGTTCATCCACGACGTCTACCACGGTCAGGACATCATCCGGGCGGGTATCGTTCCCGCCGACCTGATCCTGCACAACGCCCAATACCGGCCCGAGATGGCCGGGCTGCAGGTGCCTCAGAACATCTATGCGCACATTGCCGGCATCGACATCGTGCGCGCACCCAATGCGCAGGGCGAAGGCGACTACTACGTGCTGGAGGACAACCTGCGCGTGCCCAGCGGCGTGAGCTACATGCTCGAAAACCGCAAGATGATGATGCGGCTCTTCCCGGAGCTGTTCAGCCTGCACAAGGTCGCGCCGGTAGCGCACTACCCCGACATGCTGCTCGAAACCCTGCGCGCCAGCGCGCCCGCAGCGGCCGACGAGCCCACGGTGGTGGTGCTCACGCCCGGCATGCACAACAGTGCCTACTTCGAACACGCCTTCCTGGCCCAGCAGATGGGCGTGGAGCTGGTGGAGGGGCAGGACCTGGTGGTCAAGGACAAGTTCGTTTACATGCGCACCACGCGGGGCCTGCAGCGGGTGGACGTAATCTACCGCCGCGTGGACGACGACTTCCTCGACCCGCAGGTGTTTCGCCGCAATTCCACGCTGGGGTGCCATGGCCTCATGGAGGCCTACCGCGCCGGCAACGTGGGCATCTGCAACGCCGTGGGCACCGGCGTGGCCGACGACAAGTCGGTGTACCCCTACGTGCCCGAGATGATCCGGTTCTACCTGGGGCAGGAGCCCATCCTCAAGAACGTGCCTACCTGGATGTGCCGCAAGCAGGACGACCTGCAGCATGTGCTGGCCCATCTGAAAGATCTGGTCGTGAAGGAAGTGCACGGCGCGGGTGGCTACGGCATGCTGATCGGCCCGGCCGCCACGCAGGCCGAGATCGAGGACTTCCGCCGCGCGCTGCTGGCCAACCCGGCGGGTTACATCGCCCAGCCCACGCTCAGCCTGTCCAGCTGCCCCACCTTTGTGGAAAGCGGCATCGCCCCGCGCCACATCGACCTGCGGCCTTTCGTGCTCAGTGGTCGTGAAGTGCAGATGGTGGCCGGTGGCCTCACGCGCGTGGCGCTGCAGGAAGGATCGCTGGTGGTCAACTCGTCACAGGGCGGGGGCACCAAGGACACCTGGGTGCTGGGCGAGCACGCGGCGGGGCCATCGGTTCAGTCGCAGTCGCAGACGATGGATGGCATGACGCAAACGCAAGGGAGATTTTGAGATGCTGAGCCGTACCGCCGACCATCTGTTCTGGATGTCTCGATACACCGAAAGGGCAGAAAACGCCGCCGAAGGCGGTGTTTCGACACAACATCGCTTGCGTGCGCAGCACGTGCGGTGTTCTCTGCCCGCATCGTCGATCAAGGAGGCCGTATGCTGAGCCGTACCGCCGACCATCTGTTCTGGATGTCTCGATACACCGAAAGGGCAGAGAACACCGCCCGCATGCTCAACGTGAGCTACGAAACCTCGCTGTTGCCGCAGTCTGCCGTTGTGGCACAGGAGAGCTGGGAGGGGTTGCTGTCCATCAGTGAACTGATTCCTGCCTACACCGCCCGGCACGGCAAGGTCACACCGCAGAACGTGCTGGAGTTCATGGTTCGTGATGGAGACAACCCTTCCTCCATCCTCTCGTGCCTGCGGGCCGCGCGCGAAAACGCGCGGGCAGTGCGGGGCGCGCTCACCACCGAAGTCTGGGAGACGCAGAACCAGACCTGGCTGGAGCTCAACCGGCACCTTCAGGCAGGTGCTTTCGAGCGCGATGCGGGGCAGTTCTTTGAATGGGTGAAATACCGCTCACACCTGTCGCGGGGTGTGGTGTTGGGCACCATGCTGCAAGACGAGGCGTTCCACTTTCTGCGCATGGGCACGTTTCTGGAGCGGGCAGACAACACGGCGCGGTTGCTGGATGTGAAATTCCACGCCGTCGAGAACGACTTTTTCGGACGTGCCAGCGAGCGCCACCAGGAAAATGACTTTTATCACTGGAGCGCCATCCTGCGCAGCGTCTCGGCGTTCGAGGTGTACCGCAAGGTGTATCGCGACGTCATCACCCCCGGCCGCGTGGCAGACCTGCTGATTCTGCGCCGTGACATGCCGCGCTCGCTGCACGCCTGCCTGCGCGAAGTGGTGGACAACCTCGCGGTGCTGGCCAACGAGCAGTCTGCCGAAACGCAGCGCAGGGCCGGGCGCCTGCTGGCCGATCTGCAATACGGCCGCATTGACGAAATACTGGCGACCGGCCTGCATGCGTTTCTCACGCAATTCCTCGACCGTGTGAACGACCTGGGGGGCGGTATCAGCCGCGACTTTCTGGTGGCCGCGGGCGACTGACACCCGAGGCCTGGGCTTCTTGCGCGCGCAGGTGGACGCTGAAGGTCTCAGTCCCGCGCGTTGCGCCGCTGGTCGCGCAGCATGAAGAGGTAGAGGCTTTCGACCTTCTCCCGCGCCCAGGGGGTCTTGCGCAGAAATTTCAGGCTGGATCCCACGCTGGGGTCGATCTGGAAGCAGCGGATGGGGATCTGCCGCCCCAGCTCTTCCCAGCCAAAGTAGTCGGCCAGCGCCACCACCATGGCCTCCAGCGTCACCCCGTGCAGCGGGTTGCGGGGCTGCCGGGTTGGTGTGGTGCCCGGAGCAGAGGGCTGGGCTTCAGTGGCGGATGAACCGGGTGTGGGGGTGGGCTCGGTGGCGTTCATGGGCGCAAGCATAAAGCCGCCGGGCAGCGCAGGGTCAGGCAGACTGGCGCAGATCGGTTTCACGCTGGAAGAGTTCTGCCGCCCAGTCCACAAACGCCCGCACCTTGGCGCTCAGATGCCGGTTGGGGGGGTACACCACGTACACGGGCAAGGGCGGCTGGGTCCATTCGGGCAGCAGTTGCACCAGGGTGCCCTGGTCAAAGTGCCGCTGGGCCTGAAAGGCGGTGATCTGGCCAATGCCAAGGCCTGCGACGAGGGATGTCACATAGGCATTGCTCTCGTTCACGCTCAACTGGTAGGGGCCGGTGATGTCGATCGATTCGTCGCCCTGGCGGAACTCCAGCGGATAGTGTCTGCCGCTTTGCGCAGAAAAGTAGATCACGCTGGTGTGTTTCTCCTCGATCTCGACCGGATGGCTGGGGGTGCCCTTGCGCTGGAGGTAGTCGGGCGAGGCGACCGTGATGAAATCCAGATTGCCAATGCGGCGTGCCACGAGCGATTGGTCGGTCAACTCGCCCCCACGGATCACGCAGTCCACGTTGTCCCCGATCAGATCCACCATGCGGTCACTGACGCCCAGGTCCACCTGGATGTCCGGATAGCGGGCATGAAACTCCGCCAGGTGCGGAATGATGAGCAGCTGTGCCACCGAGGTACCCACATCCACGCGCAGCCGCCCGCGCGGGTTGGCCCGGGCGTTGGTCATGCTGGCCTCGATGTCGTCCAGATCGGTCAGCAGCCGAACCGTGCGGTCGTAGTAGGCCGCGCCATCGGGCGTCACCGTCACTCGGCGTGTGGTGCGGTTGAGCAGCTTCACGCGCAGGCGCTCCTCCAGCGCCTGCACATGTTTCGTCACCGTGGCTTTGGGCAGGCTCAGCGAATCGGCCGCCCGGGTGAACGTGCCGGCCTCCACCACCCGCACGAATATGCGCATGGCCTGTATCTGGTCCATGGCTTCTCCTTGAATCTGGAACTCGGAAGAATTCTCACACGCCAGGCGCGCGATGATTGTTGGCTGTTTGGAAACACTGCGGCGGTGTTTTGCCGGTTTATCTGCTGGCCAGGAGCCACTACATTTCATCCATCGTCAACCGACGCTCCACCTACTTGATGGGTATCTGCCATGCAGCCCGACCGGCCATCGTCGTCATCTTCGCCATCGCAGCCCGCGGCAGCGTCTGCCAGGGCGTCCGGGGCGGCTTCTTCTGTCTGCACCGATTCCACCATTGAGGTGGCCCAGGGGCAGGACGTGGCGGTGCGCATGTACGGTCGCAAGAAGACCGGCCAGGCGTCCCCGGTGGTGGTGCACTTTCATGGTGGTGCCTTCACGTCGGGCAACCTGGACATCGGCTGCACGGTGGCCTCGATGCTGGAGGGTGCGGGGGCCGTGGTGGTGTCGGTGGCGTATCCGCTCACGCCCTTTCCGCAGCCGGTGGACACGGGCTACGGTGTGCTCAAGTGGGTGCACAAGCACCGCACCAGGCTCGGCGGGCAGGGCGCCGCGGTTTACCTGGCGGGCGAGGAGGCCGGCGGCAACCTGGCAGCGGCCGTGGCACTGATGGCGCGCGACCAGTCGCACCCCCCGCTGGCCGGGCAGATTCTGCTGTCGCCCATGCTGGACCCCTGCGTGGGCACCGCCTCGGTGCGCGAGGCCACGGGCGACGCCACCGGGTGCAAGTGGACAGAGGGTTGGCGCAACTTTCTGCGTTGCCCGCGCGATGCCGAGCACCCCTATGCCGTGCCCGCCGGTGCGCAGCGCCTGGCGGGGCTGCCCCCCACGCTGATCCTGGTGGGCGACACCGACCCCATGCACGACGAGGCGCTGGCCTACGCGGCCCGGCTGGAGGCTGCGGGCCTGCCGGTCACCCGCCATGTGTTCGCCAAGAACCCACAGTGGCCCGATGCCTTGCTGCAGACCGGCCCGCACGAATGCCAGTCTGCGGCGGGTGCGCAGGAGCAGTTCCGGCATTTTTTTGCAGCCACGCAAAGTCCGGTGTCGTCCTGACGGCCGCTGCAGCCCAAACGGGCAGGGGCGAGATAAGCTATAAAAACAATAGCTTCTAGCGCTTGCCCAGCAAGCGCCAGCGGCCAAAATCGTTCGAAAAATCGCTCTGCATCAACCTTTCAACCACCCCCGCAACCTCCCGACTCCTTCCTCCAGCCTCACCACATCCTGGCTCGCAAAACACCACCGCAGCCAGCCTGACGCCTCACCTCCAAACGCACTGCCCGGCGCCAGCCCCAGCCCCGCCTCCCGCACCAGCCGCTTGGCCAGCGTCAGGCAGTCGTCGTAACCGTCGATGTGGAAGAACGCATACATGCCCCCACGTGGCGTGGCCACCGACACCCCCGGCACCTCGGCCAGCAGCGGCACCAGCGTGTCGCGGCAGGTTTTCAGGTGCGCCACCAACGCGGGTGTCACCTCATCCGTGCGCTGCAGCGCCACCGTGGCCCCGCGCTGCACAAACACCGGCGCGCACGAGGTGTTGAACTCGATCAGCTTGCCGACGGCATGCGTCAGCGATGGCGGCAGCACCAGCCACCCAAGGCGCCAGCCGGTCATCAGGAAGCTCTTGGAAAAGCTGTGTGTCACGATCAGCCGGTCCTCGGGCTCAGCCACGTCCAGAAAGCTGGGGGCCGCGCCATTGGCCGTGTCGCCCGCGTAGTAAAGCCGCTCATACACCTCGTCCGCCAGAATCCACGTGCCGGTCCGGCGGCAGTGCGCGAGGATGGTGGCTTGCTCTTCGCGCGTCAGCGTCCAGCCTGTGGGGTTGTTGGGTGCGTTGACCACCAGCAGGCGCGTGCCGGGTGTGATGGCGGCCAGCAGCGCATCCATGTTCAGGCGCCACGCGCCCTGCGCATCGGCCACCAGCGGCACGGTGCGCACCTGTGCGCCCAGAATGCGCGGCTGCGCCACCAGGTTGGGCCACACCGGCGTGACCAGCACCACCTCGTCGCCCGCGTCCACCAGCGCCTGCACGGCCACCATCAGACCGTTCACACCGCCGGATGTGACGGCTATGCGGTCAAACCACGCATCGGTGTGCTGCCGCGGGTGCAGGCCGTGCATGTAGCCTGCAATCGCGTGGCGCAGCTCGGGCAAGCCTAGGTTGTGGGCGTAGAAGGTCTCGCCCTTTTGCAGCGACGCAATGGCCGCCTCGCGGATGAAATCGGGCGTCACCTCGTCGCTCTCGCCGAACCAGAACTTCAGCACATCACTGCGCCCCAGGCCTTCGTTGGCCACTTCGCGGATGCGCGACTCTTCGAGGCCTTGCACTACTTCTCGCATGAAATCTCCTTGATCAACGTGACGATCATCGCAGGCGTATAGTCTTTTGTCCTTTTTCCATCCAACACCTGACCAAGGCCCATGACCTATCCCAACACCCAGCTCTTCATCGCAGGCCAGTGGCAAGACGCCGCCGAAGGCAAGACCCTTGCCGTGTTCAACCCCGCCACGGGAAAAGAAATCGGCCGTGTGGCCCATGCCACCAAGGTGGATCTGGACCGCGCGCTGGAGGCCGCCCAAAAGGGCTTTGAAGCCTGGCGCGACATGCCCGCCGCCGAGCGCGCCAAGACCATGCGCCGCGCCGCAGCGCTGATGCGCGAGCGCGCCGAATCAATAGCCGCCATCATGGTGAAAGAGCAAGGCAAGCCCCTGGCAGAAGCCAAGGTCGAAACCATGGCGTCGGCCGACATCATCGAATGGTTTGCCGACGAATCGCTGCGCGTGTATGGCCGCATCGTGCCCTCGCGCAACCTCAAGGCCACGCAGATGGTGCTGAAGGACCCGGTGGGCCCCGTGGCCGCGTTCACGCCCTGGAACTTCCCCATCAACCAGGTGGTGCGCAAGCTGGCCGCCGCGCTGGGTGCAGGCTGTTCGATTCTGGTGAAGGCGCCCGAGGAAACCCCCGCCAGCCCCGCCGAGCTGATCCGCGCGTTTGCCGACGCGGGCGTGCCTGCAGGCACGGTGGGCCTGGTCTATGGCGACCCGGCCGAGATCTCCAACTACCTCATCCCGCACCCCATCATCCGCAAGGTCACTTTCACGGGTTCCACGCCCGTGGGCAAGCAACTGGCAGCATTGGCTGGCAAGCACATGAAGCGCGTGACGATGGAACTGGGCGGCCACGCCCCGGTCATCGTGGCCGAAGACGCCGACCTCCAACTCGCCATCAAGATCAGCAGTGGCGCCAAGTTCCGCAACGCAGGCCAGGTCTGCATCTCGCCCACGCGCTATCTGGTGCACGAAAGCATCCGTGCCGACTTCGTGGCTGCCTTCGCCAAGTACGCGCAGGGCCTGAAGGTGGGCGATGGCCTCACGGACGGCACGCAGATGGGCCCGCTGGCCAACCCGCGCCGCATCACCGCGATGGCCGACCTGATGGCTGACGCGGTGCAGCAGGGCGCCACGCTGGTGACGGGTGGCGAGCGCATCGGCACCGAAGGCAACTTCTTCCAGCCCACCGTGCTGAACGACGTGCCTCTGTCGGCCCGCATCGTGAACGAAGAGCCCTTTGGCCCCGTGGCTGCCGTGCGTGGCTTCACCAAGATCGAAGACGCCATTGCCGAAGCCAACCGCCTGCCGTTTGGCCTGGCCGGTTATGCCTTCACCTCGTCGCTGAAAAACGCTCATTTGCTGGCGCAGCGCCTGGAAGTGGGCATGCTCTGGATCAACCAGGCCGCCGCCCCTGCGGCCGAGCTGCCGTTTGGTGGCCTGAAGGATTCGGGCTATGGCTCCGAGGGTGGCCCCGAGGCCATCGAGGCGCACCTGAACACGCGCCTGGTGTCGATCATGAACGTGTGAATGTGACCATCGCGCTTATTGAACAGGTTCTTAGCGCGTCAGTCACAGGTCCCCGGTGCCATGGGCATCGGGGCCTTTTTGCTTTATGAGAACCTGATCACGAGCTTTTCAAGCTCGCACAAGAGGGGCGCGACGGCAGGTCGGGCGGTTTGCGGGCATAGTGAAGATCCCCTCACTGACGGTGCCGCCTCTTTTGGCCCTAAGGCTTCGGGTCGTACGCGCAGCGAAAGCCGATGTACACCGCATAAAAGTCCGCAGGCTTCCAGGCCTCCACCTCCGCGCGCATTTGCGATGCGGGATACCACCAGGACCCACCCATCGTGCGCCGCTCGTCGCCGCGTGTATCGGCCGCCCATTCCCACACATTGGCGCCCATGTCGTGCAGCCCGTTCACCCCGGCAGCCGTGGCGGTGACCGGCGCGGCGCGGGGCCAGGGGTCGGGGTCGCTGGTGTTGGCGCCCTGCGGGCTCTGGCCTGTTGTCCAGGGGTAGGTGGTGCCACGCACCCAGGGCGCGGGGGGGTAGCTGCGCAGCTCGGTAAAGCCGGCGGCGCGCCACTCGGCGGCGGTGGGCAGACGGCCACCCGCCCATCGGCAGTAGGCCTGGGCCTCGGTGTGGGTGAGGTGTACGGCGGGCAGCTGGTCGCTGTCTGGCACTACACCGTCTGGGCGCTGCCAGGTCCAGCCTGCGCGGCGCTGCCAGCCGCCTGCGTATTCAAAACCGCCGCCTTCGCGCTCGGCACGGGTGGTGGTGCCGGTGGCTCGCGCGTAGCGTGCAAACTGGGCGATGGTGACTTCGGTCTTGTCGATGCGCAGGCCGCGCAGGTCGTCCAGCACCACGGGCGCTGTGGTCTGGGCAGATGCGGTCAGGGCCCAGAACGCCAGGGTGGCGCTGGCTGCGTACATGAGTTTTTGCATGTTCCTGTGCTTCCCAATTCAGAGCCAAGTGGTCATTGCCCGGCCGGTGTGGCGCAGAGCATCTGCCGCCCGGAAAGCCTGTGTGCCGGGCCGGATTTGGTGCGCTTCGGGCCCGCAACACGCATGCACCGGCCTGCAGGGGGCACAAAAAAACCCCGCAACTCCAGAGGAGCGCGGGGTCATTCGCTGTGTGTCTGCCCTCCCACCAGTCAGGGCAGCAGCTTGGGGCCGGTCATCAGAAGTTGTGGCGCACGCCCAGGGCAACGGAGCTGAAGTCGTCGCCGGCCGTGCCCACGCCATAGCTTGCGCCCTGGCTGTTGTTGATGCGGGTGTACAGGGCGTAGACCTTGGTGCGCTTGCTCAGGTTGTAGTTGTAGCCCAGCGTGAATTGCGTGGCAGCGCTGTCGCTCACGTTGGAATACTTGCCCGCGCGGCCCACATTCAGGTGGAACTCCGACGCATCCACCATGTAGGCAACGGCCAGGCGCAGGTTGGTGCGGTTGCCGCCGTTGGCGATGAACACGTTCTTGTCGCGCTGCACGTAGGCGCCCAGCACGAACGGGCCGGTGGTGTACGAAGCACGCACGGCAAACTGGCGCTGGTCGTCCAGCCGGGAATAGCCGGCGCCCAGGCCCAGGGCACCAATCTCGTAGTTGGCGGCCAGGTCCAGGCTGTTCTTGCCACCGGTGCCGCTGGGTTGCCCGTGCAGGGACACGCCGGCCTCAACCGTTGCACCACCCAGGCTGGGGGTGCGGTAGGCGATCTTGCTGGTGTCGCGCGCGGGGTAGGCATACAGCGCATCGGCCGACGAACCGGTGTCGTGGTTGTGCATGCTGATGTAGTCCGCCGTGGCGTAGTACGACTCGGACGTGAAGTTGCCCAGGCGCACCATGCCGAAGCCACCCGAGAGGTTCACTTCGCTCTGGCGGGCGTAGCCGTTCGACGCGCCGGTGCGGGGGTCAATACCGCTTTCGAACTGGAAGCCTGCCGTCATGCCGCCGCCCAGGTCTTCCACGCCCTTGAAGCCGATGCGGGAGGAGTTGTTGGCCATGGCCGTGGCCGACGTGTCGCCCTCTTTCTGGTGTTCGGCGGACACATTGTTTGTTTGACGACGGGTGATCACGGGCCAGGGACACGGAGGGTGCGCACCCCTGGCCATCGCTACAAGCAAGATAGGTGCCTGTGGTGATGTGATCGTTGCCTATATGCAACGGAGGCGAATGGTAGTGGCCCGGGTTGCCCGCCGCCAGAGGGGTAAACGCGCTGGCTTCTGGCTTGTATGCCGCATGCAACAGACGCTCTTGTCCGATGCCGTTAGGTGTTGACAAAGGCCGTGCCAGGAACGCCAACCCAGGGGCTGCGCGAGGTTGCTGCCCGGCCGGGATGTGAGGTCGCTGGTGGCAACAGCACACCTGGTGCCGTGCCCCGCAAGTACCAGCCCCTGCACAGAAATACGGATGTGCGCCGCGGATGTGATTCCCTGTGAGACATAACAAAACGGGCCTCGGCCCGTTTTCTCTTCGCTTGCCTGCAGTGAGGCGCTCTCATGAAACCGTGGCGTTACTCCACCTCACCCATCTGCGACTGCAGGTAGTTCTGCAGGCCCACCTTGCCGATCAGCTCGATCTGGGTTTCGAGGAAGTCGATGTGCTCTTCGGTGTCGTCCAGGATCTTTTGCAGCAGGTCGCGCGAGACATAGTCGCGCACGCTTTCGCAGTGGGCAATGCCGTCTTTGATGGTGGCCTGGGCGCCTTGTTCGGCGCGCAGGTCGCAGGCCAGGATCTCCGGCACGTCTTCGCCGATCTGGATCTTGGCCAGGTCCTGCAGGTTGGGCAGGCCATCCAGCATGAAGATGCGGTCCATCAGCCAATCGGCATGCTTCATCTCGCCGATCGACTCTTCGTACTCCTTCTTGGCCAACTTGTCGAAGCCCCAGTGCTTGAGCATGCGGTAGTGCAGGAAGTACTGATTGATCGCGGTGAGCTCGTTCTTGAGCTGGGCCTGCAGATGGCCGATGACCTGTGCGTCGCCTTTCATGGGGACTCCTTGCTATGTCGTGTTGTGTGGATGCGGCCCCGATTGTCGTGAGCTGCACCAAGCCTTGCAAGGCAAGCCCCTGCGCGCGGGCAATGGCTGCGTGTGATGCTGAGTTGTGTTCGCATCTGGCTGCTGCAAGGAAGGGACCGGGGCAGTTACCCCGCTTGGCGCGTTGTGCCCACTGCGCGCCCGGCCGACATGGGCAGGGCAGCCTGCGCCGCAGCCCTGCGGTCGCGCCAGTGCGCCAGGCCCAGCCACAGGGTGGGCACCAGCACCAGGGCCAGCGAGATCAGCTGCGCAATCCGCCCCTCGGCCAGATCTTCGGTGGCGGCGTGCCACCAGGCGTTGTCGATGAACGGAATGGATGCGGTCTCGGTGAACTCATGCAGCGCATAGACCACCAACTGCACGGCAAACACCGCCATGAACCATGCGGTGACGCGAAAAAACCGTGCCAGATTCACCGCGCGGCCATAGCGCGTCCAGGCCCAGGCAATGGCAATGGCCAGCGCCAGGCCCGCGATGCCGCCCCAGGCCATGTAGGCCAGGTCAGCACTGCGGCCCAGGGCTGCAAGCATGGTGGCGGTTTCCACGCCCTCGCGGCCCACCATGAAAAGGGCAAACAGGAACACCGCAACCCAGGCGCGCGGGCCCTCCAGCACGCTGGCGCGGTCCATGCGTTGGGCGATGACCCGGCTCATGCCCTGGCCCGCGCTGCGCATGTGCACCGCACACCACGCCACGGTGGCTGCCGCAACCAGCGCCATCACACCTTCCGCCGCAGGCGACAACGCGCCAACGTGCGACAGCACCCAGCCCAGCACCACCGAGAGTGCTGCGGCCACCCCCACACCTGCGCGCAGCGGCACAAGCAGCTGCGTGCGCCCCGTCTTGCGCAGGTACAACGTGGCAATGGCAACCACCAGCAGGGCTTCCAGCCCTTCGCGAAAGCAGATCAGAAGTGTTTGGAACATGGTGATGAATTCGCTATTAATAAATGAGCTACTTACGCATGTTGGTAAAGCGCTGAAGGCAGTTTTGGCCAATATTTCTGGTGCCCGATCGGGTTGAGTGCGGCCAGCAGGGCCATGCCGCGCGGTGCCCCGATCTTATTAGCAAACGCGAATCATTTGCATTTATTTTGTTGATATGACGCAAAGCCTGTTTGTCACAGGGTTGTGCTGCTTCCTGCGCGCTGCAATCCTTTCAGCGGGGTGGGGCAATAGTCGCGGCACTCACGCTGCATTGGAGAGGGCGATGTATAGTCGTAGACAATTGATTCAATGAAATCAATTAATTGGATTGATTGCTAGGAAAGGCCTAGACTTCAGTCCTGTTCAGTCAACCAACCCATAAAGGAAACAGCAATGTCCCTGATCAATACGCAAGTTCAGCCCTTCAAGACCACCGCTTTCGTCAACCGCAATGGCAAAGGCGAGTTCATCGATCTGACTGAAGCCGACCTGAAGGGCAAATGGTCCGTGCTGATCTTCATGCCCGCAGCCTTCACCTTCAACTGCCCCACCGAAATCGAAGACGCCGCCGACAACTACGCTGAGTTCCAGAAGGCCGGTGCCGAGGTCTACATCGTGACGACCGACACCCACTTCTCGCACAAGGTGTGGCACGAAACGTCGGACGCCGTGGGCAAGGCCAAATTCCCCCTGGTGGGCGACCCCACGCACCAGCTGACCAACGCGTTCGGCGTGCACATCCCTGAAGAAGGCCTGGCGCTGCGCGGCACGTTCGTGATCAATCCCGATGGCGTGATCAAGACGATGGAAATCCACTCCAACGAAATCGCCCGTGACGTGTCGGAAACCCTGCGCAAGCTCAAGGCTGCCCAGTTCACCGCCGCCAACCCTGGCCAGGTCTGCCCCGCCAAGTGGAAGGAAGGCGCCAAGACGCTGACGCCTTCGCTGGACCTGGTCGGCAAGATTTAAGCAATCTGGTTCTTCGGCCCCAAAGCCGGACAGCGTCATGGCGCCTGTGCGCCATGCCGTCCGGCTTTTTTACGCCCGGACGTTGACATGCAGGCTTGAACTGCAGCCCTATTGGCTTCAACCTCCCCCACATCACAACTCCAAATTCAAAGGACACCACCATGCTCGACGAACAACTCAAGACCCAACTCGCCGCCTACCTGGAGCGCGTGCAGCAGCCGTTTGAGCTGGTGGCTTCCCTGGACGACAGCGAGACGGCGCGCGACATGCGCGAGCTGCTCGTGACCATCCAAACCCTGCGCAGCGACAAGATCACCCTGCGCACCGACGGCAACGATGCCCGCAAGCCATCCTTCAGCCTGCAGCGCGTGGGCGCCAGCAACAGCCTGCGCTTTGCCGGCCTGCCGCTGGGCCATGAATTCACCTCGCTGGTGCTGGCCCTGCTGTGGACGGGCGGCCACCCGCCCAAGGTCGAGCAGGACGTGATCGATTCCATCAAGGCCCTGGATGGCGACTTCAATTTCGAGGTCTACATGAGCCTGACCTGCCACAACTGCCCGGACGTGGTGCAGGCGCTGTCGCTCATGGCCATCGTCAACCCCAAGATCAAGACGACCGTGATCGAAGGCGGCGCCTTCCAGCAGGAAGTGAACGAGCGCGAAATCATGGCCGTGCCCATGGTGTTCCTGAACGGCCAGGTGTTCGGCTCGGGCCGCATGACCATCGAAGAAATCGTGGCCAAGCTCGACACTGGCTCTGCCGCCCGCGAAGCCGCCAAGCTCAGCGCCAAGGACCCGTATGACGTGCTCATCGTTGGCGGTGGCCCTGCAGGTGCCGCGGCCGCCGTGTACGCCGCCCGCAAGGGCATCCGCACCGGCGTGGCTGCCGAGCGCTTTGGCGGCCAGGTGAATGACACGCTGGCCATCGAGAACTACATCTCGGTGCTCGAAACCGACGGCCCCAAGTTCGCCGCCGCGCTCGAAGCCCACACCCGCGCCTATGGCGTGGACATCATGAACCTGCAGCGCGCCGACAAGCTCATCCCCGCCGCGCAGCCCGGTGGCCTGATTGAAGTGCAGCTGGCCAACGGCGGCTCGCTCAAGGCCAAGACGGTGATCCTGTCCACCGGCGCCCGCTGGCGCAACGTGAACGTGCCTGGCGAAGCCGAGTACAAGAACAAGGGCGTGGCCTACTGCCCGCACTGCGACGGCCCGCTGTTCAAGGGCAAGCGCGTGTCCGTCATCGGCGGCGGCAACAGTGGCGTGGAGGCTGCGATTGACCTCGCTGGCGTGGTGGCCCATGTCACGCTCATCGAGTTTGCCGACCAGCTCAAGGCCGACGCCGTGCTGGTCAACAAGCTCAAGAGCCTGTCCAACGTGACCATCCACACCAACGCGCAGACCACCGAGATCACCGGCGCCGATGGCAAGGTCAACGGCCTCAAATACAAGGACCGCGCCACCAATGTGGAGCACACCGTGCAGCTTGAAGGCGTGTTCGTACAGATCGGCCTGGTGCCCAATACCGAATGGCTCAAGGGCACGGTGGAGCTGTCGCGCTTTGGCGAAATCACTGTCGATTCGCACGGCCGCACCAACATCCCCGGCGTGTTTGCGGCGGGCGATTGCACCACCGTGCCTTACAAGCAAATCGTGATCGCGGCGGGTGACGGGTCGAAGGCGGCACTGAGCGCGTTCGACCACCTTATCCGCATGCCGGTGGTGGCATCGGCCGCAGCCCCGGCAGCGCAGCCGGTGGCGGAACCCGCCTGATATTCAGGTAAAAATGGGCTTCTGCGCTTGATGGTAAAGCGCTGGCAGCTATAAAAATATGAGCGACGTGGTGCGTTGGCACCCGTCGCTCTTTTTATGCCCGGGCTCTGTACGCAGAGCAGGCCACCAGCCTTTGCCCCCTCGCTGCTCGCCACACGCCTGGCGCCATGGGGCGTACCGGCAGGGGCTTCAATACACCAGCCTCTCCGGCCGGATCTCCTGCAGGATGGTGGTGGCGATTTCCTCGATGGACTTGGTCGTGGTCGAGAGCCACCGAATGCCCGAGCGGCGCATCATGGCTTCGGCCTCGGCCACCTCGTTGCGGCAGTTGAGCAGGTCTGCGTACTTCGAGTTGGGGCGGCGTTCGCTGCGGATCTCGGACAGGCGCTCGGGGCTGATGGTCAGGCCGAAGATCTTGCTGCGAAACGGCACCAGGGCCGGCGGGAGCTGGCGGCGTTCAAAGTCCTCGGGAATCAGCGGGTAGTTGGCAGCCTTCAGCCCGCATTGCATGGCCAGGTACAGGCTGGTGGGGGTCTTGCCGCTGCGGCTCACGCCCACCAGGATCACATCAGCGCCCGCCAGGTCGCGGTTGCTCTGACCGTCGTCGTGGGCCAGGCTGAAGTTGATGGCCTCGATGCGGTCGGTGTACTCCTTGCTGCGGCTCACGTCGCTGAAACGTCCCACGCGGTGGTGCGAGCGGATGCCCAGCTCTTCCTCCAGCGGGTGGACAAAGGTGCCAAACATGTCCAGCAGCATGCCTTTGCAGCCTTCCTGGATGACCTTGAGCACTTCCATGTTGACCAGGGTGGTGAAGACGATGGGCTTTTTGCCCTCCACCTCGCCTGTGTGGTTGATCTGGCGCACCGCCTGGTGGGCCTTGTCGGCGGTGTCGATAAAGGGCAGGCGCACATGGCGCGGCTTCATCTCGAACTGGGCCAGGATGGCGTTTCCAAAGGTTTCGGCGGTGATGCCGGTGCCGTCAGAGACAAAGAATACGGTGCGCGAGTGCATGGAGCCCCTTTTTGAAAACGTCAGCCCGCCGCCAGTGGTGGGGGCCTACAATTGTCACAATTATCTGATTCTCACCATGCACCGCGTCGGCCCACAACCACAACGACAAAGCTGCAGCCTGTGCATGGCCGCTCGCCCACCGCTCCTGCGTACAGCACGAGGCGGGCGCGCAGACGACCCGGTTTCAACTTCTGGAGCTTTCCCATGTCTGCACTTTTCAGCCCGACCGCCCTGGTCGTACCGTTTGAAAACCTGAGAATGACCGATGTCGAGGTCGTTGGCGGCAAGAACGCCAGCCTCGGCGAGATGATCTCCCAGCTGCCGCAGGGCGTGCGCGTGCCCACCGGCTTTGCCACCACCGCCCACGCGTTTCGCGAATTTCTGGCCTACGACGGCCTGGCCGACAAGATCAGCGCCAAGCTCAAGAGCCTGGACACCGAAGACGTGCGCGCCTTGGCGCAGGTGGGTGCCGAAATCCGCGCCATGGTCGAGGCCCAGCCTTTTCCGGCCGACCTGCAAAAGGCCATTGCCGACGAATTTGCCAAGCTGAGCGCTGGCAACCCCGCTGCCTCTTTTGCCGTGCGCTCGTCGGCCACGGCCGAGGACTTGCCCGATGCATCGTTTGCCGGCCAGCAGGAGACCTTCCTGAACGTGGTGGGCATCGACGAAGTCATGCACAAGATGAAGGAAGTGTTCGCGTCGCTGTACAACGACCGCGCCATTTCCTACCGTGTGCACAAGGGCTTCGAGCACGATGTGGTGGCCCTGTCGGCCGGTGTGCAGCGCATGGTGCGCTCCGACCTCGGCGCTGCGGGCGTGATGTTCACCATCGACACCGAATCCGGCTTTGAAGACGTGGTCTTCATCACCAGCAGCTACGGCCTGGGCGAAACCGTGGTGCAGGGCGCCGTGAACCCCGACGAGTTCTACGTGCACAAGCCCATGCTCCAGGCGGGCAAAAAGGCGCTGATCCGCCGCAACCTGGGCAGCAAGCTGATCCAGATGGTGTTCTCCACGCCCGAGGAAAAGGCCGCCAGCGGCAAGCTGGTCAAGACCATTGACGTGCCCACCGAGCAGCGCAACCGCTATTCGCTGACCGATGCTGACGTGGAGCAACTGGCCCGCTACGCGCTGGTGATCGAGCAGCACTACGGCCGCCCCATGGACATCGAGTGGGGCAAGGACGGCACCGACGGCCAGCTCTACATCCTGCAGGCCCGCCCCGAGACCGTGAAAAGCCAGGCCAAGGGCCAGGCCGAGCTGCGCTACAAGCTCAAGGGTCGCGGCACCGTGCTGGCCGAGGGCCGCGCTATTGGCCAGAAGATCGGCACCGGCCCGGTGCGCCTGGTGCACAACATTTCCGAGATGGACAAGGTCCAGCCCGGGGATGTGCTCGTCACCGACATGACCGACCCGAACTGGGAGCCCGTGATGAAGCGCGCCAGCGCCATCGTCACCAACCGGGGAGGCCGCACCTGCCACGCGGCCATCATTGCGCGCGAGCTGGGCATCCCGGCCGTGGTGGGCTGCGGCGATGCCACCGAGCGCCTGACCGATGGCACGCTGGTCACCGTGAGCTGCTCCGAGGGCGACACCGGCAAGATCTATGACGGCCTGCTCGAAACCGAAGTCACTGAAGTGCAGCGCGGCGCGATGCCACCCATCAAGACCAAGATCATGATGAACGTGGGCAACCCCCAGCTGGCGTTTGACTTTGCCCAGCTGCCCAACGAAGGCGTGGGCCTGGCGCGGCTGGAGTTCATCATCAACAACAACATTGGCGTGCACCCCAAGGCGATCCTGGACTACCCCCAGATCGACGCCGACCTGAAGAAGGCCGTTGAATCCGTGGCCCGTGGCCATGCCAGCCCCCGCGCTTTCTATGTGGACAAGGTCGCCGAAGGTGTGGCCACCATTGCCGCCGCCTTCTGGCCCAAGCCCGTCATCGTGCGCCTGTCGGACTTCAAGTCCAACGAATACCGCAAGCTGATCGGCGGCAGCCGCTACGAGCCCGAGGAAGAAAACCCGATGCTGGGCTTCCGCGGCGCAGCCCGCTACATCAGCGAAGATTTCGGCGAAGCCTTCGCGATGGAATGTGAAGCCTTGAAGCGCGTGCGCAACGACATGGGCCTGACCAACGTGCAGGTGATGGTGCCCTTCGTGCGCACACTGGGCCAGGCCGAGCGCGTGACCAAGCTGCTGGCCACCCACGGCCTGGCGCGTGGCAAGGACGACCTCAAGGTCATCATGATGTGCGAAGTGCCGAGCAACGCCATCCTGGCCGAGCGCTTCCTTGAATTCTTTGACGGCTTCTCCATCGGCTCCAACGACCTGACCCAGCTCACGCTGGGCCTGGACCGCGACTCGGGCCTGGAACTGCTGGCGCAGGACTTTGACGAGCGCGATCCTGCGGTGGAAGCGCTGATCCATCAGGCCATCAAGGCCTGCCTGGCCCAGGGCAAGTACATCGGCATCTGCGGCCAGGGCCCCAGCGACCACCCTGACTTTGCGCAGTGGCTGGCCAGGGAAGGCATCTCGTCGATCTCGCTGAACCCTGACAGCGTGATTGCCACCTGGCAGCAGCTCGCAAGCTGACGCGCGGGCAGCCATGCGCAATCTGCACCACCTGACACAGCGTCCGTGATGCCGTGCCCGTGATGCAGCCGCCCCAGCCGCCCTCCCGATCTCCCGACGCTGAAATGGCGGGCCCGTTCCCGCCCGATCTGCACGATGTGCGGCATCTGAAGCTTAAGGCCGGGTTGCTGTTGCTGTGGGTGGCGGTGACGTTCGTGGCCACCTATTTCGCCAGAGACCTGCAGCAGCGCGTGTTCGGAACCTGGCCGCTGGGTTACTGGATTGCTGCCCAGGGGGCCGTGCTGGTGTTCATCGGTATCGTGGTGGCCTATGGCTGGGCCATGAACCGTTTCGAGCGCCAGGATGCCGAACGCAATGCGGCTCAGGCGTCGCCCGATGCTGCGGACCGCCCCCATGGCTGACCAAACCGCGTCTGGCGCCGACCGCGCCTATCTGTGGCGGCTGCACCGCATTCTGGCCCTGTACATCTTCGGGGTGCTGGCCTTTCTGGCGCTGATGACCTGGGCAGAGCGGCAGGGGCTCTCGCGGCACTGGATTGGCCCCATCTTCCTGTTCCTCACGGTGATGGTTTACGCAGGCATCGGCGTTTACGGCCGCACCACGGACCCGGAGGAGTACTACGTGGCCGGGCGGCGCATTCCGCCCATGTACAACGGCATGGCGGCAGCGGCAGACTGGATGAGTGCCGCGTCGTTCATCAGCCTGTCCGGGGCGCTGTACCTGCAGGGCTTTTCGGGCACACCGGGGCAGGCAGGGGGCCTGGCCTATCTGTTGGGGTGGACGGGAGGCTTCTGCCTGGTGGCCATGCTGATTGCGCCGCACCTGCGCGCCATGGGCTTGTACACGGTGCCGGACTTCTTTCATGTGCGCTTTGGCGGGCGCTGGCCGCGGTTGATTGCGGCGCTGGCGGCCGTGTTGTGTTCGTTCACCTATGTCGTGGCGCAGATCTATGGGGTGGGGCTGATCGCTTCGCGCCTGACAGGGGTGCAGTTCGAGATCGGCATCATGCTCGGGCTGGGCGGGGTACTGCTGTGCTCGTTCCTGGGCGGCATGCGCGCCATCACCTGGACGCAGGTGGCACAGTATGTGGTGCTGCTGCTGGCGTTCCTCATACCCGTGTCGTGGCTGGCGTACAAGCAGCTGGGCAACCCGTTGGCGCCGCTGGTCTATGGCACGCAGATCAGCAAGATCGCCGATCTGGAGGCACAGCTCCTGGACTCCCCGGCCGAACACCAGGTGGTACAGACCTACCTGCGGCGCGCGCAGGATTTTGAAGAACGGCTGCGCGACGTGGAGGGCGCCCTGGAGCGCGAGCGCGAGAGAGGCCGCGAGCGCATCCGCGCGCTGCGCGCCCAGAATGCCGAGGTGGGCCTGATCGTTGCAGCCAGCCGCGAACTGGCCGCGTTGCCCCGGGACGCTGCTGCTGCCCGTGAGCGCTGGACGCGCGAGATGCGCGAGAACTATGAACGTGCGCGCCCCCTGGGCGGCCTGCCGTTGCACAGCCAGGCGTACGTGGGCGACCCGAACGGAACGCCCGAAGAGCAGCGCGACTACGAGCTCACGCGCCGCAACTTCCTGGCGCTCATGTTCTGCCTCATGGTCGGCACGGCGGGCCTGCCCCACCTGCTCACGCGCTACTACACCTCGCCCACGGTGTCGGGGGCGCGCGCGTCCGTGGCGTGGTCCCTGTTCTTCATTGCCCTGCTGTATCTCAGCGCCCCGGCCCTGGCTGTGCTGGTGAAGTTCGAGGTCATGCAGAACCTGGTGGGCAGCAGCTTTGAAGCTCTGCCCAACTGGATGGCGCAGTGGGCGCGGGTGGACAGTTCGCTCCTGTCGGTGGAGGACGTGAACGCCGACGGTATCGTGCAGTTTGGCGAGATCCGGCTGGGGGCCGACCTCATCATGCTGGCCACGCCAGAACTGGGCGGACTGCCCTATGTCGTATCCGGCCTGGTGGCGGCCGGAGGGCTGGCGGCGGCGCTCTCTACCGCAGACGGATTGTTGCTGACCATCAGCAACGCCCTGGTGCGCGATCTCTACTTCCAGGACACGCAGCGTGAAGCCTCTCCCGAGCAGCGTGTGATCCTGACCAAGTTCGCGCTCCTGGCGGTGGCCCTGTCGGCGGCGTTTGTGGCGGCGCTCAAACCGTCCGAGATCCTGCCCATGGTGTCGGCGTCGTTTTCGCTGGCCGCGTCGGCTTTTGTGCCGGTGATGGTGCTGGGCATATTCTGGCGCGGGACGACGCGGCAGGGTGCCGTGGCAGGGATGCTGGCGGGGCTGGGTGTGGCGGTGTACTACATGCTGTCACACGTGCCTGCCATGAGCGTGCTGCCCGCGTGGATGCTGGCCGACGGGCTGTGGTTCGGCATCCAGCCCATCTCGGCCGGCGTGTTCGGCGTGCCCACGGGGCTCGTGGTGGCGGTGGTGGTGAGCTGGCTGACGCGACCCGCACCGCCCCAGCCGCGTGTACGCACAGAGATGTAGCCAGGCAACAAAAAAGCGGCCACAAGGCCGCTTTTGCAGGGTGGAGACGGGCGTCGCCAGCCGGAAATTTCAGGTGTCAGCGGCCCACCTTGAGCAGTTCCACATCGAACTTCAGCGTGGCGTTGGGCGGAATCACGCCGCCCGCGCCGCGTGCGCCGTAGCCCAGGGCTGCGGGGATGATCAGGGTGCGCTGGCCGCCCACCTTCATGCCCTGCACGCCTTCGTCCCAGCCCTTGATGACCATGCCGGCGCCCAGCGAGAACTCGAACGGGTCGTTGCGGTCGCGGCTGGAGTCGAACTTGGCGCCTTGTTCGCCGTTGTTGTAGAGCCAGCCGGTGTAGTGCACCGACACGTTCTGGCCCTTGGTCGCCTCGGCGCCTTCGCCCACGGTGGTGTCTTCGTATTGCAGGCCGGATGCGGTGGTGGTCAGTGCCATGGGGAAATTCCTTGAATGCTATTAAAAATATAGCTTCTAGCGCTTGTTCATCAAGCGCTAGAAGCTATTTTGACCTTATATTTTAACGGTGGCGCCGCGGTGCAGTGCGCAAGGCCTGGCGCGGCGGGGGCCGTTCAGGCCTTTTTGGTGCGGCCGGCAACCCAGCGGGTGGCGAAGGCCTGCACGTCGGAAAGGCGTTTGAGCAAGTCGGCGCCGGAGGGAGTGACGGTGTAGCCATCGCTGCCATGATCCACAAACCCTGCCTCGCGCAGTTCCTTGATGCGGGTGTTCAGCGTGTTGGGCGTGATGCCCCCGACGCTGTCTTGCAGCAGGCGGAACGTCTGGGGGTGACCGTCCTTCAGGGCCCACAGCACGCGCAGCGCGTACCGGCATTCGAGCCGCTCGAACAACTGGTTGATGGCGACATTTTCTTTGGAGCTCATGGACGCTTCTCCTCGCGCAAGTGTTGGATCAAATTTCATTCGGGCGGGTGTTCCCCGGGCCCCCTGATGCGCTGAGACTATAGCGCGGAACCCATTTTGCTACAAGTTTAGTAGCTCAGAACGCACACCACACATGCGCTAGGCCCAGAAAAACTCATGTTACAACTTAAACTGTTGCGATCAGGCCACGTTGCTGCGGTCAGTCCGGGCGGGCCAGGCCTGCCAGGTGGCTCACCAGGAGCTGGGCGGCGGGCGTGAGGGTCTGCGCGCTGCGAAAGCAGATGGCAAAGCGCCGCCGCGCCCAGGGATCGCTCAGCGGAACCACCCGCAGCGGGGCGGTCTGGGCAAAGGGCAGGGCCACTTCGCGGGGCACCACGCTGATGGCCAGGTTGGCCCGCACCACCCGCAGGGCGGCATCAAAGTTGGACACCAACACCCGGTGGACGAGGGCTTTGCCTTCCACGGCTGCTGCACGTGTCAGCAGCACCTGCACGGCACTCAGCGCAGGCATGCTGACGAACTCGTAGCCCAGCACATCGGCAAAGCGCACGCTGCTCTGCGTTGCCACCGGGTGCGAGGTGTGGGCCACCACGGCGAGATGGTCGGTGCGGTAGGCGCGGGTTTCCAGGCCTGAAAGGTCCGCAGCGTCCCAGCAGATGCCGATCGAGGCGCTGCCGTCGCGGATGCCCTGCACCACGTCGGGGCTCACGCGTTCTTCCATGCTGACCTGGATGTCGCGGTGGGCGGGGTCCTGAAGAAAGGCCGCCACATCGTCGGCCAGCGATTCGGCCATGACCGATGCCGTGACCAGCATGCGCACATGGCCCCGGGTGCCGGTGGCGTAGGCCGCCATGTCGCGCTCGATCTGCCCCACGCTGGCCAGCATGGTGCGCGCGTGCTCCAGCAGGGTTTCGCCGGCCGGCGTGGGCACCACGCCGCGGCGCCTGCGCAGCAGCAGCGGCGTGCCCACCGTGTCTTCCAGCTGCGCCAGGCGTTTGCTGATGGCCGATCCCACGATGGATTCCTGCTCGGCCACGCGCGCAATGCTGCGCTGCTCGCACACGGCGGCAAACAGCCGCAATGTTTGCAGATCGAGGTCGCGCATGGGGCCCTTGCTGGTTTGATATTCCAGGTGGGAATCTTAGAGCTTCCGAAATTGATTTTCAGTTTCTATTCGGAATTTCTAGAATTCAACAAAACCGAGCCCCATCAGGAGACAGCCCGTGCAAACGACCACCGCCCATCCCACGCCCCTGCGCGCCATCGTCCGCGAGGTGGGCCTGCGCGACGGGCTGCAGAGCATTGCCACCGTGGTCTCCACCGCGCACAAGATCGAGTGGATCAACGCTGCCTACGCCGCCGGCCAGCGCGAGATCGAGGTGGGCTCCTTCGTGCCCGCCCGCCTGCTGCCGCAGCTGGCCGACACTGCGCAGGTGCTGGCCCATGCCAAGAGCTTGCCGGGGCTGGTCGCCTCGGTGCTGGTGCCCAATTTCAAGGGTGCCGAGCGCGCGCTGGAGCAGGACGCCGACCTCATGATCGTGCCGCTCTCGGCCAGCCATGCCCACAGCCTGGCCAACCTGCGCAAGACCCCCGATGAAGTGGTGGCCGAGGTGGCGCGTATCCGCGTATTGCGTGACGCCAGTGGCAGCCGCACGCTGATCGAAGGTGGCGTGGGCACGGCCTTTGGCTGCACCCTGCAGGGCGAAGTGGCCGAGAGCGAAGTGCTGCGCCTGATGCAGGCGCTGCTGGATGCAGGCGCCGACCGCGTGAGCCTGGCGGACACCGTGGGGTATGCCGACCCCGCCTCGGTCGCCCGGCTGTTTGAGAAAGCGCGCGCCCGGGTGGGCGACCGCCTGGCCTGTGCGCATTTCCACGACACGCGTGGCATGGGCCTGGCAAACGTCTATGCCGCGTGGCAGACGGGCATCACCCGCTTTGATGCCTGCCTGGCCGGTATCGGCGGCTGCCCACACGCGCCCGGTGCCAGCGGCAATGTCACTACCGAAGACCTGGTGTTCATGCTCGAACGCATGGGCGTGACCACGGGCATTGACGTGCGCGCGCTGCTGGCGCTGCGCCAGCGCGTGGCGGGCTGGCTGGCGGGGGAGACCCTGCACGGCACGCTCTGGCAGGCGGGCCTGCCCCGCAATGCCGCACCCGCTGCACTGCAAGCGGCCTAACCCCCATTTTTTAACGCTGCACCATGAACGACACACAGCCCTCTACACCATCCCCACGCCTGCCCCTGGAAGGCCTGCGCGTGGTGGAGTTCACCCACATGGTCATGGGCCCCACCTGCGGCATGGTGCTGGCCGACCTGGGGGCCGAGGTCATCAAGGTCGAGCCCGTGGACGGTGACCGCACGCGCCACCTGCTGGGCGCAGGCGCGGGCTTTTTCCCCATGTTCAACCGCAACAAGAAAAGCATTGCGCTCGACCTGCGCAGCCCCGAGGGCCTGAAGGTGGCGCGCAAGCTCGCAGCCTCGGCCGATGTGGTGGCGCAGAACTTCAAGCCCGGCGTGATGACGAAATACGGCCTGGACTATGCCGCGCTGAGCCCGATCAACCCGCGCCTCATCTACGTGAACCACACGGGCTTTTTGCCCGGCCCCTACGAGCACCGCACGGCGCTGGACGAGGTGGTGCAGATGATGGGCGGCCTGGCCTACATGACCGGGCGCCCCGGAGACCCGCTGCGCGCGGGCACCAGCGTGAACGACATCATGGGTGGCATGTTTGGCGCCATTGGCGCCATGGCGGCGCTGATGCAGCGCGGTATCACCGGGCGCGGGCAGGAGGTGGACTCGGCCCTGTTCGAGAACAACGTGTTCCTCGTGGGCCAGCACATGATGCAGTACGCCGTCACCGGCCAGCCGGCAGCCCCCATGCCCGACCGCATCTCGGCGTGGTCGCTGTATGACGTGTTCAGTGTGAAGGACGGCGAGCAGATCTTTCTGGCCGCCGTGAGCGACGCGCAGTGGATCACCTTTTGCGATGCCCTGGGCTTCGCCGACCTCAAGGCCGATCCGGGCCTGTCTAACAACAACGACCGCGTGCGCGCGCGTGGCACGCTGCTGCCCGAGCTGCGCAGGCGCCTGGCCGCACACAGCGCGGCCGAACTGGCTGCCATCTTCGAGAAGCACGGTCTGCCCTTTGCGCCCATCCTGCGGCCCGAGCAGCTGTTTGACGACCCGCACCTCAATGCCACCGGCGGCCTGGCGGACATCACGCTGCCCGATGGCGAGCGCGCCGGACAGACGGCACGCACCACCCTGTTTCCCCTGCGCATGGATGGGCAGCGGCTGGGCGTGCGCCTGCAGCCACCGGTGCTGGGCCAGCACACCGCCGAACTCATGGCGCAGCTGGGCTACAGCCCCGAGCAGCTGCAGGCCCTGCAGGCGCAGGGCGCCGTGGCCTGAACCCACGCATTCCCATCACAACACCGGAGACAAACCATGACAGACAACACGGCACGCAGCACCGTATCCCCCTCACAGAACGCACAGCGCCTCACAAGGCGCACGCTGCTCGCCGCCGCCATGACCAGTGCCGTGGTGCCCGCGTGGACCTTTGCCCAGGGGGCAGACAGGCCGGTGCGCCTGGTGCTGCCTGTCAGTGCGGGCTCGGGGGTGGATGGCGTTGCGCGCGTGCTGGGCCCCAGCCTGGGCAAGGCGCTGGCGCGGCCGGTGGTGGTGGAAAACTACCCCGGCGCCGGCGGCATCACGGGCACGACGATGATCGTGAAGGCGCCCAAAGACGGCTCCATGCTGGGCATGGTGTCCAACAACCATGCCGTCAACCCCAGCGTGTTCAAGAACATTCCGTATCACGCGGTGGACGACATCACGCCGATCACCCTGATTGGCGCCACACCCTTTGTGCTGGTGGCGCACCCTTCGGTGGCGGCCAAAAACGTGCGCGAACTGGTGGCCCTGGCCAAGGCCCAGCCGGGTGTGCTGAACTACGGTTCGTCGGGCAACGGCACCATCCTGCACCTGGCGGCGGAGATGTTCGTGCACGAGGCGCAGGTGGATATCAAGCACATTCCCTACCGGGGCATGGGGCCGCTGACGGCCGATGTGCTGGGCGGGCAGATCCAGATGGCGTTCATCGCCGTGGCCGTGGCGGCGCCCCATGTGAAGTCGGGTGCGCTGCGGGCCATAGGCCTGTCGTCCACCACACGCTCCCCGCTGCTGCCCGACCTGCCAACGATTGCCGAACAAGGCCTGCCCAACTACGCCCTGGACGGCTGGGTGGCCGTGGTGGGGCCGGCCGGTCTGCCCCGGGCAGAAGTGGACCGGGCCTACAACGCCGTGCGCAGCGCCGTGGCAGCACCGGAAGTGCGCGAGGCCCTGCTGGCGCAGGGCTACCAGCTGCAAAGCCCCGCGCCCGATGCCACGGCTGCGTTCTTCCGCAGCGAGGTGGATCGCATGGCCAAGCTGGTCAGGCAGTCCGGGCTGAAACTGGATTGAATGCTCATGTTTTTATAGCTGTTAGCGCTTATCCATAAAGCGCTGGAGCCATATTTCAATCAAATTTTGAGCGACGGCGTGCCCGCTGCGGCCGGCACGCCAAAAAGCACAACGCCCCAGCACCATGGTGGTATCTGGGGCGACCGATGCAGCCCCGTTGCCAAGGGCCTGCCCATGTGACCGCAATGCGGTTTACAGCGAGTCGATAAAGCTGCGCAGCTTGTCCGAGCGCGAAGGGTGCTTGAGCTTGCGCAGCGCCTTGGCTTCGATCTGGCGAATGCGCTCGCGCGTCACGTCGAACTGCTTGCCCACTTCTTCCAGCGTGTGGTCGCTGGTCATCTCGATACCGAAACGCATGCGCAGCACCTTGGCTTCGCGGGGGGTGAGGCCATCCAGGATGTCCTTGACCACGTCGCGCAGGCCGGCCTGCATGGCGGCTTCGATAGGCGCGGTGTTGGCGCCGTCCTCGATGAAGTCGCCCAGGTGGCTGTCATCGTCGTCGCCGATGGGGGTTTCCATCGAGATCGGCTCCTTGGCGATCTTCATGATCTTGCGGATCTTGTCCTCTGGGATCTCCATCTTGGCCGCCAGGATGGACGCATCGGGCTCAAAACCAAACTCCTGCAAGTGCTGGCGGCTGATGCGGTTCATCTTGTTGATCGTCTCGATCATGTGCACCGGGATGCGGATGGTGCGTGCCTGGTCGGCAATGCTCCTTGTGATGGCCTGGCGGATCCACCAGGTCGCATACGTCGAGAACTTGTAGCCACGGCGGTATTCGAACTTGTCCACCGCCTTCATCAGGCCGATGTTGCCTTCCTGGATCAGATCGAGGAACTGCAAGCCGCGGTTGGTGTACTTCTTGGCAATCGAGATCACGAGGCGCAGGTTGGCCTCGATCATTTCCTTCTTGGCATCGCGCGAGGTGGCTTCACCTTCGTTCATGCGCTTGTTGATGCCCTTGAGCTCCGCCAGCGGCACCACCACGCGCGACTGCAGGTCGATCAGCTTTTGCTGCAGGTCCTGGATGGGCGGTACGTTGCGCGCAATGATGGACGACCAGGGCTTGCCGGCGGCGGCCTGCTTCTCTACCCACTGCAGGTTCAGCAGATTGGGCGGGAAGTCCTTGATGAACGTCTCCTGGGGCATGCCGCACTTGTCCACGATGATGCGGCGCAGCTCGCGCTCCTTCTTGCGCACGTCGTCCACCTGGCCGCGCACCATGTCGCACAGCTTCTCGATGGTCTTGGCGGTGAAGCGGATGGTCATCAGCTCTTCCGACAGGGCCTTCTGCGCCTTCTGGTAGTTGGGCGTGCCGTAGCCTTCCTTGTCGTACACCTTGTGCACTTTTTCAAACAGCTCGCGCAGCTTGTCAAAGCGCTCCAGCGCCTGCTTCTTGAGCTCTTCGAGCTTCTTGGTCAGCGCCTTGCTGCCACCCTTGCCGTCGTCATCGTCGGCCTCGTCGAATTCATCGAAGTCTTCTTCGGCCACATAGTCGTCGGCCTCATTGGGGTTGGAGAAGCCGTCCACGATGGTCGAGATGACGACCTTGCCTTCGCGGATTTCCTCACCCATGTTGAGGATCTCGGCGATGGTGGCGGGCGATGCGCTGATCGCCTCCATCATGGCCATCAGGCCGCCTTCGATGCGCTTGGCGATTTCGATTTCGCCTTCGCGGGTCAAGAGCTCCACGGTGCCCATCTCGCGCATGTACATGCGGACCGGGTCGGTGGTGCGGCCGAATTCCGAGTCCACGGTCGAGAGCGCGGCTTCGGCGGCTTCTTCGGCTTCTTCCTCGGTAGCGCCAGCGGGGGCGTTGTCCGTGATGATCAGCGCTTCGGCATCGGGCGTCTGCTCGTACACCGCCACGCCCAGGTCGTTCAGCGTGGTGATGACGGCTTCGAGGGTTTCGGCATCGACCAGCTTGTCGGGCAGGTGGTCGTTGATTTCAACGTGCGTGAGGTAGCCGCGTGTCTTGCCCAGCTTGATCAGGGCCTTCAGGCGCGCACGGCGCTTGGCCATGTCTTCTTCGGACAGGACGGTTTCGTCCAAGCCGAACTCCTTCATCAAGGCGCGTTCCTTCGCCTTGCTGATCTTCATGCGCAGGGGCTTGACCTTCTCGACCGTGGCTGCGGTTTCGGTGGTCTCTTCGACTTCACCTTCCAGGTCGGCTTCGATGTCCGACAGGTCGGTGTCGTCGCCACCTTCGTCGCTGGCGGCTGCAGCCTTGGGCTTGCGTCCGCGCTTGGCAGGGGCCTTGGCTTCGGCGGCGCCTGCCGCCTTGGCGGGGCGGCCGGGGCGCTTTTTCGGGGTGTCGTCGTCTTCGGATACTGCGGCGGCCTTGGCGCGGGCAGGCTTTTTCTTCAGCAATTCATCGGCAGCTTTGGTCAGCTCGGCAGAACTTTTCACGGGCACAGTTTTCACTTTCTTGGCAACCGGGGCGGGCGCGGCGGCGGCCTTTTTGGGGGCAGCCTTGGCCGGGGCTTTGGCAGCGGTTTTGGAGACAGCCTTGGCGGCGGGCACTGGAGCAGACTTGGATGGCTTCGCGGACTTTTGAGCGGGCATGGAACAACCTCAGGATCAAAAACGGACACAAAGAAAACGCAAGCGCCTCAGGTCCCGGCGCGGGTGGCAACGCAAAGCTACAAGGGCTTTGCGCTTGAGGGGAGGCCCTCAGCGGCAAGATGTCTGGGCGATCATTTGGTGTGCAGTCCTTGCGATGGGTGGACGGTTGTGCGCGTTTGTCACGGTGGCCCGGCTCGGAGGTGCTGCTGTCGCTCTTGCCAATAACTAACCCTACATTATACCTTTGGCGCAGATTTCAAGCCGCTTTTGCCGCTGCGTTCTGCAAGGCGTTGCGCTTTTGCTCCAGGGCGCGGTAGCGCTCCAGCGCCGTTGGATCCTGCGCCACCTGCAGCACCAGCAGCTTTTGCTGCTCCTTGATGTCCTCGATCTGCATGCGGTTGAGCAGGTCGCGCAGCTCCAGCCGCAGTTCCTGCAGCGCGCCTTCGGTCTGCGCGTGCGAACCCGTCATCACCTTCACGGCCAGCGCCTCGCATTCGTGGTCGCGCAGGCTCTCGCGCAGTACCGCCCAGGCCAGCGGGCCGTACTCGTGAAACTGCGCCTCCAGCCAGACAAACAGCGGGCCGTGGGGGGCGGGCTGGGCGCTCAGGGTGGCGTGATCGTCGTGCGTCAGCTCTTCCAGAAACGCCATGTGCGACAGCAGCAGGCGCGCGGCGTGGTCGGCGCGGCTGGCCGTGGGCGCGCGTGGCAGGCGCGGCTGGGGTGGCCAGGGGGCGTCTCTGTCCTTTTTCTTCCAGGTCCCCGTTTTCCAGTCCCCTGTGCCTTTGCGGAACGGCGGCTTGCTGTAGCCCGTGGCGTAGCCGGAAGAGGGGGCCTCTGCGTATGTGCTCCATGCGTCGGGGCCGGGGGCGCCCGCCCAGGGCGGCACGTCCTCGGAGGGCGATGGTGCGTGGTAGCCCGCCGTTTGCGCACCGCGGCCGCCAGGCCCGGGGGGCCTTGGCTGGTCGCGGCCCTGGCCCGGGCCCCACAGGTCGGCCAGGTCTTGAGCTTTGAGCTGGGTCAGTTCCGCCAGCTCGCCGAGCACCTGGCGCTTGAGCACGCCGTCAGGCAGTGCCGTCCACAAAGGCCGGGCGTTGCTGGCCATGTGGGCGCGGCCTTCTGCCGTGCCAAGGTCGCAGTGCTCGCTGGCCGCCTCGACCAGGAAGCGGCTCAACGGCATGGCATCGCCCACCAGGCGCGCAAAGGCTTCGGTGCCGTGCGCGCGGATGAAACTGTCTGGATCGTGCTCGGCGGGTAGAAAGAGAAATTTGATGCTGCGCGTGTCCGTGGCGTGGTGCAGGGCGCCGTCCAGGGCCTTGCGCGCTGCGCGCCGCCCGGCAGCGTCACCATCAAAGCTGAACACCACCGATTCGGTGAAGCGCAGCAGCTTTTGCACGTGCTCGGGCGTGCAGGCTGTGCCCAGCGTTGCCACGGCGTTGGGAAAGCCCAGCTGCGCCAGTGCCACCACGTCCATGTAGCCTTCGGTGACCAGGGCGTAACCTGCCTCGCGGATGGCGGTGCGGGCCTCGAACAGCCCATAAAGCTCGCGGCCCTTGTGGAACACGGGAGTCTCGGGCGAGTTGAGGTACTTGGGTTTGTCGTCGCCCAGCACACGTCCGCCAAAACCGATGCATTCGCCCTTCACGTTACGGATGGGGAACATCACCCGGTCGCGAAAGCGGTCATAGCGCTTGCCGCCATCCTCGTCGTTCACGATGACCAGGCCGCTTTCTTCCAGCAGCGGGTCGTCGTAGCTCGCGAACACACTGGCCAGGCTGCGCCAGCCCTCGGGCGCATAGCCCAGGCCATAGCGCTTGGCGAGAGTGCCCGACACGCCCCGGCCCTTGAAGTAGCCGATGGCCCGCTGCGACTCACGCAGGTGCCGGCGGTAGGCGTCAGCGGCTTTTTCCAGCACGTCGGTCAGCGTGGCCTGCTTCTGGCGGGCAGCGGCGGCGCGTTCTTTTTCCAGGGGGGACACGTCATCGTCCGGCACCTGCAGCCCCACGCTCTGGGCCAGGTCCTGCACGGCCTCGACAAACCCCATGCCCGCATGGTCCATCAGGAAGCTGATGGCATTGCCGTTTTTTCCACAGCCAAAGCAGTGATAGAACTGCTTGGCCGGGCTCACACTGAAAGAGGGGGATTTTTCGCCGTGAAAGGGGCACAGGCCCATCAGATTGGCGCCGCCTTTCTTGAGCTGTACATAGCGGCCCACGATGTCGACCACATCGACGCGGGCAAGCAGCTCCTGAATGAAAGACTGAGGGATCGTCACGGCGCTATTGTCCGCGTAAACTGTTTGTAACCAGATCTTGCAGAAGCGGGGCGATGGGCATGGCACACAGGGCACGGTGCGCGGTGGATGGGGCGGTCACTTCGGTGCGGCGGTCGCTGCGGCGCCGGGACGTGGCCGTGCTGCTGCCGCTGGCCGCTGCAGCCCTGTGGCCCGCAGCGGTGCACGCGGCGCCGGTGCTGCGTGTGCTGTCCTGGCCGGGCTATGCCGACCCGGATATCGTGGCCGACTTCGAGAGGCGCCACCGGGCGCGGGTGGAGATCACCACCGTGGCCTCTGACGACGTGCTGCGTGCCAAGCTGGCCAATCCGCAGGGCACCGGTTTTGACCTGGTGGCGGCCAACACGGCCGAAATCGCACGGCTGGTGGCGCGACGCCTGCTCACACCGTTGCCACTGCACAACATCTCCAACACCCAGCACCAGCTGCCGCGCTTTCGGCAACTGCACGCCATTGCGGGCATTGCCCAAGGCACGGATGTCTACGCCATGCCCTACACCTATTCCGAGATGGGGCTCATCTACGACCGCGGGCAGTTTGCCCGGCCTCCGGGCTCCATTGCCGTGCTGTGGGATCCGCGCTGGCAGGGGCGTGTGCTGGCGTTCATCGGCAGCAGCCACGGCTTTTCGCTCGCGGCCATGTACCGGGGCGTGCCGCCCTTCCAGATCCCGGTGGGGCAGTTGGGCCCGCTGGCCAAAGACCTGGTGGCCTTGCGCCGCAATGTGCGTGCGTTCTACAGCCTGCCCGAAGAATCGCTGGAACTGTTTCGCAAGCACCGCATTGCGGTCATGCATGCCAACTACGGCCAGCAGCAGCTCAAGCAGCTGCGCGATGCCGGGCTGGATGTGGGCTATGTGGTGCCGCGCGAGGGCGCACTGGCCTGGCTGGACTGCTGGGCCATCACCCGCCAGTCCACCCAGGTTGAGCTGGCCGCCGAGTGGATCAACTACATGCTGGAGCCCGCCGTCAGTGGTGCGCTGACCCGCCGCCAGGGCCTGGCCAACACGCTCGAAGAGCCACCAGCGCTGTCGGCCGATGCCCCGGCCGGCGCCATCGTGTGGCTGGAGCCCGTGGAAGACGAAGCGCGGCGTGCCCAGCTGTGGCAGCGCATTCTGTCGGGCGACCGGCCGAACCGGTTCTGAGCCATGAAAACCCGCGTGAAATGGGGCATTGCGCTGCGGCTGGGGCTGTTGCTGGCATCGTTCAGCGTGTTTGCGGCCATTCTTGCGGGCTACTACACCTTCGACTCCAGCCGCGAGCGGCTGCAGGGGCGGGCCGAGCAGGCGCTGCTGGCCACCACACACGTGCTGGCGCGCCACATGCAGGCCGGCTTTGGCACCGTGGCGCGGGATACCGCGTTTCTGGCCAGCGTGGCGGCCAGCGAGCAGGACAAGTCGGCGCTGGCAGACGTGTTCAAGGCCAGCCTGGTCACCCATCCCAGCTATCTGCAGATCCGCTTCATTGGCGTGCAGGACTTTGGGCTGGAGCAGGTGCGCATTGACCGCAAGGGCGACGCGTGGATCCGCGCCAGCGAGGACGAACTGCAGGAGAAAGCGCATTTCCCCTTTGTGTTTGAAACCCTGGCGCTCGCGCCGGGCGAGGTCTATGTCTCGGAGTTCGGCATCAACCACGAAGGCGCAGCCGACGCAGAGCCCATCCCCGTGTTCAGCATGGCCTCGCCGGTGGTGCGGGGCGGGCAGGTGCGGGGCGTGGTGGTGCTGCGGGTGGCGGCGCAGCCGTTTTTGCGCGATTTCAACACCGCACTGCCGGTGCCCTACGGTTTCTATCTCAGCAACCGGTGGGGTGATTTTCTGGTGCATCCCGATGCGGACCAGTCCTTTGGCTTTGATCGGGGGCAGCGCATCCTGATCCAGGAAAGCTTTGCGCCCGTGGCTGCGCTGATCGATGGCCGCCAGCAGGAAGTGGTGCTCAGCCAGCCGGGCACTGATGACGAGGAAGCCCGCGTCTACTCCTTTGTGCGCATGCCGTATGGGCGTGAAGGTGAAGGGCGGTTCATGGTGGTGGGCCTCTCGCAGCCGCTGGCTGCGGTGCAGGGCGAGGTGGTGAGCCTGGGCAACAGCATCCTCAAGATCCTGCTGGTGCTCAGTGCGGTGGGCGTGGTGCTGGCAGCGCTGGTGTCGCGCGCAGTCACGCAGCCCCTCAAGGCCATCGTGCAGGCCACGCAGGCGGTCACGCTGGGGCGCGCGCACGCCACGCTGCCCGTGCACCGGGACGACGAGGTGGGCGAGCTGGCGCGCAGCTTTCAGGACATGGAGCAGCAGATCCACCGCCAGATGACCGAGCTGAACGCCAGCCGCGACGCCATGGCCCACCTGGCGCACCACGACGCGCTCACCGGCCTGCCCAACCGCCGCATGTTCGAGCAGCGCCTGGCCCAGGTGCTGGAGCTGTCGCGCCGCAGCGGCCGCAGCTGTGCCCTGCTGTTTGTGGATCTGGACGACTTCAAGGCCATCAACGACACGCGCGGTCATGCCGTGGGCGACCTGGTGCTGCAGGCCGTGGCCCGCACCATCACGGGTGCCGTGCGGCAGGTGGACACCGTGGCCCGGCTGGCCGGGGACGAGTTCACGGTGCTCTGCGAAAACGTGGACTCCGAACAAGCAGCGCTGCAGATCGTGACCAAGCTGCAGCACGCGTTCATGCTGCCGCTGGACATTGAGGGCCGGCCCCTGCCCGTGCGCGCCAGCATCGGCCTGAGCCTGTTCCCGCGCGACGCGCAGGATGCGCGCACACTGATGACCAGCGCAGACGCGGCCATGTACCGCATCAAGCAAAGCCGCCGGCAGGACAAGGCATGAGCTGCCCCCATTGGCGCTGCGGTTTCACACAGGTTGGCCGGTGTTGCCTCCATGTCAGCCAGTGGCGCTAGGCTGTCGCTTGTTCACCTTATTGCCTGATCTTCTTGCACTGACCCATGACCTCCATCTTTGACCAGCACCTGCCCCGCAACGAAGCCAACTTTGCCGCCCTGTCGCCCCTGTCGTTCATCGAACGCACGGCCGAGGTCTACCCCGACCGTCTGGCCATCGTGCACGGCGAGCTGCGCCAGACCTGGGCCCAGACCTACGCCCGCTGCCGCCAGCTGGCCAGCGCGCTGACCAAGGCAGGCATCGGCAAGAACGACACCGTGGCCGTGATGCTGCCCAACACACCCCCCATGGTGGAGGCGCACTTTGGCGTGCCCATGGCGGGCGCCGTGCTCAACACCCTCAACACCCGGCTCGACCCCGAGGCCATCGCCTTCATGCTGGATCACGGCGAGGCCAAGGCCGTGATCGTGGACCCGGAGTTCAGCGGCACCCTGGCCAAGGCGCTGGCCCTGCGCACCGCCCCCACGCCCCTGCGCGTGATCGAGGTGCAGGACGCGCTCTACGGCCCCGCCGTGCAAAGCCTGGGCGGCACCGACTACGACGCCTTTGTGGCCAGCGGCGACGCCGCCTTTGCCTGGAGCCTGCCCGCCGACGAGTGGGATGCGATAGCGCTCAACTACACCAGCGGCACCACCGGCAACCCCAAGGGCGTGGTCTACCACCACCGGGGCGCCGCCACCAACGCCATCAGCAACGTGCTGGAGTGGGACATGCCCAAACACGCGGTGTACCTGTGGACGCTGCCCATGTTCCATTGCAACGGCTGGTGCTTTCCCTGGACCATCGCAGCGCGTGCTGGCGTCAACGTGTGCCTGCGCCGCGTGGACGCACAAGCTATCTTCGACGCCATCCGCAACCACGGCGTCACGCACTACTGCGGCGCGCCCATCGTGCACGGCCTGCTGGTCAACGCGCCCGATGCGATGAAGGCGGGCATCCCCGCAGGCGTCAAGGCCATGGTGGCGGGCGCCGCGCCGCCGGCCTCGATGATCGAGGGCATGGAAAAGATGGGGTTTGACCTGACCCACGTGTACGGCCTGACCGAGGTGTACGGCCCGGCCACGGTGTGCGCCAAGCACGAGGCCTGGGACGGCCTGGACATCGGCGAGCGCGCCCGCCTCAACGCCCGCCAGGGCGTGCGCTACCACCTGGAGCGCGACGTGCGCGTGCTCGACCCCGAGACCATGCTGCCCGTGCCGCAGGACGGCGAAACCATGGGCGAGATCATGTTCAAGGGCAACATCGCCATGAAGGGCTACCTGAAGAACCCCAAGGCGACGGAAGAGGCCTTTGCGGGCGGCTGGTTCCACAGCGGCGACCTGGCCGTGCAGTACCCCGACGGCTACATCAAGATCAAGGACCGTAGCAAGGACATCATCATCTCGGGCGGCGAGAACATCTCGTCCATCGAGGTGGAAGACGTGCTCTACCGCCACCCTGACGTGCTGGCCGCCGCCGTGGTGGCCAAGCCCGATGCCAAGTGGGGCGAGACACCCTGCGCGTTTGTGGAGCTGAAGGCCGGTGCGCAGACCACACCCGAAGACATCGTGGCCCACTGCAAGAAGCACCTCGCGGGCTTCAAGGTGCCCCGCGCGGTGGTGTTTGGCGAGCTGCCCAAGACCAGCACCGGCAAGATCCAGAAGTTCGAGTTGCGCAAGCAGGCGGGCTCGGCGGCGGCTATCGACCTGTGATGAACTTGCAAAAATGATAGCTGCCAGCGCTTGCTGGCTAAGCGCTAGCGGCCATTTTTGCTTAGTATTTAAGAGCACACACTGCGCAGCTTGCCAGCCCGCCCAAGGCACGGCACGATGCAGGGCATGACTGCACCCGCGCCCCTGAACCCCGCCGCTCTGTCTGCGGACAGCGAACACACCATCCACACCCTTGGGCAGCTCGAATCCCTGCTGGGCACGCCCAGCGAAGCCGCAGTTGCCAAGGAGCTGCCCCGCGTGCACCCCGGCTACCGCGCCATGATCGAGGCATCCCCCTTTGCCGTGCTGGCCACCCAGGGCCCCGGCGGGCTGGACGCATCACCGCGCGGCGACCCGGCTGGCTTTGTGCAGGTGCTGGACGACGACCAAACCCTGCTGCTGCCCGAACGCCGCGGTAACCACCGCGCCGACAGCCTGCGCAACATCCTCACCGACCCGCGTGTGGCGCTGCTCTTCCTCATACCCGGCGTGGGCGAAACCCTGCGGGTGAACGGCCGCGCGCACATCAGTGTGGCGCCCGATCTGCGGGCGCGCTTTGTGGTCAACGGTAAGCCGCCCCAATGCGTGCTGGTGATCAAAGCCGAATCGGTGTACTTCCAGTGCGCGCGCGCCATCCAGCGGTCCGGCTTGTGGGACTCCGTTCCGCCTGGCACGCCCCGGCCCGTGCCCACGCCAGGCGCGCTGCTCGCGTCCATCACGCACGGCAGTTTTGACGGCGAAACCTACGACCGCGAACTGCCAGCACGCCAGCAGGCCTCGCTGTACTGAGAGGCTGAGAGGAAATCGGTCGTGCCCGCCTTGACGCCCCAAACCACCGCCCGCGGCGTTGCAAATGCGCGCCATAGCCCGAGTTACGGCTGTGCTTTGCGCCTTGCTGGCGGCGCTTTGGCGCACCCTTTCGGGCACGCCCGACTCCCTCTCAGCCTCTGAGCCGAACTGGTCCAACGAAAAGAACAGGCGGACGCATGGACGGCGTATGGTGGGTGGTGGTGCTGGGCGCGGCGGCCGCGGGCTTTGTGCAAGGCCTGTCGGGCTTTGGCTTCAGCATGGTGGCCATGTCCTTCTGGGCCTGGACTTTGGAGCCCCGCCTGGCCGCCGTGCTGGCCGTGTGCGGTGCACTCACCGGGCAGATCGTTGCGGCCGCCACGATGCGGCGCGGCTTTGACACAGCCCGCCTGCTCCCTTTTGTGCTGGGCGGCTTGGCGGGCATCCCCCTGGGTGTGGCCTTGCTGCCCCGGCTGAACATGGACGCCTTCAAGCTCGTGCTGGGCACGCTGCTGGTGCTGTGGTGCCCGGCCATGCTGCAGGCCCGCCAGCTTCCCCACATCACCGCTGGCGGCCGCGTGGCGGATGCGGCCGTGGGCCTCTCGGGCGGTGTGATGGGCGGCCTGGGCGGCTTCACCGGCGTGCTGCCCACGCTGTGGTGCACCCTGCGCGGGCTCGACAAGGACGTGCAGCGCGCCATCATCCAGAACTTCAACCTGGCCATGCTGCTGGTGACCTTCGCCACCTACGCCTCCACCGGCCTCATCACCCGCGCCACGCTGCCCCTGCTGGCACTGGTGATTCCGGCCATGCTGGTGCCGTCACTGCTCGGCGCCCGGCTGTACCTGGGCATCAGCGAGGCGCGGTTCAAGCAGGTGGTGCTGGGGCTGCTCACGCTGTCAGGCGCGGCGATGCTGGTGGCGAGTGTGCCGAAGCTGTTGGCAAGGTGGGGGTGATCGAGAGAATGCTCACCTATTGATAGCTGCTAGCGCTTGATAGACAAGAGCTAGAGGCTGATTTGGTCAATATTTTTCCGTTTGTGCCCAACGCAGCGTGTCATTTCATGTGCTGCATCGAATCCAGCGGACTGGCCGTGCCACCAGCCGCCACCTTCAGGACATGGGTGTAGATCATGGTGGTAGACACATCGCTGTGGCCCAGCAACTCTTGCACGGTGCGGATGTCGGTGCCCGACTGCAGAAGGTGTGTGGCAAAGCTGTGGCGCAGTGTGTGCACAGACACGGGTTTGTAAATACCGGCCTGGGCTACCGCCTTCTTGACGGCCCGCTGCAGCCGCTCCTCAAACAAGTGATGCCGCCGCTGCACGCCCGAACGTGGGTCCACAGAAAGGGTGGGTGAGGGAAACAGCCAGAACCAGCCCCATGTGTGTCCCACCTGGGGGTACTTTAGCTCCAGCGCATGCGGCGTTTGCACACCACCGCGCTGCGCCTGCCGGTCCTGTTCCCACACGCCTCGCGCGTGCAGCAGCTGCGAGCGCAGCGTGGGCCCCAGGGTGCGCGGCAGCATGACGACCCGGTCTTTGTTGCCCTTGGCCTCCCGGACGATGATCACATGGCGGTCAAAATCCACATCCTTGACGCGCAGGCGAAGCCCCTCCATCAGCCGCATGCCTGTGCCATACAGCAATTGCGCCAGCAAACGCATGTCTGCATCCAGAAACTGAAACAAGGCAGCGACCTCATCCCGCGTCAAAACGCTGGGAATGCGCCGCTTCTGGGCGGGGCGGTTTACGCCCTCCAGCCAGGGCAAATCGACGCCCAATACTTCGCGATAGAGAAAAAGGACCGCGCTGAGTGCTTGGTTGTGGGTAGAGGCAGACACGTGCCGTTCTGTTGCCAACATCGTGAGGAACGCTTCGACCTCGGCCGCCCCCATGTCGCGCGGGTGCCGCATGACCCCGCCACGCCCGTGCCAACGGATGAAAAAACGCACCCAGTGCAGATAAGCCTTTTCGGTGCTGAGGCTATAGTGAAGGTAGCGAATGCGCTCCCGGACCTGATCCAGAAGGCGGGGGGAGCGCAAGTCAGGCGTGCCGGGTTTCATGGAATTTTTATACCTGTGTTTTTACACAGTGTATCGGCCGCCACCTCAAGCTGCAAGCCACTTTCAGGAGGTTCCCGTGTCCAGAATATCCCGCAAGGTCCAGTTTATCCCGCAGGTTTTGCGGTCTAAATTACGTTAGGCGGCATTCGTTGAGCGTCGAGCAACATTCTTCGATTGATGCAATAGGCATCGACCGGGCATCAGGCAAGGTCCATCTCACGGTATCGGATCATTTGCCTTGGGACGGCGAGCACCTCGTAGTGCTACAGGCGAAACTAAACACCTACTTGGCGTTCCTCGAATCTGGAGAGGTTTACGTGAGTTACCCGAATGCCAAGGGACGCGACTTTGTCATCGACGTGCTGGTTCGCTATAGGCCCGACGCGGCAGCGCTGGAATTTCTCGTCAAGGCGCAGTGCGCAGTGGAAGGTGCTGGCTTTGCGTTTCGCTTCCGCCCACTGGACGGCTACGCTGAGGATGCCGCCTAACATGCCGTTCGAGTACCGATGCCCTTCGAGCCCGGCTCGACTTCAACCTTAAGGCTCAGGCATGGAAGAGCTCTTCGCGCTAATAGTTGCTCCGGCGGTTCTCGTTGGCGTGGTCGGTGCAGTGGCGCTCGCGGTGCTATTTCATTTACTTGCGCCTGCCGGTACGGACACGGTTTCAGCGGGCGCCTGGCTCGTCGGCATCGGCGCGGTCGGGGGCCTGCTGTGGGAGTGGCGCTTTCGCGCGGACAAGAAGAAATGAGCCACCGTTTTTTCTGGCTTAGCCTTAACAGGTCGGCCCAGTGGCGCTTGGATACTGGTTTCAGCCCGAGTGGCTGTCCGTATTGCGCGGTGAGTTCACTGAGGATTTCTACGCCTCGTTAAGAATGCTTTTTTTTCCTGGTGCTCTGCGGCGGCAGTACATACCATCATTGATGGCAAGTTCTTCACGCCAGTTGGAATGTGAGTTTTGGGCTGGGATGCGCAGTCGGCGGTCTCTACGGGTGTCCAACTGTTTTACAGGATTGCCTCCGGCATGACCACCGCAAAGTTCAGTGAAATCCTGGATGGCTATGAGTTCTGCGCCCTCGCCGATCTGATGGACACGCAGGCGTTCGTCAGCCTGGAGCGCGGGACCGTGCATATCGTTTCCGGCGACTTGGAGTTGGACCAAGAGCTGCCGGAGGATATTGAAACCGGCCCCTACCTGGCACTGCCGGGAAAGCGCGAGCTGGACCTGGGCTGGGACCTGGCGATGGAGTTTTCGGAAAAGTACCTTCAAAACGATGCGGAAACCGTCCGGGGTTTCTTTCGCCGGCGCGGCGCGTACGCACGCTTCAAGGAGTTTCTGGAATGCAGAGGTCAGCTGGCCGCGTGGTTTGAATTTGAGCGGTCTGCCACCGAGTCTCGCCTTCGCCAGTGGTGTGCGGACCATGGCATTGATCTTGTGTAGTTCAGCCTGAGCCTGTCGAAGCATTGCGCGGCGCGTCGACAGGCTCAGCGTGAACGGTCTCAAAGGGATGAAGGAGGCCGAAGCATTGCCCGGCCCACTCCTTCAATCCCCCATCACCACCCCTTCACGCCGCGGGTCGGCCCCACCCATCCACAGTTTCTTGCCATGCGCGTTGCCCAGGGTGATGGCCTGCAGGCCGCTCGTCATGTTCATCTCGCGCACCTCGGCACCGCGGGCGCGCAGGGCTTCCACCGTGGCGGGCGGGAAGCGCTTTTCTTCCAGCAGCGTGGGGCCGTTCATCGAGCCGAAGTTGGGCAGGTTGATGGCCTGCTGGGGCATCAGGCCCCAGTTGAAGACGCCGTACAACGTCTTGGCGGTGTAGTGGATGATGGCTGCGCCGCCGGGGCTGCCGCCGCTCATCAGGAGTTCACCCGTGGCCTTGTCGAACACCAGCGTGGGCGCCATCGAGGAGCGGGGGCGCTTGCCGGGCTGCACGCGGTTGGCAATGGGCTGGCCTTGCGCGTCGTTGGGGGCAAAGCTGAAGTCGGTGAGTTCGTTGTTCAGCAAAAAGCCTTTGACCATCTGGCGGGCACCAAAGGCGTCTTCGATGGTGGTGGTCATGGCCACGGCGTTGCCAAAGGCATCGACGATGCTGATGTGGCTGGTGCCGTACTCGGGCTGGTCGGGCATGGGGGCGTAGCCGGTCTTCACGGCGGCCGGGTTGCCGGGCTGGGCGACTTTCATGCTTTGCGTGCCGATGAGTTTGGCGCGTTCGGCCAGGTAGGCGGGGGCGATCAGGCTGCTCCAGCTGCCGCCGGGGGCCTGCACAAAGTCGGGGTCGGCCACGTAGAGGGCGCGGTCGGCAAAGGCCAGGCGGGCGGCCTCGGTGTACAGGTGCAGCCAGTCGGCCGATGGAATGCCGTCTTGCAGGGGCTTGGCGGCGGCGTCGGTGTTTTTCAGGATGCCCAGGATCTGCCCGATGGCAATGGCGCCTGAGCTGGGCGGCGGGAAGCCGCACACGCGGAAGTCTTTGGCCTGCACCTGGTAGTCGTGGCACAGGGCTTCGCGCTTTTTGGGCTGGTAGCCCGCCAGGTCGGCCATGCTGAGCTTGCCGGGATTGGTGGGGTGTTTTTGCACCTTGTCGACGATGGCCTGGGCGATCTCGCCTTCGTGCAGGGCCTTGCTGCCTTCGGCGGCGATACGGCGCAGCACGGCGGCCAGCTCGGGGTTGCGCAGGTTGAAGCCCACGTCGCGTGCGTCGCCATCGGGCTTGTAGAAGTAGGCGGCGGCGACGGGGTCTTTCTTGAGGTGGGCGTCGGCCTTCACCAAAGTATTCAGCCGTGCGCTGACCTTGAAGCCGCCTTCGGCCAGGGTGATGGCGGGCTGGAACAGGCTGGCCCAGGGTAGCTTGCCGTGCTGCTTGTGCGCCATCTCCAGCATGCGCACGGTGCCGGGCACGCCCACCGATCGGCCGCCCACCACACCGTCGTAGAACGGCACGGGTTTCCCATCGGCGCCCAGGAACAGTTTTTCGTCGGCAGCGGCGGGGGCGGTCTCGCGGCCGTCATAGGCCTCTACGGTCTTGCCGGTGCTGTGCAGCAGGAAGGCGCCGCCGCCGATGCCGCTGGACTGGGGCTCTACGAGCGTCAGCACCATCTGCACGGCGATGGCAGCGTCGATGGCTGAGCCACCGGCCTTGAGGACCTGGTAGCCCGCGTCGGTGGCCAGCGGGTTGGCGGCGGCCACGGCGAACTTCTCGGTGGCCCAGCCGGGTTTTTCGGTGTAGCCCGATGAACCCTCGGGTTGGGCGGGCACGGTGTAGGCGAACTGCGAGGGGGCGCTGGCGCAGCCCGCGAGCGCTGCCACGGCGGCCAGGGCGGCGGTGGCGAGCAGTTTGCGGCCCAGGCGGGGCGAACTGAGCGGGCTGGGCGAGAAGGCTTGGGGCATGGCGTTTCCTTGGGTGCGAGAAGTAGTGGGCATCGTACGGTGCCTTGGGGGTAGCGCAGAAGGGCGTTACATCAGGCTACAGGGCAGAAAATTTTAATGATTTTGGCCTCCAGCGCTTAACTGGTAAGCGCGAGCAGCTATAAATTTAGTAGCAATTGGCCCGAAGCGTGCACCCTGCGCCTCGGTGCGCCCCGGCTTCAGGCTGCCATCACACGGTTCTTGCCCGAGCGCTTGGCAAGGTACATGGCCTTGTCGGCGCGGATGATGGCGTCGGCGCTGCTTTCGTTGTCGTGCAACTGGGCCACGCCGGCGCTGAAGGTGATGAGCACTTTTTCAGTGCCTTGCAGGAAGAACCGTGTGGTGAGTTCGCGCTGAAGGCGTGTCATGGCGGTCACGCCGCTGGCGGCCAGGGTGTCGGGCAGCACCAGCACGAATTCTTCGCCGCCGTACCGTGCCAGCAAATCCTGCGGCCGCATCACTTCGCGCGTGACCTGCGCCAGGTGCACCAGGGCGGCGTCTCCGCCCGAGTGGCCCAGGCGGTCGTTGATGGTCTTGAAGTTGTCCACGTCGAGCAGGGCCAGGCACAGGGGCGAGCCCAGGCGGCGTGCACGCGCGATTTCGCGCTCCATGGCTTCATCGAGGCCCTTGCGGTTGAGCGAACCGGTCAGCGGGTCATGCCGCGCCTGGGCGCTGGCGCGGTCGAGTTCTTCCTGCAGCCGGGCGACTTCGGCGCGTTTGGCTTCTGTGCGCTCGCGCAGGTCCTGCAGTTCGTCGTGGGCTACACGGCTGTCCAGCGCCATCGCGCGGGTGGCCGACATGACCTCTTGCAGCACGGGCGCGATTTCTTCCAGCGTGTTGGCCTTGCCGATCAGGTCGGCACACCGCGCCATCGTGCCCTGGTAGCTGGAGCTGGACGCCGTGATGGCGGCAAGGCGGTCGATGAAGGTGGCCAGCATGTCCTTCATCTGCTCCTGCGCTTCCACAGTGCGCGCCTTGGCCTCGGTCTGCTTGAAGATCACGTCTTTCAGGCGCCGCTGCACGTCGTCCAGGCGGCGCAGCGTGAGGGGCGGGGTGGAGGCGGCCATCAACGCCTCGGCCTGGCCTTGCAGCCAGCGGTCTTCGGTGCTGAGCACGGCGATGTTCTCGAACACCATGTGCAGCAGCTCCAGCAGGCCGGCGCGTATGGAGGCCTGCTCCTCGGTGGCAAATGACAGCCGGTAGGTGAAGTTGCCCAGCATGAGCTGGACGGTAGAGATGGGCGGCGCAGGCTCCTTCAGAAACGCGATGAGCTTTTGCGCCATCTCGATCACGCGGGCGTCGTCTTCGCCCAGCGCGGGCAGGGTGTTGTCGATCAGGCGGGCCAGCATCTGCGCAAACTCGTCCGGCAGCACGCCAGGGCTGGTGCGGGGGTCGGGCGGGGTTTCTACGGGGGCCGCCGCGGCGGCAGCAGGGCTCAGCCCCAGGTTGGCATAGCCCACCAGCACGCTTTGAAGCGAAGTCCAGTCTTTCTGGCTGACGGCACGTTCAAACTGGCCCAGAAGGCGCTTCTGCGCGGGGGTCTGCCCCGGCAGCACGCGCAGGATCTGGCTGAGCGGGCCTTCCGGAAACGGCTGCACGCTGCGGCTTCCGGCGATTTCATCGTACAGCGCCAGATAGTTGTCGGGCGTGGGGGGCAGACGGCGGGCCGCCAGCTGTTTGAGCGTCTCGCGCGCGATGTCGGAAGGTGGTCGGTCGGCCATGTGCGGACACCAGTGTCAGGGGGAGGCAGGAGTTGCGAGTGTGACACAGCGGCCGGTTTGCCGAGGGGAGGTCCCGCCAAATCCACAGACTGGCAGGACGGGGATCAGTTCACCATGACGAGCTTGCCCATCACCCCCCGCGAACCCATGTGCGCGTAGGCGGCGGGCAGCTCGGCCATGGGCATGGTGCGGTCGATCACGGGCTTGATCTTGCCCTGCGCATACCACTGCGCCAGCTCGCCCATCATGGCGGCATTGGCCTTGGGCTCGCGCTTGGCAAAGTCGCCCCAGAACACGCCCACGATGGACGCACCCTTGAGCAGCGCCAGGTTGAAGGGCAGGGCCGGGATGGGGCCGGAAGCGAACCCCACCACCAGGTAGCGCCCGCGCCAGGCAATGGAGCGGAAGGCGGGCTCGGCAAAGTCGCCGCCCACAGGGTCATAGATCACGTCGGGGCCCTTGCCGTCGGTAAGCGCCTTGATGGCGTCGCGCAGGTTGTCCTTGCTGTAGTTGATGGTGGCGTCGGCGCCGATGGAGGTGCACAGCGCGCACTTTTCGTCGCTCGATGCTGCTGCAATCACGCGGGCCCCCATGGCCTTGGCAATCTGGATGGCCGCCGTGCCCACGCCCCCGGCGGCGCCCAGCACCAGTACGGTCTCGCCCGCCTTGAGCTGCGCGCGGTCTACGAGGGCATGGTGTGAGGTGGCGTAGATCATGATGAACGCGGCGGCATCAACATGCGAAAAGCCGTCAGGCAGCGGCATGCACAGGGCTGCCGGGGCGATGGTGTGGGTACCAAAGCCGCCGGTGCCCGACAGGCAGGCCACGTTCTGGCCGACCTTGAGGTGCGTGACGCCTTCGCCCACGGCCGCCACCACGCCGGCATATTCCGAGCCCGGAACGAATGGCAGGGGCGGCTTCATCTGGTACTTGTTCTGCACGATCAGCAGATCGGGGAAGTTCAGGCTGGCCGCCTTGATCTCGATCAGCACCTCGCCCGCCTTGGGCGTGGGCGTGGGCAATTCGGTCCAGGCCAGGGCGTCAACGCCGGTGGGGTTGGTGCAAAGCCAAGCGTGCATGGGAAAAGTCTCCTGTCAGTGTGGGTTGCATGATAGGCGGGGCTGCAGGCAGCGCCGTGTCCCAAGAGCGACGGATATGGGCTGCACACGGCACGTGGAGGCCCCACCTACAATCCGTTGCAAGCTCTACCGCAACCCATGAAAATTCTGATATCCAACGACGACGGCTACCAGGCCCCCGGCATCGTGGCGCTGCACGATGCCCTGAAATCCCTTGACGGGGTGGAGGTGGAAGTGGTCGCACCCGAGCACAACAACAGCGCCAAGTCCAATGCGCTGACCCTGCACTCGCCGCTGTATGTGCACAAGGCGCACAACGGCTTCCGTTATGTGAACGGAACGCCGGCCGACTGTGTGCACATCGCCCTGACGGGGCTGCTGGGCTACCGGCCCGATCTGGTGGTGTCGGGCATCAACAATGGCGCGAACATGGGCGACGACACCATCTATTCGGGCACGGTGGGCGCGGCCATGGAGGGCTTTCTGTTTGGCATTCCGGCCATTGCCTTCTCGCAGGTGGACAAAGGCTGGGGCGAGATCGAGGCCGCAGCGGCCAAGGCACGGGAGATCGTGGCGCAGATGCGCGCCCAAAACCTGGTGACCGATACACCCTGGCTGCTGAACGTGAACATTCCCAATATGCCGCTTGCGGCACTACAGCCCATCAAGCTGTGCCGCCTGGGGCGCCGCCATGCGGCCGAGCGTGTGATCGTGCAGGAAAGCCCCCGGGGTGAGGCGATGTACTGGATTGGTGGCGCCGGGGCGGCCAAAGACGATGCGGAAGGCACGGATTTCCATGCCACGGCGCAGGGCCATGTGTCCATCACGCCCCTGAAGGTGGACCTGACCGACCATGACAACCTGGGCTATTGGGCGCAAACGGCGTCCCGGCTTGTGGCTGGGGCGGCTGGCGCCCCCACAGCCTGATGCAGCGCCGCCCCGGGTTTCCGGCCCGCTTGCCGGGATCAGGTGCTGTGCCCGCCCGCACTGCACCGCCAGCACCCGCAGTGCGCAGCCCTGCTGCGCCAACCCCGGTGGGGGTGGGGCTGGATTCAGCCGCCGTGCGCGCCCGCATGGTGCAAAAACTCGCCGCCGGAGGCATCACGTCGCCAGCCGTGCTGCAAGCCATGGGCAGGGTGGAGCGACACCGTTTTGTAGACAGTGCCCTGGTCAACCAGGCTTATGAAGACACCAGTTTGCCCATTGGCCTGGGCCAGACCATTTCCAAACCCAATGTTGTTGCCCGCATGTGCGAGCTGCTGTTGGGAGCAGAGATTGCGCGTGCCGGGGGTTTGGGCCGGGTGCTGGAGATCGGTACCGGCTGCGGTTACCAGGCGGCGGTGCTCAGCTTTCTGGCGCGCGAGGTCTATACCGTGGAGCGCCTGCGCGGGCTGCACGACAAGGCGAGACAGAATCTGCGCCCGTTTCGGCTGGCCAATGTCCATTTGCTTTTGGGGGATGGCATGTTGGGATACGCCCAGGGCGCACCCTATGCTGCGATCATCGCCGCGGCGGGTGGAGACGCCGTGCCCCCGGCCTGGTGCGACCAGCTGGCCGTGGGCGGGCGTCTGGTAGCACCGATGGCCCTTGCGGGCGGGCAGCAGATGTTGCTGGTCATCGACAGAACACCGCACGGATTGAAACAAAACGTGCTCGAACCGGTCCATTTTGTACCCCTAAAATCGGGGATTGCGTAAAGGAAATTGCTTATGTTCGTATCGCGTGGTCTTGTGGTTGGGTTTGCCGTGGCACTGGCGGGGCTGGTGCTCACCGGCTGTGGTACCCGGCTGAACAAGGCTCCAGTGGAAGATCGGGGCACATCCTCGTCCTCTCCAGCCAACCCCGCTGCACAGCCGGGCGTGGTGGTCGGTGCCCCTGTCAAGCCCCTTCCGGGCGCTGAAAATGCAGGCAAAGCGGGGTACTACACGGTCAAGCCGGGAGATACCCTGATTCGCATCGGCTTGGAAACCGGTCAGAGCTGGAAAGACATTGCGCGCTGGAACAATCTGGACAACGCCAACCTCATCGAGGTCGGGCAGGTGCTGCGGGTTGCGCCGCCCGCACCGGCCTCGCAGGCCGTGGCCTCGGACACCGGGGTCGTGACGCGCCCTGTGACATCGTCCACAGTGACTCCAGCGGCTCCTGCAAGCACCCCTGTCACGCCCGCAAGTGCCACAAAGCCTGCGGCGTCGGCGGCCTCTGGCGCGGTGGTGGCCGTCGCCCCCACCACCCCGGCAACGCCGCCTGCGGCGGCCGAAGATGACATGGCCTTCATCTGGCCTGCCCCCGGTGCGCTGATTGCAGGATTTGATGAGGCGCGCAACAAGGGGTACGACATTGCGGGCAAGGCAGGAGACCCTGTTCTTGCGGCTGCGGATGGGCGTGTCGTGTACGCCGGAGCCGGCCTGCGAGGGTATGGCAACCTCGTGATCCTCAAGCACAACAATACGTTTTTGACGGCATACGCCCACAACCAGACCTTGCTGGTCAAAGAGGACCAAGCTGTGCGCAAGGGGCAGAAAATTGCCGAAATGGGCAGTACGGATGCCGACCGCGTCAAGCTGCACTTCGAGATCCGGCGGCACGGCAAGCCTGTCGACCCCTCTCGCTATTTGCCTGCCCGTTGATATCCCCTGAGGCTCAACCGCCAGAGAGTGCGGTACCTTCTGCCGACCTGCTGAACGACGAGTCCGAGGGGCTGCCGGACGATTCTGGCAGCGAGATCCGCTCTGCCCGTGTGGGTGCCGACCAGCATGCTGCGCGGCTTGACCGGGCCCTTGCCGGCCTGGTGCCGGAGTTTTCTCGCAGCTACCTGCAGCAATTGCTGTCGCAGGGGTTGGTCCGGCTGAACGGCACGTTGGCCACCAAGGCGGCGACGCGAGTGAAAGCCGGCGATGAGGTGGTGCTGGAAATGCGCCCCACGCTGCAGAGCCAGGCGTTCCGGCCCGAGCCCATGCCCATTGAGGTGGTGCATGAAGACGGGCATTTGCTGGTGGTGAACAAGCCCGCGGGTCTGGTGGTCCATCCGGCACCGGGGAACTGGAGCGGTACCTTGCTCAACGGGTTGCTTGCTCGCGATGACAAGGCACTGACCGTGCCGCGTGCAGGCATCGTGCACCGGCTGGACAAGGACACGAGTGGTCTGATGGTCGTGGCCCGCGATCGTGCCACCATGGACGCGCTGGTGGCATTGATCGCAGAGCGCAAGGTGCAGCGCCAGTACCTGGCCATGGCCCACGGCGCATGGTCAGGCTCCCAGACCCGAACGGTGGATGCTCCCATCGGGCGCGATCCGCGCAACCGCCTGCGGATGGCGGTGGTGGATTTGGCCCTCCATGCAGGCAAGCAGGCGCGCACCGACATTCGCTACCTGGCGGGTACGGACAATGGGTGCTGGGTGCAATGCACCCTGCACACGGGGCGCACTCATCAGATCCGGGTGCACATGGCCTCCCTGAAACACCCTCTGGTGGGTGACAGCCTCTATGGGGGCGCTCCGATCGGGGCGATGCAGCGGCAGGCGCTCCATGCCTACCGCCTGGCCTTCGACCATCCCGTCACGGGCCAGGCGATGGAATTTCATGCCCCCGTGCCAGAAGACATGCGGCAGGCCCTTGCCTTGTGGGGGCTGGGCTACAATGCGCCCTGACGGCCAGACTGGCCCCAGCCCGAAGACGGAATCCCGCCGGGCTCTTGCGTCGCGCCAGCGCCCTTGCACAGCGCGCCATTGATTGCCCCCTGCTGTTGATGTGCCACCCGTTGCAACGCGTGGCACTTTTCCAGGAAACGCTGAAACATGAACACGGTGGATGCCAAAAGGGTCCTCGAAACTGCGTTGATCTGCGCGCAGCAGCCCGTCCCCCTGCGCGAACTGCGGGTACTTTTTAACGACGCCCTGGGGTCGGACACGCTCAAGTTGCTTCTGCTGGATTTGCAGCTGGAGTGGACGCTGCGGGGTGTAGAGCTGGTGCAGGTGGCCACGGGGTGGCGGTTTCAGAGCCGTCCCGAGATGCGCGAATACCTTGACAGGTTGCACCCCGAAAAGCCCCCACGCTATTCGAGAGCCACGATGGAGACACTCGCAATCATTGCGTACCGCCAGCCAGTGACCCGCGGTGATATCGAGGATATCCGGGGGGTGACCGTCAATAGCCTGATCGTCAAACAGTTGGAAGACCGGGGCTGGGTGGAGGTCATTGGCCACCGGGAAACCGTGGGTCGCCCCGCATTGTTTGCGACCACGCGACAGTTCCTGGACGACATGGGGTTGCAGTCTCTGGACCAGTTGCCGGTGCTTGACGACCCGTCAGGCAATGCAAATATGCTGGAAGCGATGGCCGCTGCTGCGCAGGGTGTCATAGAACCTGAGACTGAACCACAGGCAGAGGCCGAAAAGGCGGCTGTGCAAGCAGATATTCAGCAGCCACAGTCTGTGGAAGCTGTTGTTGCAGATGGGCCGGTGCCTTATGTGGATGATTTTTTTCAAACTGCGGAGACGGATCTCCGTGATGACGATGCCGATACCCAGGGTGGTATCCAGGGAAATATTTGATGAATGATTCGACCCCCGACGTTCCGACCGATCTGCCGGCCCCTGACCTTTCAGCGGACGCCTCTTTGCCCAAAAAGGCCGCTGCCAAGCGCGCTCCGCGCAAGAAAAAAGGCGAGCCAACTGTGGCCGTGGTGATGCCTGATGCGGATGACGTAAATGGACAGGGGGCTGCGGGAGCGGCTGCTAGCGCTGGGGAAATGGCACCAGAGCTGAGTCAGCCGGACGTGGTTGAAAGTACTTCGGTTGAACGTGAGCCTGCTGCAAGCTCTGACGCTTCCCGCGCAGGCCACTCTGGCGCGCCCGGGAGCCGTGGAGACGCTGGGGCCAGGCCGTCGCGTCAGGATGGCGCTGCCCGCGAGAAGCGCAAGGCGGGTGCACCTGCAGTGCAGGGCTATGAGTTTGAAGATGTGGTATCAGGGCGTTTTGACGCGGATGACGCTTCGGCAGAAGCTGTGCCTGCCAAGCGTGTGTTGTTGCCCCAGGTAGAAACACCCAAGCTCCACAAGGTGCTGGCGCAGGCGGGTCTGGGCTCGCGCCTCGAGATGGAGCAACTCATTCTGGAAGGGCGCATCTCCGTCAACAACGAGCCAGCCCACATCGGCCAGCGCATCCAGTTCGGCGATCAGGTCAAGGTCAACGGCAAACCCATCCGCTACCGCATCGACCCGCCGCCAGCACGTGTGATTGCGTACCACAAGCCAGTGGGGGAGGTGGTGACCCATGACGATCCCCAGAACCGCCCCACCGTTTTTCGCAAACTGCCCCGGCTCATGCAGGGCAAGTGGCAGTCGGTCGGGCGACTGGATCTGAATACCGAAGGCCTGCTGCTGTTCACCAGCTCGGGAGAGCTGGCCAACAAGCTGATGCACCCGCGTTTCGGTCTTGAGCGCGAATACGCGGTGCGTGTGCTTGGCGCCCTGAGCAATGAGGAAAAGCAGAAGCTGCTCGATGGCGTGCGCCTGGACGATGGCATGGCGTCGTTTGGTTCCATTGAAGACGGTGGAGGCGAAGGTTCCAATTGCTGGTACCGGGTCACCATTTCCGAAGGGCGCAATCGCGAGGTGCGCCGCATGCTCGAATCCGTGGGTCATGCGGTCAGCCGCCTGATTCGCATTCGGTACGGCGCCATGGTGCTACCGCGGGGGCTCAAGCGCGGCGCATGGCTCGAACTCGATGAGAGCGACATCCGTGCCTTGGTGCGGGCTGCGGGTGCCGGGCGGCCAGAAGCTGCCGATGGTCGTTCGGAGGAAGGGCTGGGGGCCGATGGTGGGCGGAGCGGAAACAAGCGCAACCGGGGACGCAATGGCCCGCGTGCGGGCGAGGGTCCGCGTCGCGACATGTCGCAGGGTGGGCCAGGTGGCACCCGCGGGCAGAAGTCCCGCCGTGATGGGGGGCAAGGTTTCGACCGTGGCAACAACACAGGCAGTGGAGACCGCCCCCGTGGCGCAGCGCAGCCCGATCCTATGAAGACTTCTGTGGGCTATATCGGCATGGACAGTCTCTCGCGGCATCGTCAGGACAAACGACGTCCCGGTGGGGGGGGCCTCGACGTGGCGGGGGTGGGCGCTGATGCAGCGGATCCGTATGCAGTCTCACGGTTAGAATCGAGGGCTTTGTCCGGTGGACAAACGATTCACAGCAACATCAATTCAGGAAATCAATATGGCAATCGAACGCACTCTCTCCATCATCAAGCCCGACGCAGTGGCAAAGAACGTCATCGGTCAGATCTATGCGCGCTTCGAAGCGGCTGGTCTCAAGGTCGTGGCTGCACGTATGGCCCATCTGTCGCGCCTGGAAGCCGAGCAGTTTTACGCTGTGCACAAAGAGCGTCCTTTCTTCAAGGATCTGGTGGACTTCATGATCTCCGGCCCCGTGATGATCCAGGCTCTGGAAGGTGAAAACGCGATTCTGAAAAACCGCGAACTCATGGGTGCCACTGACCCCAAGAAGGCAGAAGCCGGCACCATCCGCGCCGACTTCGCGGACAGCATCGACGCCAATGCAGTGCATGGTTCCGACGCCGCGGAAACCGCCCAGGCCGAAGTCGCTTTCTTCTTCCCTGGCCTGAACATTTACTCGCGCTGATATGGGTGTCCCCATGCCTGTTCCCGCACACGTGGGATACCTGCGCCATGGGGACGACTGGGTTCGGCCCACCCCGGGGAGGGCGCAGTGACCACCAATCTTTTGGAATTTGATCTCGACGGTCTGGCGGCTTTCTGCCAGCAGTTGGGTGAAAAGCGGTTTCGCGCTACGCAGTTGTTTCGCTGGATCCATCAACGCGGCGCCAGTGACTTTGACGCCATGAGTGATCTGGCAAAGGCCTTGCGCGACAAGCTCAAGGGCTGCGCGCGTGTTGAAGCCTTACCCGTCATCTCCGAACATGTGTCCACGGACGGCACCGTCAAATGGCTGTTCGACGTGGGTGATGGCAATGCAGTCGAGGCGGTTTTTATCCCCGAAGATGACCGGGGAACACTGTGTGTTTCCTCGCAGGCTGGGTGTGCCGTGGGGTGCCGCTTCTGCTCAACAGGTCATCAGGGCTTTAGCAGAAACCTTACGACGGGCGAAATCGTTGCGCAGCTTTGGTTTGCTGAGCATTCCCTTCGCCAGCGCCTTCAATCCGGTGACCGCGTCATTTCGAACGTGGTGATGATGGGGATGGGGGAGCCGCTGCAGAACTACTCGGCCCTCGTGCCGGCCTTGCGCGTCATGCTGGACGACCATGGGTATGGTTTGTCACGCAGGCGGGTTACAGTTTCAACGTCGGGTGTAGTTCCTATGATGGACCGCTTGGCCCTCGATTGTCCTGTGGCGCTCGCTGTGTCACTTCATGCGCCGAACGATCCATTGCGCGACAACCTGGTACCTCTGAACCGCAAGTATCCCATCGAGGAGTTGATGGCCGCATGCAACCGGTATCTGGCTCATGCCCCGCGTGACTTCATTACGTTTGAATATTGCATGCTGGATGGTGTGAATGACCAGGTTGAGCATGCTCGTCAGCTGATAGAACTCGTCAAGCCGGCGCGCGGCGCGGGAGTGCGCTGCAAATTCAACCTGATTCCTTTCAATCCGTTTCCGGCCTCTGGGCTGTTGCGTTCGCCGCAAAATCAGGTACTGGCTTTCGCTAAGGTTTTGAGCGAAGCGGGTATTGTCACCACCGTGCGCAAGACGCGGGGGGATGACATCGATGCTGCTTGCGGTCAACTCGCGGGTGATGTCAAGGATCGCACGAGAGCGGCTGAGCGCATGGCGAAGCAGCGGACAATTTTGCTCAAACCGGTGACTTGATTCTGCAAGCGGTCGACATTATTCAAGGAGGCTCTAAATGGTGGGATTGGCTGGACGCTGGCGGTACTGGGTTCGCTGGGCACTCATGGGGTGTGGTGTGGCTGCCTCGATGGCGGTCCTTCAGGGGTGCGCCACACAAAACGGTGCGCTGACTGCCGATGCCAACGCAGGTTTGATCACTCCGTCTGACGAGCCAGAAACGCGCCGACGCGCTCGCATCCGCCTGGAGCTGGCGTCCAACTATTTTGAGAATGGACAGACGGCTGTTGCGCTCGACGAAGTTAAGCAGGCCCTGGCTGCGGATCCCACGTATGCGGATGCTTTTAACCTTCGTGGCCTCATCTACATGAGGATGAATGATCTTGCGCAGGCGGATGACAGTTTTCGCCGGGCATTGGCTCTGAGAGGCGGAGACCCCAATTTGCTGCACAACTATGGATGGTTGTTGTGTCAGCAGCAGAAATACGCAGAAGCCGACCAGCAGTTTGGTCGCGCGCTCGCCAGCCCGGCGTACACCGCACGCAGCAAAACGCTGATGGCCAGGGGGCTCTGCCAGTCAGGTGCGGGAAGGTTTGCGGAAGCGGAAGACTCGCTGCTGAAATCCTATGAGCTGGATGCGTCCAACCCAGTGGTCGGCTACCATCTGGCCGCTCTTCTGTTGCGGAGAAACGAGTTGACGAAAGCCCAGTTCTATATTCGCCGCCTTAATAACAGTCAGTTCGCCAATTCTGAATCTTTATGGCTGGGAATCAAAGTGGAGCGTGCTTTGGGCGAAACAGTGGCCATGAGGCAGTTAGCGGACCAGCTGCGCAAGCGTTTCCCGGAGTCGCTGGAACTGGGTCTCTATGAGCGTGGGGCGTTCAATGAGTGAGGTAGCAGAGGCGACGGGCGTAACGGCGGGTGGCTTGTTGCGAGAGGCGCGACAAGCTTCAGGCATGCACATAGCTGCGTTGGCCGTGGCGTTGAAAGTGCCGGTGAGCAAGCTTGAAGCCCTGGAAGCTGATAACTATGGTGCCTTGCCAGATACGGTTTTTGTGCGGGCGCTGGCCTCGAGCATGTGCAGAACCTTGAAGCTGGACCCCGCCCCCATTTTGGCGCTTTTGCCGCAAAGTCAGAGCCCACGGCTTGCTACTGACAGCGCGGGATTGAACGCGCCGGTGAAGGGGGGGGAGGCAGGACTTCCACCACAGCGTCCTTTTCGTCGAGTTCGACTTCCAAGTCTGTCACAGTGATCGTCCTGGCGTTATTGGTAGGCGCGTTGGTATTGGTATTTTTTCCCAGGCAGCCGCACAGCGTTACTGGCTCTGCAGCGAGCTCCTCCGATGGTCGGGGGCCTGTAATAGAGCCAAACGACGCACCGGCTACGCCATCGGCGGTCATCCCTGGAACATCGCAAGAGGCCCCCCTGGTGTCAGCGCCCGCGTCAAGTGCTGCTCAGTCTTCCGCAGTTCCCGCAAGCACGGGATCTTCCGTAATAGCCGGCCAGAGTGAGCCACCAGCCTCAACGCCAGGGGGTGTTAGCGGGGTGGTGTCTCCGCAGGGCGGTGTTTTGGTATTGCGTGCCCGCAGTGAGTCGTGGATACAGGTGCGGGATTCTGCCGGCGCTTCCGTGCTGCAGCGCAATCTGACGGCTGGGGAGTCCGTGTCGGTCACAGGACAGCTGCCCTTGAGTGTTGTCGTGGGTCGTGCGGATGCGACAGAGGTCCTGGTGCGTGGAAAACCTTTGGATCTGACAACAGTGTCGCGTGACAACGTAGCGCGCTTCGAGGTGAAATAGTGGATCAGCTTCCTTGCGAAATGCAGCCCGTTGCAGTTGCCTCCCCCTTGCCCCGGCGGTCGCGCCAAGCCAAGGTTGTCTGGGGCTCGCGCGTCGTTACCGTAGGGGGGAATGCGCCCGTACGCGTGCAGTCAATGACCAATACCGATACGGTGGATGCAATCGGTACCGCCATACAGGTCAAGGAACTGGCGCAGGCCGGATCGGAGTTTGTCCGGATTACTGTGAATACCCCCGAGGCAGCAGCGGCTGTTCCGTACATACGCGAACAGTTGGACCGCATGGGGGAGAGTGTGCCCTTGGTGGGGGATTTCCACTACAACGGACACCGGCTGCTGACTGATTTTCCGGATTGCGCGCAGGCGCTTTCAAAGTACCGCATCAATCCCGGCAACGTTGGCAAAGGAGACAAGCGGGATCGGCAGTTCGGCCAGATGATTGATGCAGCCATGCGTTGGAACAAAGCTGTGCGCATCGGTGTTAACTGGGGCAGTCTCGACCAGGAGCTGCTGGCTGACTTGATGGATGCCAACAGCCGTCGCTCTGCTCCCTGGGAGGCACGCCAGGTTATGTATGAGGCCCTGATTACCTCGGCCATTGAGTCGGCTCGACGCGCTGAGGAAATGGGCCTTGATGGTAATCAGATCATCCTGTCCTGCAAGGTCAGCGGTGTGCAGGATCTAATATCCGTGTACCGTGAGCTGGCGCGTCGCTGCGACTATGCGTTGCACTTGGGTCTCACTGAAGCGGGCATGGGAACCAAAGGCACAGTAGCGTCCGCAGCTGCATTGTCGGTGTTGCTGCAGGAAGGCATCGGTGACACTATCCGCGTTTCGCTGACCCCCCAGCCAGGCGAGGCGCGTACCCAGGAAGTGGTCGTCGCATCCGAGATACTTCAAGCTTTGGGTATGCGCGTATTTGTCCCGAGTGTCACGGCATGTCCAGGTTGTGGCCGTACGACCAGCACAACATTTCAGGATCTTGCCAAGCAGATTGATGACTTTCTGCGTGCCCAGATGCCGGTATGGCGTGTCCGCTATCCCGGCGTAGAAAACCTGCGCGTGGCAGTGATGGGCTGCATTGTCAACGGCCCCGGCGAGAGCAAACATGCCGATATCGGTATCAGCCTGCCAGGTACCGGGGAGGCTCCTGCAGCGCCCGTGTTCATCGATGGCGAGAAAGCGATGACTCTGCGAGGCGACAACATTGCCAATGAATTCCACCACATCGTGGAGCAGTACATCGAGCGGCGTTTTGGCGTCGCTGCTGCGGCATCGTCCTGAGTGCCGCACACCATGGCGTGATTGATGTGTGTCACCACCCCGAAATGGTGCGCGACTTCTGTCCAGAATTTGTCAGATTGAGAAAAGAACAGTTGTGAGTAACGAAAAAAGCGCTTCGTCGATCAAGCAGGAAAAGCTGGTGGCCGTGAAAGGCATGAACGATATCTTGCCCCCAGAATCTGCCCGATGGGAGTGGCTGGAGTCCAGGGTGCGCACACTCATGGCTCGGTATGCCTACCGCAATATCCGCACGCCAATTGTTGAGCCCACCGCCCTGTTTGTGCGGGGGCTGGGTGAGGTTACGGACATCGTCGAAAAAGAGATGTACTCGTTCGAGGATCGTCTCAATGGCGAACACCTTACCTTGCGCCCCGAATCGACGGCAGGCGTTGTGCGCGCAGTTGCAGAGCACTCCATGCTGTATGACGGGGGTAAGCGTCTCTATTACATGGGCCCCATGTTTCGCCATGAGCGCCCGCAGCGCGGGCGCTATCGCCAGTTCCACCAGATAGGGGCGGAGGCGCTGGGTTTCCCCGGGGCGGAGGTCGATGCAGAACTGATTCTTCTGGCCCACTCGCTGTGGCGCGAACTCGGTCTGCAGAATGTGCGCCTGGAGCTGAACAGCTTGGGTGAACCGCATGAGCGCAAGGCGCACCGGGCGGCCCTGATCTCGTATCTGGAACAGCACGTTGAGGTGCTTGATGATGAGGCGCGAAGACGTTTGTACAGCAATCCGTTGCGTATCCTGGATACCAAGAACCCTGCCATGCAGGCGGTCGTGGAGGCTGCGCCTCAATTGATCGATTTTTTGGGACCGAAGTCGCTCGCGCACTTTGACGCAGTAAAGACTATCCTGAGTGCCAACGATGTAGCCTGGACGGTAAATCCCCGGCTCGTTCGGGGAATGGACTATTACAACCTGACGGTCTTTGAATTTGTCACTGATCAGCTAGGTTCGCAGGGCACGATTTGTGGCGGCGGTCGCTACGACTATTTGATTGAACAGATCGGTGGAAAGGCGGCTCCGGCGGTGGGTTGGGCTCTGGGGGTAGAACGTGTCCTGGAACTGCTTAAGGAACAGACCAGCGTAGCCCCCCCCTGGCGCCAGATGTATATGCTGTGATTCCGTCCGTCACGGCGCTCCCCGTGGCAGTGGCCGCGATTGAGAGTCTGCGGCGGTTGGGCATAAGTGTGCAGATGCATGCTGCCCCTGCGGGGAGTGATGGTATGGGCAGTATGAAGTCCCAGTTCAAGAGGGCGGACGCGAGCGGTGCACAGCACGCGCTCGTTTTTGGTGACGACGAGCTGTCCCGGGGGATGGTTGTCGTCAAGTCACTGCGCGATGGCATTGGGGCCCAGTCTGACCGTCCGCTAGATTCCGTGGCCGAGTGGGCTGCAACCCTACAATCCAATTGCTAAACAGAACACATTCCATGGCAAATCACCTTGATCTTGAAGAACAAGAGCAGCTTGACCAGCTCAAGCATTTCTGGAACACCTGGGGCACGCTCATCAGCTCTGTGCTGATTCTCGTAGCAGGCTCCTTGGTCGCTTGGAACGGATACCAGTATTGGCAGAGTCGGCAGGCTGGACAGGCCGCAGCTCTCTATGACGCTGTGGAGGTGGCCGCCCGGTCGGGTGATCCGGTGCGCATGTCACAGGCCTTTGCTGACCTGAAAGCCAAGTATGCGAGTACGACGCAGGCAAGCCAGGCGGGGCTGGCACTGGCCAAGACCATGGTGGAAGCAGGTGATGCCGACAGTGCCAAGGAGCCGCTTGCTTGGGTGGCCGCACAGTCGGGAGATGATGGTCTCAAGGCATTGGCCAAGGTGCGCCTGGCGAGTGTGCTGATGGATCAGAAAAACTACGATGACGCACTCAAGGAATTGTCTGGCAGTGCGCCTGTGGAGTTTGAAGCCGTTTTTGCAGATCGCAAAGGAGATATTTATCTGCTGCTGGACAAGCGTGCCGACGCTATTGCGGAATATACGAAAGCCTTGAAGGCCCTCGAGGAGGGTGTGGAGTACCGTCGCCTTGTGGAAGTCAAACTCGGAGCTCTGGGGGTTTCTCCGCAAGGTACGGCGGTCGCCGCTGCCGGATCCGCGGAAGGGGTGAAACAGCGATGACGTTCATTCGTGGAGACGGCCTGAAGGGCCTGGTTTTCAGCGTGCGTGGGGTCTGTTCTGCGGTCTTGGTCGCGATGTTGGCGGGATGCTCATTGTGGGGTGGAGGAAGCTCCAAGCCGGTGCCGGCGGATCTCGGAGCCAATGTTGCTGTCCTTGGCGTACGCCAAGCGTGGACTGCGCGCATAGGAAACGTTTCGGGGCTTCCTCTTGAGATCCATTCCGCGGGCAGTGTGGTAACTGTTGCTTCCTCCGACGGGGTTGTGGCGGCCATTGACGCCCGCACCGGCGCAGACCTGTGGCGTGTAGCTCTTTCGGAGCCGTTGTCCGCGGGTGTGGGAAGCGACGGCAAGTCGGCTGCCGTTGTTGCTCGTAGCAACGCCCTGATCGTTCTGGATGGGGGGCGCGAGCGGTGGCGCCAGCCGTTGGGGGCGCAGGTTTTCACCCCCCCTCTCGTTGCGGGAGGGCGGGTATTTGTGCTTTCGGCCGATCGTTCCTTGTCTGCTTTTGATGCGTTGACGGGGCGCAAACTTTGGAGCCTGCAGCGACCCGGTGAACCCTTGATTTTACGCCAGTCTGGCGTTCTGCTGGCTGCGGGCGATACCTTGGTTACAGGCTTCTCCGGCCGTCTTGTGGGGCTAAATCCCGACAATGGGAGCGTTCGTTGGGAGGCTCCCTTGGCCAGCGCTCGGGGTACCAACGATGTCGAGAGACTGGTGGAGTTGGTGGGGCGTACCAGCCGGGTGGAAGAATCCATCTGTGCGCGTGCTTTTCAGGCAGCAGTGGGTTGTGTTAACGCTGCGAGAGGTTCGGTGAGCTGGACGCTACCCGCTAGTGGTGCTGAGGGGGTGCATGGTGACGGAGAGGCACTGTTCGGAGCTGAGAGCAATGGTACGGTGACCGCATGGCGTCGCGGCGATGGGTCGCGTCTGTGGTCGACTGACCGGCTCAAACATCGCAAGTTGACAGCTCCTTTGCTGTTGGGGCGCTCAGTGGTGGTCGGTGACGAAACAGGCCTCGTTCATCTGCTTTCCCGCACGGACGGTTCCCCTCTTAACCGCATCTCCACCGACGGATCTGGCATTGCTGCAGCACCTGCTGTGGCAGCAGATACGCTGGTCGTGGTTACACGCAATGGTGGAGTCTACGGATTCCGGCCAGATTGAGGACTCTTATTTAATGAAGCCAGTTATCGCCCTCGTGGGGCGTCCGAATGTCGGCAAGTCCACTTTATTCAACCGTCTGACCAAGTCCCGTGACGCCATTGTTGCGGACTTTGCTGGGCTTACGCGTGACAGGCATTACGGCAATGGCAAGCAGGGTAAGCATGAGTACATCGTCATAGACACCGGTGGCTTCGAACCTGATGCATCAACCGGCATTTACAAAGAGATGGCCAAGCAGACGCAGCAGGCGGTGGCCGAGGCTGACGTGGTCATATTTGTCGTGGATGCGCGTGCCGGCGTGTCTGCGCAAGACCATGACATCGCCAATTACCTGCGTCGCCTAGGGAAACCTTGTGTACTGGTAGCCAACAAGGCAGAGGGCATGCTGGAGGGGGTGCAACTGGCCGAGTTTTATGAACTGGGTCTCGGCGACGTGTACCCAGTGTCTGCCGCGCATGGGCAAGGCATTCGTAGCTTGGTGGAGATTGCGCTGGAGCCGCTTCAGCTTCCTGATCCGGATGATTCCGAGGTTGAATCTGACAAGAGCATCATCAAACTTGCCGTCGCTGGCCGGCCGAATGTCGGCAAATCGACACTGATAAACACTTGGCTTGGCGAAGAACGGCTCGTAGCGTTTGACATGCCCGGAACAACCCGGGATGCCATCACGGTACCTTTCGAGCGCAACGGCCAGCGCTTCGAACTGGTGGATACGGCGGGGCTGCGACGCAAGGGCAAGGTTTTTGAAGCTATAGAAAAATTCTCGGTCGTCAAAACCCTCCAGGCCATTGAGTCAGCCAATGTGGTTTTGCTGTTGCTTGACGCAACACAGGGTGTCACAGATCAGGATGCGCACATCGCGGGCTACATCCTGGAAAGTGGCCGGGCGGTCGTTGTTGCTGTCAATAAATGGGACGCTGTGGACGATTACCAGCGCCAGTTGTTGGAGCGCTCCATTGAGACCCGGCTGGCGTTCCTGAAATTCGCGTCGTTGCATTTCATCTCTGCGAAAAAACGCCAAGGTTTGGGCCCGCTGTGGGCGTCCATTGCCCAGGCGCACAAGGCGGCCACATGCAAGATGTCTACGCCGGTGCTTACACGGTTGTTGCTGGAAGCCGTCCAGTTTCAGAGTCCGAAGCGTGCGGGCATGTTCCGACCAAAGATGCGGTATGCGCATCAAGGGGGCATGAATCCGCCGGTCATTGTCATTCACGGAAACTCTCTGGAGCATGTGACGGATGCCTACAAGCGGTTTCTGGAAGGCCGCTTCCGCAAGGAATTCGACTTGGTTGGTACGCCCCTGCGGATTGAAATGAAAACCTCACATAACCCTTTTGCCGGGAAAGACGAGGTGTGATTTAAACGCGGGTAACACGAAGGGCCATGCCACAGCAACGGAGTTCAGTGCCGTTGCTGTGGTAAGGTGCTGGTTTACAACAACAGTTTTGAACACGGAGAATATCGTGAGCAATAAAGGCCAGCTTTTGCAAGACCCCTTTCTCAACGCGCTGCGTCGAGAGCATGTGCCGGTTTCCATTTACTTGGTCAACGGTATCAAACTCCAAGGGCAGATCGAGTCCTTTGACCAGTACGTCGTGTTGTTGCGCAACACGGTCACGCAGATGGTCTACAAGCACGCGATTTCCACCATCGTTCCTGGCCGTGCAGTGAACTTCACCACCGCAGACACCGCAGATGCAGACGGCAGCAACCCCTGAGGTGCTAGAGCGGTGTCTGACCTTCTTTGATTTCAGAGACTCGGCAATGGGTCACTGGCTTTGAATTCCATGACTGCTTTGCCAGGGGGCGAGACTCCTGTGTTGCTCGTGGGAGTGGATTTTGGCCATCCTCACTTTGATGGTGAACTGGAAGAGTTGGGCTTGCTTGCAGAAACTGCCGGCATGATGCCTGTCGCCCGGTTGACCTGCAAGCGCAAAGCTCCAGACGCTGCTCTATTTGTTGGAAGTGGCAAGGCGGATGAAATCCGGATGCTAGCGCAGCTGCACGGGGCTTTGGAAGTGCTGTTCGATCAGGCCCTCAGCCCGGCGCAGCAGCGTAATCTCGAGCGGCATTTGGAGCTTCCAGTGAATGACCGCACCTTGCTGATTCTGGAAATATTTGCCCAACGTGCCCGCAGCCACGAGGGTAAGCTGCAAGTTGAGCTAGCTAGGTTGCAGTACCTTAGCACGCGACTTGTGCGTCGTTGGTCGCATCTGGAACGCCAGACTGGTGGTATCGGCGCGCGCGGTGGTCCTGGGGAAAAGCAGATCGAGCTTGACCGTCGCATGATTGGTGATGCTGTCAAGCGAACGCGCGAACGTTTGGTGAAGGTCAAGCGTCAGCGATCGACCCAGAGAAGGCAGAGAGAGCGCCGCGACACCTTCAATATTTCATTGGTAGGGTATACCAACGCGGGAAAGTCCACGCTATTCAATGCGTTGGTAAAAGCGCGGGCGTACGCAGCAGACCAGTTGTTCGCGACGCTGGATACTACAACCCGACAACTGTACCTGGGTGGTGCGGACAGATCGGTCTCCCTGTCTGACACCGTGGGATTCATCCGGGATTTGCCCCATGGTTTGGTGGATGCGTTCCAAGCAACGTTGCAGGAGGCCATTGATGCTGACCTTCTTTTGCATGTGGTGGATGCATCCAATCCCGGCTTTCCCGAACAAATGGAGCAAGTCCAGCGGGTGTTGCGTGAAATTGGTGCAGCGGACATACCTCAGATACTTGTGTTCAACAAGATTGACTTGCTGCCGAATGAGCAACGACCAGTGCAAACAGGCGATCACTATGACTTGGATGGTCACGTGTTCCGCCGTCTGTTCGTGAGCGCTCAATCTGGCGAGGGGCTGGATGTGCTGCGGCAGGCATTGGCGAGTACCGTACTCGCGGCGCAGGCTGCCATGACCCCTGGTACAGCCATTGAATTGCCAGGGATTTCGACTTGATTGGGCACAATGCCAGCATTCGAAATGCCAATTTGAGAACGTGAGAATTTCCGCATGAATTTCCAAGACCGCACCTTACGCTGGGCGTCACTCCCAGGACGTATTCGGGGCATGTTCAATCTGAATGACCCACGTTGGGGTAGAGGTGACGACAACAAAGCCGATGACAGCAACCGGCCGGACGATCGCCCTGCAAATCCTCCCGCCGGAGGTCGTGGTGGAGATCAGCGTCCCAGCAACAGTGGGCAGCCGCCGGACCTTGATGAGCTCTGGCGCGACCTGAACAAGAAACTTGGAGGTTTTTTTGGTTCCAAGGGCGGGGCTGGTCGTGGTCCAGGCGGTGGTAGCCCGGGAGGTGGATTCCAGCCTGACATGAAAAATGCAGGTGTGGGGCTGGGTCTTATCGCGGGTATCGCCTTTGTCATCTGGCTGGGGACAGGGTTCTTCATTGTTCAAGAAGGTCAGCAAGCTGTCATAACCCAGTTTGGCAAGTACAAGAGCACGGTAGGGGCTGGCTTTAATTGGCGCCTGCCGTACCCTATTGAGCGCCACGAACTGGTGTTTGTGACGCAAATCCGCTCCGCTGATGTGGGCCGCGACAACATCATCAAGAGTACTGGGTTGCGTGAGTCGGCGATGCTGACGGAAGACGAAAACATCGTGGAAATCAAATTCGCGGTTCAATACCGGCTGAACGATGCCCGTGCGTGGCTGTTTGAGAGCAGGAACCCGTCCGACGCTGTGGTTCAGGCAGCCGAGACTGCAGTGCGCGAGGTGGTTGGAAAGATGCGGATGGATTCCGCCTTGGCGGAAGAGCGTGATCAGATTGCGCCACGCGTTCGTACCCTCATGCAGACCATTCTTGATCGCTACAAGGTGGGGGTGGAGGTAGTTGGCATCAATCTGCAGCAGGGAGGCGTACGCCCTCCCGAGCAGGTTCAGGCATCGTTCGATGACGTACTGAAAGCCGGTCAAGAGCGTGAACGAGCCAAGAACGAAGCGCAGGCCTATGCCAACGATGTTATTCCCCGGGCAGTGGGTTCTGCTTCGCGTTTGAATGAAGAGGCAGCTGCTTACAAGGCGAGAATTGTTGCTCAGGCACAAGGTGATGCACAACGGTTTTCATCTATCCTGGCCGAGTACCAAAGGGCACCCCAGGTAACGCGTGATCGCATGTACCTGGAGGCCATGCAGCAAATCTATGGGAACGTGACCAAGGTGCTGGTGGAATCGCGTCAGGGCTCCAATCTCTTGTACCTGCCGCTGGACAAAATCATGCAAGGCGTCGCTGCGGGTGGAGCTGCCGCAGAGCCGCTGTCGGGCACTGTGGTGCCGCCGACGATGCCGTCCGGCCCGTCATCCAGTTTGTCGAATGATCCCCGTGCGCGTGACAGCAGCCGCACACGTGAACGCGAATCTCGCTAGGAGCAACTTGTGAATAGAGTCGGATTTATTGCTTCTACCCTGTTGGTGGTGCTGGCCCTGATGAGCTCGATGCTTTTTGTGGTGGATCAGCGGCAGTTTGGGGTGCTGTATGCACTTGGTCAGATCAAAGAGGTGATCACCGAGCCGGGGTTGAATTTCAAATTGCCACCGCCTTTTCAGAATGTCTCGTACATAGACAAGCGGCTTTTGACGCTGGATAGCAGCGATACCGAGCCGATGCTGACCGCAGAAAAGCAGCGTGTAGTGATTGACTGGTACGTGCGGTGGCGGATCTCTGAGCCCACCGAATACATCCGCAATGTTGGCCTGGACGAAAATGCGGGTGCCATGCAGCTCAATCGTGTAGTGCGCAATGCCTTCCAGGAAGAAATCAACAAGCGAACCGTCAAGGAGCTTCTGTCGCTCAAGCGGGAGGCTCTGATGGCCGATGTCAAGCGCGAGGTGCTGGAGAGCGTTCGGGGTGCGAAACCCTGGGGGGTGGATGTTGTCGATGTGCGCATAACACGTGTCGATTACGTCGAGGCGATTACGGAATCGGTATATCGGCGCATGGAGGCTGAGCGCAAGCGTGTGGCCAACGAACTCCGTTCTACGGGTGCAGCGGAGGGTGAGAAAATTCGCGCAGATGCCGACCGCCAGCGCGAAATCACGATTGCCAATGCCTACCGCGATGCACAGAAGATCAAGGGAGAAGGGGATGCCGAGGCCGCCCGCATTTACGCTGAGTCATTCGGTCGGGATCCGCAATTTGCGCAGTTCTACAGAAGTCTTGAAGCCTACAAATCCAGCTTCAACAAGAAGAGCGATGTCATGGTGCTTGATCCATCGACATCGGATTTTTTCAAGACCTTCCGAGGCGGTAACGCTGCTTCCACGTCGGCGGCGCCGCGAAAGTAGTCGTGTTCGTGCCATGCTCTGCTTGCCGCCGTGAACTCCGATAGCCTCTGGGCGGCCTTTGGCTTGTTTCTGCTCATAGAGGGGTTGCTGCCATTTCTTTCACCATCGAGGTGGCGGAGTGCAGTCGCGCAGATTGCCCTGATGCGAGATGGTCAAATCCGGGCTTTCGGTTTGGTTGCCATTCTCGCGGGCGCGTTGATGCTCTGGGTCTGAATAGCGCACGAACTGGTAGCTGGTGTGGATCTCCCGATGTTCTCGTCGCTACCGGTAGAATCACGGTTTTAACAGCCTCCCCTTTTCTACATGTCTGCTTGGGTCCTTCCGGATCACATTGCCGATGTCTTGCCGTCCGAAGCGCGGCACATCGAAGAGTTGCGTCGCGGGCTGCTTGATACAGCCCGTTGTTACGGCTATGAATTGGTCATGCCTCCGCTTATGGAGCACCTGGAGTCATTGCTCACCGGTACTGGCGAAGCGCTAGATCTCCAGACATTCAAGCTGGTGGACCAGCTCTCTGGGCGCTCCATGGGTCTCCGCGCGGACACAACGCCGCAAGTGGCACGAATCGACGCGCATTTGCTCAATCGTAAAGGAGTCACTCGCCTGTGCTATTGCGGCCCCGTGCTTCACGCGAGGCCTGATCGGCCGCACGCCACGCGTGAGCCGCTCCAGTTTGGAGCAGAGATCTACGGACATGCAGGGCTTGAGGCGGATCTGGAGGCGTTAGAGCTGGCCAGAGACTGCTTGCGTACTGCCAATGTGGCAGACACCTCGATTGACTTGGCTGACGTGCGCATAGTGCGCAATCTACTCGCGGGTGTGTCGTTAAGTGCGCTTGATCTGCGTCGTATCCACGCGGCGCTTGCGGCCAAAGATGGAGCTGAACTTGCGACATTGACCCGACTTTTCCCTGCGGAATCCCGAGAGGGTTTGTTATCGCTGCTGCAGCTCTATGGCGACCAGGGTGTATTGAATGAGGCCGAAAAAGCACTTCAGCGCTTTCCTGGTATTGCTGTAGTGCTATCAAACTTAAAGTGGCTTGCTTCCCGTCTTGAAGGTGCTACCGTTACGTTCGATCTGGCCGATTTGCGTGGGTATGCGTACTACAGTGGCGCGCGGTTCGCAATTTATTCCCCCGGCGGGAGCGATGCGCTCGTACGCGGTGGCCGATATGACGAGGTGGGTGCTGTATTCGGTCGCAATCGTCCTGCGGCTGGCTTCAGCCTGGATATCAAGCAGGTGGTGGGCGTGGTGTCTCCGCGTGCTTTGAAGGCTGCCATCCGTGCTCCTTGGGGAGAATCCGATGATGTGAATGCGGCTATTGCCGAACTACGGCGTTCGGGTGAGACGGTAGTCTGTGTATTGCCGGGACATGAGAGCGAAGTGGACGAATTTCACTGCGACCGGGAACTGGTGCAGGTTGCGGGCCGCTGGGTCGTGCAATCTGTTTGAGCGTTTGACAATTGAATTGGGTTTGAGATGAAAGTAACCAAAGGTCGCAACGTGGTAGTGGTCGGAACCCAGTGGGGCGACGAGGGCAAAGGCAAGCTGGTCGACTGGTTGACCGAAAGTGCACAAGGCGTGGTCCGTTTCCAAGGTGGGCACAACGCCGGCCACACATTGGTCATCAACGGGGTTAAGACTGCTTTACACCTTATTCCCAGCGGAATCATGCGTCCGGGTGTGAAATGCTACATCGGCAACGGCGTGGTGTTGTCGGCAGCCAAGCTGTTTGAAGAAATCGAAGGGCTTGAAAAAGCGGGGGTTGAAGTGCGTTCTCGCCTGCGCATCAGCGAAGCTTGTCCGCTCATCCTTCCGTTTCACGCTGCCCTTGATGTGGCGCGTGAGGCTGCGCGCGAGCAAGGTGGCGCGGAAAAAATCGGGACTACAGGTCGCGGGATCGGACCCGCGTACGAAGACAAGATCGCTCGTCGCGCCTTGAGGGTGCAAGATTTGAAATATCCCGAGCGTTTTGCGGCCAAGCTGCGTGATTTGCTGGATCTGCACAACCACGTACTCACCACGTATCTGGGCTCAGAAGCCTTCGTATTTGGCGACGCACTCAAGCCGTACATCCAAAGTGGCAGAGTTCTGTTTGATGTGGTTTACGCCGAAGCCATGCGTCATGCCGAATTGCTCAAGCCCATGATGGCTGATGTATCGCGTGAGCTAAACGACGCCCACCGGGATGGTGCCAACCTTCTGTTTGAAGGCGCGCAAGGTACGTTGCTGGACGTGGATCATGGGACATATCCCTATGTTACGTCGAGCAATTGCGTTGCTGGGAACGCTGCCGCCGGGTCGGGTGTCGGGCCGGGCATGTTGCATTACATATTAGGCATAACCAAAGCGTATTGCACCCGTGTTGGCGGCGGTCCTTTCCCTACGGAACTTGACTGGGAAGTAGCCGGTACGCCTGGCTATCACATGAGTACTGTGGGCGCCGAGAAGGGGGTGACCACGGGGCGTAGTCGCCGCTGCGGTTGGTTTGATGCGGCCCTGCTCAAGCGTAGTGCGCAGGTCAACGGCTTATCTGGATTGTGCATCACGAAGCTGGACGTGCTGGACGGGCTCGAGGAATTGCTGCTCTGCACGGGATATGAACTCGACGGCCAGCACATTGATCTTTTGCCGATGGCTGCGGAGGAGATCTCACGTTGCAAGCCTATCTATGAAACCCTCCCCGGTTGGAGTGAATCCACGGTGGGGGTCACCGACTACGACAAGCTTCCGCAAAGCGCGCGGCGCTACCTGGAACGTATTGAGCAAGTGACTGGCGTGCCTATTGACATGATTTCTACCAGTCCCGACCGGGATCACACCATCATGATGCGTCATCCTTATGTCGCCAGCTGATGTTTTGTTGTCGCCTATAAGTCTTGCGCACATAGTGTTCTATCGAGGAGTTGTTTCATGTTGACCGAAGACGGCAAACACCTTTACGTCAGCTACGATGAGTACCATAGCTTGATCGAGAAGCTCGCCCTCAAAGTGCATCAGTCTGAATGGGAGTTCGACACCATCTTGTGCCTTGCGCGGGGAGGGTTGCGACCTGGCGATATCCTGAGTCGGATCTTTGACAAGCCGTTGGCCATCATGTCCACGAGCTCATACCGCGCAGAGGCCGGAACAGTGCAGGGGCATCTGGATATTGCTCGGTTCATTACTACTCCCAAAGGCGAAATTGCTGGCAAGGTGCTGCTGGTGGATGATCTCGCAGACTCTGGGCATACTTTGCACGCTGTCATCCACATGCTGAAAACCAACTATGAGCCCATCACCGAATTGCGCAGTGCTGTGATCTGGACCAAGGGCCTGTCGACCTTCACGCCCGACTATTCGGTGGAGTTTCTGCCGACCAACCCCTGGATACATCAGCCGTTTGAGGGCTACGATAGTTTGAGCCCTGAGAAGCTGCTTGAGAAGTGGCAGGTGTGAACAGTATCTCGCTCGTTTGCCTGTAGCCAATCAGAAATTTCGCACGCAACTCTTCAGGACCCCCAAAACAGTGCTATAGTCGAGGGCTTCGCTACCGATGCGACGCTGCAGAAAACGCGGCGTTGCTGAAGGCGCAGATCTGTGACGGGCCGAGTGCTGCGCTGCAGCTGATGCCGGGGTGGTGGGGTGAAAGAAAGTTTGGTTTTGGATTGCAGGCGGTGTAAAAACCGGTATATAATTCAAGGCTTCGCTGAGTGGAGGTTGATGTCGCAAGACGCTGCTTTTGCAAGGTGATGAAAACTGAGAAAGTTTTCAAAAGTTTGACAGTTCTTTAAAAACTGTGCTAGAATTCAAGGCTCAGCTGATCGCAGCTAGGTCAGGAAAACAAG
>NZ_AGTS01000101.1 GCF_000238595.1 Acidovorax sp. NO-1 | reverse complement strand
TTAGTGAACAGAAAACAGTGGTAAAGCTAACAGTATTCCCAATACTCAGACCTTTGAAAGGTCACTGAAGACTGCTTTGGCACGGCTGGTGCTTTTGCACCCAAGGCACGATGTAGTAGACGCAAGTGGGTAAGCCTTTGCTTCCGACAGTTTCGCGGCGGTCTCCAGCCGTACATGCACCAAACGCCTTTGGTCATCCACCGCGTCGCAACTCCCTGACACCCCGGCCCAGCTTGCGGCGCAACAGGGCCCGCAGCGTCACCCCATCCGAGTACCCGACCTGTGCGGCGACCTGATCGACGCTGGCGTTCCCGGTGCGCAAGAGATGGACGGCATGCTCCACGCGCAGGTCCTGGAAATACGACAGTGGTGTCTTTCCCAAAACGCTTTGCAGCCGCCGCGCCAAGGTGCGCTCACTTGTGCCCGCGGCGCTGGCCGCCTCGGCCAGCGAGAACCCCTGCGCGAGCCGACGTCTGGCCCAGCACTCGAAGCGCTCTACCATCGGGTCGGCATGCGCAAGGTGGTCGGGAATCACGAATTCGGCTTGCGAGCTGCGTGTCTCGACCAGCAGATAGCGTGCCACCAGGGCCGCCAGCGCCGGACTGCGCCCTCGGATGATGCGCAAGGCCAAGTCGACGTGGGCCAAAGCGGCACCCGCGGTGGTGAAGCGTGTCGAGTTCACGATCATGCGTGACTCGTCCAGCGTGACGTTCGGATAGCGCTGCCGAAACATCGGCCCCAGCCACCATGACGTCGTCGCACGATGCCCATCAAGCAGGCCACTCTCTGCAAGCAAGAAACTACCGGAGCAAGCGGCACCAAGGTGCGCGCCAGCGGTGGACCACTGCTGTAGCGCCGCGACCGCATCGGGCACATCGGGGCGTGTGAGCCGAGCCGAGAGCGTGTCAGGCATCTTGTCGCCAAACGCGGGCACGAGCACGACGTCTGGTTCGGGCACACCATGCGCAGTGACCACGGGGACCGTCAAGCCTTGCGCAGTTCGGATGCGACGCCGCACGCCCACCAGCGTGAGCTCTATGTGCGAGGGAGTCTGTGGCAGCGAGCCCGCCATCGCATTGGCCAAGCCCACTGTGTCAGTGAGCGCCGCAAGCCCCAGATCAAACACGCCATCACAAACAAGGAGGTGGAGTTTCATGGCAACAATGATATCAATGTTGTCATTATTGCCACTGGAGATGTCTGTCATGCAGACTTAGACTGCAGTCTCGTCGATCCCTTCTCCCACTTTTCTATTTACCCAAAGGAATACAGCATGACCAAGCTCGCCCTGTTTGTTCGCCTCGAAGCTAAACCCGGCCAGGAGGCTGCGCTTGCCGACTTCCTGGCCAGCGCACTGCCGCTCGCCAACGCAGAGTCCGGCACCACGGCCTGGTTCGCATTGAAGTTTGGCCCTTCGACCTTCGGTGTGTTCGATGCCTTCGCCGATGAGGCAGGTCGCCAGGCACATCTGAACGGCCAGATCGCCGCGGCCTTGATGGCCAACGCAGCGACCTTGCTCAGTTCTCCGCCCAATATCGAGAAGGTCGAACTGCTTGCAGCCAAACTGCCTGCATGACAACCCGGCCTTGACCCCATCAGGTCACGCTGCAGGATGGGCGTCACACGGCCCTGCGCGGCGCTGCCCCTCGATTGGCCGGTGGGGATCAAGGCATGTGCCCAGGCTGCTCGTGGCGAATGACTCAGCCCGGCGTTCATAGCCGCTAACAAAACCATGGCACCGTCAAACACCTGATCGGCGTTTGACGCTGCATGGGGCGAAACAAGAACAATGACGTCAGCGCCGCGCTGTTCAAAAAAATCGCACCGCCGTTGCCGGTAGTCACACCCTCGGCCCAGGGCGGTCGACCGCGGGTGCCAGACCCCAGCGCTTTTAGTCTTCGGCGCACTGAGCGAGCTAGCGCCCCCGAACGGCGCGCCCCCTCCGCGCGCCCCCCGCCACCTGACAAGCCCTCCGATACCCCCGCAGCGTCACTTCCGCCCGCTGCATCACTGTGTCCTCCACCGTGGCCGCACCTCCGGCCAGCTCATCAGCCTGCGCCTGCAGCAGCTCAGCTGGGCTCATGCCCGAAGCCTCGCCCGTCAGCAGCGCAATCCCCTCGCTCACGTGCCCCATGGTGTAGACATGGAACAGCCCGCGCTCCACCGCGTCCAGCACGCTGCGGTCCAGCATCAGGTGGCGCTGGTTGCGGGCGGGGATCAGCACGCCCTGCGTGCCGTCCAGCCCTGCCGCTACGCAGGCCTGGAACCAGCCTTCGATCTTTTCGTTGATGCCGCCCACGGGCAGCACCTCGCCGTGCTGGTTGAGTGCGCCGGTCACGGCAATGCCTTGGCGCAGGGGCAGGCCTGACAGGCTGGACAGCAGCGCGTACAGCTCGGCGCACGAGGCCGAATCGCCTTCCACGCCGCTGTATTCCTGCTCGAACACGATGGACGCATTGAGCGCCAGCGGCGCCACGTGGCTGAACAGGGCGGTGAGGTAGCTGTGCAGTATCAGCACGCCCTTGTCGTGGATGGGGCCGGACATATCGACCTCGCGCTCGATGTTGAGCAGGCCCTCCTGCCCCGCAAACGTGCGCGCGGTGATGCGCACCGGGAAGCCAAAGCGGTAGTCGCCCAAGTCGATCTGCGTCATGGCGTTGATCTGGCCCGCCACGGAGCCGTGCAGCGTGATCAGGCGCTCGCCTTCGGCGATCGATTCGTGCAGCTGCTGCTCGGGGTAGTTGTGGCGCAGCCTGCGGGCCTGCTGGGCGGCCAGCACATCGGGGGGCTCCACCAGGGCACCGCCGCGCGCCCGGCACAGTGCGGCGCTTTCGATGATCAGCGCCTCGGTGTGGGCAAACAGTGCGCTCTGGCGGCGCTGGTCGTCGGCTTCGCGGTGGGTCTGCTCCAGCAGCAGGGCCACGGCGCTGGCCGAGAAATGCGGCAGGCCACGCTTTTGGCAGCTGCGGGCCACAAAGATGGCGGTGGCCTGCTGCGTGGCGGGCGTGGCCACAAAGTGCTCCACAAAGTCCACCTTCACGCGAAAGCGCCGGGCGGCGTCGGGGTCGGCTTCCTGCAGGGCGTAGTACTCGTCCACCGAGCCGATCAGCACGATCTTCACATCCACATCCACGGGCTCGGGCTGCAGTGCCACCGGCAGGCCCAGGCTGATGCCATGGGCCGCGCCGCCACCGCCGCCGCCTTCCTCGATCTGCAGGCGCCCGCAGCGCAAAAAGCGGCGCAGGCGCTGCCACAGGCCTTCTTCGGCCGCCACGTCGTGCAGGTGCAGCAGGATGAACCCGCCATGCGCCTTGAGCAGGCTGCCCGCATGGATGCTGGCGTGGTCGGCCTGCATGGTGTCGGCGTCCGAGCCGTGCTCGATGCTGCCAAACAGCGATCGCACGGTGGGGTTGTCTTCCACCACCACAGGGGCGCCGCTGCGGCCGGCGTTGTCCACCACCAGGTTCACGTGGCAGCGGGCGAGCAGGTCATCGAGCGCGTCCTTGCGGTCGTCTTCGGCGTCGGTGTTCTGGTCGGCATCGCCGGGCTCGAACAGGTCGATGTGCTCCAGCACCGAGCGCTCCACCTGGTCCAGCCACTGGGTGAGTTTGACGGCGTCCTTGATCTGCTTGCGCAGGCCCTGGCGGATGTCCTGCAGGGCGTGCTCCACCAGCGGCTTGACGGCGTTGCGGCGCAGGGCGGCCAGGGCGTCGTCGCGTGCGCGCTCCAGCGGGCGGGTGGTTTCCAGAAACCGTGCAATCTCGGTGCGCAGCGCCTGCTCGGCCAGGTCGATCTCGGCGCGGCGCTCGCGCGGCAGGGCGCGGGCTTCGGCCTCGGTCAGCGGCTGGCCCTTGGGGCCGTTAAGGGTGAACACCATGTGCCCCGCCTCGCGGCTCAGGCGGAACTGGCGCGCTTCGGCAAATGTGTCCAGCACAGCAAAGGCTTCACTCTCTTGCGCCTGCCAGGTTTTCTCGATGCGCCCGGCCTCGGCCCGGAAGTCGGGGCTGGCCAGGCGTTTGGGGATGTCGGCCTGGAGGTTTTTGGCCATGTCGGCCATGCCCTGGCGCAGCTGGCGGCCCTGGCCTGCGGGCAGGCGCAGGGCACGGGGGCGCTCGGGCTGGTCGAAGTTGTGCAGGTAGCACAGGTCGGGTGGCACGGCGCGTTCGGCGGCTGCCGCCTGCATGGCCTGGCGCAGCAGCGACGCGCGCCCGCTGCCCACTTCGCCCAGCACAAACAGGTGGTAGTCGGGCTGCTGCAGCCCCAGGCCAAACTGCGCAGCGGCCTGCGCGCGTTCCTGGCCGATCCACGGCAGGGGCAGGTCGTGCAGCTCGGCCGTGCTGGCAAAGCCCAGCGTGGCGGGGTCAATGGTCAGCCGCAGCTGGTGGGGAGCGAGGGCAGAAACAGACATGGGTGCGGGTCGGTGGGCGGCGGAGGGCAGGGGCATCGTACAGATGCCTGCCTACCAAAAATATGATTAAAACAAGGCTCCAGCGCTTACTGGATAAGCGCTAGCAGCTACAAAAATAATAGTATTCGTTCAGTGTGCCACGGGGCATACGCCCTTGGGCGCGCCACCGGCCAACGCATGGCTGCGCGCATCGGCCAGCGCTGCAGCGCCGGGCACCTCGGTGGGCCAGCCTGCCAGGTGCTGCTGCGCCACGCGGCTGAGCGCAGTGATCCAGTGGTTGTTGTCGTTCAGGCAGGGGATGTAGTGAAACTCCTGACCGCCCGCGTGCAAAAAGGCCTCGCGCACTTCCATGTTGATTTCTTCCAGCGTCTCCAGGCAGTCGCTGGTAAAGCCGGGGCACACCACGTCCACGCGGCGTGTGCCGGCCTTGCCCAGCGCCTCGATGGTGGGCTGGGTGTAGGGCTCCAGCCACTTGGCCTTGCCAAAGCGCGACTGAAAGGTGATGCGGTAGCGGTCCTCACGCAGGCCCAGGCGCTCGGCCAGCAGGCGGCCGGTCTTGCGCGATTCGCAGTGGTAGGGGTCGCCCAGGTGCAGGGTGCGCTCGGGCACGCCATGAAAGCTCATCACCAGCTGGTCGGGCTGGCCGTGGGTCTTCCAGTGCGCTTCGATGGTGCGGGCCAGCGCGTCGATGTAGCCGGGCGCGTCGTGGTAGTGGTTGACAAAGCGCAGCTCGGGCACGTTGCGCGTGGCTGCGGCCCACGTGTAGACAGCGTCAAACACGCTGGCCGTGGTGGTGGCCGAGTACTGCGGGTACAGCGGCAATATCAGGATGCGCGTGGCGCCCTCGGCTTTGAGCGCATCGAGCTGGCTGGCGATGGAGGGGTTGCCGTAGCGCATGGCATGGCGCACCAGCACCGCGTGGCCCGCCTCGCCCAGCCAGCCGCGCAGCAGTGTGGCCTGCTTGGCCGTCCAGTGGGCCAGGGGTGAGCCCTCGGGAGTCCACACGCTCGCGTACTTGGCGGCGGATTTGGCCGGGCGCGTGCGCAGGATGATGCCGTGCAGGATGGGCATCCACAGCAGCTTGGGAATCTCCACCACGCGGTGGTCGCCCAGAAACTGCGCCAGGTAGCGGCGCACGGCCGGGGCCGTGGGTTCGTCGGGCGTGCCCAGGTTGCACAGCAGCACGGCGGTGCGGTCGGCCTGGCCGTGGGTAAAAGGGGGTTCGGGGGAAAAGGGAGAGCGCATGGCCCCATTGTGGCAAATGCCCCGGGCCCCGGGCAGGCGTGGAGTATTCTCGCCAGACCATGCCCGACACTCCCTTCCCCGGTTCGGCCGGCTCCGCCGGGGCCGACGCCGCCTCCCTGCTGGACCTCTCCCGCATCCGCGCCATCTCCATCGACCTGGACGACACGCTGTGGCCCATCTGGCCCACCATTGCGCGCGCCGAGGCGGTGCTGCTGGAGTGGCTCACGCACCATGCGCCGGCCACTGCAGCGCTGTTTTCCAACACCGAGGCGCTGCGCGCCATCCGCAACCAGATGGTGACCCTGCGCCCGGACCTTAAGGCAGACCTGAGCGCGCTGCGGCGCGAGTCGATCCGGCTGGCCCTGACGCAGGCCGGCGATGAACCCGAGCTGGCCGAGCCGGCGTTTGACCTCTTCTTTGCCGAACGCCAGCGCGTGGAGCTGTTTGACGACGCCCACGACACGCTGGCCTTTCTGTCGGCGCGCTACCCGGTGGTGGCCGTCTCCAATGGCAACGCCGACGTGCACCGCATTGGCATCGGCCACTACTTTCGCCACAGCATCAGCGCGTCGGACTTTGGCGTGGCCAAGCCGGACCCGCGCATCTTTCACGCCGCCGCCACCGCCGTTCGGGTGGCACCGCATGAGGTGCTGCATGTGGGCGACGACGCCACGCTGGATGCCCAGGGCGCGCTCAACGCGGGCATGCAGGCCGTGTGGATCAACACCGCCAGCCACCCCTGGCCGCATGGGCAGCCGCCCCACGCCACGGTGCCCAGCCTCACGGCGCTGTGCCGGCTGCTGGCCTGAGGTACTTCTTGCCCCAGATCAATTCCTGACTGCGCAGCGGTTGATGCCGCTGCCCGTTGACGTCACACTCACCCGTCGCCCAGCGACCCTTCCGCCATGCCCCGCAAGCTCCACTTTTTGCCCCCTATTCGCACCATTGGCCTCACGCGGCCCCTGCACTGGCTGGCCCTGGGCTGGCGCGACATGGTGCGTGCAGGCTGGATCAGCGTGGCCCAGGGCCTGGCGCTGGCACTGTTTGGCGCGGCCATCTTTGCGGTGGCGCACCACCGCTTCTGGCTGCTGGCGGGTGCGCTGTCGGGCTTTCTGGTGGTGGCGCCGGTGCTGGCCACCAGCCTCTATGCCCTGAGCCGCGCGCTGGAACGCGGTGAGCCCGCCAACCTGGGCGTGGTGCTCAAGACCTGGCTCAACTGGCAAAACAGCCATGTCAACAAATGGGGCAACGACTACTGGTGCATGGTGCAGTTCGGCGCGCTGCTGGCGCTGGCCGCCACCGGGTGGGTGATGACATCGGCGGCGCTCATCACGCTGCTGGCGCAGGCGCCCGTGCTCACGCCGCTCGATTTTCTGCGCCACGTGGTGCTGGCGCGCGAGGGCTGGCTGTTCGAGATCTGGCTGGGCCTGGGCAGCCTGATGGCGGCGCCCATCTTTGCATCGAGCGTGGTGGCCATGCCGCTGCTGCTGGACCGCCGCGCCACGCTGCTGCAGGCCGTGCTCACCAGCTGGAAGGCGGTGGTGGTGAACCCGCTGCCCATGGCACTGTGGGCCGCGCTGATCCTGGGCCTGACGTTGCTCGGGCTGGGCTCGATGCTGCTGGGGCTGGTGGTGGTGATGCCCGTGCTGGGCCATGCCAGCTGGCACGCCTACCGGGATCTGGTCGATGCCTCTGGCATGCCCGAGCGCGAGCCTGCCAAGGCTGCCAACGTCGCCAATGTCGCTAACGCCAGCGGGGTGGCGCCGTGATCTTTGGATTTACCGAAGCGCAGATATCGGGCTTCTTTCTCACCTACGGGGTGGGCGCGTTCATCCTGTACATGCTGTTCATCATCGGCCAGCTGGCGTGGGAATCCAAAGCCGGGCGGTTTGGCACCTTTGTGCTGTTCCTGGGGCTGGGCGTGGGATTCCTCGGCTATGTGGCCAAGATCGTGATCCAGTGGTGGCTGGAGCGGTAGGCGTGAACGGCTCAGCGGGCGTCATGCCCGCGCCATAGCCCGCCAGCGGCGCTGCCCCCACTTTTCCACCTCGGCCACTACAAACACGGCCGCGCCCGCCAGCAGCACACGCCCCCACTCGGCCAGCGTCAGATCCGTGGAGCCGAACACCTGTTGCAGCCAGGCGGCGTGCACAAACGCCAGCTGCATCGCGGCGCACAGCGCGATGGCGGCCGGCACCTTGAGGTTGCCCAGCAGCCCTTCGCGGTTGAGCATGCTGTGCAGGATGTGGCGGCTGTTGTACAGGTAGAACATTTCGGCCACCACCACGGTGCTCACTGCCATGGTGCGCGCCGTTGCAATGGATGCGCCTTGCCCCAGCTCCCACAGGAACAGGCCGAGCGCGGCGCAGGCCATCAGCACGGACACCATCACCACACGCCACACGAACAGGCCGCTGAGCAAGGGCTCGCCGGGGTTGCGCGGGCTGCGGCGCATCACGTCGTCCTCGGCGGGCTCAAAGGCGAGCGCCAGGCCCAGCGTGCTGGAGGTGACCAGGTTGATCCACAGCACCTGCACCGCCGTGAGCGGCAGTGCCAGGCCGAACGCAATGGCGCAGAACACCACCAGCGCTTCGCCGCCATTGGTGGGCAGCGTGAACAGGATGAACTTGCGCACGTTGTCGTAGATGCCGCGCCCCTCGCGCACGGCGCGGCCCAGCGTGGCGAAGTTGTCGTCGGCCAGCACCACGGCGGCGGCGTCCTTGGCGGCCTCGGTGCCGTTGTGGCCCATGGCCACGCCCACGTCGGCGCGCTTGAGGGCCGGCGCATCGTTCACGCCGTCGCCGGTCATGGCCACCACCTCGCCGTGCGCCTGCAGGGCCTGCACCAGGCGCAGCTTGTGCTCGGGGCTGGCGCGGGCAAACACGTCCACATCGCTCACCACCTGCTGCAGCGCGGTGTCGTCCAGCAGCTCGATCTCGGCGCCCGTGAGGGCGGGCTTGCCGACGCCGATGCCCAGCTGGGCGCCGATGGCGCGGGCGGTTTCGCCATGGTCGCCGGTGATCATCTTCACCCGGATGCCGGCCGCATGGCATTCGGCCACGGCGGCCATGGCCTCGGGGCGGGGCGGGTCCATGCTGCCCAGCAGGGCCAGCAGCGTGAAGCCACCCTCGGCGTCTGAAAAATCCAGCGTCTGCTGGCTGGAGGGCACGGTTTTGGTGGCCAGGGCCAGCACCCGCAGCGCGCGGGCCGCGCAGTCGTTGGCGGCGCGGCGCCAGTGGTCGTGGTCCAGGGGCTCGTCGGTGCCGTCTGCGCGGCGCTGGGCGCTGCACATGTCCAGCACGCGCTCGGGCGCGCCCTTGACCAGCACCATCGCGTGGCCCGCGTGGTCGTGGTGCAGCGTGGCCATGAAGCGGTGCTCGGACTCGAACGGAATCGCGTCGGTGCGCGGGTGTTCGGCGCGTTCGCTGGTGGCGTCGAGCCCCGCCTTGAGCGCCAGCGTGAGCAGGGCGCCTTCGGTGGGGTCGCCGGTCAGCGTCCAGCCGGTGTCGCCATGGGCCAGCGATGCGTCGTTGCACAGCAGCGCGGCCTGGGCCACCGGCAACAGTGCCGGGTGCTCGCCCAGGGGTACGCTCTGCCCGCCCAGGTGAAAGCCGCCCTCGGGCGCGTAGCCCGTGCCGCTCACCTCGTACACCCGGTCGGCGGTGGCCACGCGCTGCACGGTCATGGCATTGCAGGTCAGCGTGCCGGTCTTGTCCGAACAGATCACGGTGACCGAGCCCAGCGTTTCCACGGCGGGCAGGTGCCGGATGATGGCGTTGTGCGTGGCCATGCGCCGCACGCCCAGCGCCAGCGTGATGGTCATGATTGCGGGCAGGCCTTCGGGGATGGCCGATGCGGCCAGCGCCACGGCCATCATGAACATCTCGGCCGGTGCCTGGCCGCGCCACCACACGCCAATGGCAAACGTGGCCACCACAAACACGCCGATCACCGCTGCCAGCCAGTGGCTGAACCGGGCAATCTGGCGCAGCAGCGGGGTTGTGGCCGCCTCCACCGTGGCCAGCAGGGCGCTGATGCGGCCCAGCTCGGTGCGGGCCCCCGTGGCCACCACCACGCCCACCACCGTGCCCGATGCGACCAGCGTGCCCGAATACAGCATCCCGCGCCGGTCGCCCACGGGCGCGTCGGCGGCCACAGCGTCGGGGGTTTTCTCACTCGGCACCGACTCGCCCGTGAGCACGGCCTCGTCTGCACGCAGGTTGCGGGCGTTGACGATGCGCAGGTCGGCCGGCACCTTGTCGCCCGAAGCCAGCATCACGATGTCGCCCGGCACCAGTTGCTCGGCCGCCACCATCTGGCGTTCGCCGCCGCGCAGCACCGAGGCCTGCAGCGACAGCATGCGCCGGATGGCATCCAGCGCCGATTCGGCCTTGCCCTCCTGCAGAAAGCCGATCACCGCGTTGATCACCACGGCCCCCAGCAGCACCCCCGTGTCCAGCCAGTGCCCGAGCGCCGCCGTCACCAGTGCCGACGCAAGCATCACGTAGATGAGCACGTTGTGGAACTGGTGCAGCAGCCGCAGCCACGCGGGCCGCCCGCGCGTCTGCGGCAGGCGGTTGGGGCCGTGCCGGGCCAGGCGCAGGGCGGCTTCCTCCACGGTCAGGCCCCGGTCGGCGCTAGCGCCCAGCTGCTGCAGCGCGGCGCTGGCCTCCAGGCTGTGCCAGACGGTGGCGGTGTCGGCCGGGGCGGCGGGGGGCGGTGTGGCGGGGGAGGGCGGCAGGTTCGTCGGGCTCATGGGTTGCTGGGCGTTCGGCGAAGAAGAACCCGGGGGCAGCGTATACCTGGCCCGGGCGCGGGGCGGTTTTTCAGTCTAGGGGCGTGGGCCTGTGGGGATTTGATGTGTGTCAAGGCGCGGGGCATTGGCGGGCCTGCGCGGCCAGGCATGGGCTGCGATCGAATCCCCAGTGGTGTGACCGTCGGCGAGGGAAATGCCGAGGGGGACAGCCTGTGCATCCCACAGGCAAAATGCTACTGATTAAATAGCTGCTGGCGCTTTATGGATAAGCGCCGGAGGCCAAAAACACTCAAAAATTAGAGTGCGGTTCCCGCGCTGCAAAGCGACGCCACCGCGTGGGCCACGGCCGTGCCGCTCAGCACCGCGCCCTCCAGCGTGGCGGGGTAGGGGCCTTGCGTGTAGTCGCCGCAGGCCCACAGGCGCGGGGCCAGGGCGCAGGCAGGGCGCTGCAGGGCGGGGGTGCAGGCGAAGGTGGCGCGCTTTTCCACCACGGTCTGCACGGGCCGCAGCCCGGCCAGGCCCAGCTGGCGGGCGGCCTGGTGCAGCACGCCCGCTTCGAGCGTGTCGCGCTCGCCATGGGCATCGCTCACCACAAACGCCAGCAGCCCGGCGGGGCCGCCCAGCTGGCCCCGGTCAAACACAAACTGCGCGGGCTGCCCCGGGCCCGGCCGCAGCGCCAGCATCGGCTGCGGCAACACGGCGGGGGCGCCCGGTGCGGCCTGGGCGTACACCGTGCCGATGGCGGTAAAGCGCAGCGCCTCGGCCGTGGTGGCCCAGGCGTCGAGGGTGCGCGCTTCGGGCGCGGGCAGGCTGGCCTGGGCGGCGCGGGCCAGGCGCGCCGCTTCGGTGCTGGAGGTGGCCAGCACCACGGCGTCAAACAGCTCGCCATCCACCCGCCAGCCTTGCGCAGTGCGCGCCAGGGCTTGCACGCGGCGCCCGGTGTGCACGCGTGCGCCGCGGGCCTGCAACCATTGCGCAGCAGTTTCGGGGAAAAGCGTGCCCAGGTCGGTGCGCGGCAGCAGCAGGTTGGAGCCACCCCGGCCGCTGAACAGGCTGTCGCGCAGCACGCGCAAAAACACCTGGCCGCACGCCTCCTGCGAGGGCGTGTTCAGCGCCGATACGCACAGCGGGTCAATGAATTCGGCCATGAGCCGCGGGGGCAGCTTGACGCACAGCTGCTGCACCGTGGTGTCCGGCGCGCAGCGAAAGCCGCGCACACGCCACAGCGCGGCGGTGCGCAGCAGGGCCAGCTTGTCACCCGGCGGCCAGCCCCGCGCACGGGCAATGCCCAGCAGCGCATCCCAGGGCGGGGGCAGATCGGGCAGGCGCAGGCCCGTGCCGTCGGGGAAGACCAGGGCCAGCGGCAGGCGCAGCAGCGCGCTATCCACATCCACGCCCACCTGGCGCATGAGGCGCAGGCTTTCCGCATAGGCACCGATGAGGATGTGCTGGCCGTTGTCCAGCACCAGCGGTTCGCCCTGCACGCCGTGGCCGCTGAAGGCCCGGGCCCGGCCCCCGGTGGCGCGCGCAGTCTCGAACACCGTGGGCATGATGCCGGCCTGCGCCAGGCCCACGGCCGCCGCCATGCCGGCCCAGCCTGCACCGATCACCGCCACGTTCATCGAGGGGACGCCTTGGGTCTGCACGCCGCTACATCCGGCCCAGCGCCTGAACCTTCCACGCCAGCCAGAACTTGCGCAGCGGCGTGAGGCGGATGCGCTGGTGCAGCACCTGGAAGCTCTCGTGCTCGATCTCGCGCAGCAGCGTGCGGTAGATGTTGGCCATCATCAGGCCGGGCTTTTGCGCGCGGCGGTCGGCATCCGGCAGCAGGGCAAAGGCCTCGTCGTACAGCCGGTGCGCGCGCTCGGCCTGAAACCGCATCAGCGCGGTGAAGCGGTCGGAATACGTGCGCTTCAAAATCTCGTGCGCCTTCACGTCAAACTGCTGCAGCTCGCTCACCGGCAGGTAAATGCGGCCCAGCATGGCGTCTTCGCCCACGTCGCGGATGATGTTGGTGAGCTGGAACGCCAGGCCCAGCGTGTGGGCGTATTCGGTGGTGCGCGGCTCGGTCTGGCCAAAGATGCGCGCCGCCACCTCGCCCACCACACCCGCCACCAGGTGGCAGTAGCCCTTGAGCCCCGCAAAGTCGAGGTAACGGGTCTGCTCCAGGTCCATGTGGCAGCCGTCAATGACGGCCTGCAGGTGGCGCTGCTCGATACCGAATTCCGCCGTGTGCGGCATCAGCGCCAGCATCACCGGGTGGGTGGGCTGCCCCGCAAAGGCCTTGGCCACCTCGGCCTGCCACCACGCGAGCTTGGTGCTCGCCACGCCGGGGTCGGTCACTTCATCCACCACATCGTCCACCTCGCGGCAAAACGCATAAAACGCCGTGATGGCCGCACGGCGCTGCGTGGGCAGAAACAGGAAGGCGTAATAGAAGCTGCTGCCCGAGGCGGCGGCCTTTTGCTGTACGTACTGCTGCGGTGTCATGGGGCGCGATTGTCCCATGGCGCACCGTGGCGGGTGGGGTGGATGGATTTGAAGGGTTTTTGGGCTCTGGCGCTTATGGGGTATGCGCTAATAGCTATTGTTTTGGTAGTGACGCGAGTACGGCCCTTCGGATGCCTGCGTAGCGCGTTCTGCCGCCTGTGTGGTTTCTGGCTGCAGCGTTTGGTGCTGGCGATTTTGGACGATGGATGTCAGCTTTGCACTGCAGGGCAGCTTATGCGGCTGGTGGGGCAAGGCTTTGACAGACTGCTGTCGGCCAGAAAGAGCCAGGGAAGCGGTAAAAAAGTGGGCGCTCAGTGTGAACGTGTCCTACTCGACCGTCCCGTCAGACCGCAGCTCAGTGGTTATCGAAGTCATTGTGTTTTGCCTTCACTGCGAGCGCCACATAGACCTCAAGGAGTGCCTGTCTCACGGGGTCCGCCTCCTCGACGTAGCGTAGATCCATTTCACGAACTCTGGCCTTGGCCTCCACGAATGCTCTGGCGAATTCCGGCTCTCGCGCAAGTGCATCACGGGTGCCCTCGCCGGTTTTGTATGAAGCATCAAGTCGCCCTGTCACTTGCCGTGCGATCCTGAACGCGAAGGCAGCCATGCGGTGCGTCGCGCCGGGGCGCGAATGTCTCCCGATCCGCCCTCGGATGTTGTTGCTGCGTCCAACGTATAGGTATTCGTTGCCTTCGGATAGAAGATACACGCCAGCCTTCGGCATCTGCTTCGGAAGCAGGGATGGCTTCACAGGCTCCATCGCCAGAAGTGCGTCAAGCTTTGGCCGGAGAGAGGCGACGTGTAGAAGGAACTCGGTATCCATGAGGACTAGCACCTGAGTTAGGTGTCAACCGACTTGTTGGCAACTGTGCGCTGCCGCTGCGCGAGAGCAAGCAACCAAAGTGGGATGTAAAGAACCCAAGCCAGCCCGGATTCGCGGGGTGGAACCGCCAGAAGCACCCAGAGCTGGAACGCGATTAGAAGCGAATTGAGCAGAGTAAGCAGCCAAAGTAACGCTGGACGTCTCAGAGAAGGCGAGAGCGCCGACAACGCCACGAGCAGATGCGGCGCCGCCATGAAGAGATAGTTCTGCGGCAGGTACTCGAGGCCAGTGGTGCGGCCGTTGTAGAGCCCCACGCACAGGTAAAGTGCGGCTGGCGCTAAAAGCTGGGCTGCTACGGCGAACGAAAACTTCAACGATCTAACCATTGGCGCCTAACGAATTCAGCCGACCGGCCGGTGCAGCCGGCCTGGGTCGGCTGCAATGAAAGGTTAAGGCGCACGCTGGAACCTCGCGGAGATGACCTTCTTTTCGCTGCCTAAATTGATCATCAGTGCGCTGTCTTCCCAACCAAAACCAGAGCACTGGCCGAGCGGATAAATCCAATCAGTTCCCTTCTCAGTCGCTGGGCCAAGTAGCGCGGTAAGTTCTTCGGAATTCATTCCGATCAGACGATTCGAATCGATTAATTCAAGCGCCATCGCACCGCGAACGCAGCCCGGGTCACCGACGCTTTCCAGGACACTTGAGCCGCTGAGCCACGAGGCACGTTGAAAGGGCTGTGCGCTGACGCTGGGTTGGTTGTAGCTCCAAGCCAGCCAGCCTCCCGCGACGACGCAAAGACCAAGCAGCAGAAGGGAAGCCTTGGCAATGAAGCGCATGTATCGCCTGTGCGCCTTAACGCTCTGAGTTCAGCCGCCGCGTAGCGGTCGGCTGCGACGAACAGTTAGCGCTCATTGCTCGGCTTCACATTGAGTGCTGACATAAGAAGATATACCGCTGAAGTTGCGACAATGAAAGGCGGTGCAATAAAACCGATGAAAAAAAATGCAGCGGGAACACAAAGTAATAGCGCAATACCCGTCTTTTTAAAGTTCTTCTGAACCTCAACCCCGTACGCTATCGCCCCCGGATCCTTCGATTTTCGGCAAACCCAGGCAAGTACTAGCAGGAGCAGCAAGTAGAGTGGGCCAGCGACCATCGCTTCAGAACGGCCGGGGTCCATGCGGTTCCCGGCACTTCCAACATCCGCCAAGCCCGCATAGCCCCAAAAAAAACCTGCCGCCAATACTGCGCCGGTGACGGCCGAGGACGTTCGAAGGGCGATTGACATGAGCTCTAACTTGATGTATCCCGCTAAGGATGTCCTGCATAACCCTCGCGAGTCGGTGGTAGTGCGGATCGGGATAGGCCGCAAGGCGTCTTTTTGCAGCCAATAGCTGGGCTATTGGCAAGAAAAGCAACGCAGCGGACTGCCCGAGGCCGCGCTATCACAGACCGCAGGGAGTTATGCAGGACATCCCTAAACCTGCGGGATAAACTGGACCGTGCGGGATATTCTGGACACTGATTTCTCCTGGAAGTGGCTAGCAGCATCGGTTTGAGGAGGATGATCTGTTCAAACATCCAGGTATAAAAATTCCGGGAAACCCGGCACGCGCCAAATCGGCAAACTATAGCTTCCCAGCAGGTAGACACCCGGAGTCCATCAGCAACGAGCAGCAAGCCAATGTCAGCTTGCCGGCGGCCCTTCTCACGGCGGCTCAGACCCCCAACTTGCCCGCAGGACGTTGGCTGCTGCAGGTCAGCGGCCAGCAGGAAACAGACCCAGCGCAGGGCCAGTAGAACGCGTGCTCCTTGCGAAAAAACGACGGCTCAGGGTGCAAAAAGGTAGCTAGGGCGCAAAGGGCGCGTTCCCCCTCAACACTCCACCACATTCACCGCCAGCCCCCCGCGCGATGTCTCCTTGTACTTGACCTTCATATCCGCGCCGGTCTGCATCATGGTCTTGATGACCTTGTCGAGCGAGACCACGTGCTGGCCGTCACCGCGCAGGGCCATGCGGGCGGCGTTGATGGCCTTGATGGCGCCCATGGCGTTGCGCTCGATGCAGGGGATCTGCACCAGGCCGCCCACGGGGTCGCAGGTCATACCCAGGTTGTGTTCCATGCCGATCTCGGCGGCGTTTTCGATCTGCTCGGGTGTGCCGCCCATCACGGCGGCCAGCGCACCGGCGGCCATGGAGCAGGCCACGCCCACCTCGCCCTGGCAGCCCACCTCGGCGCCCGAGAGCGAGGCGTTTTCCTTGTAGATGATGCCGATGGCGCCCGCGGTGAGCAAAAACGTGGCGATGCCGTCTTCACAGGCCTTGCCCGCGCCCTGCAGGAAGTTGACGTAGTAGTGCAGCACGGCCGGGATGACGCCCGCCGCGCCGTTGGTGGGGGCGGTGACCACGCGGCCCCCGGCGGCGTTTTCTTCGTTGACGGCCATGGCGTACAGGTTGACCCAGTCGAGCATGGCCAGGGGGTCGCGCAGCGCGGCTTCGGGGTGGCTGCTGAGGCTTTTGTGCAGTTCGGCCGCGCGGCGGCGCACGTGCATGGGGCCGGGCAGGGTGCCGGTGGCGGCGCAGCCGCGTTGCACGGCGCCGGCCATGGTCTTCCAGATGGCCATGAGCTGGCGCTGCACTTCGGCGGCGCTGCGCCAGTGCTGCTCGTTGGCGGCCATGAGCTGCGCTGGCGTGAGGCCCGTGGTGCGGCACTGGGCCAGCAGCTCGGCGCCGGTGTGAAACGGGTGGGGCAGGCCCTGGCCGTGGCCTGCGGCATGGGGCTGGGCGTGCGCTGCGGTGTTGAGCACGCGTTCGCCGGCCGCATCGATCACAAAGCCGCCGCCCACGGAGTAGTACTCGCGCAGGGCAATCTCGGCGCCCTGCGCATCCAGTGCATGGAAGGCCATGCCGTTGGGGTGCAGCGGCAGGCTTTTGCGGCGAAACAGCAGGTGGTCTTTGTCAACAAACCCGATGGTGTGCTCGCCCAGCAGAGCCAGCGTGCGGCTGTTGCGGATGTGGGCGATGGCGGGGGCGATCTGGTCAGGGTCGATGCGGTCGGGTTCGTGGCCGGCCAGGCCCAGCAGCACGGCCTTGTCGGTGCCGTGGCCCACGCCCGTGGCAGACAGCGAGCCAAAAAGCTCCACCACCACGCTGTGCACTGCCGCCAGCCCCACGGTGGCCTGCAGGTGGCAGGCAAACTGCCGCGCCGCAATCATGGGGCCCACGGTGTGCGAGCTGGAGGGGCCGATACCGATCTTGAAGAGGTCGAAAACGCTGACGGACATGGAGGAGGGCTACCGGGTGGATGCGGTGGGGACTGGATGGCGCAGGGCCAGGAAATCAGCGGTGGCGCGGGTGGCGCCACCGCTGGTCTGTTCATGCATCAACATCCTTCGTACTGCCAGCACTCTTGGTGCCAGAGTGGGCGCGAGGCTAACCGTGCGGCCCGGCCCAGGGCACACGCGTAATCCCTGATGCGCGCACTGCATTGCGCGTGGATGCGCACCCACAGGCTTTGAGTGTTATCAAAATCAATAGCAAACTATTGAATGCTGTAAAGCGGTGGAGCCTGATTAACTTCAAATATCTTGTGGCCACACACGGGGCACATGGCCAGGCTTGCGGCCCATGAATCTTTCTTACAGTGGCATTGCCTGCGAATGGTGCCGGGCGATCTCGCGCCTCGCTACATCACCAGCGCACGCGCCAGCATCACACACCAGTCCCATGCATGCAGGCGCGGGCGGGTGTGCAGGCTGCCGCCTTTGAGTGTGTCCACCTTGTCGAGGATGCGCAGGCCGCCTTGCACCACCAGGCGCAGCTCCCACCCGGCGCGGCCGGGCAGGCGGTGCACCAGTGGCGCGCCGCTTTGCATGGTGGCGCGCGCCCAGCGGGCGCAATCGCTGATGAGGCGTACGTTCTCCCGCGTGCTTTTGAGTTCGAGCAGCTCGGCCTGGCAGGCGCCATGGGCGGCGCAGTCCGCACGGGGCAGGTAGTGGCGGCCGCGGGGGATGTCCACCGAGAGGTCTTGCCAGAAATTGATGAGCTGCAGCGCGGTGCAGATGGCGTCGCTTTCTTGCAGCGCCTTGTCATCCGTCACGCCATACAGGTGCAGCAGCAGGCGGCCCACGGGGTTGGCGGAGCGCTGGCAGTAGTCGAGCAGCTCGGCGCGGTCGGCGTAGCCCTCGGCATCGCGGGTTTTCTCCACGTCCTGCATGAAGGCGCTGATCAAGTCTGCCAGCAGCGGCACGGGCAGCTGGTGGGTGCGCAGCACGGCTTGGAGCGGCAGAAACACCTGGGCCCAGCGGGGCGAGGGCGGCTCGTCGCGGGCGATGGCCATCAGGTCCTGGCGGTAGGCCGCAAGGTCGGCCAGCCTTTGGGAAGGCAGTGCGTCGCCTTCGTCGGCGATGTCGTCGGCGGTGCGGGCGAAGGCGTAGATGGCGGAAATGGGTTGGCGCAGGTGAGGGGGGCACAGCACCGACGCAACCGGGAAGTTCTCGTAATGCGTCACGGGGGCTGCCTGGGCCAGCGCTGGCTCGGGCAGGGCAGTGGAGGGTGCCGGGGTGGGGGCGGCGTCTGAAGGAAGGCGGGTTCGGTCGTTCACACCCCGGATTGTCGCTTGACAAGGGGCAGGGCTTCTCATAGATTACTAACCGGTCAGTCAGTAAAAAACAACAACTCTTGGACAGGGGACAAGGCGACTGGCCGGTATCCCCGTTGCAGCGCAGGCACCCGTGCCTGCGTTTTGCGTGTTACTCCTTGTGGCCCTTTACCCATCACCGGATTTCCCATGCGCACACCCTCCGCCCCGTGGCCTTTTCAACGGCACTCCCGGACCTTGCTGGTGCTGGCCACCGCTGTTTTGCTGGCCGCCTGCTCGCGCCCCGCGCCACCCGAGGAGCCCGTGCGCTCGGTCAAGTTGCTGACCGTGGGGGTGGGGGCGATGCAGTCCAGCCTGGAATATTCGGGCGAGGTGCGTGCGCGGGTGGAGTCGCGCCTGGGCTTTCGCGTGGCGGGCAAGATCGTGCGTCGCCAGGCCGAGCTGGGCCAGCGCGTGAAGGCGGGGCAGGTGCTGGCCCAGCTGGACCCGCGCGACTACCAGCTGGCGGCCGATGCGGCCCGCGCGCAGCTGGCATCGGCCACCACGCAGCGTGACCTGGCCGCCGCCGATTTCAAGCGCTACCAGACCCTGAAAGACCAGAACTTCATCAGCGGCGCCGAGCTGGAGCGGCGTGAGGCGTCGCTCAAGGCCGCCCAGGCCACGCTCGACCAGGCGCGCGCGCAGCTGTCGTCCCAGGGCAACCAGGCGGCCTACACCACCCTGGTGGCGGATGTCTCGGGCGTGGTCACGGGCATTGACGCCGAACCCGGCCAGGTGGTGTCGGCCGGAACCCCCGTGGTGCGCATCGCGCAGGATGGCCCCCGCGACGTGGTGTTTGCGGTGCCGGAGGACAAGGTGGGGCAGATCACCGCGGGCTCTGAAGTGGCGGTGCGCGGCTGGTCTGGCGGCGCCAACCTGGCAGGCCGCGTGCGCGAAGTGGCCGCCAGTGCCGACGCTGCCACGCGCACTTATCAAATCAAGGTGGCCATCGACGGCGCCGAGGCACCGGCGCTGGGCTCCACCGTGTATGTCACGCCCAAGGCGTTGAGCCACGCGGGCATTCCGGCCATCAAGCTGCCCACGAGCGCGCTGCGCCAGGAGGGGCAGTCCACGGCGGTGTGGGTGTATGACGCGGCCAGCAGCACGGTGAAGTCGCAGGTGGTGCAGATTGCCACTGCCGATGGCAACGAGGCCGTGGTGGCTGCGGGTCTAGCCCCCGGCATGCAGGTGGTGGCCACGGGTGTGCATGTGCTCTCCCCCGGGCAGAAGGTACTGGTTTATCAGCCAAAAACGGCTTCAGCGCATACCAGTAAAGCGCAGACAGCTACTAATTCAGTAGCGATGCCTGCCGTATCTGCTGTACCTGCTGCCACGGCAGCGGCCCCCGCAGCAGCCAACGCCAACTGAGGCCGGCCATGACGCAAATCCAACCCAAAGAGGGGTTCAACCTCTCCAAGTGGGCGCTCGACCATCCCGCCCTCACGCGCTACCTGATGGTGGTGCTGATGCTGCTGGGCTTTGCCGCCTATTTCCAGCTCGGGCAGGACGAAGACCCGCCGTTCACCTTCCGCGCCATGGTGGTGCGCACGTATTGGCCCGGCGCCACGGCGCAGCAGGTGGCCGAGCAGGTCACTGACAAGATCGAGCGCACGCTGCAAGAGGTGCCCTACGCCGACAAGATCCGCAGTTATTCGAAGCCCGGCGAGTCGCAGATCATTTTCCAGATCAAGGATTCGTCCAAGGCGAGCGAGGTGGCCAACGTCTGGTACAGCGTGCGCAAGAAGGTGGGCGACATGCGCTACACCTTGCCGCAGGGCATCCAGGGCCCGTTCTTCAACGACGACTTTGGCGATGTGTATGGCGTGATCTACGCGCTGGAGTCCGAAGGCTTCAGTTATGCGGAGCTCAAGCAATTTGCCGACGACGCACGCCAGCAACTGCTGCGTGTGCCCGATGTCGCCAAGGTTGAGCTGTTTGGCGTGCAGGACGAAAAACTCTTCATCGAGATCTCGCAAAAGCGCCTGTCGCAACTGGGCCTGGACATGAACCAGGTGCTGGCCCAGCTGGGCCAGCAAAACGCCGTGGAGAGCGCAGGCGCCATTCAGACCCCGCATGACCAGGTGCAGGTGCGCGTGGAAGGCCAGTTCAACGCCATCGAAGACCTGCGTGCCATGCCCATCCGGGGCCCGTCGGGCGCACAACTGCGCCTGGGTGATATCGCCGAGGTCAAGCGCGGCTATGTGGACCCGGCCACCGTGAAGGTGCGCCACCAGGGGCAGGAAGTGATTGCGCTGGGCGTCTCCATGGCCAAGGGCGGCGACATCATTGCGCTGGGCAAGGCGCTGCATGCTGCCACCGACCGCATTGGAAGCACGCTGCCGGCCGGCGTGAAGCTCGTCAACGTGCAAGACCAGCCCAAGGCGGTGTCCACCTCGGTGAACGAGTTCGTGAAGGTGCTGATCGAGGCCGTGGTCATCGTGCTGGCGGTGAGCTTCATCGCTCTGGGGCTGCACAAGCGCCCCGGCAATCAGCCGCTGTGGAAGCGCTGGTACATCGACCCGCGCCCGGGGCTGGTGGTGGGCATCACCATCCCGCTGGTGCTGGCCGTCACCTTTCTGGCCATGTGGTACTGGGGCATCGGCCTGCACAAGATCTCGCTGGGCTCGCTGATCATTGCGCTCGGTCTGCTGGTGGACGACGCGATCATTGCGGTCGAGATGATGGTGCTCAAGCTTGAAGAGGGCTACGACAAGGTGCGCGCCGCTACCTTTGCCTATGAGATCACCGCGATGCCCATGCTGACGGGCACGCTGATCACCGCTGCGGGCTTCTTGCCCATCGGCCTGGCGAAATCCACCACGGGCGAATACACGTTTGCGATCTTTGCCGTGACGGTGATCGCGCTGGTGCTCAGCTGGATCGTGTCGGTGTACTTTGTGCCGTACCTGGGCACGCTGCTGCTCAAGGTGCCGCCCCATGTGCTGGCGGCCCAGGCCAACAAGGGCATCACCGACGACCCGCACGAAGTGTTTGACAGCCCGTTTTACCGCACCTTCCGCCGCCTGGTGGACTGGTGCGTGCAGCACCGCTGGCTGACCATCGGCGCCACGGTGCTGACCTTTGCGCTCGGCATTGTGGGCATGGGCAAGGTGCAACAGCAGTTCTTCCCCGATTCGAGCCGGCCAGAAATTCTGGTGGACATCTGGTTCCCGGAAGGCACTTCGTTTGCAGGCAATGAAGAGGTCACCAAGCGGGTGGAGCAGCGCTTGCTGTCCGAGCCGGGCGTGAACACGGTGAGCACCTGGGTGGGCTCTGGCGTGCCGCGGTTCTATTTGCCGCTGGACCAGGTGTTCCCGCAGAGCAACGTGTCGCAGTTCATTGTGGTGCCCAAGGACTTGAAGGTGCGCGAATCGCTGCGTGTGAAGCTGCCCGCGCTGCTTGCCGAGGAGTTCCCGGAAGTGCGTGGCCGCGTCAAGCTGCTGCCCAACGGCCCGCCCGTGCCATATCCCGTGCAGTTCCGCGTGGTGGGCCCCGACCCGCTGGTGCTGCGCGAGCGTGCGGACGAGGTGAAGGCACAACTGCGCCAGAACCCCGACATGCGTGGCGTGAACGACAACTGGAACGAATCCGTGAAGGTGCTGCGCCTGGAGGTCGACCAGGCCAAGGCGCGTGCCCTGGGCGTCACCAGTCAGTCGATCGCGCAGGCCTCCAAGACCATTCTGTCGGGCACGCAGGTGGGGCAATACCGCGAGGGCGACAAGCTCATCGACATCGTGCTGCGCCAGCCGCTGGACGAGCGCAATGCCATCACCGACATTGCCAATGCCTACCTGCCCACGGCCTCGGGCAAGTCGATTCCGCTCACGCAGATTGCCAAGCCCGTGTTCACCTGGGAGCCTGGAGTAATGTGGCGCGAAAACCGCGACTACGCCATCACCGTGCAGGGCGACGTGACCGAGGGCTTGCAGGGCGCCACCGTGACGGCCGCGCTGCTGCCGTCTCTCAAGGCGATGGAAGCCAAGTGGCGCTCGGCAGGGCAGACGGGTTACCGCATCGAGGTGGCGGGCGCCGTGGAGGAAAGCTCCAAGGGCTCGGCCTCGATCGCGGCGGGCATCCCCATCATGCTGTTCATCACGTTCACGCTGCTCATGCTGCAACTGCACAGCTTCAGCCGCGCGATGCTCGTGTTCCTGACCGGGCCCCTCGGGCTGGCGGGTGTGGCGGCGGCGCTGCTGGTGCTGAACCGGCCTTTTGGCTTCGTGGCGCTGCTCGGTGTGATTGCGCTCATGGGCATGATCCAGCGCAACTCCGTGATCCTGATTGACCAGATCGAGCAGGACCGCGCCCGGGGCGTGCCTGCGTGGGACGCGATTGTCGAGTCGGCCGTGCGCCGCCTGCGCCCCATTGTGCTGACGGCGGCCGCCGCCGTGCTGGCGATGATCCCGCTGTCACGCAGCGTGTTCTGGGGCCCCATGGCCGTGGCCATCATGGGCGGGCTGATCGTTGCCACCGTGCTGACCCTGCTGGCGCTGCCGGCGATGTACGCGGCGTGGTTTCGCGTCAAACGCCCGGAGCCCGAACTTCTGGGGGGCGTTTGACAGGCGGCATGTCCGCATCAGGTAAAATAGAAGGTTGACCGATTTCACACAGGCGGCAGCTGAGGTTGCCGCCTGTTTGTTTGTAGAACCGCGCGGGTGGCGAAATTGGTAGACGCACCAGGTTTAGGTCCTGACGCCAGCAATGGTGTGGGGGTTCGAGTCCCCCCCCGCGCACCACCCATGTGAGACTTTGCGGAACACGGCGCTGCTGCGCTGCAGCCAGCACGATCCACATTCATAAGAGGAATAGCCATGGCCGTTACTGTTGAAACCCTTGAGAAGCTCGAGCGCAAGATCACGCTGAGCGTGCCCGTCACCCTGATCCAGTCCGAAGTGGACACGCGCCTGAAGCGCCTGGCCCGCACGGTCAAGATGGACGGCTTCCGTCCTGGCAAGGTGCCCATGAATGTGGTGGCCCAGCGTTACGGCTATTCGGTGCAGTACGAAGTGCTGAACGACAAGGTCGGCGAAGCTTTTGCCGTGGCTGCCAACGAAGCCAACCTGCGCGTTGCCGGCCAGCCCCGCATCACGGAAAAGGAAGGCGCCCCTGAAGGTCAAGTCACTTTTGACGCCATTTTCGAAGTGTTTCCAGAGGTCAAGATCGCTGACCTGTCCGGCGCAGAAATCGAAAAGTTGTCGGCGGAAGTTACCGACGCCGCCATCGACAAGACCATCGACATCCTTCGCAAGCAGCGCCGCAGCTTCGCCCAGCGCGCCCAGGGCGCTGCCGCCGAAGATGGCGATCGCGTGACGGTGGACTTCGCAGGCAAGATCGACGGTGAGCCCTTTGAAGGCGGCAAGGCCGAAGACTTCCAGTTCCTGGTGGGCGAAGGCCAGATGCTCAAGGAATTCGAAGATGCCGTGCGGGGCATGAAGGCTGGCGAAAGCAAGACCTTCCCGCTGGCTTTCCCGGCCGAATACCATGGCAAGGACGTCGCCGGCAAGACTGCCGACTTCCTCGTGACGATCAAGAAGATCGAAGCCGCCCACCTGCCCGAAGTGAACGACGCGCTGGCCAAGTCCCTCGGCATTGCCGACGGCTCGGTAGAAGGCCTGCGCGCCGACATCAAGAAGAACCTGGAGCGCGAAGTCAAGTTCCGCCTGCTGGCCCGCAACAAGGCTGCCGTGATGGATGCCCTGGTCGCCAAGGCCGAGCTGGATCTGCCCAACGCCAGTATTCAGGCTGAAATCGCACGCCTGCTGGAAGGCGCTCGCGCCGAACTCAAGCAGCGCGGCATCAAGGACGCCGACAAGGCGGAGATCCCTGAAGACGTGTTCCGCCCCCAGGCCGAGCGCCGTGTGCGTCTGGGCCTCGTGGTGGCCGAGCTGGTGCGTGCCAATGAGCTGCAGGCCAAGCCTGAGCAGCTCAAGGCCCACATCGACGAGCTGGCCGCCAGCTACGAAAAGCCCGAAGACGTGGTGCGCTGGTACTTTGGCGACCGTCAGCGTCTGGCCGAAGTCGAAGCGGTCGTGATCGAAAACAATGTGACGGAATTTGTGCTGTCCAAGGCCAAGGTGGTCGAAAAGGCCATTTCCTTCGACGATCTGATGGCGCAGCAGGGCTGACAGGCCCTCGCCGTGCGGCTTGCCTTTGTGCAAGCCTCCGGTTTGGCTGTCACGACACGCAAGGGGCTTGTGCTTTCGTGCACAAGCCCCAATTCATTTCTGGGTACAGTACCTGCTTGTCTGGAGAAATACATGAGCGCATTGGAAACACAAGGCTTGGGCATGGTCCCCATGGTCATCGAGCAGTCTGGCCGTGGCGAACGGTCCTATGACATCTACTCGCGCCTGCTCAAGGAGCGGGTGATTTTTCTGGTCGGCCCGGTCAACGACCAGACGGCCAACCTGGTGGTGGCACAACTGCTGTTCCTGGAGAGCGAGAACCCCGACAAGGACATCTCGTTCTATATCAATTCCCCGGGGGGCTCGGTGAGCGCCGGCATGGCGATTTTCGACACCATGAATTTCATCAAGCCTGATGTCTCGACCCTGTGCACGGGCATGGCGGCCAGCATGGGCGCCTTCCTGCTCGCGGCTGGTGCCAAGGGCAAGCGTTTTGCGCTGCCCAACTCCAAGGTCATGATCCACCAACCCCTGGGCGGAATGCAGGGCCAGGCGACCGAGATCGAGATCCACGCGCGCGAAATCCTCAAGACGCGCGAGCAGCTCAACAAGATCCTCGCCGAGCGTACGGGCCAGCCACTCGAAAAGATCCAGCGTGACACCGAGCGTGACTATTTCCTGTCGGCTGAGGAATCGAAGGAATACGGCCTCGTTGACCAGGTGATCAGCAAGCGCGCCTGACCGCCGCAGGCGGCAAGAACGGCGTTTTCCCGCGCGGAAGACGCCGTTTTTTATTTGGTTATCATCCCGACAACTTTCCGAAACAAGCAAGGCATTGCCCCCATGGCCGAGAAAAAAGGCTCTTCCAGCGAAAAAACCCTGTACTGCTCTTTCTGCGGCAAAAGCCAGCATGAAGTGAAGAAGCTGATCGCTGGCCCGTCGGTCTTTATCTGCGACGAGTGCATTGACCTGTGCAACGAGATCATCCGCGACGAACTTCCGGCTGGTGATCTGGCACGGGAAGGTCGCAGCGACCTGCCGACGCCGGCAGAAATCAAGACCAATCTGGATAACTATGTGATTGGCCAGGATGTCGCCAAGCGCACGCTGGCGGTGGCGGTGTACAACCACTACAAACGTTTGCGCCACAAGGACAAAGCCCACAAGGATGATGTGGAGCTGTCCAAAAGCAATATCTTGCTGATCGGCCCGACGGGCTCCGGCAAGACGTTGCTGGCCCAGACGTTGGCGCGCATGCTGGACGTGCCGTTCGTGATGGCTGATGCCACCACACTGACCGAAGCGGGCTATGTGGGCGAGGACGTGGAAAACATCGTTCAGAAGCTGCTGCAAAGCTGCAACTACGAAGTCGAGCGCGCCCAGCGTGGCATCGTCTACATCGACGAAATCGACAAGATCTCGCGCAAGTCTGACAACCCCAGCATTACGCGCGACGTGTCGGGCGAGGGCGTGCAGCAGGCGCTGCTCAAACTCATCGAAGGCACCATGGCCAGCGTGCCGCCACAAGGCGGTCGCAAGCACCCGAACCAGGATTTCCTGCAGATCGACACGACCAACATCCTGTTCATCTGCGGCGGCGCGTTTGCAGGGCTGGAAAAGGTCATCGAGAACCGTACCGAGGCCTCGGGCATCGGCTTTGGCGCATCGGTCAAAAGCAAGAAGCAACGTTCGTTGACCGAGGTATTCACTGAAATCGAGCCCGAAGATTTGATCAAGTTCGGCCTGATTCCTGAACTGGTGGGGCGGATGCCTGTAGTGACAGCGCTGGCAGAGCTGAGTGAAGATGCGCTCGTTCAGATTCTGACCGAGCCCAAGAATGCACTCGTCAAGCAGTACAGCAAACTCCTGGCAATGGAAGGTGTGGACCTTGAAATCCGTCCTGCAGCCTTGAAAGCCATTGCTCGCAAGGCCTTGGCCCGCAAGACAGGTGCGCGCGGCCTGCGTTCCATTCTCGAGCAGTCGCTGATCGGCACGATGTTTGATCTGCCCAATACCAGCAACGTTGAGAAGGTGGTGGTGGACGAGTCAACCATCGAAGAAAACAAGCCGCCGCTGCTCGTGTACCGCGAAGCGGCCAAGAAGGCCTGAGAAGACCGGAGCGGGCGCCATGTTGTCGCCCTTTGAACCATCAACCCTTGCGCCAGTACGGCTGCGTGCAAGGGTTGAAAATCCCCACATGTGGACCCACTTCCACAGAGCACTTTGAGGATTTCCATGTCCGGACATACACCCCTGCCAGCCACCCCTATTGATCTGCCGCTGTTGCCATTGCGCGATGTGGTGGTGTTCCCCCACATGGTGATCCCGCTTTTCGTGGGCCGCCCCAAGAGCATCAAGGCCCTGGAGATGGCCATGGAGGCCGACCGACGCATCATGCTCGTGGCGCAAAAAACCGCCGCCAAGGATGAGCCCTCGGTGGCCGACATGTTCGATGTGGGCTGCGTCTCCACCATCTTGCAGATGCTCAAGCTCCCCGATGGCACCGTGAAGGTCCTGGTGGAAGGGCAACAGCGTTCCCAGGTGTCCTCCATTGAGGATGCTGATACCCATTTCATGGCCACGGTGGTGCCTGTCGAGGCGACGCCCCAAGGCAGCAAGCCCAGCGAAATCGAGGCCCTGCGGCGCGCGGTGATGCAGCAGTTTGACCAGTACGTCAAGCTCAACAAGAAAATCCCGCCGGAAATCCTGACTTCCATCTCCAGCATTGACGACCCGGGTCGTCTGGCGGACACCATTGCTGCACACCTGCCCCTCAAGCTTGAGAACAAACAGGTGGTGCTGGATCTGTCGGATGTGAAGGCGCGTCTCGAAAACCTGTTTGAGCAGCTCGATCGCGAGGTGGACATCCTCAACGTAGACAAGAAGATCCGTGGGCGCGTCAAGCGCCAGATGGAGAAGAACCAGCGCGACTTCTATCTGAACGAGCAGGTCAAGGCCATCCAGAAGGAACTGGGTGAGGGCGACGAAGGTGCAGACATCGAGGAGATCGAGAAAAAGATCAAGCTCGCCAAGATGCCTGCCGAGGCGCGCAAGAAGGCTGATGCAGAACTCAAGAAGCTCAAGTTGATGTCGCCCATGTCGGCCGAGGCCACCGTGGTGCGCAACTACATTGACGTGCTCACCGCACTCCCTTGGAGCAAGAAGACCAAGATCAAGCACGATCTGGTGAATGCTGAGGGCGTGCTTAACGAAGACCATTTCGGCCTCGACAAGGTCAAGGATCGCATCCTCGAATACCTTGCAGTACAGCAGCGCGTGGACAAGGTCAAGGCGCCTATCCTCTGCCTGGTGGGGCCACCGGGCGTGGGTAAGACCTCGTTGGGGCAATCCATTGCCAAGGCCACGGGCCGCAAGTACGTGCGCATGGCCCTGGGCGGCATGCGCGACGAAGCTGAAATCCGTGGGCACCGCCGCACGTACATCGGCGCGCTGCCTGGCAAGGTGCTGCAGAGCCTGTCGAAGGTGGGTACGCGCAATCCGCTGTTTCTGCTGGACGAAATCGACAAGCTCGGCACGGACTTCCGGGGCGACCCGTCCAGCGCGCTGCTGGAGGTGCTGGACCCCGAGCAGAACCATACGTTTGGCGACCATTACGTCGAGGTGGACTTCGACCTGAGCGATGTGATGTTCGTCGCTACGTCGAACTCCATGAATATCCCCCCGGCGCTGCTGGACCGCATGGAAGTGATCCGTTTGTCGGGCTATACCGAGGACGAGAAGACCAGCATTGCCATGAAGTACCTGCTGCCCAAGCAGCTCAAGAACAATGGCGTGAAGGATGAGGAACTGCTCATCACAGAGCCCGCCGTGCGCGACATGGTGCGCTACTACACGCGGGAAGCAGGCGTGCGATCGCTTGAGCGTGAGTTGTCCAAGATCTGCCGCAAGGTGGTCAAGGGCCTGCAACTCAAGAAGCTCGTGCCCCAGGTGGTCGTCACCGCTGACAACCTGCCAGACTTCCTGGGTGTGCGCAAGTACACGTATGGGCGGGCCGAGGCACAGAATCAGATCGGCCAGGTGGTCGGTCTGGCCTGGACGGAAGTGGGCGGGGATCTGCTCACCATCGAAGCTGCCGCCATGCCCGGTAAGGGCGTCATCACGCGCACCGGTTCGCTGGGAGATGTGATGAAGGAATCGGTGGAAGCTGCCCGCACGGTGGTGCGCAGCCGCTCGCGCATTCTGGGAATCAAGGATGAGGCGTTCGAGAAGCGCGACATCCATATCCACGTGCCAGATGGTGCGACGCCCAAGGACGGCCCGAGCGCAGGGGCTGCAATGACAACGGCCTTTGTTTCCGCCCTGACCGGCATTCCTGTACGCGCAGATGTTGCGATGACGGGCGAGATCACGTTGCGCGGCGAAGTTACCGCCATTGGTGGCCTCAAGGAAAAGCTGCTGGCGGCTTTGCGTGGCGGCATCAAGACGGTGCTGATCCCCGAAGAAAACGTCAAGGATCTCGCAGAGATCCCGGATAACGTGAAGAGTGGTCTCGAGATCGTGCCTGTGCGCTGGATCGACAAGGTTCTTGAAGTCGCGCTGGAAAGCAAGCCTGTGCCCCTCACCGATGAAGAAGTGGCTGCGTCTGCTGCTGCGGTGGCGGTGTCGACGGATAAGGCAGCCGGCTCATCCGCCGCTGCCGATGGATTGAAACATTGACGTTTTTTTTGAGAAGCTCCAAAAAATGCGCTACAATTCAGTTCATCGCAGCAAACGTTGTACAATGTGAGGCTTCGGTAAAACGCGGGAATAGCTCAGTTGGTAGAGCGCAACCTTGCCAAGGTTGAGGTCGAGAGTTCGAGACTCTTTTCCCGCTCCAAATTTCCAGAAAAAGGGAAGCAGTTGCTTCCCTTTTTCGTCAGAGAAGTGTGGATTGCTGGCGCGGTAGCAAAGCGGTTATGCCCCGGATTGCAAATCCGGTTAGTCCGGTTCGACTCCGGACCGCGCCTCCAGATACGGTTTGCCTTCTGACTTTTGAAGATCCTTGCGGATCGTCGCGGCCAGGAAGCTGTTGAAGAAATGTTGGTGATTTTTTGGTCTGCATTTGGATAGAGCCAAAAATATCGATATAATGAGAGGCTAGCTGATCGGTGCTGCTGAAAGCAACATGGTCAGTTGGCAAATGCGGGAATAGCTCAGTTGGTAGAGCGCAACCTTGCCAAGGTTGAGGTCGAGAGTTCGAGACTCTTTTCCCGCTCCAAATATGTAAGGGAAGCTTCGGCTTCCCTTTTTTCTTGGTGTTGCGAGGCAAGTGGCCCGGCAGGGCGGCAGCCCTGTGACCAGAGATGCGACAGGGCATTGCGCGCATGCGCTGCCCGGGTTACGCTGCGACGCAGGTGTGCGCTCAGCAGCCGGCGCCCCGATGGTGAAATTGGTAGACACTGCGGACTTAAAATCCGCCGCTTTCCTGAAAAGGGGCGTGCCGGTTCGACCCCGGCTCGGGGCACCACGAAGATTCAATCATGTCAAGTTACAACGCTCCCTTCGAAATCCACGTCCACGGACAAGTCCAGTTGCGCGCTGATGCGAGCTTCGACCAGCTCCAGGAGGCGCTCAAACCCTTGTGGAAGTACGCGGGAGCCCGTTCGCTGGCCGATGGCGCGGCCAGTGCTTACGAAGAAGAGCCGGGCATCAAGTTCGACGCCCAGGAACACCTGTTGCAGATGTGCTGGACGGTCCGCGGAGATGAGGACTTTCGCCAGGTGCTGGATGAGATGTGCATGAGCCTCAACGAGCTGGCCGAGCACGGTGCTGCCATCGAGGTCACGTTCTACGACGCCGATTTCGATGAAGACGAGGAAGAGCAGGGCGCGGAGTCGCGTGACGACTTCCTCATGCTCTTTGTGGGCCCGACGCCCGCGGCCATCATGCAGGTGCAGCGTGATCTCCTGGTGCAGGACGTTGTGAACATGATGGAGCGTCACTTCGATGGCGCCGAACTGGGCGGTGTGGTGGCCGAGATCGACAAGCTTTTCAGCCTGCGATTTGACGCGCTGGTGAACTCGCTGGAGATCGGCAAGCCGCCGCGCGGTCCTGGAGGGGGCTCCTCCGGGAGCGGCCATGGTGGTGGAGGCGGCCGCCGTCCGCGCCACCTGCACTGATTCCTTGAGCCGACGCTCAGGCGCGCAGGCGCGCCCGAGCGGGTTCCTGCGTGCGCCGCAGTGAAGTTTTTGAGCACCACACCGGCAATGACCGCGTGCTTGCGCACTGGCGTCCGGCCTCACCTGGGCCGTGCTCGGTGCTCTATCAGCCCCGACACCGTTTGCCATGACCTCTGACCTGCCCTATCTGCGCTCCTATCCTGCCGCTTTGCAGGACCAGGCGCGTGATCTGCTGGCGCAGGGGCGGCTCGGGGTCATGCTGCAGCGCAAGTACCCCCAGGCCCACGCTGTGCGCAGTGACAAGGCGCTGTATGACTACGCGCAGGAACTCAAGGCGCGTTACCTGCGCAATGCGGGCACGGTCAACAAGGTCCTTTTTGACAACAAGATCCACGTGGTGCGCCATGCCTTGGGGTTGCACACGGCGGTCTCGCGCGTGCAGGGGAACCGGCTGGCGGCCAAGCATGAGATCCGGATCGCCTCGATGTTCAAGCAGGCGCCGGAAGAATTTCTGCGCATGATTGTGGTCCACGAGCTGGCCCATCTGCGCGAGAAGGACCACGGCAAGGCCTTTTACCAGCTGTGCGCGCACATGGAGCCGCAGTACCACCAATACGAGTTCGACCTGCGCCTGTACCTCACCCATGTGGAGCATGCCGGCGAGCGGCTGTGGAACGCGGCTCCAGATTCAGGGTCGGCCTGAGCAATCGTATTGATTACTACGATTTTTATAGCTGCTCGCGCTTTCTGGTAAAGCGCTGGAGCCTTAAAAGATGCCTGATCAGGGCACGGATACGGTCTCACAACAGTCTGCGGGCAGACCGAGCCAGCGCTGCGCAGCGGCCTGAAGCATGGCCACCGGCCCGGTCGTCAGCAGGCGGGTGTGCGGTGCCTCCTTGACCTGATCGCCATTGGGCGCGGCCAGCAGGCCTGCCGTCTCCAGCAGGCGCCGCGTTTGCCGTGCCACAGGTTCACCGGTCTCGATGAACTGCACCTCGGGGCCTGCCAGCGCCCGCAGCTCGTGCGCCACAAAGATGTAGTGGGTGCACCCCAGCACCAGCGTGTCGATCTGCCCGGGTGCTGTGCCGAAATCGCCCATCGCCCCGATGTAGCGTGCGCACAGGGCGCCTGTTTCCGTAGCGCCCACCGGGGTGCCGGGCGAGGGTTCGGGTTGCGCCACGCTGCGCTCGATGGCGTGCGCCAGGCCATCACAGGGCTGCACCACAAACTCCGCCTGGCCGGCCAGCGAGCCCAGCAGCTTGCCGAACTTGGCGCTGGTGAGCGTGCCTCGCGTGCCGATGACTCCCACGCGCCCCGTGCGGGTCACCGCCAGGGCGGGCTTGATGGCGGGCTCCAGGCCGACCAGGGGCAGGGCGGGGTAGCGGCTGCGCACCTCATGGATGGCTGCGGCCGTGGCGGTGTTGCAGGCCACCACCAGAGCCTTGATGTGGTGCTGCTCGAGCAAATACTGTGTGATGGCGTGGGTGCGGGCACCCACATAGGCGTCGCCGCGCTCGCCGTACGGCGCGTGGGCACTGTCGGCCAGGTACACAAAACGCTCATGGGGCAGTGCGGCACGCAGGGCGCGCAGCACGCTCAGGCCGCCCACGCCGCTGTCAAATACGCCGATGGGAAGTTGCCGTGCCTCGGACATGGATGTTGTCAAACCGGACTGGGAGAGAAGTCGGGAGGGAACCCGGGCGGAAGGGGCAGGCGCCAGCGCGCTCCCCAACCGCTCGGGCCGGCATTGGCAGGATCAGGCCGCGGCGACGCCGATGCCCTTGAATTCGCCCGTGGCGATGCGCTTTTGCCATTCGGCGGGCCCGGTGATGTGGGCGCTGGTGCCACCCGAGTCCACGGCCACGGTCACGGGCATGTCCACCACGTCGAACTCGTAGATCGCTTCCATGCCCAGGTCCTCAAAGCCGACGACCTTGGCGGTCTTGATGGCCTTGCTCACCAGGTAGGCAGCGCCGCCCACGGCCATCAGGTAGGCGCTCTTATGGTTCTTGATGGACTCAATCGCAACCGGGCCGCGCTCGGCCTTGCCGATCATCGCGATCAGGCCGGTCTGCTCCAGCATCATGTCGGTGAAGCCGTCCATGCGCGTGGCGGTGGTGGGGCCTGCAGGGCCCACGGCTTCACCCTTCACGGGGTCCACAGGGCCCACGTAGTAGATGACGCGGTTGGTGAAGTCCACGGGCAGCTTCTCGCCCTTGGCCAGCATGTCCTGGATGCGCTTGTGCGCGGCGTCGCGGCCGGTCAGCATCTTGCCGTTGAGCAGCAGCGTGTCGCCGGGCTTCCAGCTGGCCACTTCTTCCTTGGTCAGCGTGTCGAGGTTGACCTTCTTGCTCTTGTTGTAGTCGGGTGCCCAGTCCACGTTGGGCCACAGGTCCAGGCTCGGGGGCGTGAGGTACACGGGGCCCGAGCCGTCCATCACAAAGTGCGCATGGCGCGTGGCGGCGCAGTTGGGGATCATCGCAATCGGCTTGCTGGCCGCGTGTGTGGGGTACATCTTGATCTTGACGTCCAGCACCGTGGTCAGGCCGCCCAGGCCCTGTGCACCGATGCCCAGGGCGTTGACCTTTTCAAACAGCTCCAGGCGCAGCTTTTCGACATTGTCGAGTTCGGCCCCGCTGGCTTGCTTGGCCTGCAGTTCGTACATGTCCAGGTCGTCCATCAGGCTTTCCTTGGCCATGAGCACCGCCTTTTCGGCCGTGCCGCCAATGCCGATGCCCAGCATGCCGGGCGGGCACCAGCCCGCGCCCATGGTGGGCACGGTCTTGAGCACCCAGTCCACCACGTTGTCGCCGGGGTTGAGCATGTACATCTTGGATTTATTCTCCGAGCCGCCGCCCTTGGCCGCCACGGTGATGTCCACGGTGTTGCCGGGCACGATCTCGGTGAAGATCACGGCAGGGGTGTTGTCCTTGGTGTTCTTGCGGGCGAACTGCGGGTCGGCCACGACCGAGGCGCGCAGGGTGTTGTCGGGGTGGTTGTAGCCACGGCGCACGCCTTCGTTGATGGCGTCGTCCAGGCTGCCGGTAAAACCTTCCCAGCGCACGTCCATGCCCACTTTCAGGAAGACGTTGACGATGCCGGTGTCCTGGCAGATGGGGCGCTGGCCGGTGGCGCTCATCTTGCTGTTGGTGAGGATCTGGGCGATCGCATCCTTGGCCGCCGGGCTTTTTTCGCGGTCATAGGCGCGGGCCAGGTGGGCGATGTAGTCGGTGGGGTGGTAGTAGCTGATGTACTGCAGTGCGCCGGCAATGGATTCGATCAGGTCTTCTTGGCGAATGGTCGTCGTGGTCATGGCGGTGGGGTTTTAAGGGAAAACGCGAACCCCTAATTATCCCTTGCCGGGCTTGCGCGGGCCTGTCGGGGGAGAAGAGGGGTGGTAGGGCGCCGTGGCCTGGGGTGGGTATGCTGCGGTCTGGTGTTTCGTTCCACTCCCATTCGCTCGCTGAGCGGCAAGGCCCACCCGTGAAGACTTCCACCCCCGCCCCGCCCGCAGTCCGCATCGAAAAAGATACCTTCGGCCCCATCGAAGTGCCCGCCGAACGATTGTGGGGGGCACAGACGCAGCGCTCGCTGCACCACTTCGCCATCTCGGGCGAGCGCATGGCGCCCGAGCTGATCCGCGCGCTGGCGCAGGTCAAGCGGGCGAGTGCCTATGTGAACCATGCGCTGGGCCTGCTCGATGCGGCCAAGACCACGGCCATCGTGGCGGCGGCAGACGAGGTGATCGAAGGTGGTCACCTGCAGGAGTTCCCGCTGGTGGTGTGGCAGACCGGCTCGGGCACGCAGACCAACATGAACATGAATGAGGTGCTGGCCAACCGCGCCAGCGAGCTGCTGGGTGGCCCGCGCGGCGAGGCGCGCTTGGTGCACCCCAACGACGAGGTGAACCGGAGCCAGTCGAGCAACGATGTGTTCCCCACCGCCATGCACCTGGCGGCGGTGGACGCGCTGATGCACCGCCTCGTGCCTGCGCTGCAGGGTTTGCGTACCACGCTGGCGGCCAAGGCCGAGGCATTTGCCGGCATCGTGAAGATTGGCCGCACGCACCTGCAGGACGCCACGCCGCTGACCTTGGGCCAGGAGATCTCGGGCTGGGTGGCGCAGCTGCAGCATGGCGAGCGGCATGTGCGCGCCGCGCTGCCGCACCTGTGCGAACTGGCCCTGGGCGGCACGGCCGTGGGCACTGGGCTCAACGCCCCCGCTGGCTATGCCCAGGCGGTAGCGAAAGAACTGGCCGACCTCACCGGCCTGCCGCTGGTCACCGCCCCCAACAAGTTCGAGGCGCTGGCCAGCTGCGATGCGCTGGTGCATGCCCATGGTGCGCTCAAGACGCTGGCGGCCAGCCTGATGAAGATTGCGAACGATGTGCGCTGGCTGGCCAGCGGCCCGCGCAGCGGGCTCGGCGAGATCACCATCCCCGAGAACGAGCCGGGCTCATCCATCATGCCCGGCAAGGTGAATCCCACGCAGTGTGAGGCGCTGACCATGCTGTGCGCGCAGGTGATGGGCAACGACGTGGCCATCAACATCGGCGGGGCCTCGGGCAACTTTGAGCTGAACGTGTTCCGCCCCCTGGTGATTCATAACTTCTTGCAGAGCGTGCGCCTGCTGGCCGATGGCATGGCCAGCTTCAACGAACACTGCGCCGTGGGCATCGAGCCCAACCAGGTGCGCATCAACCACCTGGTAGAGCAGTCGCTGATGCTGGTAACGGCGCTGAACCCCCACATTGGCTACGACAAGGCGGCCTTCATTGCCAAGAAGGCGCACAAGGAAGGCACCAGCCTGCGCGCGGCGGCCATCGCCTCGGGACATGTCACGGCGGAGCAGTTTGACCAGTGGGTGGTGCCGGGCCAGATGGTGGGGCCTTGACCTGCCCCTGTGCCGTTGCCACGATCTGGCAAGGCAAAGATTTTGATGAAAATAGGGCTCTAGCGCTTGTCAGTAAAGCGCAGGCAGCTATCATTTTTGAAGAGGCGTCTGTTTCGCGGTGCCGGGACCGCGCAGCACCCGCCTAGCTGCGGCCGTCAGGGCCCTCCTGCTGGGCAAGCGCTTCCAGCTGGTCCTGCTGGTACACCACGATGTTGCGCTGGTGAATGCCGATGATGCCTTCGCGCTCCATCCACTTGAGCTCCACGTTGATGCGTTGGCGGGAGCCACCGAGCAACTGGGCCAGCTCGTCCTGCACCAGCGACAGCCCGATGGGGCCGCGCTGGCCTGGCACGGCAGCGCGTTCGCCAAAGCGGCGCAGCACGTGCAGGAGCTGTTTGGCCAGCCGCGCGCGCAGGGGCAGCGTGGCCATGTCTTCCATCATCCAGTACAGGTAACGCATCCGCCGTGCCTGCAGGGTGAGCAGGGCTTCCCCGAATTCAGGGTGCTGGCGCAGCAGCTGGCGGAACACGCCCTCCGCCACGCTCAGCACCGTGGTGGGCCCATGGGCATGCGCGTCGTAGGTGTTCGGGCCGCGGTGCAGCACTTCGGCCTCGCCTACCCAGATGCCTGGCTCCACGTAGGCAAGCGTTACCTGTTTGCCCGATGGGGTGGTACGCCGGAACCTTATCGCGCCGCTGGCGCAGCTGAACCAGTCTTGCGCCAGCTCACCCTGTTCCACGATGAGCTGGCCGTGTGTGTAGCGGGTGACCCGGCCCAGCCGGAAGATGTCGTGCCGCAGCGAGGGCGTGAGCGCGGCAAACCAGCGTCCACGGTTGATCGCTTCGCGCTCCTGCGGGCTCAGAAAGGGCCGCTGCGGACTGCGGTCCGTCTCGTGGTCAGGAGGCTCGGGGCTAGGGTTGGGGGGCATGGTCGGGCGCTCTCAGGGGCCTTCGCACCATGCAGCTGCAGCAATGTGCGTCAGGGCAGGGCGGGCAGGGCTGCGAGTTTACCCAAGCGGCCGTCACGGCGGTACTCGCCCGTGATCAGTGGCTCGGGCCCGGGGGCGGCGTGTGCGTCATGAGTCGGTCAGTGAGTGCAATGGCCAGCGCGCTCAGCAGGAACACCACGTGGATGATCGTTTGCCACATCAGAACCTTGAGGTCGTAGTTGGCAGCGTTGATAAAGGTCTTGAGCAGGTGGATCGAGCTGATGCCAATGATGGCGGTGGCCAGCTTGACCTTGAGCACCGACGCATTCACGTGGCTCAGCCATTCGGGCTGGTCGGGGTGGTCTTCCAGGTGCAGGCGCGAGACGAAGGTTTCGTAGCCGCCCACGATCACCATGATCAGCAGGTTGGAGATCATCACCACGTCGATCAGCGCCAGCACCACCAGCATGATGATGGTCTCGTTGAGCGAGGTCACCTCGAAATCGCTCTTGTAGCCGATGCTGGACACCAGCAGCTTGAGCGCATCGGTGTTGCCAAAGGCCGCTTCGATCAGGTGCACCAGCTCTACCCAGAAGTGGAAGACGTACACCGCCTGCGCCAGAATCAGGCCCAGGTACAGGGGCAGTTGCAGCCACCGGCTGGCAAAAATCAACGAGGGCAGTGGGCGCATGGGGGAGGGGGTGGCGGGGTTTTTGGGAAGTGACATGAAATGGGGGAGGGGCTGCTGGGACGCGCGATTTTAGGCGCCCGGCCTGGCAACCCCTGGAGCCTTGTGCATTCCCAGTAGCGGCGGTCCCGTATTCTGTAAGCTTCGTGCCAGTCAGTGGCTTGTAAGTGCTGCGTCCGACAGTACCGCCCAATTCCAATTCCATCAGACCCAGGAGACAACACCATGAGTGCGCCATCATCTGCGATCGAATCCGTACTGGTTGAGAACCGCGTGTTCCCGCCTTCCGATGCGGTCGTCAAGGCCGCCCGCGTGTCCGGCATGGCGGGCTACGAGGCGCTGTGTGCCGAGGCCGACAAGGACTTCGAGGGCTTCTGGGCACGCCTGGCGCGCGAAAACGTGCAGTGGACCAAGCCCTTCACGCGCACGCTGGATGAGTCCAACGCGCCGTTCTACCAGTGGTTTGCCGATGGCGAGCTCAACGCTTCTGCCAACTGCCTGGACCGCCACATTGGCACGCCCACCGAGAACAAGACCGCCATCATCTTCGAGGCGGACGACGGCGCTGTCACCCGGATCACCTACAAGGAGCTGCTGGCGCGCGTGAGCCAGTTTGCCAACGCGCTCAAGGCCCACGGGGTGGGCAAGGGTGATCGGGTGCTGATCTACATGCCCATGACCATCGAAGGCGTGGTGGCCATGCAGGCCTGTGCCCGCATCGGCGCCACGCACAGCGTGGTGTTTGGCGGCTTCAGTGCCAAAGCGGTGCACGAGCGCATCATCGATGCCGGTGCCGTGGCCGTGATCACCGCCAACTACCAGATGCGAGGCGGCAAGGAGCTGCCGCTCAAGGCCATCATCGATGAAGCCCTGGCGACTGGCGGCTGTGACACCCTGCGCCACGTGTTCGTATATGAACGCACGCCCACGGCGTGCAACATGGTCGCGGGGCGCGACAAGACCTTCACCGAGGCCCTCGCTGGCCAGAGCACCGACTGCCCTCCCGTGGCCGTGGGGGCAGAGCACCCGCTGTTCATCCTGTACACCAGCGGCTCTACCGGCAAGCCCAAGGGCGTGCAGCACAGCACGGGCGGCTACCTGCTGTGGGCCAAGCTCACGATGGACTGGACGTTTGACCTGCGCTCTGACGACGTTTTCTGGTGCACGGCCGACATTGGCTGGATCACTGGCCACACCTACGTGGCCTATGGCCCGCTGGCCGCCGGTGCCACGCAGATCGTGTTTGAAGGCATCCCCACCTTCCCGAATGCGGGCCGTTTCTGGCAGATGATCGAGAAGCACAAGTGCACGATCTTCTACACCGCACCGACGGCCATCCGCTCGCTCATCAAGGCTGCCGAGGCTGACGCGGCAGTGCACCCGGCGCGCTCCGATCTGTCGAGCCTGCGCATTCTGGGCAGCGTGGGTGAGCCCATCAACCCCGAAGCCTGGATGTGGTACCACCGGAACGTGGGCGGCGAGCGCTGCCCCATCGTGGACACCTTCTGGCAGACTGAAACGGGCGGCCATGTGATCACCCCGCTGCCGGGCGCCACCCCCCTGGTCCCTGGCAGCTGCACGCTACCGCTGCCCGGTATTACCGCCGCCATCGTGGATGAAACCGGTAATGACGTCGCCCATGGCGCGGGCGGCATCCTGGTCATCAAGCGGCCGTGGCCCAGCATGATCCGGACCATCTGGAACGACCCCGAGCGCTTCAAGAAGAGTTACTTCCCCGAAGAGCTCAGGGGCTACTACCTGGCCGGCGACGGGGCCGTGCGCAGCGCCGACCGGGGCTATTTCCGCATCACCGGCCGCATTGACGATGTGCTCAACGTGTCGGGCCATCGCATGGGCACGATGGAGATCGAGTCTGCCCTGGTCTCCAAGACCGACCTCGTGGCCGAAGCCGCCGTGGTGGGGCGTCCGGACGATGTGACGGGCGAAGCCATCTGTGCGTTCGTGGTGCTCAAGCGCTCCCGCCCCACCGGGGAAGAAGCCAAGCAGATTGCCAACGAACTGCGCAACTGGGTGGCCAAGGAAATCGGCCCCATCGCCAAACCCAAGGACATCCGTTTCGGCGACAACCTGCCCAAGACCCGCAGCGGCAAGATCATGCGTCGGCTGTTGCGCAGCATCGCCAAGGGCGAGGCCATCACACAGGACACCAGCACGCTGGAGAATCCGGCCATTCTGGACCAGTTGTCCAAGCCCAACTGAGCGGGCCAGCCCCCACCCTCGCGCTGGCCGCGAGGTGGGGGCAACCGGGCGGTAGCTCCAGCGGTCATCCTGTAGGACAGGGACTGAAATCGCGGCGCATTGGCCTTAGCCCGGCGCCCTGTGCGGTACAACCCTGCATGCGCCCGCTTGCAGAATGTTCTGCCTGTGGGTTTCCACAGGAGAATTTTCATGCATCTGCGTTCCATCGTCCTGCTGCTGACAGTCGTCGCCATCGCCGCGCTTGCAGCACTCAACTGGGCTACGCTGGCAACTCCATCGACCGTGTCTCTGGGCGTGGTGGTATTTGAAGCGCCACTGGGGCTCATCATGCTGGCCCTCACCACGCTGCTAGGGGTGTTTTTCATCGCTTATGTGCTTGCGCTCCAGGGCTCGGTGCTGATGGAAACGCGCCGGCACACGAAAGAGCTGCAGGCCCAACGCGAACTTGCCGACAAGGCGGAAGCCTCGCGTTTTACCGAGTTGCGTGCGTTTCTGGATGCGCAGCACCAACAGGCGCACGCCACGGTGCTGGCGCGGCTGGATGAGCTGGAGGCGCACCTGGCTGCCCGTGCCACAGAGTCTGACAATGCCACCGCCGCGTATGTGGGCCAGCTGGAGCACCAGCTGCGCACGCGCAGCATGGACGCTTCACCAGAGCTTCGCCGGGTTTGACGCCAGCCTGCGGGATCAGAAGCAGACAGCAAATCTGGCGGCATAAACGCAAATGGCCGCGTCACTGTATGTGGCGCGGCCATTGACCAATCGGCCCGCCCACCAGGGCGGAAGGCGTGGGATTACTTGTGGGTCATCACCCAGGCTGCAAGCTTCTTCGCATCGGCGTCGTTCACCTGGGCGTTGGCAGGCATCGGCACGGGCCCCCACACACCAGAACCGCCCTTGATGATCTTTGCAGCCAGCTTGTCCACAGCGTCTTTCTGGCCCGCGTACTTGGCCGCCACATCCTTGTAGGAGGGGCCCACCAACTTCTTATCCACTGCGTGGCATGCCATGCAGTTTTTCGACGTTGCCAGCGCCATGTCGGCCATGGCGGGTGCCGCAACCGACAGCGTCATGGCAAGGGTGATCAGGGTACGCTTCATGGTGGGATTTCCTGTGGTTGGGTTACAGTTCTTCAATGGGATTGTAGTGTCTTGGGTTGACACGGGATTGCGCGGGGTCAACCAGGTTTTTTCGGCTTTTTCAGGAGATCGCGATGTACCTGCTGGGTCTTTCATTGGTGTTGCTTGCGCTGAAGTATTTCGAGATCGGTCCTGTGGCCGCCTGGTCCTGGTGGTGGGTGCTGGCGCCGTTTGGGCTTACGGTCTTATGGTGGGCCTGGGCTGATTCCACGGGATATACGAAACGTAAAGCTGTGGAAAAGATGGAGCAGCGCAAGCAGGACCGCATCAACAAGAACAAGGAAGCTCTGGGCATCCGCCCGCGCAAGCCGCGCTAGGCGCCTGACGCCTTTGGCAAGCGGCAGCCGTCTGTCCCGGCTGGCCGCTCATCATAAAAAATGCCCGGTGTGCCTTACACACCGGGCATTTGTATTGTTGGCAATGCTTAATAAGCGTCCAGCACCGCGCCCTTGCTCGCGCTGGAGGCATTGAACGCAAACTTGGCCTGCACGCCGCGGGTGTAGCGGGGCGCCGGAGCCGTCCACGCGGCGCGGCGCTTGGCAATTTCTTCCTCGCTCACGTTGAGCTCCAGCAGCAGCTGGCGCGCATCGATGGTGATGCTGTCGCCTTCGTTGACGAAGGCAATCGTGCCGCCGGCCGCCGCTTCAGGCGCCACGTGGCCTACCACCATGCCCCAGGTGCCGCCGGAGAACCGGCCGTCGGTGATCAGGCCCACGCTCTCGCCCAGGCCCGCGCCGATCAGCGCGCCGGTGGGGGCCAGCATTTCGGGCATGCCCGGGCCGCCCTTGGGGCCCAGGTAGCGCAGCACCATCACATCGCCGGCCTTGATCTTGCCGTCCAGGATGGCCTGCAGGGCCGACTGCTCGTCGTCGAACACGCGGGCAGGGCCGGTGATGACCGGGTTCTTCAGTCCTGTGATCTTGGCCACGGCACCCTCGGGGCTCAGGTTTCCCTTCAGGATGGCCAGGTGGCCCTGCGCGTACATGGGCTTGTCGATCGGGCGGATCACGTCCTGGTCGGCGCGCGGCTCGTCCGGCACGTCCCTCAGCACTTCGGCAACCGTCTTGCCAGAGATGGTGATGCAGTCGCCGTGCAGCAGGCCGGCATTGAGCAAGATCTTCATCACCTGCGGGATGCCGCCCGCGCGGTGCAGATCCACGGCCAGGTATTTGCCGCTGGGCTTGAGGTCGCACAGCACGGGGGTCTTCACGCGCACGCGCTCGAAGTCGTCGATGCTCCACTCCACGCCCGCTGCATGTGCAATGGCCAGGAAGTGCAGCACCGCGTTGGTCGAGCCGCCCGTGGCCATGATGACGGCCACGGCGTTCTCGATGGATTTGCGCGTCACGATGTCGCGCGGCTTCAGATCCATCTTGATCGCCTCGATCAGCACCTTGGCCGATTCCTTGGCCGAGTTCATCTTCTCGTCGTGCGGGTTGGCCATGGTGGACGAATACGGCAGGCTGATGCCCAGTGCCTCGAAAGCGCTGGACATGGTGTTAGCGGTGTACATGCCGCCGCACGAGCCGGTGCCGGGGATGGCGCGTTTTTCGATCTCCTTGAGGTCAAAGTCGCTGAGCTTGCCGGCGGCGTTCTCCCCCACGGCCTCGAACACGCTCACGATGTTCAGGTCCTTGCCCTGGTAGCTGCCGGGCAGGATGGTGCCGCCATACACGTAGATGGCGGGCACGTTGGCGCGCAGCATGCCCATCAGGCCGCCCGGCATGTTCTTGTCGCAGCCGCCCACCACCAGCACCCCGTCCATCCACTGGCCGCCCACGCAGGTCTCGATGCAGTCGCTGATCACCTCACGGCTCACCAGGCTGTATTTCATGCCTTCGGTGCCCATGGCCATGCCGTCGCTGATGGTGGGCGTGCCGAACACCTGGGCGTTGCCGCCGGCTTCTTCAATGCCTTCAATGGCAGCATCGGCCAGCTTCTGCAGGCCGCTGTTGCAGGGGGTGATGGTGCTGTGGCCATTGGCCACGCCCACCATGGGTTTCACGAAGTCGCCTTCCTCGTAGCCCATGGCGTAGTACATGGAGCGGTTGGGCGCGCGCGACTTGCCTTGCGTGATGTTGGCGCTGCGGCGGTTGATGGGCTGGATCGGGATGACTTTGTTGTCTGCCATGGTGTGTTTTCCTTCGTGGAGCGAATCTTGTGGGTGGGGAAACTTTTCGCAGCCGCGAGTATGCGGCGATTGGTGGGCGTCATCCAATCCATTTGTACAGGGCGATTAATATGTACGGCATATGAAAGAGCCATTCATTGATATGCGTTTGTGGCGGCAGTTTGCCGCAGTGGCCCAGGAACTGCACTTTGGCCGGGCGGCGCAGCGCTTGCACATGACACAACCGCCGCTCACCCAGGCCATTGCCGGGCTGGAGCGCACGCTGGGCCTTCAGCTGTTCGACCGCACCAAACGCAGCGTGCAGCTGACCCCCGCCGGTGCAGCCCTGTTGCCGCAGGTGCTGGATCTGCTCGAACGCGCCCAGGCGCTCCCTGCGCAGGCACGCGCGGCGGCGGCGGGCGAGGTGGGGCGGCTGCGTCTGGCCTTTGTCTCTACGGTGGGTTTCGGCCTGCTGCCGCAATGGGTGCGTGCCTTCCGGGCCCAGTGGCCCGGGGTACGGCTGGAGCTGATCGAGGCGACGGGCGATGTGCAACTGCAGGCGCTGGCGCGGGGGGAGATTGATGCCGGGCTGCTGTTGCACACGCCCGGCGGCGCGCCACCGGCGCTGCAAAGCCTGTGCGTGGCGCAAGAGCCGCTGGTACTCGCGCTGCCCGAACACCACGCGATGGCGCACCGGCCCACCTTGTGTTTCTCCGATCTGCAGCAGGAGCCCCTGGTGATTTTTCCCCGCCCCATCCTGCCGTCGCTGTACGACGCCATCGTGGCGCTGTATCACGCGGCAGGGCAGGAGCCACAGGTGGCGCAAGAGGCCATCCAGATGCAGACCATCGTCAATCTGGTGTCGGCCGACCTGGGGCTGGCCTGGGTGCCTGCCAGCGTGCGGCAGTTTCAACGGCCGGGCGTCGTCTACCGCGAACTGGACGGCAAGTCGGCACCGGTGCCGGTCTGTGAAACCAGCTTGGTCTGGGGCGCCGCCGTGCCGCCCGCACTGGCACGGTGGATCGACTTTGTGGCCCAGGAGGTGCAGGCCAGCGCCCTGAAAGCGTAGGGCTTGCTTCGCGTGCACAATCGCCCCCATGCTGACCTATCCCCACATCGACCCCGTTGCCCTGCAGATCGGCCCGCTGGCCATCCACTGGTATGGCCTGACCTACCTCGCGGCCTTTGGCCTGTTCATGCTGCTGGGCATCCGGCGCCTGCGGCACGAGCCATTTGCCTCCATCACCGGGCCCGGCGCGTGGTCGCGCAAGGATGTGGAAGACATTCTCTTTCTGGGTGTGGCGGGTGTGGTGATTGGCGGGCGTCTGGGCTACTGCCTGTTCTACAAACCTGCGTATTACCTCAGCCATCCGCTGGAGATTTTTGCCGTATGGCAAGGGGGAATGGCCTTTCACGGCGGCCTGCTGGGCGTGATCGTGGCCATGTTGTGGTTCGCACATTCGCGCAAGCGCCCCTGGCTGCAGGTGGCCGACTTTGTGGCGCCCTGCGTGCCCACGGGTCTCGCCGCGGGCCGGGTGGGCAATTTCATCAATGGCGAGCTGTGGGGCCGTTTTGCCAGCCCGGACCTGCCCTGGGGCATGGTGTTTGCGCACAGTGGGTCCATGCAGCCGCGCCACCCGTCGCAGGTCTACCAGTTTCTGCTGGAAGGGCTGCTGCTGTTCATTTTGCTGTGGCTGTATGCGCGCAAGGAGCGTCGCCAGGGTCAGGTGGCCGCAGCGTTCCTGATGGGCTACGGCGTGTTCCGCTTCATCGCCGAGTATTTCCGTGAACCCGACAGCTTCCTGGGGCTGCTGTCGCTGGGCATGAGCATGGGGCAATGGCTGTGCCTGCCGATGATTGCCGCGGGCGTGGCCCTGTGGGTGTGGGCCCAGCGCCAGCCTGTGGCTAAGAAAATTTGATAAAAATGGCCTCTAGCGCATACTGGATAAGCGCTGGCAGCTATAAAAAATGTAGTTAATTGCGGTGATGGGCAGCGGTGGGCCTCAGCGGCAATGGGGGCACCCGCGGGAGAAACGGCATCACACCGTCGGCGGGAGCGACGTCTTGGGCTCACATTCCTTGTTGCGGCGCTGCATCAAGTGAGCCCCTTGTGCGGGTTCCCGTGGTCGGATGCGGGTTTGTTTGCTTGTAATTTTTCATAATTATGAGAAATTACGTGGCATCAGAGGCCTGCACCCACTTTGCATACCGTTAGCGGTGTGTTGGATGCCAAAGACGACCACTCCGGTCGCGGCCTTTGCGCTATGGAGTCCACCTGTACCATGCGTCCGGTTCCCAATTCTCTGCACGACGAAGCGGCGTCACGCCTGCGCGAGCAGATTTTTGCCGGCGCGTTGCCGCCGGGCAGTTTTCTGGACGAGGCGGCCCTGTGCGAGCGGCTGGCAATTTCGCGCACACCCCTGCGTGAAGCCCTCAAGGTGCTGGTGGCAGAAGGCCTGTTGCGCCATGAGCCCCGCCGGGGCTGCTTTGTGGCCGAGATCACCGAACAGGATCTGGATGACATATTTCCCGTGATCGCCTTGCTGGAGGGCCGCGCCGCCCATGAGGCCACACGCAAGGCGGGGGCGGCCGACATCGCGGCGCTCGACGTGTTGCACCAGCGGCTGCAGCAGTTTGCAGCAGAGGGTCGCATTGCGGATTACTACGAAGCCAATTACGCCATCCACGAGGCCTTCATCACCCTGGCAGACAACCGCTGGCTGGCCCAGGTGATTGGCGATCTGCGCAAGATCCTGCGGCTGGCGCGGGCGCAGACCCTGCACGTGCCGGGCCGGTTGCAGCAAAGCCTGGCCGAACACCTGGCGGTGTTTGCCGCCCTCAAGTTGCGCGACTGCGAAACCGCCGAGCAGACCATGCGCGACCATCTTTTGCGCCAGCGTGACGCGCTGCGCGATGTAGCCCGCAACCAGCAATCGAGGTTGACACCATGATCAACAGTACCCCTGAGTGGATCGCACGCAGCGTATCGCGCCTGCGCACGGCAGCACCGCCTGCCGACAAGGTGGTGGACAAATCCGCCAAGGCTGTGCTCGACAAAACCGTGACCGATGTGGTCGCCAAGGTGGCGGTGCCGCGATCTACCCATGAGCGCCTGCAGGCCACACTGCGCCGCGGGCAGGAGGCCTTGTCGCCGCGCGCGCTGCGCCGCCTGCTGGCCGACCTGCAGGAGGTGGTGGCCCCGCAGGTGAGCGAAATCGAAGGGGGCCGCCGCGCCCAGGCCGTGGCCGAGTGGTACGCCAAGGCCGAGCCCGAAGAGCGCCGCGATATGTGGCTGTTGATGTGCGAGCAGTTTGCCCCCGATGCCACGCGCTTCAAGTCGGCCCGCCAGCGTTACGAAGCCGCAGCCGGCACGGCCGAAGAAGGCCAGGCCGAGATCAGCCTGCGCCGCGCACTGGTGTCGCCACGCACGCGGCTGCTGCAGCGGTTTTCGGTGTTTCCGCAAGGCATGCGCTTTTTGCTGGACATGCGTGCCGAGCTGCTGCCCCTGCTCAAGGCCGACAAGCGGCTGCTGGCGCTCGATGCCGAGCTGGAACACCTGTTCTCCACCTGGTTCGACGTGGCCTTCCTGGAACTGCGCTGCCTGTCGTGGGACTCGCCGGCCTCGCTGCTTGAAAAGCTCATCAAGTACGAAGCCGTGCACGACATCCGCAGCTGGGCCGACCTGAAAAACCGGCTGGACAGCGACCGCCGCTGCTACGGTTTCTTTCACCCGCGCCTGCCCAACGAGCCCTTGATTTTTGTGGAGGTGGCGCTGCTGGACAAGATGTCTGCCAGCATCACGCCGCTCCTGGACGAGGCAGCGGCGCCCGTGGACATCTCGCGGGCCACCACGGCGATCTTCTATTCGATCAGCAACACGCAGACGGGGCTGCGCGGCGTGAGCTTTGGCGATTCGCTCATCAAGCACGTGGTGGAGACCCTCACCTCCGAATTTCCCCGGCTGCGCACCTTTGCCACGCTGTCGCCGATCCCGGGTTTTCGCGCATGGCTGGGCAAACATGCCGGGGCCATGCTGGAGCGCCTGGACGACAAGCGTCGCAGCGAGCTGGGCCGGGCCGTGGGTTTTGAACCCCCGCAGGCCACCCATTTGCTTGCGGCACTCGACAAGGTCACCGACCTGGACGCCAGATCGCCTGTGCGCCAGATGTTGCTGGAGTGTGCCGCGTGGTACCTGGCGCGGGAGCTGCAAGACGGCAAACCGGTGGACCCCGTGGCCCGTTTTCACCTGGGCAACGGCGCGCGGGTGGAACGGCTGAACTGGGCCGGGGACCCGTCCAGCAAAGGGCAGAAACAATCGTACGGGCTGATGGTGAATTACCTGTATGACCTCAAGCGCATCGACAAGCACCGCAGCTTGCTCGCGCAGGGCAAGGTGCCGGTGTCGGGGGATATCGACAGCCTTTGCCGCGACTGACGACCCGGCGTGCATCGGATCTGTGGTCCTGGAGGCCACAGATCCAGCCACCAGGAAATTTTTTACAACGACGACAGGAGACAAGAGATGAAGAACGTGCGAATCCAACGCAGAGAGGTGTTGCTGGGTGCAGCGGCGGCAGGCCTGGGCCTGGCCAGCGGCTCCGGCTGGGCGCAGGGTGCGGGCTGGCCCACCAAACCGGTGAACCTGGTGGTGCCTTTCCCGGCCGGGGGCGGCACCGACGCGTTTGCCCGCCCGCTGGCGGCGCAGTTTTCCAAGGCGACCGGCAAGACACTGGTGATCGACAACCGCGGGGGTGCGGGGGGCACCGTGGGTGCCAGCTACGCCGCCAAGGCCGCACCGGACGGCTACACCCTGTTCATGGGGGCCGTGCACCATGCGATCGCCCCCTCGATGTACCCCAAGCTCGACTACGACATTGAGAAAGACTTCATCCCGCTGTACCTGCTGGCCAATGTGCCCCAGGTGGTGGTGGTCAACCCCAAGAACGTGCCGGTCAGCAACTTCCAGCAGTTCATGGAGTACGTCAAGCGCAACCCCGCCAAGCTCAACTACGGCTCGGCCGGTGCGGGCACGTCGCACCATCTTGCGGGCGAGCTGTTCAAGCAGCAGACGGGCACCTTCATCACCCACATCCCCTACCGGGGCGCGGGCCCTGCGCTGCAGGATCTGATCGGCGGGCAGGTGGACATGATGTTTGATGGTCTGGGCTCATCGGCCTCGCACATCAAGGGCGGCCGCATCAAGGCGCTGATGGTGTCGGGGCCCAAGCGCAACCCGGCATTCCCGGATGTGCCTTGCGCTGCCGAGGTGGGCCTGCCCGACTACACCGTCACCACCTGGTACGGCCTGTGGGCGCCCAAGGGCACGCCGGCCGACGTGCAGGCGCGCATCGTGGAAGAAATCCGCAAGCTCGGCACCGCCGAGGAGCTCAGGACCATCTGGGCCAACAACGGCGCCGAATACGGCGGGATGACCCAGCAGCAGTTTGCAGGCATGGTCAGCAGCGAAGTCAAGCGCTGGGCGGCAGTGGTGAAGGCCTCTGGCGCAAAACTTGATTAACCCCCTGAGTCGCTTCGCGCCTTCCCCCTGAAGGGGGACGCCACCCGTGGCCTGGCAAAGCCAGTTCCACGGTGGCACTGGCGATGGCGCAGCCCCAGTTGTTGCGGGCAGGGGACTTTGCAATCGTGATGGGCAACGAATATGTCGGGTGAAGTGTTGATGGATGCGGGTGAGGGCGGTGTGGTGCGTGTCACCCTGCGCCACGCCGGGCGGCTGAACGCCATGTCGCGCTCGATGTGGCGGCAGCTGCGTGCGGTGTTTGAAGGCCTCCAGCCGCGCAGCGACGTGCGCTGTGTGCTCATTGCGGGCGAGGGCGGGGCGTTCTGTGCGGGTGGCGATATTTCGGAATACCCCGGCTTCCGGTTTGACGCCGCTGCCCTGCGCGACTTCCATGAGAACGATGTCTGGGGCGCCCTGAACGCCATGCTGTTGTGCGATGTACCCATCGTGGCGCAGGTCAGCGGTGCCTGCATGGGCGCGGGCGTGGAGATTGCCAGCTGCTGCGACATCCGCATCGCGGGCACGTCGGCACGCTTTGGTGCCCCCATCGCCAGGCTCGGCTTTCCCATGGCCCCGCGAGAGGCGCAACTGGTGGCAGGGGCTGTGGGCGATGTCACGGCGCGGCAGATGCTGCTGGAGGCCGCCACGTTCAACGCCGCCGAGATGCTGGCGCGCGGCTTTCTGAGCCGCGTTGTGGCGGACGACCTGGTGCCTGCGGAAGCGCAGGGCAGTGCCCAGCGCATTGCCGCACTGGCTCCCCAGGCGGCACGCATGAACAAGCAAACACTTCGGGCATTAAAAATGCCTTCAGCGCTTGATGGTAATGCGCCTAATGCTATAAAAAACATAGTAAATGAATTGCCTGACCCCTATGCCTACGCGGACAGTGCAGAGCACCGCGAGGGCATCACCGCGTTCCTGGAAAAGCGCGCCCCCCTGTTTTGACGGGCGCCGCCTGCCGTTGTTGATCTGATGATCTGAATGAACCCCTCAAACCGCCCACTGCCATGAGCCAACACAATCTTTTCAGCGCACTGCGCGCAGCCTTTCCCGCCGACCTGAACAGCACCGCCGTCGAGGCCACAGCGCCCGATGGCGCCCCGCTGCTCTACACCTGGGCCGACCTGGACCACGCCAGTGCGCGCATCGCCAACCTGCTCGCATCACTGAAGCTGCCCGAAGGCAGCCGCGTGGCCGTGCAGGTGGAAAAGTCGGTCGAAGCCATGCTGCTGTACCTGGCCACCTTGCGCGCGGGCTATGTGTTTTTGCCGCTCAACACGGCGTACCAGAGCGCCGAGATCGAATACTTCATCGGCAATGCCGAGCCTGCGGTGGTGGTTTGCAGCCCCGGCAACTTCGGCTGGGTGTCCAAAATCGCCTTCACGCTGGGCACCCCGCATGTCTTCACGCTGGGCGACGACCGCACCGGCAGCCTGCTGGAGCGCGCCGCGCACCATGGCGACGCCCACACGCCCGTGCCGCGCAAGGCGGATGACCTGGCCGCCATCCTGTACACCAGCGGAACCACGGGCCGCAGCAAGGGCGCGATGCTTACGCATGGCAACCTGCTGTCGAACGCCCAGGTGCTCAAGGACTACTGGGGCTGGACGGCTACCGGAGGGCCTGATGGCCGTGGGGATGTGCTGATCCACGCGCTGCCTATCTTCCACGTGCATGGCCTGTTTGTGGCCATCCATGGCGCGCTCATCAACGGCAGCAAGATGATCTGGATGGCCAAGTTCGACCCCAAGGCCGTGCTGGCTGCCATGCCGCGTGCCACCGTCTTCATGGGGGTGCCCACGCTGTACGTGCGCCTGCTGGCCGAGGCAGGGCTGAACAAGGAGGCCGCCCGCAACATGCGCCTGTTCATTGCAGGCTCCGCACCGCTCTTGATCGAAACCTTCAATGAATGGCAGCAGCGCACCGGCCACACTATTCTGGAGCGCTATGGCATGAGCGAGACCATCATGCTCACGTCCAACCCCTACGCCGCCGACGCGCGCCATGCAGGCCAGACCGAGCGACGGGGCGCCACCGTGGGCTTTCCGCTGCCCGGCGTGGGCCTGCGTGTGGTGGACGACGCGGGCAAACCCCTGCCCGTGGGCGAGATCGGCAACATCCAGGTCAAGGGCCCCAACGTGTTCAAGGGCTACTGGCGCATGCCCGAGAAGACGGCCGAAGAGTTCACCGCTGACGGCTGGTTCAAGACCGGCGATGTGGGCAAGGTGGACGAGCGCGACTACGTCAGCATCGTGGGCCGCAGCAAGGATCTCATCATCAGCGGCGGCTACAACGTCTACCCGGCCGAGATCGAGGGCTACATCAACGAGATGCGCGGCGTGGCCGAGAGCGCGCTGGTCGGCGTGCCCCACCCGGACTTTGGCGAGGTGGGCGTGGCGGTGGTGATCGCCAAACCAGGAGCACAGATCAACCCGGACTCCATCGTGGCGCAGCTCAAGTCGCAACTGGCCAACTTCAAGATTCCCAAGAAGTGCTTTGTGGTGCCCGAGCTCCCCCGCAACACCATGGGCAAGGTGCAGAAAAACCTGCTGCGTGATCAGTACAAGGGTTTGTTTGCATAAGGGGCGGGATGCCCGGCAAACAACAATGGGGCCCACGGCCCCATTGATATTTCTAAATTGCTTCTTATTTGATAGCTGCTGGCGCTTATTCAGCAAGCGCTAGAGGCCAATTTTATTCAAATTTCGGCCGCCGAAGCATCAGCGCAGTACCAGCACCGGAATGTGCGAGTGGGTGAGCACGTGCTGCGTTTCGCTGCCCAGCAGCAGGCGCTTGATGCCTTTGCGCCCGTGCGACGCCATCACGATCATGTCGCACTTGTGCTTTTTCGCGGCCGAGATGACGGCTTCTGCCACCAGGTCGGACTTGGCGACGATGGCTTTGACCGTCACACCCTGGGCGCTGCCCTGGGCTTTCACACCATCGACCATCGCTTGCGCTGCATTGCCCCACTGGGTCTCGATGCGCTTCACATCGTTGGCATCCACCGGCATGCCACCTTCAAAGTAGCTGCGCGGATAGCGGGGCACCACCTTGAGGGCCACCACGGTGGCACCCGTGAGGGCTGCGAGCGACAGCCCGTGTTCGACGGCCTTGTCCGAGAGGGGGGAGCCGTCTGTTGCGATCAGGATGCGTTTGTACATGAAAGATCTCCTCAAAGTGATGGAACAAGCTTAGGATGAATCATGTTCCGGGACTTGATGCAGGTCAATGTACCTGTCATGTTCCAACGATAGGCTTGAACCATGTCAACGTTTCAACCCGGATCACCGGATTTATCTCCGGCGCATCCGCTTGGTACACCACCGCCAGCAGCGTCGCCCGCGCAGGCCGTTCTTCTCGACGATCCCCAGGAGTGGTCGGCCTTTGGCCGCCCCGTGCCCGCCGCCAGTGGTGCTGGCGCCGACCCCCGTGCCTGCACCTGGGATTCCCAGGTCGTGCTGGAAGGGATGCACTGCGCAGCCTGCGCGCTCACCATTGAAGATGCCCTGCGCAGCGTGCCCGGCGTGCTGCAGGCCGACGTGAGCGCGGCCACGCGCCGTGCGCGGGTGGTGTGGCAGCCCTCAGAGGTGCAGCCTTCGCAGTGGATAGGCGCTGTGCACAAGGCCGGTTATCGCGCCATGCCCGCCATGGATGCCTTTGCCCGCGAGCAGCGCCAGCGCGAGAACCGCCGCGCCCTGTGGCGCTGGCTGGTGGCCGGCTTTTGCATGATGCAGGTCATGATGTACGCGTGGCCCGCGTATGTGGCGCAGCCCGGGGATCTGACGGGCGAGATGGAGCAACTGCTGCGCTGGGCCTCGTGGGTCATCACGCTGCCCATGGTGGTGTTCTCGTGCGGGCCATTTTTTTCCAGCGCGCTGCGCGACATCCGCCTGCGCCGCGTCAGCATGGACCTGCCTGTGGCGCTGGGCATGGCCATCACCTTTGTGGTCAGCACGGCGGGCACGTTTGACCCCGCAGGCATCTTCGGCAAGGAGGTGTACTACGACTCGCTGACGATGTTTGTCTTCTTCCTGCTCACGGGTCGCTGGCTGGAACTGCGCCTGCGCGACCGCACGGCCGGCGCGCTGGAGGCCGTGATGAACCGCCTGCCCGACAGCGTGGAGCGGCGTGCGCCCGATGGCAGCTTTGTGCGCGTGGCCACGCGGCGCCTGGTGGCGGGCGACACCATTCGCGTGCTGCCGGGTGAGGCGTTTCCGGCCGATGGCCGCATCACGCTGGGCAGCACCCATGCCGACGAATCGCTGCTGACGGGTGAATCCACACCCGTGGCCCGCCCCGTGGGCAGTGTGGTCACGGCAGGCAGCTACAACCTGCGGGCGCCGGTGGAGGTGCTGGTGGAGGGCACGGGCGGGCAGACCCGCTTCGCGCAGATCGTGGCGCTGATGGAAAGCGCGTCGCTGCAAAAGCCCAGGCTGGCGCAATTGGCGGACCGCATTGCGCGGCCCTTCCTGATCGCCGTGCTGGTGGCGGCGGCGCTGTCGGCCGTGTACTGGTGGCCATCCGACCCGGGCCATGCGCTCATGGTGGCGGTGGCGGTGCTGATCGTCACCTGCCCGTGTGCGCTCTCGCTGGCCACGCCGGTCGCCATGCTCACGGCCGCCGGCACGCTGGCGCGCCACGGCGTTCTGGTGCGCAATCTGCAGGGGCTGGAGGCGCTGGCCCATGTAGACACCGTGGTGTTTGACAAGACCGGCACGCTCACGCGCGACGGCATGGCGCTGCAGGCCGTGCACACGGCCAGCGGCTGGAGCGCACACGATGCCCTGGGCCTTGCCGCCAGCCTGGCCCGCCATTCGATGCACCCGGCATCACGTGCGCTGGCCGCTGCGGCAGGCGAGGGCGATGGCCCCTGGGCCGTGACAGACCTGCACGAGGCAGCGGGGCTGGGCCTGGTGGCGCAGGTACGCAATGTTCATGAACCACGAGAGGCGGCGCGCAGGGTTCATCTCGGTTCTGCGCGCCACGCGGGCGTTGCGCCCAGTGATGCCAACCCGGCGCTGCAGGTGGTGCTGTCGGAGCATCTGGCCGACGGCAGGGTGCTGGAGCTGGCCCGGTTTGACCTGATGGAGGACTTGCGCACCGAAGCCCCCGCCGTGGTGGCCGCGTTGGAGCAAGCGGGAGCGTCGGTGCAATTGCTATCGGGCGACCGCATGGGTGCGGTGCAGCGGGTGGCAACCCAATCGGGCATCGCCCAGGCCACCGGCGAATGCACCCCGCAGGGCAAGCTGGATGCACTGCAGGCATTGCAGGCTGCTGGCCGCCATGTGGCCATGGTAGGCGACGGCCTCAACGATGGCCCGGTGCTGGCGGGTGCGCATGTGTCGTTCGCTTTTGGCCGCGCGGTGCCGTTGGCGCAGTCCCAGGCCGACTTTGTGGTGCTGGGCGACAGCCTTGCGCTGGTGCCGCAGACCGTATTGCTGGCACGGCGCACATTGCGCGTTGTGCGCCAGAACCTCTGGTGGGCGGCGGGCTATAACGCGCTGTGCGTTCCGCTGGCCGTGGTGGGCTGGATGCCCGCCTGGCTGGCCGGGCTGGGCATGGCGCTCAGTTCGCTGCTGGTGGTGCTCAACGCCGCGCGCCTGGCGCGGGATCTTCCTGCACTGCCGTCGTCGGAACTGGCCAACCAGCGCCTGGAAGGCACCATTCCCATCGATATCGCAAAGCCACGGCTGGAGGCCGCCTGATGGACATTCTTTATCTGCTGATTCCGCTGTCGGTCGTTCTGGTGCTGATGATTCTGGCGGGGCTGTGGTGGGCCGTGTACCACGGGCAGTTCGAAAGCGTCGAGCAGGAGGGGGAGCGGATTCTCCGAGACGGTTGACTTGTGTCAATGCCCAAAAAAGCTGAATACAACAAACTCTTATTGCTATACAAAGAGGTGCCCGATGGATCTTCCAAAAACAAATACTGCGCACTACAACGATACGGTGGTGCGACAGTTCTCGATCATGGCCGTGGTGTGGGGTGTGGTTGGCATGCTGGTGGGCGTCATCATCGCCGCCCAGCTTGCCTGGCCTGAACTCAATTTCGGCATTCCCTGGCTCAGCTACGGGCGCTTGCGCCCCCTGCACACCAATGCGGTGATTTTCGCGTTTGGCGGCTGCGCGCTGTTTGCCACCAGCTACTACGTGGTGCAGCGCACCTGCCAGGTGCGGTTGTTTGCCGGGCCGCTGGCGGCGTTCACCTTCTGGGGCTGGCAGCTGGTCATCGTGGCGGCTGCCATCAGCCTGCCGCTGGGCTACACCCAAGGCAAGGAATACGCTGAGCTGGAATGGCCCGTCGATCTGTTGATCACCGTGGTCTGGGTCGCCTACGCCATCGTGTTCTTCGGCACCATCGGCATGCGCAAGGTCAAGCACATCTACGTGGCCAACTGGTTCTTTGGTGCTTACATCCTGGCCATCGCGCTGCTGCACATCGTCAACAGCGCGGCCATCCCGGCCAGCTTCATGAAGAGCTATTCGGCCTATGCGGGTGTGCAGGACGCCATGGTCCAGTGGTGGTACGGCCACAACGCCGTGGGCTTTCTGCTGACCGCGGGCTTCCTCGGGATGATGTACTACTTCATCCCCAAGCAGGCAGGCCGCCCGGTGTACAGCTACCGCCTGTCCATCGTGCACTTCTGGGCGCTGATCTTCACCTACATGTGGGCGGGCCCCCACCACCTGCACTACACGGCGCTGCCTGACTGGACGCAGTCCGTGGGCATGGTGTTCTCGCTGATTCTGCTGGCCCCGAGCTGGGGCGGGATGATCAACGGACTGATGACTCTGTCGGGCGCCTGGCACAAGCTGCGTGACGACCCCATCCTGCGCTTTTTGATCGTGTCGCTGTCGTTCTACGGCATGTCCACCTTCGAGGGGCCGATGATGTCCATCAAAACCGTCAACGCCCTGAGCCACTACACCGACTGGACCGTGGGCCACGTGCACTCGGGTGCCCTGGGCTGGGTCGGCCTGATCACCATGGGATCGCTGTACTACCTGATTCCCCGCCTTTTCGGCAAGGACAAGATGCACTCCATCAAGGCCATTGAACTGCACTTCTGGATGGCCACCATCGGCATCGTGCTGTACATCGCCGCCATGTGGATCGCCGGTGTGATGCAAGGTCTCATGTGGCGCGCCATCAACCCCGACGGCACGCTGACCTACACCTTTGTCGAAAGCGTGAAAGCCACGTATCCCTTCTACGTGATCCGTGTGGCTGGCGGCCTGCTGTACCTGGGCGGCATGATCATCATGGCCTGGAACGTATGGGTGACAGCGATATCGGGCCGTTCGGTCAAGGTGGCCATTCCGGCTGTGAACGCTGCCCACGCCTGAACGCGAAGGAGAGATAACTTATGTCCGATAACAAAACGTCTGCTTCGACCGGCTTCACCCACGAAAAGGTGGAAACCAACAACTTCCTGATGATCGTGCTGATCCTGGTGGTGATTGCCATTGGTGGCCTGGTCGAAATCGTGCCCCTGTTCTTCCAGAAGTCCACGACCGAAGCCGTCAAGGGAGTGGAGCCCTACAGCTCGATGCAGCTGGTGGGCCGCGACATCTACATCCGCGAGGGTTGCTACAACTGCCACTCGCAGATGATCCGCCCGTTCCGCGCCGAGACGCTGCGGTATGGCCACTACTCGGTAGCGGGCGAGTTCGTGTACGACCACCCCTTTCAGTGGGGCAGCAAGCGCACGGGCCCCGATCTTCACCGCGTGGGGGGCAAGTACAGCGACGAGTGGCATCGCATCCACCTGAATAATCCGCGTGACGTGGTGCCAGAGTCCAACATGCCCGCCTACCCCTGGCTGGAGAAGAGTGCCGTGGACCCGGCCAGCGTTGCTCCGCGCATGAAAGCGCTGCGCACGATTGGCGTGCCGTATACCGATGAGCAAATCGCCGCATCGGCTGCCGATGTCAAGGGCAAAACCGAGATGGATGCCCTGATCGCGTACCTGCAGGTCATGGGCCGCGCGCTCAAGTAAAGGAGATAGCGATGGACATCACCACCATGCGCATCGTCGCCACGCTGGCATCGCTGGCCTGCTTCATCGGCATCTGGGTCTGGGCCTACCGTGGTCGCAACAAGGCCCGGTTTGACGAGGCCGCGCGGGTGCCCTTTGAGCAAGATTGACCTTCATCAGAACGAGAACACCCCATGAGTGACTTCACCAGCAATTTCTGGTCGGTCTTTGTGACCACGCTGACCCTGGTCGGCATCATTGCCTGCGGCATCCTGCTCTGGATGGCTGGGCGCAAAAAGGTCGCTGCTACCTCCGACAACACCACCGGGCACGTCTGGGACGAGGACCTGGTCGAGATGAACAATCCCCTGCCGCGCTGGTGGGTGTGGCTGTTCGTTATCACCATTGTCTTTGGCCTGGCTTACCTTGCCGCCTATCCCGGTCTGGGCAGCTTCTCGGGCAAGCTCAACTGGACCCAGAAGGGCGAATATGAGGCCGAGATGGCCAAGGCCAAGGCGGAGCTGGAGCCCCTGTACGCCCGCTTTGCGTCGATCAAGCCTGAAGACGTTGCCAAAGACCCGCAGGCCCAGGCCATTGGCGAGCGGCTGTTCATGAACAACTGCGCGCAGTGCCATGGCTCCGACGCGCGTGGCAGCAAGGGCTTTCCCAATCTGGCCGACGGCGACTGGCTGCATGGGGGTGCACCGGAAAAGATCCGCGAGACCATCGAGAAGGGCCGTGTGGGGAACATGCCTCCCATGGCTGCAGCGGTGGGCTCGTCGGAAGACGTGCGCAATCTCTCGCACTATGTTCTGAGCCTGTCCGGCAGTCCGCACGACTCGCTGCGCGCGTCTCTGGGCAAAACCAAGTTCACGGCGTGCGCTGCGTGCCATGGCATGGATGGCAAGGGCAATCAGGCCTTGGGAGCGCCCAACCTGACTGACGACATCTGGTTGCACGGCTGGGGCGAGGCCGCCATCACGGCCATCGTCAACAATGGCAAGGTCAACGAAATGCCACCGCAGGCCGACAAGCTGACAGAAGCACAAATCGGCGTGTTGTCTGCCTACGTCTGGGGCCTGTCCAACGGCAACCAGGCGGCTGCACGTTAAGTCCATCGCCGCCATTTTCAGTCATTGCTGCCAAACGCCCTGGGGTTGACGACCCCGGGGCACACGGATCGACACCACCATGAAGCCACCCAGCGAGCCTGCTCGCAAGGTCATCCCGATCAACCCGGTTGCCTCCGATGCCTCATCGCAGGTGGAGATCGTGTCACTGTACGAAGCGCAGAAGAAGATCTATCCACGCTCGATCAGCGGTCTGTTTGCGCGCTGGCGCTGGGGCATGGTGTTCCTCACGCAGCTGATCTTTTACGGTCTGCCGTGGCTTGAATGGGGTCAGCGCCAGATGGTCCTGTTTGACCTGGGCGCGCGGCGGTTTTACATCTTCGGGCTGGTTCTGTACCCGCAGGACTTCATCTACCTCACGGGTCTGCTGATCATCTCCGCGCTGTCGCTGTTCCTTTTTACGGCAGTGGCGGGGCGCTTGTGGTGCGGGTTTGCATGTCCGCAGACGGTCTACACCGAAATGTTCATGTGGATCGAGCACAAGATTGAGGGTGACCGCAGCGCGCGTCTGCGCCTGGACAACGGCCCCTGGACCTTTGAAAAAATCCGCAAGAAGTTTTTCAAGCAGGTGGTCTGGGTCTCGGTGGCGTTGTGGACCGGGTTCACGTTTGTGGGCTACTTTGTGCCGATTCGCGAGCTTGGCGCAGAGTTGCTGGCGTTCCAGGGCAGCTGGCAGATCTTCTGGGTGCTGTTCTACGGCTTTGCCACCTATGGCAACGCAGGGTACATGCGTGAGCAAGTGTGCAAATACATGTGCCCCTATGCCCGTTTCCAGAGCGCGATGTTCGACAAGGACACCCTGATCGTGAGTTACGACGTCGAACGCGGTGAGCCACGCGGCCCCCGCAACAAGACGATCGACTACAAGGCCAAGGGCCTGGGTGACTGCATCGACTGCACCCTGTGTGTGCAGGTTTGCCCCGTGGGCATCGATATCCGCAAAGGTCTGCAGTATGAGTGCATCGGCTGCGGCCTGTGTGTGGATGCATGCAACACGGTGATGGACAAAATGCACTACCCGAGAGGGTTGATCCGTTTTTCCACACAAAATGGCGTCGCCCAGCGTTGGAGCCAGTCCCAGATGTTGCGCCGCGTCCTGCGTCCGCGCGTTTTGATCTACAGCACCGTGCTCGTCGCGCTGTGCGTGGGCATGATGGCCAGCCTGGTCACTCGCACGCCACTGAAGGTGGATGTAGTGCGAGACCGTGCCGCCCTGTCGCGCATTGTGGCCGGGGGCAAGCTGGAGAACATCTACCGCCTGCAGATCATGAACGCCACAGAAGGCCCGCAACGCTACCGCATTGACGCACGCGGCCTTGAGGGGTTGGTGGTCGCTTCGGATGCGGAGGTGGAGATTGGAGCTGCTGAATCCAGGTGGGTGGCCGTCAGGCTGCAGATTCCTTACGGGTCAGCGCCAGCGGGTTCCCATGCGGTTCAGTTCGACGTTCAGGCCTTGGGTACTGCGAGCCATGTGACCGAGAAATCGGTGTTTCTGGTCCCGCGCTAGGATGATTGTTTTGTGATGGCACTGTGTGCTCTCAGCCGACTATTTTTCAGGAGTTAACACCATGCCAACCAGTTCTGCACTCAGTGCTGAGCCTTCCGTCCCAGAACCGTGGTGGAAGTTCGGCCATGTCTGGCTGATTATTGCCGGACCGCTCATCGTGATCGTCGCGGGATTTGTGACGTTGTGGCTGGCGATTTCACGGCCTGATCCCGTGGTGGCCGAGGACTACTATCGCCAGGGCATCGAAATCAACAAGAACCTTGCGGAACCCGAGAAGAGCCTCGCACCCGCGATGAAGGGCCGCAACCATGCGGCTACGCCAGCGCAAGACCAGCCGCGCTGATACACAACGGGCCCCTGCGGCTCATGGCTTGCAAGGGCTTACCCGGAGACAAAACGATGTGGACCCAACGGTTGATGTGGATTGCGTGGCCAGCGTTTCTGATGGCTGGTGTGCTGGAGATGCTGGTCTTTGCCATGGTGGACCCGCAAGATCTGCATTGGTTTGGGCAACCGCTCGCGCTGTCACGGCAGGGGGTCTACACGCTGGCCTTTTTTGCGTTCTGGGCGATCACGATGGCGTCCAGTGCGCTGACCACACTGCTGGCCATGTCACCCTTCGAGCTCAACCGTTGCCCTGTGCCGGAGGGGGAGCGCCCCGATGATTGCCGCAAGACGACTTCCTGCTCCTGAAGGGCTTGCAGGTTGCCGATGGCAGCGCAGTGTTGGCGGATCAGTGGCAGGCGGGTTGGTTGTTCACGATGCGCTTGAGTGCATCGGTTTCGAGAATGCGGACATGGCGCTGTTTGACCTCCACAATGCCTTCTTCCACGAACTTTGAAAAAGTTCGGCTCACCGTCTCGAGCTTCAGGCCGAGATAGCTGCCGATTTCCTCCCGGGTCATGCGCAGCACGAGTTCGGATTGTGAAAAACCTCGCGCATGCAAACGCTGAACCAGGTTCAGCAGAAAAGCTGCGAGGCGTTCTTCAGCACGCATGCTGCCCAGCAACAGCATCACGCCGTGCTCGCGCACGATCTCGCGGCTCATGATCTTGTGCACATGGTGCTGCAGCGCATTGACTTCACGCGACAGTTCTTCGATGCGGTCAAACGGCATGACACATACTTCTGCGTCTTCCAAAGCCACCGCGTCACACGTATGGTGGTCATTCACGATGCCATCGAGGCCGATGATTTCGCCAGCCATCTGAAAACCCGTCACTTGGTCGCGGCCGTCTTCCGTAGCGACGCAGGTCTTGAAGAAACCGGTGCGGATCGCATACAAGGAGGTAAAAGACTCGCCGTTGCGAAAAAGCGTGCCTCCGCGCTTGATCTTCCTACGCACCGCAACAATTTCATCAATACGCTGAAGTTGCTCGTCGTTCAGGCCAACTGGCATGCACAACTCACGCAGATTGCAGTTGGAGCAGGCGACTTTGATGGTGAGCGGATTCATAAGCACAGGAACAGGTTGGATGTGAGCAAAGGCTCAATATGCCACCGCAGCGGCACTGTGGCGTACGGTTGGGCGACTGACTTGCATCAAATTGTCGTCGAAGGGGTCCGTTCTTCGCTTGACGCAGGTCAAGGACAATGGCCTCAGCGTAATGCACAGTTGCAGTGTACGCAAGGAAATCTCCCATGACCGTTGTCACACCCGACCTGTTGCGCCGCTTTGATGTGCCGGGTCCTCGTTATACCTCTTACCCCACTGCCGACCGATTCGTCGAGGCCTTCGGGAAGGATGACTATGCGCTTGCACTGGAGCAACGGCGCCTGGGCTCGATGGCGAAGGCCTTGCCGCTGTCACTGTATGTGCACATCCCGTTTTGCGAGTCGCTATGTTACTACTGCGCCTGCAACAAGATCATTACCAAACACCATGACCGCGCGGAGGTCTATCTCCGGTACCTCAGTCGCGAGATCGACCTGCACACTGCCCACTGCGGGCTGGGCCAGGTCGTGAGCCAGTTGCACCTGGGGGGGGGCACGCCTACTTTCCTGACGGATGATGGGCTGCGTGAGTTGATGGCGATGCTCAAGCGAAGCTTCACGCTCGCGCCAGGCGGAGAGTATTCGATCGAGGTGGATCCGCGCACGGTCAATGCGGACCGCCTTGCGGTGCTGGCGGAGCTGGGTTTTAACCGCTTGAGTTTTGGTGTGCAGGACTTCGATCCGGAGGTTCAGAAAGCAGTCCATCGCATTCAGCCCGCAGAGCAGGTGTTCTCGCTGGTGGAGTCTGCGCGGTCACTGGGTTTTGAATCCATCAATGTGGATCTGATCTACGGACTTCCCCGCCAGACCCCAGAGTCCTTTGATCGTACCCTGGCCCAGGTCGCCCAACTACGGCCGGACCGCATCGCACTGTATGCGTATGCACATCTGCCCGAACGTTTCAAGCCACAGCGTCGCATCGCGTCGGTCGAGCTGCCCACTGCGGCGGGGAAAGTCTCGATGCTTTCCCGTTCCCTGGACGCCTTCATGGGCGCGGGCTATGTGTATGTGGGCATGGACCATTTTGCGTTGCCTGAAGACGCGCTGGCAGTGGCAAAACGGCAGGGGCGGCTGCATCGCAACTTCCAGGGTTACAGCACCCAGCCGGACTGCGACCTGATTGGCCTGGGCGTTTCAGCGATTGGCCGTGTGGGGGCGACCTACAGCCAGAACGCGAAAACCTTGGAGGAATATTACGACCTGCTCGACCAGGGGCGGTTGCCTGTGGTGCGCGGGTTGGCGCTGACACGGGACGATCTTGTTCGCCGTGCCGTCATCATGGCGTTGATGTGCCAGGGTGAGCTGTTGTTCGAACCGATGGAGCAGGCCTGGTTGATTGACTTTAGGCAATATTTTTCGAGCGAACTGGTGCAATTGGAAGCCATGGCAGAGCAAGGACTTGTCGTCCTGCGGCCTGACGGGATTGAAGTCACGGCGATGGGGTGGTTCTTTGTGCGTGGAATTGCGATGGTCTTCGACCGCTATCTCCAGGCAGATCGCAATCGGGCACGGTTTTCCCGCATTATCTGAACGATCATGATGATCGCGGTGGCATCGACTGCCTTCTTGATGGGGCTTGTCGGAGGCACTCATTGCCTGGCGATGTGCTCAGCGCCCTGTGGTGCGCTGGTGGGGCAGGGGCGGGAGCAAAAAGCTTCTGCCACTGACCGGATTGCACCATCGCCCGGGACTCACACCGTGCAGTGGATGCCGCGGGGTGGCATTTTTCGGCGCGCGGCGGCTTTCCATGTCGGACGCCTGCTCGGTTACTCGCTGGCGGGTTGCCTGGCAGCATGGGCAATGGACAGCCTGGCGTGGCTTACCCAGCACACGACCGCCTTGCGTCCCGCTTGGACGCTCATGCATGTAGCCGTGATGGCCTGGGGTGTGATGATGATGGCGCAGGCACGCCAGCCGCAATGGCTGGAGAATGCCGGCCGATCTGTATGGGCGCGCACCCGTCCTTTGATCAGTGCCCCCTCCGGGGTTCTCATTGCGGGCGGGCTGTGGGCCCTCATGCCCTGTGGCTTGCTCTATTCGGCACTGCTGGTGGCCGCCCTGAGCGGAGGTCCTCTCGAAGGCGCAGTGACCATGGCACTGTTTGGGCTGGGCAGCGGGGTGTGGCTTGCGGGAGGGCCATGGGTCTGGACCCAGCTGAAAACAAGGCTGAACACAGCCCGCGCGGACTGGGGAACGCGGGTGGCGGGAGGCCTGCTTTTCGGAATCGCCTGCTGGGCGCTCTGGATGGATCTGGTCTATAAGCCTTCGCTGTGGTGCCGGTAGGCGGCTGCTTCAGGCGTCCAGGGACCATCCTGATTGCGCTCGTCCCTGCGGCGGGCCTTGCTTTGTGTGACGACTGTTGCCGTTAAGCTGCGGCAACCGATACCCCTCGCTGATGCATCGGTGGAACTGGCGATAATGTGTGTAACCATTGGTGGCATCGACGTCACGATGTTGCACGCGCCCGAAAGTGAATTCTTCCATCCTCATTGACATCAGCCAACTGCGCGTCGGCATGTACATCCAGCTTGACGTGGGCTGGTTGCACCATCCTTTCCCGGTGAGCAGTTTTCGGGTTGCCTCGGCGGAGCAGATCGCTGCGTTGAGGGAGCTGGGGCTGACGGAAGTGCGGTACCTCCCGAAGAAGAGTGATCCGGAACTGAGGGATCTGGTGCCGGCGGCCTGGGATGTGCCGGAAATGAACGATACGGCGTCGGGCAGGCAGGTGGATGCAGCCGGGGCGCCAGTCCTGGTGGACGCTGAGGCCCAACGACGGCGTGAACTGCTCGACGCCCAGAACCGCGCCCTGGCAGCGTGCGACAAGCGGTTTGGTGAGGCCTCAAGGCAGTACCAGGCGCTAGAACGGGTCGTGACCGCCCAGCCCGAGGAAGCCCGTGCAAAGGGTGATGCGCTGGTGTCCGGCTGTGTTGCAGAACTTCTTGAAAATGGTGACTCGGTCATCCGGCTTCTGTCGGAGGGCGTGGGCGAGCGCAACGCGCTCCATCCCATCAATGTGATGGTGATTTCACTGCTCCTGGGGCGGGCTCTCGGCATGAAGAGTGCCGAACTGTTCGACCTTGGCATCGCAGCGCTGATCCATGATCTGGGAAAGATCAAGCTGCCTCCCAATCTCCGGCAGCCCACCGCTTCCATGATTCCGCAAGAGCGTTTGCGCTACGAAAGCCATGTCGCAGAATCAGTGACCTTTGCCAAGCGCATGGGGCTGAGCGAGCCCGTGTGGACTGCTGTCGCCCGGCACCATGAGATGGCTGACGGCAGCGGGTTTCCGCTGCGGCTGTCGGGCCCTGATCTGGGCCGGTCGAGCCAGGTTCTCGCGTTGGTCAACCGCTACGACCGGATGTGCAATCCTGCCAACGGTGTGGACGCGCTCACGCCGCACGAGGCGTTGTCCGTCATTTTTGCCCAACTGAAGGTACGTTTCGACTCCGTGGTGCTGGGGGCATTCATCCGCATGATGGGCGTCTATCCGCCCGGCTCCATCGTGCAGCTGGTTAACGACCGTTATGCCACGGTGGTCTCCGTGAACTCTTCACGTCCGTTGCGGCCCAAGGTCATCGTGCATGACCCCCGCGTTCCCAAGGACGAGGCACAGATTCTGGATCTTGAAACGGTGCCTGAGCTGGGTATCCGTCGTAGCCTCAAGCCGGCGCAGCTGCCGCGGGATGCGCTGGACTACCTCTCTCCTCGCCAGCGCATCTGCTACTTCTTTGAGCGCGCCGTCGCCCCGGGGCCTGACGAGGCTGAGTCGTGACAGCTTCGCCGTCTCACGCCTGGCTGGACGGATTGCAGGAGGCTGTGTGGCTGGTGGAAGAGACCGGCCTGCACATCCTGCACGCAAATGCCGCTGCCCAGCGCCTGGTGGGCCTGACCTTGGCCGACATGGTAGGTACGTCGGTGTTGCGCCTGGCCTGCACGCCGCAAGACGTGGCATTCTGGGGTGAGCCGGCCGAGGTGCTTGCAGACGGCATCCATTCCCATACCAGCCTTTTACGAACCGACGGCACACTGGTGCCGGTTGATCGCAGGGTCACGCGGGTTCCCGGCGACGATCCTGCGCTTTCGGTCTTCATGGTCACCATGCTCGATCGCAGCGTACAGGAGTCCACCGAGCGTGAGCTGGAGACATTGCTGTCCGAACTGCGGGCGACGCTCGACTCTGCAGCTGACGGGATGCTGGTGTGCAACCTCGAGGGAACGGTGCGTGCATTCAACCAGCGGCTGGCGCAACTCTGGAACATCCCCAACGAGCTGTTGGTGGAGCGCGATGACGCGGCGGTTTATGCACACATGGTGGCGCAGACACAGGATGCACGCGCTTACGTGGAGCGCATGGCGGCTCTTGTACGCGAGCCCATGCTGGAAAGCACCGACATCGTGACGCTGCGGGATGGGATGGTTCTGGAGATGCGCACGGTGCCCCAGTTCATTCAGGGACGACCGGTCGGACGCGTGTATTCGTACCGCGACATTACCCGCCAGACCGAGATACATGCCAGCCTCCGACTGGCTGCGCGCGTTTTCGAGTCCAGTCTCGACGCCATTTTTATTGCTGACAGCCAGCACCGTGTGCTGCGCATGAACCCTGGTTGCGAACGCCTTGTAGGCCCGTCTGCGAAGGCGTTTGAAGGCTGCGTGGCAGCATCCCTGTTTGGCGGCGGTTCGGATGCAGCGTTCATGGAGCAGGTTTTGCAGGGCTGGGCCCATGAAGGTTTCTGGGAGGGCGAGCTCTGGCTGCCCCGTGACAATGGCACCTACTGCGCCGTGCAGCTGTCCTGGGTGGCACTGCGTGACGATGAGGGGCGTCTGGTACAGAGCATTGGTTTCATGCGCGACCTCACCCTTCAGCACGCAGCCCAGAAACGCATTGAAGAGTTGGCCTACAGTGATGTGCTCACGGGCTTGCCCAATCGCCTGCTGTTGTCGCAGCGGGTGGATACCGCCATTCAGGGGGCACGCCAAAGCGATACGGGTTTTGCGATCTTGTTCCTTGATCTCGACCGCTTCAAGATCATCAATGACTCCTTGGGTCACCCATTTGGGGACCGTGTCCTGCAGCTGGTGGCAGAGCGCCTGCAGGCCTGCCTGCGCCAGACGGACATGCTTTGCCGGCTCGGTGGGGATGAGTTCGTCATCTACCTGCATGGTGGAGATGCCGTAGTGGCCGAGAGCGTCGCTCGCCGCATTCTGGACGACATGCTCAAGCCGTTCACGCTCGACAGCATGGGCTTCTCCATCCAGTGCAGTATCGGCATGGCGCTCTACCCGCAGGACGGTGCCACGCTCGATGATCTGATCAAGCAGGCCGATACCGCCATGTACCGCGTGAAGGAGCGGGGGCGGGGGAGTTATGGCTTCTATCAGCCGCAGATGAATGCCAACCTTCTGTCGCGCATGCAGATGGAGCATGCCATGCGTCAGGCGCTGGGCAAGGGCCTTATGGCGGTGCACTACCAGCCTCAGGTGCACATGGCAACGGGGCGAATCACCGGCGCCGAGGCGCTCATCCGCTGGACCGATCCCGAGTTTGGCTCCGTGTCACCGGCGCACTTCATCCCGCTGGCGGAAGAGTCGGGCTATATCGTCACGCTGGGTGCATGGGTCATGGAGCAGGCGGTACGCGAGGCCGCCATGTGGATGCACGGTGGCACGCCCATCATGATCTCTGTCAATGTGTCGGCGCTGGAGTTTCGGCAACCCGACTTTGTCGAACGGCTGACGCGCTTGCTGGCGGTGCACCAACTGCCTCCCACGCTGCTTGAACTGGAGCTCACGGAAACCATCCTGCTGCAGGACGCGCAGGAAATGGAGCAGCGTTTGCTGGCTCTGGCCGATCTGGGCATTGGACTGGCCATTGACGATTTTGGTACTGGCTACTCCAGCCTCGCCTACCTGAAAAAATTGCCTATCCACAAACTCAAGATCGATCAGTCGTTTGTACGGGGGCTCCCTGATGACGAAGGCGACCGGGCCATTGTGAGTGCGATCATCAGCATGGGCCGCGCGATGCACATTGAGGTTGTCGCGGAGGGCGTCGAGACCGAAACCCAGCAAGCGGTGCTGCTGCAGATGCAGTGCGACCACTACCAGGGGTTTCTGTGTGCGCCCGGGCTTCCGTCCGAGGAGTTTCGCGTCATGCTGGGCAAACCATTGCCCTTGAAAGCCCAGGGCAGGCGAAGCCCGGCGTAGTGCTGGCGGGTCGTGGCACCAGCCGCTGGCGCTGGCAATCGCGCGGGCGGCCGCGAACCGGTCAGAGGGCTGCCACGCCCTTCCAGAGCATGTATGCCGCCAGACCGAACAGCAAGGACGCAAATACCCGCTTGAGCTGCTTTACCGGCAGGTTGTGCGCCGCCTTGGCACCCAGTGGCGCGGTCAGCACACTGCAGGTGGCGATCACCAGCAATGCTGGCAACCAGATATAGCCGACCGAGGCGGCGGGAAGACCGGTCACGTTCTGGCCGCCGATCACGTAGCCCACCACATTGGCCAGCGCGATCGGGAAACCTAGCGCTGCACTGGTGGCCACGGCGTTGTGGATGGCAACGTTGCACCAGGTCATGAAAGGCACACTCACAAAACCACCGCCCGCACCCACCAGTCCTGACAGGAATCCGATGACGCCACCTGCAGCTACCTGTCCGGCTCCGCCAGGCATCTGTCGCGCGGGCGCCGGTTTTTTATCCAGGAACATCTGCGTCGCCGAGAAGCTCACGAACAGTGCGAAGAAGATCGCCAGAAACGAGCCTTTGAGCAGCGAAAACACGCCCAGGCTGGCAATGAAGCCCCCCAGCACGATGCCTGGTGCCAGACGCTTGACGATGTCCCAGCGCACCGCCCCGCGCTTGTGGTGGGCGCGCACGCTGGAGATGGATGTGAACATGATCGTCGCCATGGAAGTGGCGATGGCCATCTTCACGGCCAGATCGGGCGCCACTTGTTGCGCGCCGAGGATGTAGGTCAGGAACGGTACAAGCAGCATGCCGCCGCCAATGCCCAGCAGACCTGCCAGAAAACCTGTGGCAAGGCCGAGCACGCCGAGTTCAACGATCAGGAGGGGATCCAGCATGGGGTCAGAAAGAAAGGAAGGGGAGAACGCGGGAGTGCACTGGATGGGGCGCAGGGTGCGCACTGGACAGGCATCTGAAAATGGGTGTCTGCGAATGCCACCGGACCCTCATCCTGAACCGGGGGTTCAGGTGGGCGAGGGCAGCCAAGCGTTGGGTTCATCTGACGCGAGATGATCACGCTCACCGGGCAATGTACCAAGCCCGAGCTCGTTGAGCATTGGTTCAAGGAAATATAGGGCCCGGCGGCTTCGCAGACGCTCCCATTGTAGGCGCTGGCAACCTGCATTCCAGCCGTGGGGCATGTAAAGCCCGCGCCATCCGGCGTGAAATGGGCGGGCTAAATCAGGCGTCCGTCATCCCCGAGAGCCTGGTCCAGACGCTGAACCAGCCTCTGCAGATCCTCGTGTTCCTCGTCAGGCAGGAGCGCTGCCTGGTGTCCAGCCGGCGCTGGCGTCGCGCTGATGGCGCTGGCTGCCAGGTCGGCGGCCTCACGATCGGCGATTTCAAAGGCCAGGTTCAACGCTGCCAGCACTGCAATGCGCTCACGGGCGCGGACCTTGCCAGCGTCACGGATGCGCGTCATCGCGGTATCCACGCGCTCAACGGCGTCGAGCAGACGGCTCTCGTGGCCCTCGGGGCAGGTCAGCAGGTAACTTTGCTGGAGGATCTGCACCTCGATTTGCTTCATTCGATTTCTTTCGTGACGGCGGGGGTCGCGGCGGGCAGGCGCTCCAGCAGGGCATCCACGCGGGCGCGGGCGGCGCTGAGCCGCGACTTGAGCGAGTCCCGTTCCTGCGTCAGGGCTGCGACCTGATCTGCAAGCAGTGCATTGGTGCGTTGCAGCTCGGCATGGCGCAACAGCAGGCGTTCGACGCGCTCGGCGATCTGATCGATGGTGGATGGTGTGGCCATACAGCGCCTGATTGTAGGGTTGGCGTAAAAATCGGTCGTAAAATTCGCCCGTTGGTGCTCGCGGTGTGGTTCACACGCCGCAGTTCAACGGGAAGCAGGGAGGCGCGGTACCACCGGTACCCGCCCAGCCTGCGCTGCCCCCGCAACGGTCAGCGGACGAATCACTCGATTCTCTCTCCATCCATAAGCCACTGGGCGCCTTGAACAAGCGCCTGGGAAGGCATTGGGGGGGTGTTCCGCCAGCCCGGATACCGGCCAACACGGTGGCTGCGTGCGCTCTTTTTTGGCGCTGCGCGGCTGTATCACCCACACGCTGGCGGGAGGCCGGCCCGGGTTGTTTGTTGATCTTGATTCCCATGAAAATCCGTACCCTTCGTGCGCGCCCTGTGGCGTCGTTGCGCCTGTCCGCACCGCGCCTGGCCATGCTGTCCCTTGTTGCGGGCAGCGCCTGCACCGCCTTGGCCCAGACTGCCCCGGCCTCCGGTGAGCTGCTGGCGCAGAACCTGCGCGCGCCCTCGTTGTCTGAAACCGTGGTGGCCGCCACGCGCACGCCGCAGCCACTGTCCGACCTGGTGGCCGACTTCTCCATCGTGGACCGCGAAACCATTGAAAGCAGTGGTGCCACCGGCCTGGCCGACCTGCTGGCCCGCCTGCCCGGTGTCGAGTTCTCGCGCAATGGCGGCCCGGGCAGCACTACCGGCGTCTTCTTGCGTGGCGCCGAGTCGCGCTTCACCGCGGTGTACATCGATGGGGTACGCATCGACTCCCAGTCCACCGGCGGCGCACCCTGGGAGAGCATTCCCCTGGGCCTCATCGACCGCATTGAAGTGCTGCGTGGCCCGGCGGGTGCCGTTTATGGTTCGGATGCCCTGGGTGGTGTGGTGCAGATCTTCACCAAGCGCGGCGAAAACAGCACGGCGCCGTACGTGGGCGTAGGTGTGGGCAGCCACAACACCACCAGGCTAGAGGCGGGGATCAGCGGTGCCGGCGGCACGCTGGACTACGCCCTGGGGTTGGCGCGTGAAGACAGCAAGGGCTTCAACGCGCGCCCTGTCGCCGGGCAGAACCCGGACCGCGACGGCTACCGCTCCACAGCGGGCCACGCGCGGGTAGGCCTGCAGGTGAACGCAGTGCATCGCCTCGAAGGCACCCTCATGCTGAATGACACCAACAGCGGCTACGACAGCGGCCTGGGCAAGGACGACCGCAACCTGCACACCCTGCACGCGCTGGGCCTCAACTGGACGGCCCAGTGGAACAGCGCCTACAAAACGCGACTTTCGATCACCGACTCGCGCGACGAATACGAAACCCGCCCTTCGCGGTATCTGAGCGACACGCGCTTGCGTGGCTACTTCTTCCAGAACGAATGGCGCCAGGGCGCGCACCTCGTCACGGCCGCGCTGGAGCGCCGCGAAGACCGCCTGGAAAACACGCCCATTGACGCCAAGCGCTCGCAAGACGCGCTGGCGCTGGGCTACGGCTACAACGCGGCAGGCCACACGGTGCAGCTCAACCTGCGCCATGATTCCGACAGCGAATTCGGTGGCAAGAGCACCGGCAGCGTGGCCTACGGCTATGCCATCACCCCGCAGTGGCGCGCCACCGCGTCGGTGGGCACGGCCTTCCGTGCGCCCACGCTGTACCACCGCTTCAGCGAATACGGTGTGGCCACGCTGCGCCCCGAAAGCAGCCGCAATGCCGAAGTGGCGCTGCGCTATGCCCAGGGCAACAGCACCTTCTCGGCCACGCTGTTTCGCAACCGGGTGACCAACCTGATTTCGTTCTCGGGCCCTGGCAGCTGCCTGTCGGAATTTGGCTGCTACGCCAACACCGCCCGCGCCGAATACAGGGGCGTGACGTTGGCGGGTTCGCACCGCGTGGGCAATGTGCAGCTTCACGGCTCCATTGACCTGCAGCGCCCGCGCGACCTTGCCACGGGCAAGCAGCTGGCCCGCCGCGCCAGGCAGCACGCCACCTTTGGCGCCGACACCCGCCTGGCGGGCTGGACGGTGGGTGCCGAGGTGCAGGCTTCGGGCCGCCGATTTGACACCGTGGCCAACACCAACGTGCTGGGGGGGTATGCGCTCGTAAACCTGTACGCCAGTACCCGCATCGCACGCGACACCACGCTGCTGGCCCGCGTCGACAACCTGGCCGACAAGGACTACCAGCTGGCCCGCACCTACGCTACCGCAGGCCGCACGGTTTATTTGGGCGTCAAGTGGGCTCCGCAGTGACCCTGGCGTCAACCGCTTCCGCCCGCTGCCCGGCGCTGCTGATTGCAGCGCCGGCCTCCGGGCAGGGCAAGACCACCGTTACCGCCGCCCTGGCGCGTTTGCATGCGCGCCAGGGGCGACGGGTGCGGGTGTTCAAGTGCGGGCCGGATTTTCTGGACCCGCACTGGCACCAGCTCGCCAGCGGTGCGCCGGTGCACCAGCTCGATTTGTGGATGAACGGCGAGGCCGACTGCGCGCAGCGCCTGCACGATGCTGCACGCGAGTCGGACCTGATCCTCATCGAGGGTGTGATGGGCCTGTTTGATGGCAACCCCAGCGCGGCCGACCTGGCCCGGCACTTTGGCGTGCCGGTGCTGGCGGTGGTCGATGCCTCGGCCATGGCCGGCACCTTTGGCGCGCTGGCCTATGGCCTGCGCCACTACCGTCCGGGTCTGCCCTGGGCGGGTGTGCTGGCCAACCGTGTGGGCAGCGCGCGCCATGCCGACATGCTGCGGGACGGCCTGCACGATGCCGACGACTGGATGGGCGCGCTGATGCGGGTGCAGCCAACCCACGCGCCTGCAGCTTCCAAGTCCGGTGCGGCACTGCTGCCTGAACGCCACCTGGGCCTGGTGGCTGCGCACGAGCTGGACGACAGCCTGCAGCGGCTGGACGCTGCGGCTGACGCGCTGGCCACCACGCCGCTGGGCCAGATGACGCTGGGGGACCTGCAGCGCTGGGCCGTGGACTTTCCGGCGCCTGCATCCCAGGTTGCCGTGCCTGCTTTGCTCGCGGGCCGCACCGTGGCCGTGGGGCGTGACGCGGCGTTCTGTTTTACCTACGCCGCCAATGTGCAATGCCTGGAACAGATGGGCGCCCGCGTGGCGTTCTTCTCGCCCCTGCAAGACACGGCGTTGCCGGACTGCGATGCCGTGTGGCTGCCCGGCGGTTACCCCGAGCTGCACGCCGCGCAGATCGCGGCCAACACCGGGATGCAAGCCAGCCTGCGTGCCCATGTGGCCGCAGGCAAACCCCTGTGGGCCGAGTGCGGCGGCATGATGGCGCTGTTCGATTCCATCACGCTGGCCGATGGCAGCACGGCTCCGCTGTGGGGCCTGCTGCCCGGCCGCGTGACCATGCAAAAGCGACTGGCGGCCCTCGGCCCGCAGCACCTGACGGTGGCAGGGCACACGCTGCGCGGCCATACGTTTCACTATTCGACCAGCGACAGCAGCGCCCCCGTGGTGGCCCGCACGGCGCGCCCGAACGAGGCGGTTGCGCCCGATGCGGGCGAGGCGCTGTACCGGCAGGGCAGCATCCACGGCAGCTATTTCCACGCCTGGTTCCCATCCAGCCCCGAGGCGGTGGCGCATCTGCTGGGAGGCGCTTCCGTATGACGATCACCACCGAACTCATCCTGGGCGGCCAGAAAAGCGGCAAGTCCCGCCGCGCCGAACTGCTGGCGCGCGACTGGCTGGCCCAGTCTGCCGACCACCGCGCCGTGCTGATCGCCACCGGGCAGGCCTGGGACGACGAGATGCGCGAGCGCATCGCCCGCCACCAGCGTGACCGCGCCGAGCGCGTGCCCGGCCTGGAGACGGTGGAAGAGCCGCGCGACGTGGCGGCAGCCCTCGTGCGCTTCAGCACGCCGCAGACGCTGGTGGTGATGGACTGCCTCACGCTCTGGCTCACCCACTGGACCATGCCCGTGGGTGTGGAATCCATGAGTATTGAACAAAAACAGGCGCTAGCGCTTGACTGGAAAGCGCAATCAGCTATGTTTTTAGGAGCAATTCGGAAATCCCCCGGCCCCGTTGTTCTGGTGGGCAATGAAATTGGCCTGGGGGTCATCCCGATGGGGCGTGAGGTGCGCGCCTTTGTGGATGCGCTGGGCATACTCAACCAGCAGGTGGCGCAGGTGTGCCCCCGCGTTACGCTCATGGCCGCAGGCCTGCCTCTTACCTTGAAAGAACCCCGGTGATGAAACCCACCCCCGTGCGCCGCATCCTCTGGGTGATCGCCATCCTCATCGCGCTGGGCCTGCTCATGGCCGGGCTGGCCCAGGCGCAGCCGGTGCAGATCAAGGACGACAAGGGCCGCGAGATCTCGTTGCCGCGCCCGCCGCAGCGCATCGTGAGCCTGTTGCCGTCGTTGACCGAAAGCGTGTGCGAGCTGGAGCAATGTCACCGGTTGGTGGGTGTGGACCGCTATTCCAACTGGCCGGAGGCGGTGATTGGCAAGTTGCCCAAGGTGGGCGGCGGGCTGGACCCGAGCATCGAGGCCGTTGTGGCACTCAAGCCTGACGTTGTGCTCATGTCCGTCAGCTCGCGCGCCAGCGACCGGCTGGAGGCGCTCGGCCTCACGGTGGTGCAGCTGGAGCCGAAGACGCATGCCGACGTGCGCCGCGTGCTGGGCACCGTGAGCGACCTGCTGGGCGTGCCCCGCGCGCAAGGCTCCGACCGCCTCTGGCGCGTGATCGACGCGGGCGTGTTGGCAGCGGCGCAATCGCTGCCGCCCAAGGCAAAGAACGCGCGCGTGTATTTTGAAGTGAGCCGTGGGCCTTATGCGGCAGGCGAGGCCTCGTTCATTGGCGAATCGCTCACCCGGCTGGGCGTGCGCAACGTGGTGCCCGCGTCGCTGGGCCCGTTTCCGCGCCTGAACCCCGAGTTCGTCGTGCGCGCCAACCCCGACATCATCATGATCGGCAACCGCAGCATGCAGGCTATGGTGCCGTACCCCGGCTGGGCCACCATGCGCGCAATCCGCGAGAACCGGCTGTGCGTGTTTGGTTCTGGCGACTCCGATGTGGTGGTGCGCCCTGGGCCGCGCATGGCCGAAGCCGCGCGCATCATGGCACGCTGCTTGGTGGAAAAGGCCCCATGACCGGCGCTTCCATCGGTGTGCCTACCAGTTCCGCCACCCGCCGCGCCGCGTGGTGCGCTGCCTGGTTGCTGCTGGCCAGCGTCTTGCTGGCCCTGTGTGGCGCCAGCGTGGGCAGCACGGGTTTTGACAGCGTGCTGCGCATGCACGGCGACCCCGTGGCTTGGCAGATCGTGTGGGACATCCGCCTGCCGCGCACGTTGGGCGCGTGGCTGGCGGGGGCGCTGCTGGGCCTGTCGGGCGCGGTGGCGCAGGGGTTGTTTCGCAACCCGCTGGCCGATCCGTACCTGCTGGGCAGCGCCTCGGGCGCCGCGCTGGGTGGTGCCGTGGCGATGGCGCTGTTCGGCGTGTCGCCGGTGGCGGCGCAGTGGATGGCCCGCATCGGCATCACGGGCATGGCATTTCTGGGGGCGGCGGGGGCGGTGGTGCTCACGCTGATCCTCGCGCGCGGGGTGCAGCACACGCTGCGCCTGCTGCTCGCGGGCGTGATTGTGGGCGTGGTGCTGGGGGCCGTGCGTGACCTTGTGGAGCTGGCCTCGCCCGACATCCTTCAGGCCATGCAAGCCTTCACGCTGGGCAGCACCGCCTTTGTGGGCTGGATGGCCTGCGTGCTGATGGCAGCCGTGTGGGCCCTGTGCTCGCTGGTGGCCTGGATGCTTGCGCGCGCGCTCGATGGCCTCACGCTAGGCGAGGCCACGGCCGCCAGCCTGGGCCTGCCGCTCATGCCCATGCGCGTGGGGCTGGTGGCCGCCATGGCGCTGGCCACGGGCACGGCGGTGGCGCAGACCGGGCTCATCGCCTTTGTGGGGCTGGCCGCGCCGCACCTGGTGCGCTCCATCGTCCGCGTGACGCACGAGCGGCACATCGTGCTCTCCAGCCTGATGGGCGCGGTGCTGCTCATGGCGGCCGACATCCTCGCGCGCTGGGTGCTCGCGCCGCAGGAGCTACCCGTGGGTGTGCTCACGGCGGCCCTGGGCGGCACCTACCTGCTGTGGCTCATGCACCGGCGCACATCGCAAGGCGGTGCGCTATGAATTCAATAGCTATCAAGGCAAGCCAGATAGGCGCAAGCATCGGAAACCGCTTGATATTGCAGGGCATTGACCTGCAACTGCCCGCCGGGCGCTGGACCAGCATCGTCGGCCCCAACGGTGCGGGCAAGTCCACCTTGCTCAAGGTGCTGGCGGGCCTGCTGCCGCGCGCAGCCGTGCAGGGCGAGGTGCAATTGCTGGGCCGCCCGCTGGCGCAGATCCCGGCTCGCGAACGCGCCCGCCAGCTCGCCTGGCTGGGGCAGAACGAAGGCTCGGCCGACGACCTCACGAGCTACGACGTGGCCATGCTGGGCCGTCTGCCGCACCAGCCCTGGCTGGCCCCGCCAAGTGCTGCCGACCATGCCGCCGTCGAGCAGGCGCTGCGCACCACCCAGGCTTGGGACTGGCGCCACCGCCCGCTGTCGCAGCTGTCGGGCGGCGAGCGCCAGCGCGTGCTGCTGGCCCGCGCCCTCGCCGTGCAGGCGCGAGTGCTGCTGATGGACGAACCCCTGGCCAACCTCGACCCGCCGCACCAGACCGACTGGCTGCACACCATGCGCGCGCTGGTCGATGCGGGCGGCACGGTGGTCAGCGTGCTGCACGAGGTGTCGCTCGCGCTGCAGGCCGACGACATGGTGGTGATGGCACAGGGCCGCGTGCTGCACCAGGGCGCCTGCGATGCACCCGCCACGCACGCGGCGCTGGAGAGCGTGTTTGATCACCGCATCCACGTGCGGCATCTGGATGGCATGTGGATGGCGCTGCCATCGATGCAGCGCAAGCACAGCCAATGAAACAACACATGGATTGAGGGAGTGGAAGCATGAACATCGAATCGGGTTTTTCGCAGGTCGCGCAGTCGTTGCTGTGGCCGGTGCTGGTGCTGGTGGGGCTGGCGTTTGTCTACGCGTTGTGGTCGGGCGGCGCCACGCTCATGGAGGCGTGGCAGCGCTGGCGCCAGCCGCAGTACCGTTCGCTGCGCGTGGCTCCGGGTTTGTCGATGGAAGAGCTGGAACTGCAACTAGTGCGCCAGGTGGAGCCCGTGCGCCTGCTCAGCCGTCTGTCGCCCATGCTGGGGCTGATCGCCACGATGATCCCGCTGGGCCCTGCGCTGCAGAGCGTGGCGGCGGGCAACGGCCAGCAGGCCCTCGCCGTTTTCAGCGGCGCCTTTGCGGGCGTGGTGCTGGCGCTAGCGGCTGCGTCGGTGGGCCTGGTGGTGTACTCGGTGCGCCGCCGCTGGCTGCTGGCCGAGCTGCTGGTGGTGCGCAAGGAGCGCGGGGTGGCGCAATGACCTTGAAGCACCTAAGCGTCCTCGCCGAGGACGATGACGATCCGATGCTGTCGGCCGTGAACCTGGTGGACGTGTTCCTGGTGCTGGTGGTGGCACTGCTCACGGCCGTGGCCGTGCAAAGCCAGACGAGTGCCAATGAAAGCGTGAGCATCATCCGTAATGCGGGCCAGCCCGACATGGAAGTGGTCGTGCGCGAGCAGGGCAAGGAAGTGCGCTTCAAGGGCGCTGGCAGCGCAGCGCAAGGGCAGGGCGTGCGTGCGGGCGTGGCCTACAAGCTGGAAGACGGCAATATCGTCTACATCCCTGAAACGGGCGCTGCTCCAGCTGGAGCTTCGGCCGGTGGCGCGGGTGGCTCCGCCACGCCGGCACCCGCCAAGCCATGAAGACACTGATCTTGCGCGCGGCACTGTGGTGCCTGCTGCTGGCTGCGCCGCTGGTGCATGCCGTCCAGGCTGAGAAAGCCTTGGCAGCGGGCGGCGCCGATAAAACAGCGCCGGTGCTGCTCTGGCTCACGTCCGACATCACCACCACCCCGCGCACGGCCATGGTGCTGCGCCTGGCCTCCGACGCGGGCCTGGGCTTTGTGCACATCGACTACCCGCTGGCCGGCCCGGCGGTACTGGACGCGGCCCAGGCCCAGAAGCTGGAGCGCGCTCTGGCGGGCGCCGCCATGGTGTGGGTGGATGCTCCGCACGCCAGCGTGGAGGCGCGCCTGCGCCGCATGGTGGGCGCTCAGCTCGATGCCCGTGCCGCAAGCGCCCCGGGCCGCGTGGTCTGGGTGCCTGCGGGCACACCGGCTGTTGACCTGTCTGCGCTGGAGGCTCCCGCCCGCATGGTGGCTTACCTGCAGGCGGGCGGCCCGCGCAATCTGAAGAACGCCATCGCCCTAGCGCGGGCCACCGTGGCGGGTGCTGCCATGTCCGCCTTGCCCGCGCCCGACATCCTGCCCCCTCGGGGCATCTACCACCCCGATGCGCCCCGCCTGCTGCCCAACGCCGCCGCGCTGGAGGCCTGGCGCCAGGGTGAGCCGGCACTGCGGAGCCTGCCGGTCGTGGCCGTGCTGGTGCACCGCCACCATTTTGTCGATGGCAGCACCGAATGGCTCGATGCCTGGCTGCGCACCTTCCGCCAGCAAGGCCTGTTCGCCTATGCGGCCTTTGGCCAGCAGGTCACGGCGCAGACGCTGGCCGAGGTGCTGGAGCTGCCCCCCGAAAGCGGCACCGGCCCGGGCCGCCTGCATGCCTCGGTCCTGGTGCTGCACCAGCTTGTGCCCCAGGCCGCTGCGCTGCAGCCGCTGCTGGCCCGCTGGGGCGTGCCGCTGTTGGGCACGCAGCCTTACCGGGCAGGCGATGCGGCAGCGTGGGAAGCCAGCGACACGGGCCTGTCGCTGTCCGATGTGCCGTTCTACCTAGCGCAGCCTGAGGCGGCAGGCGCCATCGACCCGGTCCTGGTCGCTGCCCACGGCGCCGAGGGGCAAGACTTCCGCCTCATCGAGCGCCAGGCCCAGGCCGTGGCCGCGAAGGCGCGGCGCCTGATCGCGCTGCAGACCAAACCCGCCGCCGACAAGCGCCTGGTGGCCATGGTCTACAACTACCCGCCGGGTGGCACCAACTTCGGCGCCTCGTTCCTCAACGTGCCGCGCAGCCTAGAGCAGGTTTCGGGCGGCCTGGCCCAGGCGGGCTACCGCACACAGCAGGTGCCCGAGCAGGGCTGGATCGATGGGCTCAAGCCGCTGCTCGCCGCGTATTACCCCGGCGCCGATGTGCGCGCGCTGCTGCAAAACGACCAGGCCGCCGCGCTGCCGCTGGCGCGTTATGAGCAGCACCTGGCCACGCTGCCAAAGGCCGTGCGCGAGCGCATGAACGCGCACTGGGGCACGCCCGAAAAGAGCCGTTACGTGGTCGAGTGGCAGGGCGAAAAAGTGTTCGCCATCCCGCGTCTGCAGGTGGGCAAGCTCTCGGTATTGCCCCAGCCCCCGCGCGAAGAAACGCTGCGCCTGGGCCAGAACCCGTTCATGCACAAGTCCAAGGCGCCGTTGTCGCACCACTACCTGTCCGTGTACCTGTGGGCGCAGTTGGAGGCCGACGCGCTCATCCACTTCGGCACCCACGGCACGCAGGAATGGGCGGGCGGCAAGGCGCGCGCGCTGGATGTGCACGACGACGCGCTGCTGCCCCTGGGCGACCTGCCCGTGGTCTATCCCTACATCGTGGACAACCTGGGCGAGGCCCTCACCGCCAAGCGCCGGGGCCGCGCCGTGCTGGTGAGCCACCGCACGCCGGTGTTTGCCCCGGCGGGCTTCGAGGCGCGCATGGCCCACATGCACGAGGTGATGCACGAATGGGAAACCGTGGACGAAGGCCCCACGCGCCGCGCGCTCGAAAAGCAGCTGGTGGCGCAGTTTGTGGAGCACCAGCTGCACCGCGACCTGGGCTGGAGCGCCGAGCGCATCGCGGCCGACTTCCACGGCTTTCTTGAAATCCTGCACCCCTACCTGGACCAGCTCGCGCAAAGCTCGCAGCCCAAGGGCCTGGCCGTGTTCGGCCGCGTGCCCGCGCCCGAGCAGCGGCGCGAGACCATCCTGCAGGCGCTGCGCAAGCCGCTGATCGAGGCGCTGGGCGAAGACATCGACGAAGCCTTCCTGATCAAGCACGACGCGGTGCTGGCTGCACGCCCCGCGCGCTGGCTGGAAGTGGCGCTGACCGATGCGCAGGCCGCCAGCGTGCTGGACCTGCGCCCCGTGCCGCCTGACGCGTCGCCAGCACAAGACGGCTTGGTGCGCGCCGAAGACCATGTGCCCAACCGCGCCGCGCGCAAACCCATCGACACGCCCGCGCTGCTGCAGCTTGCGCAACGCGCGCAGGAGCTGGAGCGCTTGCTGGCCACCGAAGGCGAAATGCCCGGCCTGCTCGCGGGGCTGGAGGGCCGCTTCCTGCCCGCAGCCTACGGCGGCGACCCCATCCGCAACCCCGACAGCCTGCCCACAGGCCGCAACCTCACGGGGCTGGACCCGAGCCGCCTGCCCACGCGCCAGGCCTATGCCGTGGCGCAGACCTTGTTCAACGACTGGTTCAAGGACTACCAGGCGCGCCATGGTGGCCGGGCGCCAGAGCGTATGGCGCTGTCGCTGTGGGCGGGCGAAACGCTGCGCCACCAGGGCATCATGGAAGCGCAGGCGCTTGTGGCGCTGGGCATGCGCCCGGTGTGGGACGACTCGGGCCGCCCGGTGCGCGTGGAGACCATTGCCGCCGATGAGCTCAAGCGCCCGCGCGTCGATGTGCTCATGAGCATCACCGGCTCCTACCGCGACCAGTTCCCCGCGCTGATGGGCTTGCTGGACCGTGCGGTGGCCCAGGCCGCCACGGCCGAGCCCGGCAATGTGATCGCGCGCACCACCGCGCAGATCGGCCAGGAGCTGCGCAAGCAGGGCGTGCCCCGCGCGCAGGCCGAGCAACTGGCGCGCGTGCGCTCGTTCGGCAATGCGGTGGGCGACTATGGCACCGGCCTGTCCGACGCGGTGCAAAGCGACGGCCTGCAAACCAACGATGCGCGCTTGGGCCAGATGTTCCTCGAGCGGATGAGCCAGCCTTATCTGGAGGGCGAGCCGGTGACGGGGGTTGCGGGCGGCACGGCGGCGAAGGCGCTGGGAGCGCACCTGCGCCGCACCGACGCAGCCATCCTGTCGCGCAGCTCGAACCTGTACGCTATGGTCAGCTCGGACGACCCGTTCCAGTACCTGGGTGGCCTGTCGGCCGCAGCCCGTGTGGCCGGCCGGCCGCAGGGGCTGGAGCTGCATGTGGCCCAGCTGCGGGATGTGAGTGAGCCCACCACCGAAACTGCACAGCGCGCCATTGCGCTGGAGATGCAGTCGCGCTACCTGCACCCGGGTTGGCTCCAGGCGCAGAAGGCCGAGGGCTATTCGGGCACGCTGCAGGTGCTCAAGGCCGTGCAGTTCGCCTGGGGCTGGCAGGCCGTGGCGCCCGACACGGTGCGCAGCGACCATTGGCAAAGCTTCTACGACGTGCTGGTGCGCGACAAGCACCAGCTGGGCCTGCCCGAGTGGCTGAAAGAACATCCACAGGCCTACGCCCAGTCGCTGGAGCGCCTGGTGCAGGCGCAGCGCCAGGGCTATTGGCAGGCCGATGCCGACACGCAAAAACAACTGGCACAGATGTACCAGGAACTGACGCGTGCCGCGCCGCTGGCGGCCGAACTGCCCAGCGTGCGCCGCTGGGTGGAGCGAGCGGCACGTGGTGAGGCCGTAGAGCTGACCCCAGCTGCTGGCATGGCCATTGCTGCGCCGCAGTCGCCAGCCCTGGCAGTGCCACAGCCCGCGCCCCCCGCCGCTGACCTGCCCGCGCCGCCCGCCCAGGCAGAAGCACCACCTTCCGCGCCCGCCGTGCCTACCATGGGCGTGTTGCTGGAGCGGCAGCCCGAGCCAGCCCCTTCTGACAGCGCCACCGAGCCCAGCCCCGTGGAGCGCATGGCGGGCATCGTGGCCCTGCTGGTCATGGCCCTGGTGGCGATGGCGGGCGCCGCGTGGCAGGCGCGCCGTCCGTCCTCGCTGTCTTCCCCTTTGCAACCGGCCGGCGTGTGATGCCCGGCCTCTCTGAAAGAATCGACACCATGCAGATCGAAACCCCGCCCACCGAAAAACGCTACGAAAAGCCCGAGGGCGAACGCCGGGGCATCGTCATCGTCAACACCGGCGATGGCAAGGGCAAAAGCACGGCCGCCTTTGGCCTGGCGCTGCGCGCGCACGGCCGGGGCAAGGCCGTGAAGATTTTCCAGTTCATGAAGGTGCCCACCGCACGCTTTGGCGAGCACCGCATGTTCGAGCAGATTGGCCTGCCCATCGAGGGGCTGGGCGACGGCTTCAGCTGGAAGAGCAAGGACCTGGAGCACTCTGCCCAGCTCGCGCGCGACGGCTGGGAGAAGGCGCGCGCCGCCATCCTGTCGGGCGAGCACTTTCTGGTGGTGCTCGACGAGATCACCTACCCGCTGATTTACGGCTGGCTGCCGCTGGACGGCGTGCTGCAGACCCTGCGCGAGCGGCCCAAGGACGTGCATGTGTGCCTCACCGGCCGCCGCTGCCCGCCCGAGATCATCGAACTGGCCGACACCGTGACCGAAATGCAGATGGTCAAGCACGCGTTCAAGGCGGGCATTCCCGCGCAGCGCGGTATTGAGGACTAAAGGGGCGCGCGCATGGCCGACAATGCGGCCTGACTGTGTTGCCCGCTTTGTGAAGGTGCGGCGAACACGCCCGGTATCGACCTGGCGCATTGTCGACACCCACTACCGGTCGGGCTGAGCCTGTCGAAGCCTGGGCGCCGCTCGTGCAAAGCCCCCGACCCTTCTTCAAACTTCGCATGGATCTGGACTACACCACGCTGCACCAAATGCGCCGCCAGCACCCCGCCTGGCGGCTGCTGGTGGCCGAGCATGCGCCGTTGGTGGCCAGTTTTCTGCACCGCGTTTTCATTGCGCCGAATGTGCGCTCCATGGCGCAGGCCAACCTGGTGGAGGCGCTGAACGACACGCTTTACGATCTGCGTGAACGCCTGGGCGAGCAGGCCTTCCCCCGGTCGGCGCTGGACTATCTGAACGACTGGGCCGCGCACGACAAGGGCTGGCTGCGCAAGTTCTACCCCCCGGGCACGGACGAGCCGCAGTTCGACCTCACCCCCGCCACCGAGCGGGCCTTGACCTGGCTGGCCAGCCTGACAGAGCGCAGCTTTGTGGGCACCGAATCGCGCCTGCTCACGCTGTTTGCGCTGCTGCAGCAAATGAGCGAAGGCACCGACACCAACCCCGAGACCCGCATCGCTGAACTGCACAAGCGCCGCGATGCCATCGACGCGGAAATCGCCCAGGTGCTGGGCGGACACATGCCGCTGCTGGACGACACCGCGCTCAAAGACCGGTTCCAGCAGTTCACCAGCCTGGCGCGCGAGCTGCTGGGCGATTTTCGGGAGGTGGAGCACAACTTTCGCCAGCTCGACCGCAAGGTGCGCGAACGCATCGCACTGTGGGATGGTGGCCCCACGCAGGGCCGGGGTGCGCTGCTGCGCGAAATCCTGGGCGAGCGCGACGCCATTGCCGAATCCGACCAGGGCAAGAGCTTTCGGGCGTTCTGGGAATTCCTCATGTCGCAGGCGCGGCAAGAGCAACTGAGCGCGCTGCTCGACCACGTGCTGGCCCTCGACCCGGTGGCGCAACTGGCCCCCGATGCACGGCTGCGCCGCGTGCACTACGACTGGCTGGAGGCGGGCGAACACGCCCAGCGCACGGTGGCCCAGTTGTCGCAGCAGTTGCGCCGGTTTCTGGACGACCAGGCCTGGCTGGAGAACCGCCGCATCATGGAGCTGCTTCACGGCATCGAAGCGCGGGCCGTGGCGCTGCGCGATGCACCCCCGCCCGGCGAGGTGTTCGGCGTGGACGCCCTGCACCCCGCCGTGCAGTTACCCCTGGAGCGCCCGCTGTTTCGCCCTGCGGCCGCCGTAGCGCTGAACGATGCTCCCGTGCAGGTAGGCGACGCTGGGGTGGACGCTGCGGCGCTCTTTACCCAGGTGCGGGTGGACAAGGCCGCGCTGGCTGCCCATGTGCGGCAAGCGCTGCAAACGCGGGCCCAGGTCAGCCTGGGTGAGTTGCTGCACATGCGTCCGCTGCAGCAGGGGCTGGGCGAGCTGGTGGCCTACCTGCAACTGGCCAGCGTGGCCGCGCAGGCCGTGGTGGATGAAGCTGTGCAAGAGACGGTGCACTGGACCGCATCCGACGGCGTGCAACGCAGCGCCACGCTGCCGCGTGTGATCTTTGTGAGGACTTGAGCATGAGCGACGACCTGAACGACGCAGCGCCCATCGATGCAATCGCCAACCCCTTACCGCAGTGGGATCTGTCTGCCGTGGTCATCCCGTTGCTGCGTGGCGTGGTCTACCGCGACGAAGACGCTGCGCTGTGGGACGCCCTGCAGGCGCTGCGTGCACGGGCGGCAGACTACGTGGCGGTGCTGGCGCTGGACCTGGTGGTGGACGAGGCCGAAGGCTATGCCTTTGTGCGCTCGCGCGTGCAAGAGGAGGACGAGGCGGCCGCCAAGTTGCCGCGCCTGGTGCGCCGCCAGCCCCTGAGTTTTCACGTCAGCCTGCTGCTGGCCCTGCTGCGCAAGAAGCTGGCGGAGCTGGATGCCACCGGCGGCGAAGCCCGGCTGATTCTGGCGCGCGACGAGGTGGTGGAGATGGTGCGCATCTTCATGCCCGCCAGCACCAACGATGCGCGGCTGATCGACCAGATCGAAACGCACCTGAACAAAGTGATTGAGCTGGGCTTTGTGCGCCGCCTCAAGGCCACCCATGCGGGCCAGGCACCGGTGTACGAGGTGCGCCGCATCCTGAAGGCCTTTGTCGATGCCCAGTGGCTGGCCGATTTTGACGAGCGCCTGCAGGCCTACCAGCAGCACTTGAGCACCTCGCAGACGGAGGCAGACGATGCACAGCAGTGACGAGGGCGACCTGTTTGCGGGCGACCCGGCGGCCCCCGCGGCCCCGCTTGCCCCTGCCGGGCCGAGCGGGGCCCAGGAGCGGGCGGCGGCTCCCACAGTTGCGGCGCTCTCGGGTTTTCGGCTCATGCGGCTGGAGGTGTTCAACTGGGGCACGTTTGACAAACGTGTGTGGTCGTTGGCGCTGGACGGCCGCAACGGGCTGCTGACGGGCGATATTGGTTCGGGCAAGTCCACGCTGGTCGATGCCGTCACAACGCTCTTGGTGCCAGCGCACCGCATTGCCTACAACAAGGCCGCCGGGGCCGATGCGCGTGAGCGCTCCTTGCGCTCTTATGTGCTGGGGCATTTCAAGTCCGAGCGCAACGAAACCAGCGGTAGCGCTAAGCCCGTGGCCCTGCGCGATGCGGGCAGCTATTCGGTCATCCTGGGGGTGTTTCACAACGCGGGGTTTGACCAGACGGTGACGCTGGCGCAGGTGTTCTGGCTCAAGGAGGCCCAGGGGCAGCCCGAACGCCTGTACGCCGTGGCCGACAAGGCCTTGTCGATTACCGACGACTTTGCCCAGTTTGGCAGCGCCATCACCGGGCTGCGCACACGGCTGCGCAAAGGCGGTGTGGCCTTGTTTGACAGCTTTGCGCAATATGGCGCGCATTTTCGGCGCCGGTTTGGCAACCTCGGCGAGCAGGCGCTGGAGCTGTTTCACCAGACGGTGTCGATGAAGTCGGTGGGCAACCTCACTGAGTTTGTGCGCCACCACATGCTGGAGCCCTTTGACGTGGCGCCGCGCATCCAGAGCCTGATGGCCCACTTTGACGACCTGAGCCGCGCCCATGCGGCGGTGCTCAAGGCGCAGCACCAGGTGGCGCTGCTGACCCCCCTGGTGGCCGACTGCGACCGCCATGCCCAGGTGCAGGCCCACATCGACACCCAGCGCGCCAGCCGCGATGCGCTGCGCGCGCACTTTGCCGGGCTTAAGCTGGCGCTGCTGGATGAGCGCATTGCGCAGCTCACCGATGCCCTGGCCAGCGACCACACCAAGGTGCAGGTGCTGGAGACCGACAAAGCCCGCCAGCAAACGCAAGAGCGCGAACTGCGCGCGGCCATTGCCCAAAGCGGTGGCGACCGCATTGCCCAGCTGGAAGAAGCCATGGCCCGCAGCCAGGCCGAAAGCACGCGCCGCAAAGCCCATGCCGCGCGCTACGACGCGCTGCGCCAGCCGCTGGGCCTGCTGCAGGTGGGCAACGCGCAAGAGCTGCTGACCCAGCAGCAGGCCTGCCAAAGCATGCGTGAGGTGGAAGGGGCTCGCAGCAACGAGCTGCGCAACGAAGAGGTGGAGCAGGGCGCCGCGCTGCACCAGGGGCGGCAGGAGCACGCCGCGCTGGCGGCCGAGATCGACAGCCTGCGCGGGCGCCGCAGCAACATCGATGCGCGGCAGATCGGCATCCGCGCGGCGCTGTGCCAGGCGCTGGGCGTGCCCGAAGACCGCATGCCCTTTGCGGGCGAGCTGATCGAGGTGCGAGACAGCGAACGCGACTGGGAAGGCGCCATCGAGCGGCTGATGCACAACTTTGGCCTGTCTTTGCTGGTGCCCGAAGCGCTTTATGCGCGCGTGGCCGAATGGGTGGACCAGACGGCCCTGCGCGGACGGCTGGTGTACTACAAGGTGCACCCAACGCGGCCTGCAGACGTCCCGGAGCTGCCCGCCGATGCCCTGTTGCGCAAGCTCTCCATCAAACCCGATTCACCCTTTTACGGCTGGCTGGAGCAGGCGCTGTGGCAGCGCTTCAACGTGGTGTGCTGCACCACCCAAGAGCAGTTTCGCCGCGAGCCCCGGGCCATCACCCGCGCCGGGCAAATCAAGGGCGGCGAGCGCCACGAAAAGGACGACCGCCACGCGCTGGCCGACCGCAGCCGCTACGTGCTGGGCTGGAGCAACACCGCCAAGCTGGCGGCCCTGCAGGCCAAGGCCAAAGTGCTGGAGGCCCACCTGGGCCGCGTGGGCGCCCGCATTGCCGAGCTGCAGACGCAGCAGCAGTCGGTGCAAGAGCGCTTGCGCTGGCTCGACAAGCTGGTGGAGTTTCGCGACTATGCGGAGCTGGATTGGCAAACCCCTGCGCGCGAGGTGGCGAGGCTGAACGACGAACTGGCGCAGTTGCGCGCATCCTCCGACCTGCTGCAAACCCTCACCGGGCGTTTGGCTGAGGTGGAAAGAGCACTGGTCCAGCTGGAGGGGCGCCTGGCCGAGCAGCGCGACCGGCGCACCCGCACCGAGGTGAACCTGGCCCACGCTCGCACCCGGCGCAGCGATACAGAAGCGGCCCTTACCGATGAGCCCCCTACAGACCGTGCTGCCGCCGAGCACCTGAACACCCTGTTGTCCGAGGTGCTGGGCGGCCAGCCGCTCACGCTGCCCCACTGCGACGCCCGCGAGCGCGAGCTGCGCGAGGCGCTGCAAAAGTCCATCGACGCCGAAGGGCGGCGCAGCCAGCAACTGGTGGAAAAAATCATCGCCGCCATGCGCGCATTCAACACCGCCTATGCGCTGGAGACGCAGGAAATCGACGTGGCGGTGGCTTCGGCCAGTGAATACCGCAAGTTGCTGGAGCAACTGCACGCCGACGACCTGCCGCGTTTTGAGGCCGACTTCAAACGCCTGCTCAATGAGAACACCATCAACGAGGTGGCGCATTTCAACTCGCAGCTCAACCGCGAGCGCGAAACCATCCAGGAACGCATTGCGCTCATCAACCAGTCGCTCACCCAGATCGACTACAACCCCGAGCGCTTCATCGTGCTGGAGGCTCAGGCCACGGGCGACGTGGAGGTGCGTGAGTTTCGCGCCGAGCTTACGGCCTGCCTGTCGGGGGCGATGTCGGGCACCCTGCCCGGTGACGGGGCGGGGCAGGGCAGCCAGTACTCAGAGGCCAAGTTCCTGCAGGTCAAGGCCATCATCGAGCGCCTGCGCGGCCGCCCGGGCCTGGCCGAGCCTGACCGCCGCTGGGCCGCCAAGGTGACCGATGTGCGCAACTGGTACGTGTTTTCGGCCAGCGAGCGCTGGCGTGCCGATGGGCGCGAACACGAGCACTACAGCGACTCGGGCGGCAAGTCGGGCGGGCAAAAGGAAAAGCTGGCCTACACCATCCTGGCCGCCAGCCTGGCCTACCAGTTTGGCCTGGCCTGGGGCGAGACGCGTTCGCGCAGCTTTCGCTTTGTGGTCATCGACGAGGCGTTTGGCAGGGGCTCGGACGAATCGGCGCAATATGGCCTGCAGCTGTTCCAGCGGCTCAATCTACAACTGCTCATCGTCACGCCGCTGCAAAAAATTCACATCATCGAGCCCTTTGTGTCCAGCGTAGGCTTTGTGCACAACGCAGAGGGGCGCGACTCGCAACTGCGCACCCTGAGCATTGAGGAGTACCAGGCCGAGAAAGAGCGGCTGGAGGGCCTCACGCAGCAAATCCACATCCACCCGGAGCCCGGCCATGGCCTGGACTAGCCCGGACGACCTGCGCGCGCAGGTGCAAAAGCGCTGGGACCGGGGCGAGCTGCTGGCCGCGCTGGTAGCTGGCCATGCAGCGGTGGACACGCCGTCGCTGGTCTTCCCCTGCCGACTGCGCGTGGTGGCGCCCAGCTCCAGCGAGCTGGCCCAGCGCTTTGCCGAGGCCCGCGCTTGGGCCAGCAGCCTGCGGGCAGGCGCAGGCCACTACCGGCTGGAAGAACGCGAACTGCGTCACCGCGAGGTAGGCCAGCACAGCCTGCCCGACGTTGCCTGGGTAGACAGCCTGGACGCAGCCCTGGCCCTGATCGGCAAAACCGCCGACGCCCGCCGCTTTGCCGCGCTGGTGGCCACCACTGCCGGGCAGCAGCCCTTGCTGTTGCCCTGGTTGGCGCGCCGCCCTCTGCAGGCCCTGGCGCTGGCTGCGGCCTGGCCTCGGCTGCTGGCCGTGGTGGCATGGTTGCAGGCCCACCCCCGGCCCGGCATCTACCTGCGCCAGATGGACCTGCCCGGCGTGGACACCAAGTTCACCGAAGCGCACCGGGGCGTGCTGACCGAGCTGCTGGACCTGGTCCTGCCGCCCCAGGCCGTGGACGCTGCGGCCACGGGCGTGGGCCAGTTTGCACGCCGCTATGGTTTTGCCGACAAGCCGCTGCGCATTCGGCTGCGCTGGCTGGGGGCGGCTGCGCTCGCGCCGTGGGGGGCGGGCATCACAGATATCACCATCACACAAGGCGCTTTCGAGTCTTTGAACCCGCGCGTGCGCCGGGTGTTCATTACCGAAAACGAAGTCAATTTTTTGGCCCTGCCACCGGTTGCCGACAGCCTGGTGGTGTTTGGCGCGGGCTACGGTTTTGAGGTGCTGGCGGGCGCGGCCTGGCTGCGGCACTGTGCAGTGCACTACTGGGGTGACATCGACACGCACGGCTTTGCCATCCTGGACCAACTGCGCGCCACGCTGCCGCAGGCCCAGTCGCTGTTGATGGACCGCGCCACCTTGCTGGCCCATGCCGACCACTGGGGGCACGAACCCCAGCCCTTGACTCGCGAGTTGCCACGGCTGCACCCTCATGAATCCGCGCTTTACGACGACCTGCGCTATGGCCGGGTGCGGGCAGAGCCCCCCCTGCGGCTGGAGCAAGAACGCATCGGGTTTGGCTGGGTTGAGCAGGCCCTGTCCGTGCTGCAGCCGACCGGGGAATCTGAATGAACATGCCGTTGCACGATCTGTGGCCCGCAATGTTGCCCGGCATGTGGGCCGCAGGTTGGCTCGCGTTTCTCTTGGCGGTGCCCCTGGCTTTGGCGGTGGATTACTTGCTGGGCGAGCCCCCCGCCGCGTGGCACCCGGTGGTGTGGATGGGCAAGGCGCTGCAGTGGTGGGGCGACCGCCTGGCGCCCGCAGTGCCTGTGGCCCGAGATTTCAAGGTTTTTTGGCGCTCGGCGCTTGTCTGGTATGCGCTGGCAGCTATTGTTTTGATAGTTGCCTGGGGGATTCAGCACCTCGTGCTGATGCTCCATGCGTTCCTTGCCATGGCATTGCTGGCGCTCCTGCTCAAACCCCTGCTGGCCTGGCGCATGTTGCACGACGAGGTGCTGGCGGTGGACGTGGCGCTGGGTCAGTCGCTGCCCGCCGGGCGCGCGCAGCTGGCCCGGCTGGTGAGCCGGGACGTGAGCGCACTCACCGCCGGACAGGTGCGCGAATCGGCCATCGAGTCGCTGGCCGAGAACCTGAATGATTCCGTGGTAGCGCCGCTCTTTTGGTTTGCGCTGCTGGGCCTGCCGGGCGCTGCGCTGTACCGCTTTGCCAATACGGCCGATGCCATGTGGGGCTACCCCGGCATGCGCGGCGGGCGCTACTGGCAATGGGCGGGCAAGTGGGCGGCGCGGGCGGACGACGTGCTGTCGTGGGTGCCAGCCCGCATCACCGCCCTGTTGCTGGCGGTGGTCGCCAGGGGCCTGCCGTTTTCCACGCTGGCCCGCCAGGCGCGCAAGACGCCATCCCCCAACAGCGGCTGGCCCATGGCGGCCATGGCGCTGGCGTTGAACGTGCGCCTGGCCAAGCCCGGTGTGTACACGCTGCACAGCAAGGGCCGCCGGGCGGGGCCTCTGGATACGCGGCGTGCCGCGCGCCTGGGCACGCAGGTGGTGCTGGCGATGGTGCCCGTGGTGGCGGGCCTGCAGCTACTGGTGCTGGTGGGGGTTGCCTGGGCGCACGCATGACCTCCCCAAGATGTTTCTCCACGTCCGTGCCATTGCACGGTGGGCCGGATGCTGCGGGCGTTCCGGTGTTTGATTTCTCGACCAACAGCAACGCCTGCGGGCCATGCCCTGAGGCGCTGCACGCCGTGCAGGCGGCCGACGCCACGCGCTACCCCGACCCGGCCTACACGGCGCTGCGCGAGGCCCTGGGCGCCTTCCATGGCGTGGCGCCGGGGCGTATCGTGCTGGCGGCCAGTGCCAGCGAGTTCATCCACCGCATCACCGCGCTGGCCGCACAGCAGGGCGCTGTGCAGGTCGCCGTGCCGCAATACAGCTATGGCGACTACGCGCAGGCCGCACAGGTGCGGGGGCTGGAGGTGCTGCGGGGCGGCGGCGCCGCAGCAGGCCTGCAATGGGCGTGCGAGCCGTCGAGCCCTTTGGGGCTGGAAGACCCCGCGCTGGGTGCTTGGCGGCCGGGCGATGCTGCTGCTGCCAGGCGTGTGCTCGACTGCGCGTATGTCCCCCTGCGGTTGGACCCCGAGGGCGCATGGACGGGCGCACCGCAGCCGTACCTGCCATCGGCCAGCTGGCAACTCTGGACCCCCAACAAGGCCCTGGGGCTGACGGGCGTACGTGCCGCCTATGCGATTGCACCGCCAGACGGTGAAGAGCAGGCGCTGGGGCTGACGGCCTTGGCCCCTTCTTGGCCCGTGGGCGCCCACGGTGTGGCACTGCTGCAGGCGTGGACGCAAGCCACCGTGCAGCAGTGGCTGGTGCGCAGCCTGCGCACTCTGGGCGCCTGGAAGGCGCGCCAGCAGGCCCTGTGCACCGACCTGGGCTGGGCCTTGCACGCCGGCAGCCTGGCCAACTATTTTTGCGCGCAGCCCGTCTCAGTCAAGCTGCAAAGCGACCTGGCCGCGCTGCGCGCCAGCGGCATCAAGCTGCGCGATGCAACATCGTTCGGCCTGCCCGGCACCGTGCGGCTGGGGGTGCTGGCGCCTGCTGCTCAAGATGCGCTGCAGGCCGCATGGCAGGCGCTGCCGGGCCGTACCATCCCGCACAGAGTTTCAAACGGTTCAGGGGAGACCTCGTGAGAACCATCACCGTCAATCGCTACGTCACGCCGCTGCGTGAAGGTGGCTCCATGCCCGCCATCGTTGAGGGCGACGACCTGGGCACCTACGTGCTCAAGTTCCGTGGCGCAGGGCAGGGCGTGCGCGCACTGCTGGCCGAGATGATCGCGGGCGGTATCGCCCGTGCGCTGGGCCTACCCGTGCCCGAGATCGTGCTGGCCCAGCTCGACCCCGCGCTGGCGCAGACCGAGCCCGACCCCGAGATCCAGGACCTGGTGCGCGCCAGCGGCGGCCTGAACGTGGGGCTGGACTACCTGTCGGGCGCGCTCAATTTCGACCCGGCGGTGGATGTGGTGTCCGATGATTTTGCCACACGCCTCGTGTGGTTCGATGCCTTGGTGGGCAATGTGGACCGCACCGCGCGCAACACCAATCTGCTCATGTGGCACCGCCAGCCCTGGCTCATCGACCATGGTGCGGCGCTGACCTTTCACCACGCCTGGAACGGCACGGTGGCCCTGCCCGCCAAGCCCTTTGCGCCCATTGCCGACCATGTGCTGCTGGCCCGGGCCACGCTGCTCGCGCAGGTGGATGCCGAGCTGGCCGCGCGCCTCACGCCCGAGGTGGTGACCGGCATTTTGGCCGAGGTGCCCGACGAGTTTTTGGTGCTGGCCGGTGCCGACCACGAAGAAGGCCTGCTGACCGCAGCCGCTACCCACCGCCGAGCCTATGTGGACTACTTCTGCGCGCGCATTGCCGGGCGCACCACCTGGGTGAATGCGCTGAAGGAGGCCGTCGATGCACGCGCCTGAGGTGTACGACTACGCCATCGTGCGCGTGGTACCGCGCGTGGAGCGCGAAGAGTTCATCAACGCCGGCGTGATCCTGTCGTGCCAGCGCACCGGCTTTCTCCAGGCTGCCATCGCGCTCGATGAAGCGCGCCTGCTGACCATGGACCCGCACGCCGACATCGACACCGTGCGCCGCCATCTGGCCGCCATCGTGGCCATCTGTGCGGGCGACGAAGGCTGTGGCCCCATCGCCCGCCTGCCGTACCGCCAGCGTTTTCACTGGCTCACCGCCAAACGCAGCGCCATCATCCAGACCTCGCCCGTGCACACGGGCCGCTGCTCCGATGCGGCCGCAGCACTTGAACACATCATGGACCGCATGGTCCGCCCATTGCCTTGACTGAAAACTCTGCTCCCCAATTGGCCCGTTGCGTGATGGTGCTGGGCACCACCAGCGGTGCGGGCAAAAGCTGGCTCACCACCGCGCTATGCCGCTACTACAGCAACCTGGGCCTCAAGGTCGCGCCGTTCAAGGCGCAGAACATGAGCAACAACGCACGTGTGGTGCCTGGCCCTGCGGGTGTGATGGGCGAAATCGGCAGCGCCCAGTATTTCCAGGCGCTTGCCGCGCGCGCCGAGCCTGAGGTGCGCATGAACCCGCTGCTGCTCAAGCCCGAGGCCGACACGCACAGCCAGGTCGTGCTGATGGGGCAGGTGAGTGCCGAGCTGACGGCCATGCCCTGGCGCGGCCGCAGCGAAAAGGTGTGGCCGCAGATCGCTGCAGCGCTGGATGCACTGCGTGCCGAGAACGACGTGGTGGTGATCGAGGGCGCAGGTTCGCCAGCAGAGATCAACCTGCACGCGAGTGACATCGTCAACATGCGCGTGGCCCGCCATGCCGATGCACGCTGCCTGCTGGTGACCGACATCGACCGGGGCGGCGCGTTTGCCCACCTGTACGGCACCTGGGCGCTGCTGCCCGAGGACGAGCGTGCGCTGATCCATGGCTTTGTGCTCAACAAGTTTCGCGGCGACGCCAGCCTGCTGGCCCCTGCGCCGCAGTTGCTGCAAGACCTGACCGGCGTGCCCACGGTGGCCACCATACCGATGCAGTGGCGCCACGGTCTGCCCGAAGAAGATGGTGTATTCGATGACCGCACGTTGTCAGCGGGCGCCGTGCACACCACGGTGGCCGTGGTGGCCTACCCGCGCATCAGCAATCTCGACGAGTTCCAGCCGCTCAAGAACGTGCCCGGCGTGCGTCTGCTGTGGGCGCGCAGTCCGGCAGACCTGGGCGGGCTGAAGCCCTCCGACTGGGTGGTGCTGCCCGGCTCCAAGTCCACCGCCGCCGACCTGGCCTGGCTGCGCGCACAGGGTCTGGATCAGGCCATAGCGCAGCACGCGGGGCAGGGCGGCACGGTGCTGGGCGTGTGCGGCGGCCTGCAGATGCTGGGCGAGGCGCTGATCGACACCGCCGGCATCGACGGCAATGCGCCGGGCCTGGGCCTGCTGCCCCTGGTCACCACGTTCGAAGTCGCCAAGACCGTGCAGCGCACGCAGGCGCAGTTGGGTGCAGTGCAGGGCGCGTGGGCGGCATTGGCGGGTGTGCCCGTCACCGGCTACGAAATCCACCACGGCCAGACAGCCCAGCACCCGGCCATGGCTGCCAAGGGCGATGTGGCGCGCGAGGTCATCCCCGGCATCGCCTGGCAAAACCCGGCGGGCAATGTGCTGGGCGTGTACCTGCACGGTTTGCTGGAAGACGCTGCTGTTTTGAAAGCCCTTTTTGGTGCCCATGCGCCCACACTGGAGGCTGTGTTTGATGGGCTGGCCGATGGCGTTGCCCGGCGCTTCGAACCCGGTGTGCTGGACGCCCTTGTCGCGCAAGCTGACGCCGAGTAAGCCCCGCGATGGCACTCCCCTGGGGGCATGGCGCATGAAACTCATATAAAAATAGCCTCTAGCGCTTATCCATCAAGCGCCAGCAGCTATCAAAAAAGAAGCAATTGCGCACCCCACGTTGACGTCGACACATCTGCTGCCATCATCAACACCAGGGTGATCGGTAGCCCAACAGCCCGCAGGGTCATCGTCACCCGGGTTGTCGATTCGGGCGCGCTCAACCGCCGTTGGTAACGGGCGCGGGTGGGGCTCTCCCCCACTCGGCGGGCCTCAGAGAAGCCCAGGTCGTATGCCCGCGACCGGCCATGCGCGCGTTCGCCACAAGCGGGAAAACCCCGGCGTAAAACTGAGAACGGACTCCAGAAATCCGGGCCGGGCTTGGCTAACATCCGCCAGTTCCGAACGACCGTTCGATTTTTCAACCCTTCTGCGAAGCATTCCATGACCGAATTGCCTCTAAGGCCCTGGCACCCGTCGTACCAGCAGGTGGGCATTGCCCCGGAACTGGAGTCGATGCCCTACCGCAACCTGGCCGAACTGACCCACGAATGCTGCAAGAAGTGGCAGGCGCAAAGCAAGGTGAAGGCCGCCTTCAGTTGCGTGGTGCCCAACGGCATGAATGGCCGTCTGAGCTTTGAGCAGGTGGACGAACTTTCCGATGCGTTTGCTGGTTACCTGCGTGCCGTGGCGGGCCTGAAGGCGGGCGACCGCGTAGCGGTGCAAATGCCCAACAGCCTGGGCTACCCGGTGGCAGCCCTGGGTGTGTTCAAGGCCGGCTGTGTGCTGGTGAACACCAACCCGCTCTACACCGAGACAGAAATGATCCACCAGTTCAACAACGCCGGCGCCAAGGTGCTTGTGATGGTGGACATGTTTGCCGACAAGCTGCCCGCCGTGCTGGCCAAGACGGGTGTCGAGAAAGTGGTGCTGGCGGCGATTTCGGAGTTCTTCCCCACCGTGCCGGGCGCGGTGGTGCGCGGGGTGCAACGCTACTGGAACCGGGTGCTGCCGCAGGTTTCGGTGCCCCATGTGCGGCTGAAGGATGCATTGACCCAGGGGCGCGCCACGCTGGCCAAGACGCCCGCCCGCACCTACTGGGAAACCGTGGGCCGCCATGACCTGGCGCTGCTGCAGTACACCGGTGGAACCACCGGCGTGAGCAAGGGCGCGATGCTGACGCACGACAATTTGCTGAACAACATCCAGCAGACCCGCGCCATGGGCCAGACCCACATGGCCATGGGCGAGGAATGCGTGCTGACGGCCCTGCCGCTGTATCACATCTTTGCCTTCACGGCCAATCTGCTGGGCTTTCTGTCGATTGGCGGGCATAACGTGCTGATCCCCAACCCCCGGCCAGTGCAGAACCTGCAGCGCGCCATGGAGAACTTCCCCATCACATGGATGACGGGGGTCAACACCCTGTTCAACGGCCTGCTCAACGAAGAGTGGTTCGTGGCCTATCCGCCCAAGACGCTCAAGGCGTCCATTTCTGGCGGCACTGCGCTGCACACCGTGGTGGCGCAGCGCTGGCGCGAGTTGACCAAGACGCCGATCGCCGAGGGCTATGGCCTGACCGAGACCGCGCCGGTGGTGAGCTTCAACCCGCTGACCGGCACGCCGCGCGACGGCAGCATCGGCATTCCCGCCCCGGGCACCGACGTGCGCCTGGTGGACGACCAGGGGCAGGATGCCGCGCCGGGAGCACCCGGCGAGATCTGGGTGCGTGGCCCGCAGGTCATGAAGGGCTACTGGAACGCCGAAGAAGAAACCGCCAAGGTCATGAACAACGGCTGGTTCGCCACGGGCGATGTGGCCGTGATGGACGAGCACGGCTTCATGCGCATCGTGGACCGCAAGAAGGACATGATTCTGGTGTCGGGCTTCAACGTGTACCCCAACGAGGTGGAAGACGTGATCGCTGACATGGACCATGTGCTGGAGGTCGCCGTGATCGGTGTGCCCGACGCCAAGACGGGCGAAGCGGTGCGTGCTTACGTGGTGCAGAACCCGGACCACGCCAAGGAAGTGATGCCCGCCGACGTGATCGCCCACTGCAAGCAGCACCTGGCGGCCTACAAGGTGCCCAAGCTGGTGGTGGTGCGCGATGAACTGCCCAAGAGCCCCGTCGGCAAGGTGCTGCGCAAGGACCTGCGCAGGGCGGTGGCCGAAGAGCTGAACCGGGGTTGAGCCCCACCCCTCCACCCTGAGAACGAGTACTCCAAGATGATCTCCGAATTCGAGACCAAGCTGCTGGGCATCATGATGATCGTCATCATGCTCGGCATGGGCGCATCGCTCACCTGGCGCGACTTTCGCATCGCCTTTCGCAAACCCAAGGGCGTGATGGTGGGCCTTTTGTGCCAGTACGGCATCATGCCGCTGCTGGGCTTTGTGCTGGCGAAGGCGCTGGGCCTCTCGCAAGGCCTGACGGTCGGGCTGATCCTCATGGCGTGCATGCCGGGCGGCACCACCTCCAACATCTTTACCTACTTCAGCAAGGCGGTGCTGGCGCTGTCGATCATGATGACCTCGGTGTCGTCGCTGATCGCGCTGGGCATGGTGCCCGCGCTGCTGGAGTTTTACTCGCAGCTGGCCGGGCTGAGCGGCGATTTCAAGATTCCGGCAGGCAACGTGGCACAGGTGCTGTTTGTGCTGCTGGTGCCCACCGTCCTTGGCATGGTGCTGCGCAAGCTCAACCCCAACATCGGCGCCACCATTGAATTGCTGGGTGGCATGCTGGGGGTGGCGGTGATCCTGTTCCTGGTGTTTACGTGGATTCCGCGCAACCACATGCTGCTGGCCGGCACGCCGTGGTACGTGTTCTTTGCCGCCATCGGTCTGGGCATCTTTGGCATCGCACTGGGTTTTGGGCTGGCCCGGCTGCTCAAGCAGGACCCCAACCGCAGCCGCACCATCGCGCTGGAGACCGGCATCCAGAACGGCCCGCTGGCTGTGCTGATCGTGACTCTCACTTTTACCGGCCCCATGCAGCAGGAGGTGCTGTTGATTCCGGTGCTGTACTCGCTGTTCATCGTGATCACCTCCAGCATCGTGACAGTGTTTTTTCGCCGCAAGAGCATGGCCGAAGCACTGGCCCGCGACCGTGCCAAGGACGGCTCGGTGCTGGCGAGCTGAGATCCAGTCCTTGAATGGATGGGGCGCACCGGGCTGCTACCATTCGCGGCTTCAGGTGCCCAATGCCGCTTGGCGGCAACGGGAGAATCGGGAAGGCGGTGCAAATCCGCCGCGTGCCCAACGCTGTAAGGATGATGACCCCTGCTCAATGCCACTGGCCCCCAAGGCCGGGAAGGCGCAGGGGCCAGAAGACTCCAAGCCAGAAGACCGGCCTGAATATCCAACGCGCTGCAAGGCCAGGCAGCGCGCCACCTATTCACGCACAGGGGACTGCCATGAATACCGCTCCAGCGCCAGCCGCGCAAAGCGTTCGCGACTTCGCACAAGAAGCCCGCGACGCCATTGACGACGCCATATACGGGCTATTTACGACGCCATCTTTTCTCACCGCCACGGGCGCGGGCAGTTTTTGCCCACGCCCGTGCCCAACGTGGTGACCGGTCGCAGCCTCACCGCTGCGCACTGCGTGCCCCCAGTGGGTTTCAAGCGCCCTGCCGCCTGAACCCATTTCTACGCGACGGGCTGGCCCGCCGCTATATCCCACCTTCCAGCGCAGGCCCGTTCGGGCTGCGCCGAGTCCTGCTTGAGCAAAAACACACCATGACCACACACCTGCCCGCGGTTACCGACCTGAACAATCCGCAAATCACCCAGGCCCTTCAACACAAGCTTGATCACAAAACCAAGCCGCTGGGTTCGCTCGGGCGCCTGGAGGCCCTGGCGCTCAGGCTGGGGCAGATTCTGGGCACCGATACCCCGGCGCTGAGCCAGCCGCAGATGGTCGTCTTTGCGGGCGACCACGGTCTGGCCGCGCGCGGCGTCTCGGCCTTCCCCAGTGATGTGACCTGGCAAATGGTGGAAAACTTTTTGGCTGGTGGTGCCGCCGTGAGTGTGCTTGCGCGCCAGCATGGCCTGGCCCTCACGGTGGTGGACTGCGGCGTGGCGCGCGATATTGCCCCGCGTGAAAACGCTCCCGACCAGCCGCGTCTGCTGCTGCGCAAGGTGGCGCCCGGCACGCAAGATGCCAGCAGCGGCCCGGCGATGAGCGCCGCGCAGTGCGCCCGGGCACTCCTGCACGGCGTCGAACTCGTGCGCGAACTGCCCGGCAACGTAGTGCTGCTGGGCGAAATGGGTATTGGCAATACCTCGGTGGCGTCGTTGCTGCTGGCCCGCATGTGCGGCCTGCCGATTGCCGACTGCACGGGTGCGGGCACGGGGCTGGACGCGGCGGGCATTGAGCGAAAACGCGCAGTGCTGCAGCAGGCGCTGGATGCCAACGTCGATGCCACCACGCCACTGGCCGCGCTCGCGTCGCTGGGCGGCTTTGAAGTGGCCGCCATGGTGGGCGCCGTACTGGAGGCGGCCGCACAGCGGCGCGTGATTGTGGTGGATGGTTTCATCACCAGCGCGGCCGTGCTCGTGGCCAGTCGCCTGGCTCCCCATGTGCTGCAGCGCTGCGTGTTTGCCCACCGCTCCGGCGAGCGGGGCCACAGCCTGATGCTGGCACAGATGCAGGCCGAGCCGTTGCTCGACCTGGGGCTGCGTCTGGGCGAGGGGTCGGGAGCGGCACTGGCCTGGCCACTTCTGCAGTCGGCCTGTGCCGTGCTGGCCGAGATGGCGAGCTTTGAATCAGCGGGTGTAGCCACCCCGAAGAGCTGATACGGAGGGGCGCGCAATCGCCCCATACCGGCAGGGCTGCGCCTGTCCAGGCCCGTCGCTCAGGCCACCACGGTCCTGTTGCGACCCTCTGCCTTGGCGCGGTAGAGCGCGGCGTCGGCACGGGATAGCATGGCGTCCAGGGTCTCCTGGGGCCCGGTCCAGCTGGTGAGGCCGATGCTCACCTGGCAGTCGAGAGGGTGGCCTGAGGCCAGCGTGGCGTGGATTCGCTGGGCCACACCCACGGCCGCAGCCGTGTCTGCGCCCGGCAGAAGCACCAGGAACTCCTCACCCCCGTAGCGCCCCAGCCGGTCGGCACGGCGCAGCACCTGGCGGGTGCGTTCGGCAAAGTGCACCAGTACGGCATCGCCGTGCTGGTGGCCATGCGTGTCGTTCACGGCCTTGAAGTTGTCGAGGTCCAGCATCATGATGGAGGGGCCGTTGCCATAGCGCTGGGCGCGCTCCAGTTCATCCTCGCAGCGCTGCAGCAATGCGCGGCGGTTCAGGGCCTGTGTCAGCGAGTCGTAGGTGGCCAGGTGCTCCAGTTCGGTGCGCAAGCGGTCGGTGGCCATCAGCACCGCGCCGATCGACAGCATCAGCACCGTGAGCACGTAGGCGCCCACATAGAGGGTCTGGAACACCGAGGCTTCCATCAGGCCACTGCCCGCCTTCCCGGCCACGATGGAGCCGAGCCGGACAGCCAGCACGAGCATGTGCAGCGCCAGCACCACTTCGACCAGCCGCACGGGAAAGTTGCGGCCCCCGTGGCGCAGCATGAAGCGCAGCTGCACGGCATACAGCACGCCCATCAACAGGGTGAAAAACCCCACGCGCGCGGGGTAGTTGGGGGCCCAGTACGTGAGGTAGATGAACACCACGGTGCTGCCCGCCATCACCCAGTTCCAGGTGCGCCAGGTGGGGGGCTGCCCCAGGAACTGCCGTGTACCCATGTAGTAGGTCACGTTGCCCAGCACCAGCAGCTGGTTGGCCAGCACCAGGCCCAGCCAGTCGGGGATGGCGCCGCGCATGCCGAACAGCAAGGTGGAGCCCAGCCAGATCAGGGGCGCTGCCGCCCAGCCGCCCACGCCCCGGATGCTGGGCGGGTAGTGCCGCCGCATGAACAGCAGCACCATGGCCATGACGGCGGACATGAAGCCCCCCAGGGCAATCATGGAACGCGGGTCGAGGTTCGTCATCCAGTGGTGCGGGCTTGGGGGATAAAGGCGTAAAAAAATGTTTCTACGCGGCGCTCAGTATAGCCACGGCCCGCTGCGGCGGAAGGCCTTGAGTGACGCTGGTGTGGGGCGGTGGTTACAGCCAGATTTTCAAGCATTTTTGGCCGCTGGCGCTTTATGGTAAAGCGCTGACAGCTATTAAAAATGTAGCTAATGGGCCGAGATCAGGGCGCCGGCGTTTTGGGCCGGTAGTCGCAATACGGGCTCACCGCGCATTCCCAGCAGCGCGGCTTGCGCGCCTGGCACACGTAGCGGCCGTGCAGGATGAGCCAGTGGTGTGAATCCACGGCGTATTCCGCAGGAACACGCTTCATCAGCTGCATTTCCACCGCCAAAGGGTTCTTGCCGGGCGCCAGGCCGGTGCGGTTGCTCACTCGAAATATGTGGGTGTCCACCGCCATGGTGGGCTGGCCAAAGGCCACGTTCAGCACCACGTTGGCGGTCTTGCGGCCCACGCCGGGCAGGGCTTCCAGTGCTTCGCGGGTGCGGGGCACCACGCCGGCGTGGCTCTCCACCAGAATGCGGCAGGTTTCCATGAGGTGCCGCGCCTTGCTCTTGTACAGGCCGATGGTCTTGATGTAGCCCTCCAGCCGCTCCAGTCCCAGCTCGACAATGGCCTGCGGCGTGCCCGCCACCGGGAACAGCCGGCGCGTGGCCTTGTTCACGCCCACGTCGGTGGCCTGGGCCGACAGCAGCACAGCGGCCAGCAGCTCGAACACCGTGGTGTATTCCAGCTCCGTATTGGGCAGGGGGTTGGCCGCCTTCAGGGTGGCAAAAAAGGGTTCAATCTGCGCGGTCTTCATCGGTGGGTTGGGTGGGGGTGGGGAGTCGAAGGGCGTGCGGTGGCAAGGGGTGCGCTGTTCAGCCGCTGCGCTGCAACGGCGGCGCCTGCAACAGGCCGACGCACAGGCCGACGCAGTGTAAGCCGCAGGAAACCTGCTCGCCAATTGGCGACAATGCGTGATTCTTTGCCAACCATCCTGTCCACGCCATGCAATTTGCCGACCGCCTGAACAACGTAGAAACCTCCGCCATCCGCGAGCTCTTCAAGCTGCTGGGCAAGCCCGGCATCATCAGCTTTGCGGGTGGCTTCCCCGACAGCGCGATGTTCGACGTGGAAGGCATCCGCGCCGCCAGCAATGCCGCTCTGACCGAAGAGCCCGGCGCTGCGCTGCAATACGGCGCGACCGAAGGCTACAACCCGCTGCGCGAGCAACTGGCAGCCTTCATGACAGCCAAGGGCGCCAAAGATGTGGTGGCCGACAACCTGATCGTGACCACCGGCAGCCAGCAGGCGCTGGACCTGCTGGGCAAGACGCTCATCAGCCCCGGCGACAAGGTGATCGTGGAGGGTCCCACCTTCCTGGCCACCATCCAGTGCTTTCGCCTCTACGGTGCCGAACTCATCAGTGCGCCCATTGACGGCAACGGTGTGAAAACCGACGAGCTGGAAAAACTCATCGCCGAGCACAAACCCAAGTTCGTCTACCTGATCCCCACCTTCGGCAACCCCAGCGGCGCCATGCTGAGCCTGGAGCGCCGCAAGGCCGTGCTGGAGATGGCCGTCAAGCACAACACGCTGATCGTCGAGGACGACCCCTACGGCGACCTGTACTTTGGCGACGCGCCTCCGCCCAGCCTGCTGAACCTCTCGGCCACCGTGCCCGGCAGCCGCGATCTGCTGGTGCACTGCGGCAGCCTGAGCAAAGTGCTGTCGCCCGGCCTGCGCGTGGGCTGGATGATTGCCCCGGCCGAGCTGCTGGGCAAGGCCACCATGTGCAAGCAATTCAGCGACGCGCACACCAGCACCTTTGCGCAGGCCACGGCCGCGCAGTACCTCAAGGCCGGCCGCATGCCCGCCACGCTGGCCAACGTGCGCAAGGTGTACGCCGAACGCGCCCAGGCCATGGGCGATGCGCTGCGGAACGACCTGGACGACGCCATCGAATTTGTGCAGCCCCAGGGCGGCCTGTTTGTGTGGGCGCGGCTCACCGGTGCGGGCGGCAAGGTGGCCGACGGCAACGTGCTGGCCAAACGCGCTATTGAAAAGGGCGTGGCCTTTGTGCCCGGCACGCCCTTCTTCTGCGCCAACCCCGACCACGCCACCTTCCGCCTGTCGTTTGCCACGGCCGATGTGGACAAGATCCGCGAAGGCGTGGCGCGCCTGGGCCAGGCGATCTGACGCCTCCATGTCCGACACCAACGATCTCGCCAACGTTCTCCAGCGCCTCGAAAGCCTGGAGATCAAGGCCAGCTTTACCGAAGACCTGCTGGACCAGCTGAACATGACCATCTACCAGCAGCAGCAACTGATCGACCGGTTGACGCACGAGGTCATCCAGCTGCGCCAGCAGGCGCCCGAAGGCGGCTCGAACGGCCCGCGCAACCTGCGCGACGAGCTGCCGCCGCATTACTGATCTGATTTTTCGATCTAAGCCTTCACAGCCCGCCAGGCTGCATCCGCCAGCTCTGCACGATAGGTGGTAGGCGAGGGCAGTCCGCCCTGGGCCGCGTTGCCCGACAGCCAGGCCCTGCAATAGCTCTGCACGGGCCCCATCACCAGAGAGGGCATCAGCTCGCACGGCAGGTTGCGCAGCGCGCCGGACTGCCGGTGCGGCTCAAACCAGGCCACCAGGGCTTGGTTGCGGCGCCGGGCGGCCTCGGCAAGGTCGGGCGTGCGTGGGCCGGCTGCCACGGCGCCCCGGGCCTGGAACAGAAAACGCGCCCGCTCGGGCTGCGCCACCACCCAGTCCAAATAGCCCGTGACCAAGGCCAACACGCCCGCCTCCACGCTCTGGGCGGCATCCAGTTGCGCCTGCACGCTGCGCGACTGGTCGTGGTAGATGTCGAAGAACAATGCTGCCACGATGCCGTCGCGGTTGCCAAAGTGGTGATAAATGCTGCCCACGCTGGCCCCGCAGCGCGCACGCACGCCGTCGATGGTCACCGCGTCCACTCCCCCTTCGGCCGCGCAGGCCAGGGCGGCGTTCAGGATGTCCTGGCGGCGGTCGGTGGGGGCTTCGGCAGAGGATGAAGTGGGAGGCGGGGAATTGCGGCTTGCCATGGAACTGGATTCTAGAATAAAGTTCTAGAAAATACTTCTAGCCCACGCTCCTTCCATGCATTCTTCCTCCATTGCCGCCCCTGCGGCCGCTGCCTCTATGCCCGGCGCCGCCTTGTACCCGCACCTGCTCGCCCCCCTGGACCTTGGGTTCACCACCCTCAAGAATCGCGTGCTCATGGGCTCCATGCACACCGGGCTGGAGGACGGGCGCGACCTCTCGCGCATGGCGGCGTACTTTCGCGAGCGGGCCGAGGGCGATGTGGGGTTGATCGTGACGGGCGGCTTTGCGCCCAACATCGCGGGCTGGGCCAAGCCGTTTGCGGGCACGCTGGCGACCTCGGGCGCCGCCAAACGCCACCGCGTGGTGACCGACGCCGTGCACGGTGCGGGCGGCAAGATCGCGCTGCAGATCCTGCACACGGGCCGCTACGCTTACCACCCACTGGCCGTGGCGCCCTCGCGGCTGCAGTCGCCGATTTCGCCGTTCACGCCGTTCGCGCTGTCGGCGAGCGGGGTGGAGCGACAGATCCGCGCCTTCGTGCGCTGTGCAGTGAAGGCGCGCGAGGCGGGCTACGACGGCGTGGAGGTGATGGGCTCGGAGGGCTATTTCATCAACCAGTTCCTGTCGCAAGCCACCAACCTGCGCACCGACGCCTGGGGCGGCGACTACAGCCACCGCATGCGCCTGCCGGTGGAGATCCTGGCCCGCATGCGCGAGGCCGTGGGGCCGGACTTCATCATCATCTACCGCCTGTCCATGATCGACCTGGTGCCCGGCGGCAGCGCGTGGGACGAGATCGTCACCCTGGGCAAGGCCGTGGCCACGGGCGGTGCGAACATCGTCAACACCGGCATTGGCTGGCACGAGGCACGGGTGCCCACCATTGCCACCAGCGTGCCGCGCGCAGCGTTTGCCTGGGTCACACAAAAGATGAAGGCCGAGTTTGCGGCGGCAGGCATCACCACGCCGCTGGTCACGTCCAACCGCATCAACACGCCCGAGGTGGCCGAGCAGGTGCTGGCCGATGGCTGCGCCGACATGGTGTCGATGGCGCGGCCCCTGCTGGCCGATGCGGCGTTTGTGAAAAAGGCCGCCGAGGGTCGGGCAGACCGCATCAACACCTGCATCGCGTGCAACCAAGCCTGCCTGGACCACGTGTTCCAGAACAAGACCAGCAGCTGTCTGGTGAACCCGCGCGCTTGCCACGAGACCGAACTGGTGTACCGCCCGGTGTCGTCGCGCAAGCGTGTGGCGGTGGTGGGCGCAGGGCCAGCGGGCCTGACCGCCGCCAGCGTGGCGGCCGAGCGGGGGCACGAGGTGCATCTGTTCGACTCCGCCCCCGCCATCGGTGGTCAGCTCAACATGGCCAAGGTGATTCCGGGCAAGGAAGAGTTCCACGAAATGCTGCGCTACCTGGCCACGCGGGTGGAGGACACGGGCGTGCAATTGCACCTGAACCAGCGCGTGCAGGCCGCCGACCTGGCGGGCTTTGACGAAGTCATCGTCGCGACCGGCGTGGAGCCGCGCGACCCGAAGATCCCCGGCCAGGACCACCCCAAGGTACTGAGCTATATCGACGTGCTGCGCCACGGCAAGCCGGTGGGCGAGCGCGTGGCCATCATCGGCGCGGGCGGCATCGGCTTTGATGTAGCCGAATTCCTCACGCATGGCGACCACCCCTCCACCACGCTCGATCTGCCCGCCTGGAAGGCGGAGTGGGGCATCACCGACCCGGCCGATGCGCGCGGTGGCCTGGCCGCCAGCGGCCCGCGCGTAACGCCCCCTGCACGGCAGGTGACGCTGCTCCAGCGCAAGAAGGGCAAACTCGGCGCGGGCCTGGGCAAGACCACGGGATGGATCCACCGCACCACGCTCAAGATGAAAGAAGTGCAGATGGTGAGCGGCGTGAACTACGAGCGCATTGCCGACGAGGGCCTGCTGGTGTCTTATGGCGAAAAGCGCGACGACCCCACGTGGATTGCGTGCGACACCGTCGTGCTGTGCGCGGGGCAGGTGCCACTCTTCAGCCTGGCGCAGGCGCTGGAGGCTGCGGGCCACAAGCCGCACCGCATTGGCGGTGCGCTGGAAGCGGGCGAGCTGGATGCCAAGCGCGCCATCGACCAGGCGGCCCGGCTGGCGGCGCGGCTGTGAAGTGCATGGCCGAATTTTAATTAAAATTGGCCGCCAGGGCTTGGTGGATAAGCGCTAGTAGCTACTATTTTTATAGTGAATGGGTGATGGTGGTGCCGCTGTATGCTGCCTGTCAGGCCCTTGCAGCGCGTGGAACACCCGCAGCGCCGCCCACGCATCGTTGGCTGCATAGACCAACTGTGCTTCAGTCAACCGGGCGTTGGCCCAGTTCGAGGTGGCGGCCTTCTTGGATTTGATGAAGCGCTTGTTGAACAGCACGGCCACCGCGCCTTTCACGCCCATGTCCTTGCGGTAGCCCTGCTGCCGGAACACGGTGTTCAGCTCCAGCACGTCGGCCGGCTGAACGCCCAGCTTGTGCTGGATGCGCTTGGTATCGTCGCCCAGCCCAAAGCCTGCCTTGGTCACGCCGCGCAGCGCCAGCAGCTCGGCCACGCGGGCGCGACAGCCGGGGTTGTGGAGCTGGAAGACCCAGGCCCGCTCCAGCGTGGCCAGTTGCACGATGTGCGGCCCGTCCGACGGCTCATCGCGCACAAAGGTGGGCTTGGATTCGGTGTCAAAACCCCAGGCGCTGGCGGTGGCCAGATCGGTGCATGCCTCGTCGGCCTGCGCGGGCGTGGAGACCAGCGCAATGCGGTCCATGCCCAGGCGCTCAAAGGGTTCCAGCAGGGCGATCTGGTCTTTGTCTGGCGTGGGGTGCTGGGCTGTGCGTGCAGTGTGCTGGCGCGTGCCAGGGTGCGGCAGGCGCGGGTCAGGGAGAGAATCCGTCATGCTGACCATTGTGCCGTGCGGCAGGTGCGGGCGGGCGGGCTTGATGGAGCCGCGACGGCGTGGCCTCCTGGCCACCTCAGCGCTTACCGGTTTTGCGCAAGCGGGGAGCTTTCGCGATCTGCAACAAGGTTTCTGCGCAGGCCGTGATAGCCAACTCCTGGTGTGCCGCCAGCCAGCCCACGCCAAACCAGGCGTTCGGTTCGCCCGCCTCGGCAATCTCCCGGTACAACGCCGCGGCCACGCGCTCGTCGTTGAGTCGGCCCAGAGCCGACAGCGCAGGCTGCAGGCTGTCCAGAAACCGCGCGCTGGGCCCATCCAAAGCCGGCTCCACAAACTCGGTGAGGTAGCGCAAACGTTTGAGGCGTTTTCTCAGGCGGTGTTGGGCGTCGGGGGAGAGTTCGGCAAAGCACTGCATGCCTTTGTGCACCTGGGCATGCAGTGTGTGCAGGCGCTGTTGCACCCAGCGACGAGTGTCTTTTGCAGCCAGACCCGCCGGTTCGCTGCCGGTGGCGCCATCCAGGCCCTGGGTGGTGAAGGCCATCAGGCCCACCAGCGCGCATTGGAAGGCTGCATCGCGCACGATGTGCTCTGCGGGCGCGGAACCGGTTGACCCATCCCCCAACATCTCCAGATGGGGTGCTCCGGCGGCGCGCAGTTCTGCCCCGATGCGTTGCAACACTTGGCTGCGGTCCCGCAGGTGGCCAAGTTGCTGGAAGACCTGCACCAGCGGCGGCTCCCAGGCGGGGTCGAAGCCGCCGGGGGCCAAGGGCGCCAGCTCGCGCAGGGCGGTGCGCAGGCGGCGGATGCCAATGCGCAGCTGGTGCACGTGCTCGTCGTCACGTGAGCCCTCGGCGAGGTCGCTGGCAGGGCCCAGGATTTGCTGCAAGCACTGCGCCACCACGGCGCGCTGCAATGCTGCTCCTGTGGGCAGTTGCTGGTCAATGGTGGACAGAGGTCTGGTCTTGCGGTGCGAGTGGTTGCCGGGCACGGTCAGCAGCCGTTCGCCCCGCTCGGCCTTGGACACCGTGCTCAAAAACAGTCCATGCCGTGTGGCCCATTGCCTGGCGAGCGCTGCCAGGCCTGCCACCGGCCCGGCCTTGAGTTCCAGCTCCAGCTCGCAAATGCGTGCCTCGCGCTGTTGCGCGGTCCCACGGTGGGCCACAACCCGCCCTGTGTCCAGTGCCAGCTCTACCACCGCCCCTTGCCGGGTGATTTCGCGGGTGATGCGGTCCATTTCGGTTCCGTAGGTTTCGGTCAACGGGCCGTTGGCGGCGTGCAGCGCCTCCAGCAGCCGGGCACCTGCCACAGTGCCAGTGTGCAGTCGGGGCAGGGGCTCGGGCACGGTGCCTGCGGTGGCCGGGCCGCGTGCGGCGTTGTGCTCCTGCCGGTCCAGCGGGCCATCGCCCAGGGCCTTGACGGTCTGCACCCACTGATCGCCCTCGCGGCGCAAGCGAAAAGCAATGCCACGGGACGACAGCGCGCCATCTGCCGTATCGAAGTAGCGCGCTTCCATGCGGATGGGCTCGAAACGGCCTCGGCGCATGGCGGCGTTCACGCCTGCCACGCGCTCCGCGGGGATGCAAAATTTGAACTCGATTTCCATGTGGAGCAAAATTATCCTGAAATATCTGCTCTTTGTGAACGCTTCAGTGCTGAAAATCGCACCACGGCCAATATTAATATATCATGCAATATGTATGATTAACTCAAAATTGATTATTGTGCGAAGGAGTTCAAGGATGACATCAAACTCATTCCCAGTGGCTTTCCCTGGTGATCACGAATCGATGTAATGAGTTTGAATGCCGAGGCCTGTACGCGGTCTGGCAGGCGCACAAAATTATTCTCTTGCACCAGGGTGTCGCCATTCAAGAATGACCAGATAATGAATTTGAGCGCCTGGGCTGTCTGCTCAGGGGCCTGGGTCACTTTGGGAAACACCACAAAAGTGCCCATGGTGATCGGCCACACCGATTTGCCCGGGCGCTGGGTCAGTGTGCTGTGGAAAGCTCCGGAGGCCGACCAGTCGCTATGGGAGAGGGCCGCCCTGAACCCATCAATGGAGGGCCCGACAAACACGCCTTCGGCATTTTTCATCTGCACGGCAGCCAGACCATATTCGGCTACATACCCAAAGTCCACGTAGCCGATGGCACCCAAGGTGTCGCGCACGCCTTTGGCCACGCCATCGCTACCCTTGAAGGCGAGAAACCCGGCAGGCCATGCAATGCTTGTCTTGGTGCCGTAGGTGGCCTTCCATTGGGGGTTGACCTTGCCCAGGTAGTCCGCAAAGTTATAGGTGGTACCCGAGCCATCTGCACGCACCACCACCTTGATGGGTAGGTCAGGCAGAGACATTTCGGGGTTCAGTGCGGTGATTTCCGCTGCGTTCCAGCGGTTGATTTCCCCCATGAAGATCCGGCTCAGCACATTCCCGTCCAGGCGCAACTGCGTACTTTGCACCTTGGGCAGGTTCACGATGGGAGTAATGCCCGTGATGGCCACGGGCAGCGCCAGAAGGCCGTATTCCATCAGGTCCTTCTCAGGTGGATAGACATCCGTGGCCCCAAAGCCGGTGGCCTGCTGCTGGATTTTTTTCATGCCCGCACTGGAGCCGACGGGGTCGTAGTCCACTTTGCTACCGGTGGCCTTGAAATACGCCTTGGCCCAGCTGCGGTAAATGGGAGCGGCTGCGGATGAGCCAGCGCCGGTCACATTCTGAGCATTGGCGTGGTCGGCGGGTATCAGCCCAAGCGACAGCAAAAATACGAAGTAAAAATATTTCATGTCCAGAAGATTTTTGATGTTAATCATATTAAGGCGACGCGAATTTTAGCGTATCGGAAAAGTGATTGAATGTCTCGGGTCGTCACTATTCTGTCATTTGAAACAATTAGTATCTTTGACATCAGGTAAAGATCCGCATGGGGCAATGCAGCCCTGCGGCAATATCCGGTGAACGTTTACAAGAGATTCATATGCTTCATAAAATGAAAATTGGTACCCGCTTGGGACTGGCGTTCGCAGTGCTTTTGCTGCTGATATCGGCCGTGGCCGCGGGCGGCATCAGTGGAGCCAAGCGATTGACAGAGCGCAGCGCCGCGCTGTACGGCGACCGTACCGTGCCCATGGGCGTGCTAGCTGAAATCAGTCATCTCACGCAGCGCAACCGTGTGCTGGTGATGGACATGCTGATGGACCCGGGCACCAGCAACCTGCAGGCCAGCCACTCAGCCCTGACCGCCAATGTCGAGCGCATCCAGACCTTGTGGAATGACTATGCCGTCAAACCCCTGAGCGTCGACGAGCAGGCCCTGGCGCAGGCCTTTGCCAACGCCAACGCCACTTACCTCGACAAAGGCCTGATCCCCGCTTCCACTGCATTGGTGGCGGGCAAATACGACGACGGTTCCGAGTTGTACATCAACCAGATCCGCCCCAACGCCGTCAAGGTGCAGGAGGCCATCGAGCGCCTGGTGGCTATGCAGATCGATGTGGCGGCTGCCGAGTTTGCTGGAGCGCGGACATTGAGCGACACCATCCACTGGTGGATGTTGGCGGCCACGGCGTTGGCCTTGATGACAGGAGCTGCGATGGCCTGGGTCATCACCCGTTCCATTGCGAGGCCCCTGGGCCAGGCCGTCGTGCTTGCCCGCACGGTCGCGGGCGGCGATCTGACTGCCCGCATCGACGTTCGCGGCAGCGACGAAACCGCCGAGTTGCTGGGCGCCCTGCGCGAGATGAACCACCAGCTGGTGCGCGTGATCACCGAGGTGCGCGAAAGCACCGAAACCGTGGCGCAGGAGGCCGTGCTGATCGCCGGCGGCACCGAAGACCTGGCACGCCGCACCGAGGTGCAGGCATCGAACCTGCAGGAGACGGCCGCATCGATGGAACAACTGACAGTCACCGTGCAGCACAACACCGACAACGCCCACCGGGCCACCGAGCTTGCGCAGGAAGCCGCCCGGGTGGCCCATGAAGGTGGCACGGTCATGCGCGACGTGATTGCGACCATGCAGGAGATCAGCGTGCAGTCGCAGAAGGTGACCGACATCATCAAGGTGATCGATGACATCGCGTTTCAGACCAATCTGCTGGCCCTGAACGCGGCCGTCGAGGCTGCACGTGCGGGGGAGCAGGGGCGCGGCTTTGCCGTGGTGGCGGGTGAGGTGCGCGGTTTGTCCCAGCGCAGCAGCACGGCAGCCCGGGAGATCCGGGGGCTGATCGCGGCGAGCGTGCGCAGCGTGGAGCGGGGCGCCACCCTGGTTGACCAGGCGGGTGAACGCGTGGCCCTGACCGTGCAAAGGGTGGGTGGCGTGATGGCGCTGATGGGTGAGATCAAGGACGCCGGGCAGGAGCAGGCCCGCGGTATCGCGCAGATTGGCGAGGCCGTGCGCCAACTGGACGCTGCGACGCAGAAGAACGCCCTGCTCGTGGATGACAGTTCGTCCGCATCCAATGGCATGAAAAATCAGGTACGGCGCCTGCTGGAGGTTGTCCAGCAGTTTCAGCTTGCGCCGTCGTCCCCTGGGGGCGGGGATGTGGCGTTGACCGGGGGCCCGGTGGGACTTACGGTGCCGGCCTTGCACGGTGGGGCCACATCCTCCCGGCCGCTGTCGCTGCCCGCGCACTGACGCAAAAAAAGCGGGGCTCTGCAGGGTGTGCAGCGCCCGTGCGCGCAGGTGGTGTGGGGTGGGTGCCGCTGCAGGCGGTACCATCGCCCATGAGAAAAATTTTCCAACTCCACGTTGAAGGCAAGAACCGCGACCGCGTTCTGGAGGCCGTCAAGCACGAAATCCGCAAGTACATCAAGCGCGAGCGCCGCCGCGATCTGCCCGAAGGCGCCGATTTCTGGGATTTCGATTGCCGCTTTGGCCGGACCAAGGAGGACGCCCAGGAGGCGCACCTGTCGGCTTTGACTGGCCTGATCAACGAGGTGGCAGCCGAGGGCGGTGCGCAGTTCTATGTGGAAATTCTGGCCAGAGCTGCCCAGCGCAAGCCCAGGGCGCCGGGCGAGGCCGCTGGCAACGAGACCCAAGAGGCCGACGACGAAATTTGAACGCCCCGGTTTTACCCAGCAATGACAGGCTCCTTTCAGGAGCCTTTTTTGTTGTGGGCGGCGGTATCGGCGGAAGCAGCGTGCGCAGCGGCCGCGCGCAACTTGTCTTTCTTGCTGGGGCGTTTGCCTTTGACGCCACCGGTGCCTTCGGGGTCGGTGACCGGTGCGGGCGCGGGTGCCTCGGTGGGTTCAAACCCTGCAATCTGTTCTCGCGGCAGTGCGAGGTGCTGGCGTTTTTCTATGAGGCGAAAGTGCGCCTCCGCGTCCGCCGTCACAAAACTCACGGCCACGCCGCTTTCGCCCGCACGGCCGGTGCGCCCGATGCGGTGCACGTAATCCACGGCAGAACGGGGCAGGTCGTAGTTGACCACGGCCGGCAGCTGCGCAATGTCGATGCCGCGCGCGGCCAGATCGGTGGTCACCACCACCTGCCAGCGCTCGTCCTTGAACTCCTGCAAAACCTGACTGCGCGCGCCCTGGCTGAGCCCGCCGTGGAACGGCGTGGCATAGATGCCGGCCTTGTAGAGCTTCTCGGCCACATGCTCGGCGGCATACTGGGTGGCCACGAACACCAGCACGCGTGACCAGTTGTGCTCCTTCACCAGATGGCGCAGCAGCTGGGTGCGGCGGCTGGCGTCCACCGCAATGGCGCGTTGCTCGATGGCGGGTTCCTTGCCGGGGGTGTGAGGCACCTCGACACGCACGGGGTTTTTCAGGAGGCCATCGGCCAGCGTCTGCACTGTCGCTGGGAAGGTGGCAGAAAAAAAGAGGTTCTGCCGTTGCGCAGGCAGCAGTGCCAGCACACGCTGCAGTTCTTCCGCAAAGCCCAGATCCAGCAGCCGGTCGGCTTCATCCAGCACGAGATGCGCCACGGCGCCCAGCCGCAGTGCGTTGTGCTCCACCAGGTCCAGCAGGCGGCCGGGTGTGGCCACCACGATGTCGGCGCCACCGCGCAGGCCCAGCATCTGGGGGTTGATCGACACGCCGCCAAACACGATGGCGATCTTGAGCGGTTGCAGCAGGTGCTGGGCCAAGCTGCGCAGCACCTCGCCCACCTGGGCCGCGAGCTCGCGCGTAGGCACCAGCACCAGGGCCCGCACCCTGCGCGGCCCCCCGGTGGCGCTCAGCTGCAATTGCTGCAGCAAGGGCAGGGCAAAAGCGGCGGTTTTTCCAGACCCCGTCTGCGCCGCACCCAGCAGGTCCGCGCCCTGCAGGATGGCCGGGATGGCCGCACCCTGGATGGGGGTGGGCGTGACAAAGCCCGCTTTTTCTGCAGCGTGGGCAAGGGCAGGGGACAAACCGAGAGAGGCAAAGGGCATGGAGGCAGCGCCAGGCGGCGCCCGACAGGTGAACGCACGCCAGCGCAATCGCAAAAAGAAGCTGCGATTGTCACCGCACTTGCACAACGGCCGTGAATGCAGTGGCTCGAGGGCCGCCGCGCGCTGCTGTGGAGCGGCCGATAATCACCCCACCGGCGATTCGCCGACGTTCCCATTTCAATGCCATGGCCCTCACCCTCGATTCTTCAGCCATCACCCACGGTATTCAGCTTGCGGTGGCTCCGGTGTTTCTGCTGACCGCCGTGTCCGGAATGATTGGAGCCGTGGCTGGGCGGCTGGCGCGCATCATTGACCGTGCCCGCGTGGTGGAAGACCGCGCCCGCGCCAACACCGAGCCAGATTTTGTGGCCCGCGCCTACCAGGAGCTGGGCGATTTGCGGTTGCGCGGGCGGCTGGCCAACGGGTGTATTGGCTTGCTCACGTTCTGTGCGTTTTTGATCGGCATCACCATCATCTTGCTGTTTCTCGGAGAGACCACCAACTTCCAGTCCAACCGGCTGGCCGTGGCCGGGTTTCTGGCAGGGGTGGTGTCGTTTTTGCTGGCCCTGGTGTGCTTTCTGGCCGAAACCCTGCTGGCCACCCGCCTGCTGAACTTTCACATGCTCCAGCGCGATGCGGAGGGCTCGAAATGAAATCGCTGGCGGACCTGGGCGGGCTGGTGTATTCAACCGAATTGGGCCGCATGTGCCCCGACTGCCGCCAGCCCCTGGCGCAGTGCTCCTGCAGGCAGAACAAACCCCTGCCCACTGGCGACGGCATCGTGCGCGTTTCCCGCGAAACGAAAGGCCGTGGCGGCAAGGCCGTCACCCTGGTCAAGGGCGTGCTGGTGGACTCGGCTGCATTGGAGCAACTGGGCAAGCAGCTCAAGGCCACCTGCGGCAGCGGCGGCACGGTGAAGGACGGCGTGATCGAAGTGCAGGGCGACCACGTGGAGCGTGTGATGGCCGCACTGCAAAAGCTGGGCCACAAGGTCAAGCGTGCGGGCGGCTAAGGGGCGGGCAATGGATGCGGACAAGCTGCAGCGCCTGGTGACCACCGAGATGCCCTATGGCAAGCACAAAGGCACGCTGCTGGCCGACCTGCCAGGCAACTACCTGAACTGGTTTGCGCGTGAAGGTTTCCCCAAGGGCGAACTGGGGCAATTGCTGGCACTGATGCACGAAATCGACCACAACGGCTTGTCCGACCTGCTCACGCCGTTGCGGAGCCGTTAATCGGTGCCGGGGCGGTTGCGTTCACCGTCCTTTTCCCGACACCGGCCTCCACCATAATGGCCCCCACCATCTGACAACAAACCCCGAGGGAATGCACATGAAGGGCCATATCGCTGCGATCGTCCTGGTCGTTTTGGGCGTGTTTTTTCTGCTGACCAACCTCGGGTTGATCAGCATCAGCCTGCGTGAGCTGCTGCGGGTGTGGTGGCCGGTGGCGCTGATTGCTGTGGGCCTGGCGCTGTTCTTCACGCCCGGCGAGAAGAAGAAGTAGTCGGTCCCGGCGCCAAGGTTCCGGCCTTGGATCAATGCACGTCGTGCCCGCTGTGTGTGTGGCGCGCAGGCGCAAACGCCGGGTCATTGCCGAAGTAGCCCCTGAACAGATTGCGCGCAATGCCATGCGCGGCCACCTGCAGTTCGCGCGCCACTTCGGGTGCAAAAAGGCGATTGGTGTGCTGCTGCCACAGCCCCACCCAGGCCGCAAAGTGGGCGGGCGTGACGCCCTCCAGCGCCATGTGCTTGCCAAAGACGTCGCCCTTGAAGCTGCGCGTGCCCAGGGCCACGGTGCTCCAGAAGTCCACCAGGCGCTGCAGGTGGGAATCCCATCGGCCGTGCAGTGCCTGTTCAAACACCGGGCCCAGCAAGGGGTCACGGCGCACGTCGCCATAAAACCCGTGTACCAGCTGCGAGATGCTTTCCACGCTTGGCGCAAGCGGGTAGTGGCTCGGGCGTGCAGCGTCGGGTGGACTCATGGCAGCAGCTCCGCCTCAGCTGCAGCCGCAGCCGGACGAGCCGCAGCCCTGCGATGGTGCTGCGCTGGCCTCGAACACCGGGAACAGCACATTGTTTTCCAGGTGGATGTGGTTGATGAGGTCATCGCCGAGCTGCGCAATGCCAGCGTACAGTGCACGCCAGGTGTTGCAGGCGCCTTGTGGCGGTGTGGCGTCGTTGGTCAGGGCGTTGAGCTTGTCCAATGCCTCGCCGTGGTCCACGTGTTCGGCACGCATCATGCCAATGGGCTGACCGACAAATGGATTCCCGCCGTTCTTGAGCATGGGGAACAGCACCTGCTCTTCCTTGAGCATGTGTGAAAGCAGCTCCTGGTGCATGGCCTCCAGGTGGTCGGCCAGGCCTGCGGGGACATGCGGGTTGTCGCGGTGCACAGCCTCCACGCGCCGCGCCATGCGGATGAGTTCGGGCAGCTGCTGGCGATGCACCTCGTGGTAGCGCGCAAGGATGTGGTCGATGAGTTCTGCGGGTGTGGCTGCCTGCGGCGCGGCGTCGCTGCGCTGCAGGGCAGAGAGCTCTGCGAGCACCGCATCCACGTCCAGGCCCTTTTCTGCCGCCGCGTGGGCCAGGCTGACCTGACCGCCGCAGCAGAAATCAAGCTTCAGGCGCCGGAACACCGCCGTCGCGCCGGGCAGCTGCACGGCAATCTGGCCGATCTGCTGGTCGGCATGGAGGGCGGGCTGGGCTGCGTGCAGGGTGTCGATACGGGCGTTCATGGCGGTCCTTTTAAAGATTCATGTGATGTGAATATTTTATCCAATAAAATGCAATTTTTGTACATCTTTCACTTTGACCTGCGACAAATCCCGTGCGCCTTACCCAATGGACCGACTACACCCTGCGCGTGCTGATGTACTGTGCGGCAACGCAAGGCCGCGCCCAGCCAGTGACCATCACCGAGGTGGCCGAGGGCTATGGCATCTCACGCAGCCACCTGATGAAGATCGTGCAGCAGCTTGCCGCGCAGGGCCTGCTGGAGACCACGCGCGGGCGCGGAGGCGGTATGCGCCTCATGGTGCCCGCGTCTTCCATCAACATCGGTGCAGTGGTGCGCGCTACCGAAACCGATTTCAACCTGGTGGAGTGTTTTGACCCTGCCACCAACCAGTGCCGCCTGAACAACCATTGCCGCCTCAAAGGCGCGCTCTGGCGGGCCATGCAGGCGTTCCTGGCGGTGCTGGACGGCGTGACGCTCGAGGATCTGATGGTGACGTCGTCCGGGGCGTCGGGCGCAGGGAGTGCGGCGCGCACCGTGTTGCCCACGGTGGCCCTGCCGCGCAACAGTGCGCTGGCGCGGCGACGCAAGCCGGGGGCGGCAGAGCCTGAATTTGAATGAAATTGGCCGCCAGCGCTTGACTGGTGGGTGCGAGCAGCTATTTATTCAGGAGCATGGCGCCCCACCTCGGCATGGCGTGTGCCCACCACAGCCGCAGGCGCATGGCCCATTCGGGGGTGTAGCCCGAGGTGGCAAACCGCACCTGGCCATCGGCATCGATGACCACCAGCGCAGGCACGGAGCGCACGCCCCAGCTGCGCGACAGGGTGCCCTGCGCGTCCACCGCCGTGGGCCAGGCCATGCCGCGCTGGCGCTGCACCTGGGCCACGCGTTCGGCATTGCCCGACTGCATGGCCACGCCCAGCACGGGCCAGTCGGCAGACAGGCTGGCGATGCTGGGCTCTTCGAGCTTGCAAATGGAACACCATTCGGCCCAGAAGTGCAGGGCCACGGGCTGGCCGGGGTGCAGGGCGCGCCACTGTGCCAGGGTGGTGTGCAGCGGCGGCGCGCTGGCATCCGCCAGGGTGGGGGCCATGAGCAGTGCCACATCGGGCGCAGGGCCTTGGGGCAGGTCGCGGGTGCGCCAGGTGTCCACCGCCACGATGGCGATCCAGGCGAGCGTGAGCGTGGCCAGGTGCTGCTTCCAGCCCCTGCGCAGGGACTGCACGGCGCGGATGGTGCGGGCCTTCAGCATGGTGGTTGTGTCGCGGAGTGCGGGGGTCAGCGCAGCACTTCCAGCAGCCGGTCGAGCCCGCCCTGGTTGATGGCCACCTTGGCCTGCGCGCGCACGGCGGGCTTGGCATGGTAGGCCACCGAAAGGCCGGCCGCGCCCATCATGGGCAGGTCGTTGGCGCCGTCGCCTACGGCAATCGCCTGCTGGGGCGAGATACCCATGAGCGAAGCCACCTCCAGCAGTGTGCGGCGCTTTTCCGCACCGTCGCAGATGTCGCCCCAAGGTTGGTCCACCATGCGGCCGGTGAGTTGGCCATCTTGCACTTCCAGCATGTTGGAGCGCGCAAAGTCGATACCAAGCCCGGCTTTGACGCGGTCGGCAAAGAAGGTGAAGCCGCCCGAGACCAGCAGCGTGGTCAGGCCCGCCGCCTTGGCGGCGGTGATCAGCTCCTTGGCGCCGGGGTTGAAGCGCAGGCGCTCTGTGAACACCTGTTCCATGTGCTGCACCATCACGCCCTTGAGCAGGGCCACGCGCTGGCGCAGGCTTTCCTTGTAGTCGGTGATCACGCCCTGCATGGCCGCTTCGGTAATGGCGGCCACCTCCGCCTTGCGGCCTGCGGCGTCGGCGATTTCGTCCACGCACTCGATGTTGATGAGGGTGGAGTCCATGTCAAACGCGATGAGCTTGTAGCTCGACAGGGACAGGGGCGGAACGATGCCCTGGACAACAAGGCCGGGGGCGAATTCGGTGGCGTGGGTCATGGCACAAATGGGGCAGGTGGGTGCAGGGATCAGAACGCGTAATGGTATCGCCCCGCCCCTGGCCGATATACGGAAAGGCTGCGGGGGCTTGCCCACGGGTTCAGTCGGGCCGGGGCAGGTACAGCCGGTCCGACCAGGTCGCCAGCCACTCGGGCTTGAAGGCCACAAAAATCGCCGTGAGCATGCCGGTGACAAAACCATCCCCCCACGCCATCAGCCAGCGCGCTACCAGCGACAGCTCATCGCCCACGCCGGGCAGCAGGTGGCCGCTCCACTGCGACAGCACGCCCGCCGCAAACACGCAGACCACCGTGCCCAGAAATGCACGGCCCAGCACATAGACAAACGGTTTGGTGCCCGTGTAGCGCCGCACCAGCGCGCCCAAGCCCAGCGCCAGCGTCGCCGGCACCACGCCCAGCCACACGGTGGCGCCCAGCGCATCGGCCCAGGCCATGGCAGGGGAGACCAGGCAGGCCACCACGCCCACAGCGGCAAGTACCGGGATTGCCAGTGGCCAGCCCAGCATCAGCACCACCAGGCAGGCGCCCGACCATTGCAGTTGCAACGGCATCGCGTGCAGCGTGGGCAGGGCCCACAGCCAGGGCAGCAGCACCAGGGTGGCCAGCAGCGGCGTCCACAGCGCAGACGGCGCGCCATGGGTTTCGTGCGCCAGGGGTTTGCCGCTGGCCAGCATGCGCCAGGGCCCTGCTGCCAGCGCAGCCACCATGGCGACGAGGACAAGAGCAGCTTCAAACCACATGATTCACTACACTATTGATAGCTGCTTGCGCATGCTGGATAAGCGTCAGAGGCCATTTTCATTGATATTCATGCGGTAACCAGTGGCTGCCCCAGGTTGCGCAGAATGTCGCGCACCATCTGCGCGCGGTCTTTCGGCTCCTTCAGCTCGCGCTCGATGCGCAGCTTCTCGTTGCCCGCCAGCTTGATGTGCTTGTTCTTTTGGATCAGCTCGATGATGCGCATCGGGTCAATCGGCGGCTGGGGCTTGAAGGTGATGTTGATCACGCCAGGCGCCGCATCCACCTTCACCACGCCGTAGGGCTGGCTCAGTACGCGCAGGCGGTGCACGTCAATCAACGTCTGGGCCTGCTGCGGCAGCTTGCCGAAGCGGTCCACGATCTCTTCGAGCAGGCCGTCGATCTGGTCGGGCGTCTTGGCCGTGGCCAGCTTCTTGTAGAACGACAGGCGCAGGTGCACGTCGCCGCAGTAGTCGTCGGGCAGCAGGGCAGGGGCGTGCAGGTTGATGTCGGTGGTGACCGAAAGCGGCGAGAGCAGGTCGGGCTCCTTGCCCGCCTTGAGCGCCTTCACGGCCTCGCTCAGCATCTCGTTGTACAGCTGGAACCCCACTTCGAGCATGTTGCCGCTCTGGTTCTCGCCCAGCACCTCGCCGGCGCCGCGAATCTCCAGGTCGTGCATGGCCAGGTAGAAGCCGCTGCCCAGTTCTTCCATCTGCTGGATGGCGTCCAGGCGCTGCGCGGCCTGCTTGGTCAGGCCCTCGGTGTCGGGCACCATCAGGTAGGCATAGGCCTGGTGGTGGCTGCGGCCCACGCGGCCGCGCAGCTGGTGCAGCTGCGCCAGGCCAAACTTGTCGGCGCGGCTCATGATGATGGTGTTGGCCGTGGGCACGTCGATGCCGGTCTCGATGATGGTTGAGCACAGAAGGATGTTGTAGCGCTGGGCCACGAAGTCGCGCATCACGCGCTCCAGCTCGCGCTCGGGCATCTGGCCGTGGGCCACGGCGATGCGCGCCTCGGGCAATATCTCTTCGAGCTTCTGGCGGCGGTTCTCGATGGTCTCCACCTCGTTGTGCAAAAAGTACACCTGCCCGCCGCGCTTGAGTTCACGCAGCACCGCCTCGCGGATCACGCCCGTGCCCTCGTTGCGCACAAAGGTCTTGATCGCCAGGCGGCGCTGTGGCGCGGTGGCGATGACCGACAGGTCGCGCAGCCCTTCGAGCGCCATGCCCAGCGTGCGCGGGATGGGCGTGGCCGTGAGCGTGAGCACGTCCACCTCGGCGCGCAGGGCCTTCATCTGCTCCTTGTGGCGCACGCCAAAGCGGTGCTCCTCGTCGATGATCAAGAGGCCCAGGTTGTGGAACTTGGTGGATTCGCTCAATAGCTTGTGCGTGCCCACCACGATGTCCACCGTGCCGTCGCCGATGCCCTTGATGGCGGCGGTGATCTCCTTGCCCGACCGGAAGCGCGAGACCTCGGCCACCTTCACCGGCCACTTGGAAAAGCGGTCCACCAGCGTCTGGTAGTGCTGCTCGGCCAAGAGCGTGGTGGGCGCGAGGAAGGCCACCTGCTTGCCGCCCGTCACGGCCACGAAGGCCGCGCGCAGCGCCACCTCGGTCTTGCCAAAACCCACGTCGCCGCAGACCAGGCGGTCCATGGGGCGGGGGCTGATCATGTCCTGGATTACTGCGTGGATGGCGGCGTTCTGGTCGGCCGTTTCCTCAAAGCCGAAGTCGTTGGCAAAGGTTTCGTAGTCCTGCGGGCTGTAGCGGAAGGCATGGCCCTGGCGCAGTGCACGGCGGGCGTAGATGTTGAGCAGCTCGGCCGCGCTGTCGCGCACCTGCTCGGCGGCCTTGCGCTTGGCCTTTTCCCACTGGCCGCTCCCGAGCTTGTGCAGCGGCGCCTCGTCGGCGGAGACGCCGGTGTAGCGGCTGATGAGCTGCAGCTGGCTCACGGGCACATAGAGCACTGCCTTGTCGGCGTATTCTAGGTGCAGAAACTCCTGCATGGCGGGCGTGCCATCGGGGTTCTTGTTGCCCACATCCATGTTGATGAGGCCCCGGTAACGGCCGATGCCGTGCGCGCTGTGCACCACGGGGTCGCCCACGTTCAGCTCGGCCAGATCCTTGATCAGCGCCTCGACATCGCTCACCTGCTCCTGCTTCTTGCGCCGGCGCGTGGTGGGGCCGGCGGCAAACAGCTCGGTCTCGGTGACGAAGTCGATGCCGTCCTCGATCCAGCTGAAGCCTACGGTGAGGCCCGCGGTGGCGATGCCCACCTTCTCGTCGGCCGTGCCCTGGAACTCGGCCAGCGAGTCGAAGGCCGGCGGGTTCACGCCACTGGCGCGCAAAAAATCCAGCAAACTCTCGCGCCGGCCATCGCTCTCGGCCAGCAGCAGCACGCGGTGCTGCGTGTTGCGGATGTGGGCGTGCAGCCGGGCCAGCGGGTCTTCTGCACCGCGCACCACCGACAGGTCGCCGAGCTTGTGGAAGTGCGGGTTGTCATCCACGTCCTCCACGCCGGGGCGGAGGGACAACTGCGCATGCTCCTTGGCGCGCGTGTAGAACTGGTCGGCCGAGAGGAACAGTGCCTCGGGCGGCAGCGCCGGGCGCTCGGGGTCGCCCTGCACCAGCCGGAACCGGTCCTTGGTGTCCTGCCAGAAGCGCTGAAAGGCCGGCTCCAGATCGCCGTGCAGCACCACGGTGGCCTCACCGCCGAGGTAGTCGAACACGGTGGCTGTCTCGTCGAAGAACAGCGGCAGGTAGTACTCGATACCCGCCGTGGCCACGCCCGCGCCCATGTCCTTGTAGATGCGGCTCTTGGTCGGGTCGCCCTCCAGCATCTCGCGCCAGCGGCTGCGGAATTTGGCGCGCGCCTCGTCGTCCATGGGGAACTCGCGGCCGGGCAGCAGGCGCACCTCGGGCACGGGGTACAGGCTGCGCTGGCTGTCGGGGTCGAAGGTGCGGATGCTGTCGATTTCGTCGTCGAACAAATCCACGCGGAACGGCACCAGCGAGCCCATCGGGAACAGGTCGATCAGCCCGCCGCGCACGGCGTACTCGCCCGGGCTTACGACCTGCGAGACGTGGCTGTAGCCCGCCAGCGTGAGCTGGGCCTTGAACTTGGCCTCGTCGAGCTTTTGCTTGACCTTGAAGTGGAAGGTGTAGCCCGCCAGAAAGGACGGTGGCGCCAGCCGGTACAACGCCGTGGTGGCGGGCACCAGCACCACGTCGGCGCCGGTGTCCTTGTCCTTCTGGCTGATGCGCCACAGCGTGGCCAGGCGTTCGCTGATCAGGTCCTGGTGCGGCGAGAAGCTGTCGTAGGGCAGCGTCTCCCAGTCGGGGAACAGCGCGCAACGCAGGCCAGGCGCAAAAAAGGCCATCTCATCAATGAGGCGCTGCGCATCGGTGGCGTCGGCCGTGACGATGGCGGTGGTGCGGCCCGCGGCCCTGTCGCGCTCGGCCAGGCGGGCCAGCAGCAGAGAGTCGGCGCTGCCCACGGGGCGGGGCAGGGTGAAGCGTTTTCCGGGGGAGAGTTTGGGCAGTTCCATGCGGACGGTGGCGTCGTTGGGCCCCCCGCATCCCCAGGGGCGCGGAACACGCACGGGCTGGATCGGAGGGCAACGGAGGATTCTAGAATGAGCGCTCCATGATTGCTCCCTTGCTGCAACCCCCGCTCGTTCCTTTGTCTGCCCAGGGGCGGTTCTGGGCGCTGGTGCCCTGTGCGGGCGTGGGGTCGCGTGCAGTGGCAGCGGGCATTGCGGGTGCTGCGCAGGCGGCTCCCGCCCAGCCCTCCACCGTGGCGGCGTTTTCGGACCCCACCGCGGTCACTGCAGGCCCGTTACCCAAGCAGTACCACCTGGTGGCGGGGCATCCCATGGTGCTGCACACACTCGCAGCCTTTGCAGGCGTGGGGCGGCTGCTGGGGACGCTGGTGGCGGTAGCACCGGGTGACCGGTTTCTGGAGACCCACGCGCATCCCGCTTATTTTGTGGTGGAGTGTGGTGGCCCCACGCGGGCCGACACGGTGCTGGGCGGCCTCAAGGCGCTGCTGGAACGTGGCGCCCAGCCCCATGACTGGGTGCTGGTTCACGATGCGGCACGGTGCCTGGTGACCTCCGAGCAGATCAACGCCCTCATTGACCAGTGTGCGGGCGACAGCGTGGGAGGGCTGTTGGCGCACAAACTGGCCGACACGCTCAAAACCTCCATCGACGGGCCCGGCGGAGTACGCGTGGCCTCCACGGTGGACCGCAGTGACAAATGGCTGGCGCAAACGCCGCAGATGTTCCGCATCGGCCCGCTGATGGATGCCATCGTCAAGGTAGGCTCCAACGTGACCGATGAGGCCAGCGCAATGGAGGCCATGGGCTTTCACCCCCGCCTGGTACCCGGTGGGGCGCAGAATTTCAAGGTTACCTACCCGGACGATTTCGCGCTGGCCGCCGCAGTGCTGGCGCAGCGCGCGCACAGTACCACGCTGGAGCGCTTTGGCGGCGAACGGGGGCAGGTGACTACCGCCCCAGGCAAGAAGAATCTCTTTTAGGGGCGGCCCTTCCCGGCCCACCCGCTGGCTGCACGGGCCACCGGGGGGAACGCGTGGCAAACACAACGCCGCAAGGCACGTAAATACACAAAGGCAAGTGGATGAATATCAGGATTGGTGAAGGCTGGGATGTGCATGCCCTGGTGCCCGGCCGCCGGCTGGTGATAGGTGGTGTGGAGATTGAGCACCCCGTGGGGCTGCTGGGCCACTCGGACGCCGATGTGCTGCTGCATGCGATCACGGACGCGCTGCTCGGGGCCGCGGCCCTGGGTGACATTGGCAGCCATTTCCCGGATACCGATGCCGCCTTCCGCGGCGCGGATTCGGGCGTGCTGCTGGCAGAGGCTGCGCGGCGCGTGCGCGCTGCGGGCTATGAGGTCGGCAACATCGACAGCACCGTCATTGCCCAGGCGCCGCGCCTGGCAGCACATATTCCCGGAATGCGTGTGGCCATTGCGCATGCGGCGGGCGTTGCGCTGGGGCAGGTCAACGTGAAGGCCAAGACGGCAGAGCGTCTGGGGCCGGTGGGGCAGGGGCTTGCCATCGAGGCGCGTGCCGCAGTGCTGATCTGCACCTGCTGACGGCAGGGCCCCGGCAGCCTGCGGTGCGCTTGCAGGCTGCCGTTGCCCGTTTCAGGTCACGCGGTCTTCAGCGCGGCGCCGGGGCAACTGCCGTTTGACGGAGGGGCGCTGCAGGCGTTGCTTCGGATCGGCACCGCCTGGCAGGTCGGTGGCGCGTTGCAGCTGCAGGTGGGCCACCAGGCCGCCGGTGCTGGAGTTGGCCAGCGCAAAAATGCCGCCCATGCGCTGCACCGTCTTGTCGACGATGGACAACCCCAGGCCCGCGCCCGCCGCAGCCGTGCGCGCGGAGTCACCCCGAAAAAACGGTTTGGTCAGGTTGGACAGCTGTTCAGGCGGTACGCCCGGACCGTGGTCGCGCAACTTGACCAGTACCCAGTTTTCGCGGCCCTTGGCGGCAATCTCGACGCTGGTGATGCCGGTGTCTTCGGTCTTGCCGTAGCGCCGCGCGTTTTCGAGCAGATTGGAGATCACGCGCGCAAGCTCCACCTCGTCGGCCAGCACGTTCAGATCTTCGGGTACCGACATGGTGATCTGCAGCTCCCGATGGTCCTGCACGGCGTACACGCACGATGACACCACCGCGTGCATGTTGACGGGCGTGAGTGTCACGTGGTCGGGGCGGGCGTAATCCAGGAACTTGTCGATGGTGGCGTCAAGCTGAACGATATCGGCCACCATGTGCTCGCGCGCGACGTGGTCGTTGACGCTCATCTCGGTTTCCAGACGCAGGCGCGCCAGTGGCGTGCGCAGGTCATGCGAGATACCGGCCAGCATCACGGCGCGATCCTGCTCCAGCTTGGCCAGCTTTTGCGCCATGCGGTTGAAGCCGATATTCACCTCGCGGATTTCACTGGTCACCACTTCTTCGTCCAGGTGGCTGGCGGCAAAGTCACCGTCCTTGACGCGGTTGGCCGCATAGGACAGCTGCTTGAGCGGCCGGTTGATCAGTCGTGCAATGGCGGCGGCTCCGGCCAGGGACAGCGCTCCTGCCGTGACGAGCCAGATCAACCACGTGCGGCCCCCGGCCGGGCTGAAGCGCGAGCGGTCCATCAGCAGCCAGTTGGGGTCTCCGTTGATGTTGAAACCCACCCACAAGCCGGTCTCGCCATTGACGTTTTGCGCCACGATGGTGTCGGGCCCCAGGCGCTGGGTGAGCTCGTCGGTCAGGCGGTTGCCCAGGGCCGTGCCTTGGAGCAGTTCGAATTTGTCGGACGGCTCGCGCGGCAGGATGCGCACCCCTTCCTGGTCGGCCATGGTCTTGATGAGCGACACCCGGGCGATGGCGTCCGAGTGCACCAGCGCCGCGCGGCTGAGGTTGACCAGCGAGGCAATCTGCTGCGCGGTGTGCAGTGTGCGCGGCTCGAACTCCAGCGCACGCAGGGTCTGCAGCCAGGCCAGAATGCTCCCCACCAGCAGCAATGCCAGCAGGAAGAAGGTGCGCCAGAAAAGGTTGAGCCCCACGCGCGCACGGTGCTCGCGGGCCTGCCGCAGGGCTTCCAGGGGGGCGGGGCTGGTGGCGTCGGCAGGCCCGGTCACGGACTGCCGGGACGATGCTGAACGCGACCCCGGATTTCCGTCGGTTTTGCGCATAGGTAGCGGGTCAGCTCGTTCCGTCCGGCACGAACACGTAGCCCACCCCCCACACCGTCTGGATGTAGCGCGGCGCTGCGGCATCCACCTCTACGAGTTTGCGCAGGCGAGAGATCTGCACGTCCAGGCTTCGGTCAAAGGGCTCGAACTCGCGGCCACGGGCGAGCAGGGCAAGCTTCTCGCGCGACAGCGGCTGGCGGGGGTGGCGCACCAGTGCCTTGAGCATGGCGAATTCGCCGGTGGTCAGGGGCAACTCTTCGCCATTGCGCTGCAGTGCGCGGGTACCCAGATCGAATGTGAAGGGGCCGAAAGTGACCACCTCGTTGTCGCCCGAAGGGGCCCCGGGTGCTTCCTGTGCGGGGCGGCGGCGCAGCACTGCGTGGATGCGGGCCAGCAGCTCGCGGGGGTTGAAAGGTTTGCCCAGGTAGTCGTCCGCACCCACTTCCAGGCCCACGATGCGGTCCACGTCCTCGCCCTTGGCGGTGAGCATGATGATGGGGGTGCGGTCGTTGGCAGCGCGCAGGCGGCGGCAGATGGAAAGCCCGTCTTCGCCCGGCATCATGAGGTCGAGCACGATGATGTCGACCGTCTCACGCAGCAGCAGGCGGTTCAGTGCCTTGCCGTCTTCAGCGACCATCACTTCAAAGCCTTCCTGGGTGAGGTAGCGGCGCAGCAGGTCGCGGATCCGTGCGTCGTCGTCTACCACCAGAACTTTGTCGGTGCGATTGGTTGTTGTGGCCATCTTGATCCCAAGTCCAATTTGTAACAGAGCCGATTCTGACCAGTTGAAACGCCGAAGTTCGTGTTTTGACCTTGGGTTTGACCAACTGTTACATGTTTTGCGCAGCTTCGCGATGGCAGCGAACACGCTTTATGGCCGGTGGGTCGCACTGCGGTTATGGTGACGTTCCGCACAGCCCAAACCGGGCTCGCGCACCCGAAGCAAGGACGGAACTACCATGAAAAACACTACAAAATTGATAGCTGCAAGCGCTTTGATCGCTTGCGCTGGAGCCGCTTTTTCGCAAACCATGACCGCGCCAGAGCCGCGCAATGTCGTGCAGCTCTCGGCCTCCGGCACGGTGGAAGTCCAGCAGGATTTGCTGGTGCTCAATCTGGCCACCAGCAAGGAAGCCGCCGACGCTGCGACTGTGCAGACCCAGCTCAAGCAGGCGCTGGACGCGGCCCTGGCCGAAGCCAAACGCAACGCCCAGCCCGGGCAGATGGACGTGCGCACGGGGCCCTTCGGACTTTACCCACGCTATGGCAAGGACGGCAAGATCAACGGCTGGCAGGGCCGGGCCGAACTGGTGCTGGAGGGGCGTGACTTTTCACGCATCACGACCACGGCCGGCAAGATTCAGACACTGACGATCAACAACGTGGCGTTTGGCCTGTCGCGCGAGGCGCGCGCCAAGGTGGAGACGGAGGCGCAGACAGAGGCGATCGAACAGTTCAAGGCCCGGGCCGCCGAGCTGACCAAGGGTTTCGGCTTCACCCAATACAGCCTGAGGGAAGTGGCGGTGAACAGCAACGAGATGAACCCCGGACCACGCCCCCGCATGATGGCAGCCGAAGCCAAGATGGGCTCGTTCTCCGACCCGGCCGTGCCGGTGGAGGCTGGCAAGGCCCAGGTCATCGTGAACGTGTCGGGTTCCGTGCAGATGCGCTGATTTTCAAGCCAAATTAGCCGCCAGCGCTTACTGGATAAGCGCTGGTAGCTATCATTTTTGGGTGGTGTGATGACCCCGGTGCGCTGCAAGCGCAGCAGGGTGCCATGCGCTCATTGGGCGGCCCAGCCCCCATCCATGTTCCACGCTACGCCGCGCACATTGTTGGCGGCCGGCGAGCAGAAGAACACGGCTAGTTCGCCCAGCTCTTCCGGCGTGGTGAACTGCATCGAAGGCTCTTTCTCGCCCAGCAGCAACTTCTTGGCGTCCTCGTTGGACAGGCCCCGTTCCGCAGCCTTGGCATCGACCTGCTTTTGCACCAGCGGCGTGAGCACCCAGCCCGGGCAGATGGCGTTGCAGGTGACTCCGGTGGTGGCGTTCTCCAGGGCGGTGACCTTGGTCAGCCCCACGATGCCGTGCTTGGCCGCCACATAGGCAGACTTCTGTGCAGAGCCCACCAGGCCGTGCACCGACGCCACATTGATGATGCGGCCCCAGTTGGCAGCCTTCATGGCAGGCAGCGCAAGGCGCGAAGTATGAAAAGCGCTGGTGAGGTTGATGGCAATGATGGAATCCCAGCGCTCCACGGGAAAGTCTTCCACATTGGCCACGTGCTGGATGCCCGCGTTGTTCACCAGGATGTCCACGCGGCCAAACTGGCTTGCGCTGTACTTCATCATGTCCTCGATGTCGCTGGCGCGGCTCATGTCGGCCCCATGGTAGGCCACCTGGGCGCCAGCAGCTTCGCCCGCTGCCAGCACTTCGGCACGGGGGCCATCCACATCGCCAAATCCGTTGAGCACGATATTGGCGCCCTGGCGGGCGAGCGCCTTGGCGATGCCAAGACCAATGCCACTGGTAGAGCCGGTGACGAGGGCAGTTTTGCCTTTCAGCATGGGAGTCTCTCCGAATGAATTACGATGCAAAGCAAGGAAAAGTCGGCGCGCACGCTGGGCGATGCGGGCCGACTTTCACAAGCATTATCAAGCGCCGCTCCAGGATTTCGCACCCATGAATGAACCTACGCTGAACTACGTACTGTGCCCTGGTTCTGCGGCCCCACCGTCGTCTGCAGGCGCGGCCACGGCGGCAACATCGCAGCACCGCATGGCATACTGGGAGTGGAATGCAACGGGCAATCCGGCCCACCCGCATGTGGTGGTGTGTGTGCATGGCCTCTCGCGGCAAGGGCGCGACTTTGACACCCTGGCGCGCACGCTGAGCGCGCATGCCCGCGTGATCTGCCCCGACGTGGTGGGGCGGGGCCGCAGCGACTGGCTGGCCGACCCGATGGGCTACCAGATTCCGCAATATGCAGCTGACATGCTGGCGTTGCTCGGCCAGATCCACCAGCAGGCACCCATGGCCACCCTGGATTGGGTGGGCACGAGCATGGGGGGGCTGATCGGCATGGGCGTCACGGGCCAGCCCGGGCTGCCGCTGCCCGTGCCCGTGCGCCGGCTGGTGCTGAACGACGTGGGGCCAGTGATCCAGTGGGAGGCGCTGCAGCGCATCGGGCAATACCTGGGGCAGACGGTGCGGTTTGAATCGCTGCAGCAGGCGGCCGATGCCATGTGGGCGATCTCTACCAGCTTCGGACCGCACACGCCCGAGCAATGGCTGGAGCTGTCGCGCCACATGGTGCGTGAGCTGCCCGATGGGGGCCTGGTGCTCCATTACGACCCGGCCATCGCTGTACCGTTCAGGACATTGACCCAGGAGTCTGCGGCGGCGGGCGAGGCCACGCTCTGGCAGCTGTATGACCACATCACAGCCCGCACGCTGCTGCTGCGCGGTGCGCAGTCCGACCTGCTCTCGCGCGAAACCGCGACGGCCATGGCCCTGCGGGGGCCGCGTGCGCGCCTGGTCGAATTTGACGGCGTAGGGCATGCGCCCACGCTGGTGGCGGCAGACCAGGTCGCTGCGGTCACACAGTTCCTCCTTGCGCAGGAAGGTGCTCTGGCCGGATGAAAACCTACCCTCCCGCTCAGGCGTCGCACGCTCCCCAGGCGGAGGCACTGCCACAGCTGCTGGCCGCCACCGCGCACACACTGCCCGAGCAGGTGAACGCGCTGGCACGGGCCCGTGCCTTTGCGGAGCCGCTGATGGCCGGCGAAACGCTGGATTCGGGTGAGAACACCCTGGCCCACGCTGACGCCGTCGCCGCCATTCTCAAGAGCATCGGCGGGTCGGAGGCCATGCAGGCCGCCAGCTATCTGGTGCATGCCTGCATCCATCTGAACAAGCCCGAAGAGGTGATCGCCAAGGCCTTTGGCGAGAACTTTGCCGCCTTGGCGGTAGAAACCACCAAGCTGATGCGCGTGCAGCAGCAGGCCCGCGGTGCCGAGCACCTGGACGATCCGGCCGTGCAGACCGAGAACGTGCGCAAGATGCTGCTCGCCTTCTCGCGCGATCTGCGCGTGGTGATGCTGCGCCTGGCCTCGCGCCTGCAGACCCTGCGTTTTCATGCCGCCAGCAAGCTGCCCGTTGCGCCCAGTCTGGCGCGCGAATCCCTGCAGGTCTTTGCGCCTCTGGCCAACCGCCTGGGCATCTGGCAGGTGAAGTGGGAGCTGGAGGACCTGTCCTTCCGGTTTCTGGAGCCAGACACCTACAAGGAGGTGGCCCGACTGCTCGACGAAAAGCGCGGCGAGCGCGAGGTGTATATGGAGCAGCTGCGCGCGCGGCTTGAATCCGACTTGCGCGCCCGCAGCATCAGCGCCAGCGTGCAGGGCCGCCCCAAGCACATCTACAGCATCGTCAAGAAGATGCGCGGCAAGTCGCTCAATTTCGACCAGGTGTTCGATATCCGCGCCTTGCGGGTGGTCGTACCCAACGTGAAAGATTGCTACGCAGCGCTGAGCTGGGTGCATGAGCAGTTCAAGCCCATCGTGGAGGAGTTTGACGATTACATCGCCAAGCCCAAACCAAATGGCTATCAGTCGCTGCACACCATCGTGCGCGACGACCATGGCAAACCCATCGAGATCCAGATCCGCACGCAGGCCATGCACGACCACGCCGAGCACGGGGTGGCTGCACACTGGGCCTACAAGGAAGCTGGCAGCAAAGGCTACGCGGGGGTGTCGGCCGCCGGCGAATATGACGCCAAGATTGCCGTGCTGCGCCAGCTGCTGGCGTGGGAGCGCGACCTCTCGGGCGCCGTGCCCAACCGGGGGCTCTTCGAGGACCGCATCTACGTGCTGACGCCCGATGCCGCCGTGGTCGAGTTGCCGCAAGGCGCCACCCCGGTGGACTTTGCCTATGCGGTGCATACCAGCCTGGGGCACCGGTGCCGGGGGGCCAAGGTGGACGGCGCCATGGTGCCGCTGAATACGCCTCTGCAAAACGGCCAGACGGTGGAAATTTCCACCGTGAAGGAGGGCCGCCCCTCCCGCGACTGGCTCAATGCCGAACTGGGCTACCTGACCAGCAACCGCGCCAAGGCCAAGGTGCGTGCGTGGTTCAACGCCCAGGCGACGCACGAGACGGTGGCTCGGGGGCGCGAGGCGGTCGAGAAACTGCTGCAGCGCGAAGGCAAAACTGCCATCAAGCTGGAAGACCTGGCGGTGCAGCTGGGGTTCAAGTCGGCCGACGGCCTGTTTGAAGTGGTGGGCAAGGACGAGTTTTCGCTGCGCAACATCGAAACCGTACTGCGCCCGCCCGAGCCGGTGGTGCCGCCCGATGATTTCCTGCTGCTGAAAAAGACGCGCACCAACGAATCGTCGCCCAAGGGGGGCGTGCTGGTGGTGGGTATCGACTCGCTGATGACGCAGCTGGCCAAGTGCTGCAAGCCTGCGCCGCCGGACGTGATCCGCGGATTCGTCACGCGCGGCAAGGGCGTGAGCGTGCACCGGGCGGATTGCAGCAACTTCCGCCAGATGGCGGCCCGCAACGCAGAGCGCGTGATCGACGTGGAGTGGGGCGCCCCGAAGGCCTCCGCCCTTGCTGCCGTCTACCCCGTGGATGTGGCGGTGGAGGCTGCAGACCGCCAGGGTCTGCTGCGCGATATTTCGGAAGTTTTTGCCCGCGAGAAGACCAACGTGATCGGCGTGCAGACGCAGTCTGTTAAAGGCACCGCATGGATGACCTTCACCGTGGAGGTGTCGGATTCGGGCCGGTTGAACAAGGTGCTGGGCATCGTGGCCGGGGTGCAGGGAGTGCGCTCGGCGCGCAGGCGCTGATCGGTGGCTGGGGCGCGAGGAGTCTTCGCAACGGTGCCTCGAGCGATTTGTCGAGCGCTGCGCTGAGGGCCCGTTTTTTATGGCTATAATCGTGGTCTAAACAACGACAGGCGCGTAGCTCAGCTGGTTAGAGCACCACCTTGACATGGTGGGGGTCGTTGGTTCGAGTCCAATCGCGCCTACCAAGTTTTTGTCCGAAGAAACCAGCTTCAGACGTTTCCAAAAAAACTTGCTGCAGGCACCTGCCTGCAAATCATCTCTCAAGCCACCCCAGCGGGTGGCTTTTATTTTTATGCCCCTTGGGCGACGGGTTTCGAGGGACGTGCTGCTTCAGCCGAGCTCCCCGGCCCAGGGCAGATGCAGACCCTCTGCGGTCGTGATCGAGCGGGCCGCCCGCACAGCGCGCGCCGTGGCGATGGCCGTGGCCTCGGCGGCCATCGTGGCCAAGACCATCATCCCCACGCTCTTGCCGGCCCGGCCGGTTCCCAGGCTGAAAAGCGTGTCGCCGTCGGACATGGTGTGCACCGGGTTGATGCTGCGCGCCAGGCCGTCGTGGGCAGATACCGCCAGCCGGTGGGCCTGCACCTTGGTGATCACAGCATCCGTGGCCACCACCCCCGATGGTGGTGTTGGTGCCGGCCAGGAGTGGTTGAGGGGCCTCGCCCCGCAGCAAGGCGCGGCGGGTGTCGCGCAGCCGCAGGCCGTCATCGGTGCGCGCACCGGCGATCACCTGGGCAGTGTCGGGGTCCACCACATCTCCCAGAGCATTGCAGGCGATGAGGGCGCCCACCGTGACTCCCTCTACCGTCACCGATGCGGTGCCGATGCCGCCTTTCATGGCGCGCTGCATTCCAAAGATCTTGCCTACGGCGGCGCCTGTTCCTGCGCCCACGTTGCCTTCTGCAGGATCTGTCGCAGATGCGGCATCGCAGGCGGCATAGCCGGCAGCGGCATCGGGGCGGATGCGCATGTCGCCCACCAGCAGGTCAAACAGCACCGCGGCGGGCACGATGGGCAGGCGGCCCACGGATACGTCAAAGCCCACGCCGCGCTCTTCCAGCCAGCGCACGGCGCCGGTGGCGGCCTCCAGCCCCCAGGCGCTGCCGCCGGCCAGCACGATGGCGTGCACCTTTTCGACCAGGTTGCACGGGTCGAGCAGATCTGTCTCGCGCGTTCCGGGCGCTGCGCCGCGGACATCCACGCCGCCCACGGCACCTTCGCGCGCCATGACAACGGTGCAGCCCGTGGGGCGGCGCGTGTCGGTGAAGTGGCCTACCTCGATCCCGGCCACGCGGGTGATGCTGCCGGCGCTGCCAGTGAGAATGTGTGGGGAGCTCATGGCCGTCGATTATGGTGCGCCGACTTGGCGTCAGACGGGTGGGTCGGTGTTCAGGGCGCTTTCTCGATGTGCGTGACGTGATAGGTGCCCGGGGGCCTTTTTTCGGCCTGAAAGCGCACCTTGTCGCCCGGCTTCAGTTCCCCCAGCACACCCGCATCCGCCACGCGGAACACCATGGTCATGGGCGGCATCTCCAGGTTCTTGATTTCGCCGTGGCGCAGCGTGACCTTGAGCGTGCGCGGGTCCCAGCGCGTGATTTCGCCTTCGCTCAGCTCGCTCTGGTCCGCCGATGGATTGTCAGTGGCTCCCTGTGCGGCCGGAGCGGCAGCAGGGTGGTGGCTGTCATGGCCGTCCGCCGGGGCGGGGGCCTGCGCCAGGGCCGGACCCAGCGCGCAGGCCAGTAACAGGGCAGCGGTGGAGTGGGCGAGTGGTTTCATGACGGGGCCTTTGGGTTGTAGCTGTTGAAAACGCGGGTGGTGCCGTCGCGGGCGACCAGCAGCACATCGTAGGGGTCGCGGCGGTTGCCGTACACCGCGCCGTCCATGCCGGGCGAGCCCACGGGCATGCCGGGCACCGCAAGGCCCAGGGCTTTGGGTTTTTGCTGCAGAAGGGCGCGCACGTCACTGGCAGGCACATGGCCTTCCACCACATAGCCGCCAACGAGGGCGGTGTGGCACGAGCCGAGCTTTTGCGGCAGACCCAGGCGGGCACGCACGGCGTTGTTGCCGGTTTCGTGCACCTTCACGGCAAAGCCGTTGGCCTGCATGTGGTCCACCCAGTCCTGGCAGCAGCCGCAGTTGGGGTCTTTCCACACTTCCAGCGGTGTGGGCGTTTTGGGTGTTGCGCGGGACGCGCCGGGCAGCAGGGTGATGGCCGCGCCCGCAGCCAGCAAGGGTAGTGCCGTGGCGAGCCATTGGCGGCGTGCAGGGCTGGCTGCGGCGGATGCGCGGCGATGTTGGTGTACGGTGGTCATGGTTTCTCCTGGCGTTACTTGGTGCGGGGCAGCACGGTGATGGTGCCGGTCATGCCAGCCTGGTAGTGGCCGGCGATCAGGCAGGCAAAGTCAAAGCTCCCGGCGCGGTTGAAGTGCCACACGATATCGCCGGTCTTGCCCGCCGCCACGTGGGCCATGTAGGGCTCGTCGTGTTCCATGCCGGGGTGCTTTTTCATCATTTCGGCGTGGGCGTCCAGCTCGGCCTTGGTGCCGATCACGATCTCGTGCAGCACCTTGCCGCGGTTCTCGGCGCGCAGCCGCACGGTGTCGCCCTCGCGCACTTCGATGTGGTTCGGCGCAAAGCGCATGTCGTCGGTCATGCGCAGGGTGATGGTGCGGCGCACAGCCTTGGCGTCGCCCGCGATGCCCCAGTCCTTTTGCTCCTTGACCACCGGGCTGTTCGACGGAGTGTGATGGGCATTTTCATGGCCAAAAGAGGTGCTGGCGCTTATACATAAAGCGCAAGCAGCTATCAATTTAATAGTGTTCATGGTGTGTCCTGATGGGAAAGGTTAGTGCTGGTGGCCGCTGGTGGGGGGCTTGCGTGCGTTGGCAGCGCCGGGTGCCGTGCCAGGGGCGTCGGTGCGCGCAGGGCGTGGAGTGCTGGCGGGGGTGCCCTGCCATTCGTAAGCCACGGTGCCTGCAGGGTGCTTGAAGTCGCCCGGGTCGCGGTAGTCGCCCGCTGGCTGGTCGGCCCGTACCTTGAACGTGGTGAACATGCCGCCCATCTCCACCGGGCCGAACTGTCCGGTGCCGGTCATCATGGGGAAGGTGTTGTCGGGCAGCGGCATGTTGCGCTGCCGCTGATGGCACCTCGTCGGGTGGGTTTCAGGCGTTGGCAGACGCACTTCGGGCGTGGGAGATCAGGCGATGGGCGGTTTGATGTCCGGCGCAGCGGGCGCGCTGTGAAAGGTGGTCGCGCCCTGTGGGGGCATTGGGTCCAGGGGGACAGGGGGTACGCGCGAAGGCGCTGATGGGGCAAGCATGGCCGAGTGGCAAATCTCGCAGGCGGAGCAGGTGCCTGCATGGTCCGCATGCAGGCCGCAGCCCTCCGAACCGCTTGCGCAGGGCTCGGCAGCGTCAGACGCGAGAGTGACGTGACCAACGAAGACGCCGGCGTGATGACTGGAGGTGTCCTGAGCCTCCACCGAGCCATGGTGATGGGCTAGCTCCTGGAGATGAGAACCCGCGGGCACCAACGGGGGTACAACCCCTGCGGCCATGGCCATGCCGGTGAGTCCTCTGAGGACCAGCACCAACATCAGGAACATGAAAAAGCCGCGACGCATGCGAGAGATGATACGACGGCTGACCAGTTGGTTCCCACCCGTTCCGACGTTACTGAAGGGAAATGGGGCGCTATCTGCGCACTACACCGCCATGTAGCGCCCGGGCCGGTGGTTCATGGCGAGGACCAGGTTCAGGGCCACTGCACCGGCGATGGACCACGCGACCCGCAGGGGGTCGACTGTCCAGAGGGCCAGTAGCACGATACAGCAGTCCACCGCCATCTGCACCTTGCCGGCGCGCCATCCGTAGCGGTCCTGCAGGTACAGCGCCGCGATGCCCACGCCGCCGAGGCTGCAGCGGTGCCGGAACAGCACCAGAAAACCTGTCCCGGTGATCAGTCCCCCCGCAATGGCGGCGTAAAGCGGTTGCAGCTGCGCAAACTGCAGAAACTGTGCCTGCATCTCTGACAGCAGCGAAAGCAGCAGGACGGCAGCAAAGGTCTTCACGGTGAATGCGCGCCCGAGCTTGCGCAATGCCAGCCAGTAAAACGGCAGGTTCAGCACAAAGAAGATCTTGCCGAAGCCGATGCCTGTGGCGTAGTGCAGCAGAAACGCAAGGCCCGCTGTGCCCCCGGTCAGAAGCCCCGCGCTGGTAAAAAATGCCACCCCCACGGAAATCAGCAGCACGCCGGTGAAGATGGCGACCGCGTCTTCTGTAAGCGTGTGGGGCACGGCAACGGGGGCAGCTTCCCGGGCGGGTGTCTTCGCCATGGGCGCGCCAAGGGGTGCGGAAGGGTTGGACATGGCGAATTGCAGGTAAATAGGGGATCCCACGGCATGCGCAGGCGGCGCAGCGTGAGGGCGATTGGACCTCCCGGGCGGCCGTCAGAACTTGTCCGTGGTCAACAAAACACCAATCGGCAGCGTGATTTGCCCCGCGCGCGCGATGGGCAGGGGCCCCCAGAGACAGATGTAACACCTGCAACCCAGGGCACCCGGGGGCTGGGGCGCCAGCGTTCCTGCGAAAATAGCAGGCTTTGCCGATTGCGGGGACCTCCTCCCCAAGGCGCCTGCACCCTCTGGCTGCTGCAGGCGCCCTGACCGGCCCCCACCGATGTACCAGCACCACAAACTCAACAGCTCAAGACTCGTTCTCCTGCTAAAGCAATGGGCGCATGCCCAGGGCGTGCAGCCGCGCCCGGACGTGGCCGAGCAGCTGAGCCAATGGCTCAGCACCGTGGATGCCGTCGCGCTGAGCCGTGCGCTGCACGCCCTGGAGTCCACGGATTCCCCGGCGATTCCCCACAAGCAGCACCCTGTGGACTCGCGCGCGCTGCAGGCGGCTTTCCAGTCCACCAGGGCGGAGCTGGTCGAGCTTGTCACCGTCCCGCCGGCCCCCGTCAAACCGGGGCGGCAGCGGGCCGACAACACCTCGCCCGACCAGCCGGACCCCCAGGCCGCAGCAGAGTTTGCCGTCCACGTGGCGCGGTATCTGGCACTGCACAAGCAGCTGGACGCGCGGGTGGCCGCCCTGCGGCTGCAACTGCGCCAAGGTTTGTCGGTGGGGCCGCCGGGCTTGCGCAGGCTCGCGGCTCTGGATGCCGTGTTGCAGCAGATGCTGGGCGCACGCGAGCAAAGGCTTTGGGCCTCATTACCCGGCCATCTGGAGCGGCGGATGGCGCAGCTGCGCACGGCCCATGAGCAGCATCTGAAGGCCGCAGGGCGGGACGACGATCCGCACCGGTGGTCGCTGCCGGGGGGCTGGCTGCATGCCTTTGAGCGCGACCTGCAGGCGCTGCTGCTGGCCGAGCTGCAGGTGCGGCTCGAACCCCTTGCGGGCTTGCTGGAAGCGGCACAGAACGACGCCCCCTGCTCCACGCACAGCGCCCCCAAAACCAGGAAGACCCCGGAACCGGAAACAGGAATGATCGAATGAACAAGAGTGTGATGGCTGCCATCTTTGCCACAGGCCTGGCCGTGGTGGGCTGGGTGGGCTGGGGCTTTGCCGGTTCCAGCCCGCTGGCGCTCACCATGACGGTGGTGATCGCCGCCGTCTATGTACTGGGCGCCTTTGAACTGATGCAATTCCGGGCCGCGACCTCGTCGCTATCGGCAGCTCTGGCCGGGCTGGGGCAGCAGTCCCTGGAGAACCTGGGCGGCTGGCTTGAGCGCCTGCATCCGTCCCTGCGCAACCCGGTACGACAGCGGATTGACGGGGAGCGTGTGCCGCTGCCGGGCCCTGCGCTGGCGCCCTACCTGGTGGGGCTCTTGGTCATGCTCGGCATGTTGGGTACCTTTCTCGGCATGGTGGTCACGTTCAAGGGTGCGGTGTTCGCATTGGAAGCCTCGTCCAGCCTGGAGTCGATCCGGGCGGCGCTGGCCGCGCCCATTAAGGGGCTGGGTCTGTCGTTTGGCACTTCGGTGGCCGGGGTGGCTGCGTCGGCCATGCTGGGGCTGATGTCCGCCTTGTGCCGCCGCGAGCGGCTGGCAGCGTTGCGCACGCTCGATGCCCGCATCGCCAGCGAGCTGCGCCCCTTCTCGGCGGCCCACCGGCGCCAGGAAATGTTCGAGGCCCTGAAGGCCCAGGCGCAGGCCATGCCGCTGATTGCGGAGCGCCTGCACGGCCTGATGGAAGGGCTGGAGCGCCGCCACGAGCAGTTAAACGGCCAATTGCAAGACCAGCAGCAGGTGTTTCATCGCGAAGCGGCCGCGGCCTACACCCAGCTCGCCACCACCGTGGGCGCATCCCTGCACGACAGTCTGGGCGCCAGCGCCCGCATGGCGGGTGAGACGATCCGCCCGGTGGTGGAGCAGGCCATGGCAACGCTGGCGCAAGAGGCCGAGCGCTCGCACCAGCGGCTGCGCGAGGCTACCGGTGTGCAGATGCATGCCCTCACGGCCCAATGGGAAGGCACGGCCCGCCAGGTGGCCGACACCTGGACGGAGGCCTTGCACCGCCACACGCAGACGCAGGACCAGCAGGCGGTGCAGTTGGGCAGCGCGCTGCAGTCCATCACCCAGATGCTGGAGCAGCGCACCACCGCGCTGGTGATCACATTGCAAGAGACAGTGGCCCAATCACAGGCGGCCCAACTGGCGGCGGACCAGCAGCGCCTTGCAGGTTGGAGCCAGTCCATGGAGGGCATGGCCAGCCGACTGGCGGAGAAATGGCAGCAGATGGGCGAACAAACGGCGCAGCAGCAGCGCGGCGTGTGTCACGCGCTGGAGGGCGCTGCGGTGCAGCTTGACCAGTCGCTGCAGACCGCATCGCAGGCCTTCGAACAGCGCACCACGGCGCTGCTGGCTTCCTTGCAGGAGACGGTCGAGAAAATCG